>JARGOB010000011.1 GCA_029212925.1 Coxiellaceae bacterium | reverse complement strand
GAGGCAGCTATTAATCCTAATTAAAAATGTGTCCGGGTAAGTGTTGACACATCATAGCGCACGCTTGCAGATTTGCATGATTCTAGATACATGGTAGCATTATGTTCAAATAATAATATAAGTCAGTGTGATAAATAAATGCCACGAATAGATGTGATTTACCCCGCGGGGGGAACCGTGCAACACCAAGGTGTCACCATTGAGCGTATGCAGCAATATCTGCGTTGGACGTTTTATTGCAATGCGTTGCAGGCGGTAGCTGATCAGCACGCTGTGGATGTTGATGCACTAAAGGCGGCGATTCCATTTGCTGATCAGAATGTTGAGGAGCTGGTTGAGGCTTGTTATCAGTATTTTGTTGCGGCGCCTTTTATGTTGCCATCCGATGAAGAGGTGAAAGCAGAGCCAGTAGCTATTACGACGAGTCAACTTAAGTCAGTCATTGAGCGCGTAACACCTACGGTTAACTTTGAAATATTTAATCAAGACAGGACGCGGCGCCGCTTTGGCTTATGTTTTGCGTTTGCTTGGGTATTGAGTACGATGCGCACTATAAAGTGTGATGATTGGTGGTTAGAGGTCTTATCAAAACTTAATGCATGGGATAAGGACCATCCAGAACAATTAACCGATGCCATCTGGTTGGATTGCCGGCCGGAGAAAGTGTTCACATTGCAACAATTATTTGAACGCGCAATACATTATTTAGTATTTGCACTTGGTAGCAGTTTGCGACTACCGGGTATATTGGCTGGTAACTCCCGTTTCGGTTGTATAGTAATGCAAACGTCATCGGGGCTGTTTGACTATTCCCACCAATCACAATTGTTTATGATTAAATCGTCTGACCGTTATATTCAATATTTTTCTGAAGAAGAATTGGCACAATTTTTACGGGACAATATGGCGCTGGCTGCAACTGAGATAGTAGCCATAGTATCCAATAGGCACGCTTGTACGCTAGCTTATGATTTAAGAGCAAGCAGCGAGAAGCCCTGGTTGTTTTATGATTCCAACTATGATGATGGTCGGTGGCATCGTTTTAATGATGCAATGGCGCTTGCTCGAGAGATTATTGCGCGACCATTCATGGGGTCGACGGTCAGTATGGCGGTGATGTCGTGCACAAAGCCTGATGTGAAGATAAAAAAGCCGGTATTAATGGAGGGTCAGCACTATAAGCGAATTCATGGCGGGGCACTTTCTGTAATGCTGAAATATCTACCTGAAACAGCGCTTAGCGTGTTACAAGCAATGACGCATACAACGGAGAATAGGCAGCGTTTGGCTGAAGCGCTGGTGGTGACGGGTTCTTATGGTAGGCCTGCGTTTCAAGGCCTGTGTTCAAAAGCAAAAAATGCATTTTGCTATGTGGTTGAGTTGGCGAAAGTGCAGGATGGTGAACATCATATTAAGCGTGGTATTGCTGCAGCGTTGTTGATGCGCGAAAGGGGTTCTGATTATTATGCGCTCAGTGCCGTTTTGCAGAGCTTCAAGATGGCATCTGCTTTGATTGATTTAGCGGCGTATCATGATACGCCGGATGATGCACTTAAGGTGAGTTTGCAACAGGTGCTCGCAGAAATCCAGCAGACGCATTGGTATTACATCGACTTGCTTGCTAAAGATGAGCGTGTACTGAGTGGGCTAATTCGAATATATCGTCATGGTGATACTCTTGAAAGCCGACAGTTGCGTCAAGCGTTTTGCACTTGCTTAACTAGCCGTAAAACAATGAAATGGACGTGTACCCCTTTGGGTTCTCGTGTTGGGTTTGAAATGGGTTCTTGGCAGCGTCACTATGATTCACCATTGCGTGTTGCTAAAAAGCGATTTGGCGAACCAGTAATTCGTGCGCTGCGTGAGTTGATTTTGCAAGATGATACGGATCAAATGGCGTTTGATGTGTTTCGGCGGCGATACCTCATGTTGCATTGTAATCGATTTATGCCGCGGTTGACGGCACCGTTGCTATACGCATTAACCACAACGCACCCGCGGCATAGCATAGGTAGTATGCTGGAGCTGGTTTCTTTCTTGCAGCATAATCACAAGCAGCGTCGACGTGTATTGCCGATTATTAGGCAGATGGTTGAGCGTGAGGAATGCCAGGCTATCGTGATTGAGCACCTGCCTGGCATTTAGTTAGGGGGTCAAGACTTGGTATCACATCTGAGTACGCAACGTGACAGAGTCATTTATATCATCAAGGCTTTTTTGCAAAGTTGGCAGTGATGTTAATATGCCGGCACTACTTATCAAATCATAGTATTTACACAAGTAAGCTCTAAAACGATCTTGAATGTTCTGCGGGTATATTGATAAGTCAAATGTGTCTTGAAGTTCGTTTAACTGGTCAGCCAATGTTGCTGTAATATCATAACTGAATTGCCCCTGCATTTTTAGTGTGCGCAAGATCAGTAAGGGATCACGACTTATCGGTAGTGTTGATATCACATCTAAAGGTGCTTGTGCGGATGCAATAACAGAGGCGGGATCACAGCTGCCTTCGTGATTCATGATGATGTAATTGCCCTCTTTATTTTGATAGGTATATAGTCCATTGGCTTCAAAGTCAGCGTTGCTGGGCTGATGTAAGCGAAAATGAAGATCTTCGTCATTACACACTTGGGTAGTTACATCAATAGTCACCGTAGAACCATTTAGTAGCGGCAATGCTACTTTGGTTTGCAGTAATGGACCTTCATTGGTTGGGATAATAGTAATAGTACTACCACCCAGATGATGTTGTAAAAAGGTAATATCACCAAAGAATCTGAAATCCCAGTCACCTGTTGAACTTCCGCTCAATAAGTAGTCACGTAGTTGCCCGCCTTGTAATCGTATACGGCGTGATAGTTCAGGGTTGATTGCATGAAGTGATTGCATAATTAATTTGAATGTTGAGTTATCAAATACAATACCATCGTCCACAGTACAGGTGGATGCTGCTTGATCTAAAAACCAGTCGTCAGGTGAATTACTCAATGTTGTTTTGGTTTTTGGCGACTTTAATCGTAGTTTTTTCTTGGCTTCTTCAACCTTTTTGAATACACCGTATTTTACTTTGATCTCTCTACGCACTAATGGAAATAAATGTGGATCGCCATTACCGGCAGCTGGTTGCTCCATTTCAATGAATGCAAGACTGGCGCGGTCATCATCGATTAAACCGGACGTGCGAGCACAACTATTAGTGCGTGTTGCGCTGTGCCATTCTGATCGGGGTTTCCGTTCTGGCCGCTCATGGGTTTCTTCAAAAATGCGTTGTCGTCGAGCGGCAGCACGCTCGAGAATGCGTTGCGTACGTTGATAATTTTTTTCCTCAGCTCGTACCAAGCGTTGATGACATTGCTTAACTTCATCGATTAATATTGATAGCATGCCTTTATAGTCTGGGTGTAAGTCAGTAATGTCGGTTTTTTCGAAAGTCAAAATCATGTCTATCGCTTTTGAGGTATGGCTGGTAATGACGGGCAGCTGAGACTCTAAACGCGACAGATAAGGCAGATGACCGTTTACTACCTGAAGATACATACCCACAGTGAACATCAATTTTTGTGCGCGATGATTACTATCGATATCATCGATGACACCAATCACGCTGAGCATATCTTCCATGCTGTATGTAACACCACTAAAGTTGAGTGGGCGTTGTTTTAGTCCATTAACGACCTGCTCTCTGATGTTTGTTGCAAATGACATTAAATCCAGGTGCAGTTGGCAGCAATATCGTTCAAAGGTAAAATCAATCAATGGAAATAATGCACTTTGTTTGATTGCGGCAGTGACAATAGGCTTATCTTGTTGTTTAACCTCTTCGCCGTCACTCTCCTCATCGTCAAGCAAAACAACAGGGTGGGATAACTTAGCTAAGTGTGATGTGATGCGCTCTGCTTTTGTCTGCTTAATTAATTGTTGCTGCTGAAATGCATCCATAGCACCAGTGTATGCGGACTCATGCGTACTGAGTTGACTTGCATACCTGTTTTGCTGAGTCGCAATACGTTGTATGTGATTAAAGAAAGCTATCAATCTAGGGTTGGTTTTATATTGCTCAGGTAAGCAAGAGTAAAAAAATTCAATTGGATTGAAGCCGTCTGCCGCGGGTGCGGCATAAATGAATAATAGCGTGGCATATATACCATCAGGAAATTTCTGCGATTTATTTTTTGGTAAAAGTTTTTCAAAATCGGTGCAGCCAGCAAAACTTCCAATGTAATAACGTAAATTTGAAGTGATTTCGCTTTGTTTCGTTTCATTGCTAAATTGAAAATACTTATGATAAATATAATCAATGGCATTTTCGCGGTCATCATTTGTAAGTCTTTTGTCTTTAGTGATATTCTCAACCAGATACTGATGAGAGCTCATGTACCATAGCAAATCAGTGTGGTAGTGCTCACAAACCTCAGTGGTTTGTAGCTCTGCAGGCGTGCATAGCATAGTAAAATAATTCTCCATCATGCAATGATAAAACCCTTTGATATAACTATTTGCAGCTTTGCTTTGCGATACGAGGCTGGCATTCCCGTCATGGTTGGTTTGCATGTCACGCACGATGCTGACATAGTGCTCCCAGGGGTTAGGGGATTCATTTGTGCGTAGGCGAATGGCATCAGAGACTGCCGCACGTAGTGGGCTGAGGTTAATGTGTTCGTCAGCATGTTCTAATAGTGCGCTAATCCTAGCGACAAAAATAAGCACTTTGTTGGCTTGATCAACAAAGTATTGCATATCACTGTAAAATTCTACGTTGTCGATGTTTTTTTGTTCGCCCTTAGAAAGTAGTTTAGCGATTTGTAATAGTTTTTTAATGATTTCCTCTAGCTGTGGGATGTATCTGGTAGAAAATTGCCGTTGATAGAAACCAATTCCTGAGTCAATGGATTGTGGTTGTGTGGAATAGAGCGAGAACTTTTTGAATGCAACATCCGTGTAATTGCTGTAAGTAAAGCTCACTGATTGGTCGAGCTTGCTAAACAGGTTATTAAGTTGCTTATTGAGCCTCTTCCAAGTCAATGGTTTCGTTTGTTTTTTTGACCCACGAGTCTTTTTTTTATGCTTCTTTGTCATTCATACATTACCGTAGTTTATTAATATTTTATATATATTATTTTTTATTATATATAGTTTTAGTTCAAAGTAAAGTATGACGTTAGCCTGTGTTATTTGCGGGTATGTGTGGTGCCTTGCCCCATCGCTACCTGTCCAGCATGAAGTGGTTAAAAGTTAAGCTGTTTTAGCTGGCAGCGTACTGATACACTGAGTATATTCAGTTCACTGCTGTAACTATCAGTAAAGGTCAAGTATGAGTCACTATCACAAAATACTCGTTATAGGTGCTGGCATTGCTGGCCCAACAGTTTGCTATTGGCTAAAAGAATATGGTTTCAATCCCACATTAATTGAAAGAAGTGAGCAATTAAGAGCTGGGGGATACGACATAGATATTCGCGGGTGTGCATTAGATATTGTCAAAAAAATGGGAATCTATGAGTGTATACGTGCAAAATGCACGTCGCTATTGTCAACACGCTATGTCGATGCTGATGGTCAAACGCTTTCAGAAGAATATGAGGAAAAAGTCCATTTTAGTGATGGTGATGATGTTGAGCTGCTTCGCGGTGACTTGGTTCATATTTTATTACAAACTATCCCTGATGTACCTTGCCATTTCGATAAAGAAATAATAAACCTTACGCAAAAGGAGCAGTTTGTCGAAGTAACATTTAAGGATGGCCGTAAAGAACAATACGATCTGGTGATAGCGGCTGATGGGTTGCACTCGTCGACGAGAAAGCTGACTTTTTCAGACCAAGATTATGAGTTTTTTAATCTAGGTTACTACTTTAGCATTTTTAGTATACCCAATTATTTAAATCTCAATAGAACCAAAGTCACATTCACAAAAGATCAAAAAATAATTAGCGTAGATAGTGATAAAGATCCTGGCACAGCATTTGTAAGTTTTGGAATTCGATCCAATAAAGTATTAACTGATATAACGGATGAAAGAGAACAAAAAAAATACCTTAAAGACTGGGGTTATGATTTGGGGTGGGAGTCAAATAAAATAATTGAACTTATGAATTACAGTGATGATTTTTACTTTGATATCATGGCGCAGATAAAAATGAACTCATGGACTAAAGGTCGCGTTACATTGCTTGGCGATGCTGCCTATTGTGCCTCACCATTTTCAGGCATGGGTATTAATTTGGCTCTTGTCGGAGCTTACATCCTAGCAGGAGAATTAAAATTGGCAGAGGGTGATTATTCCAGCGCTTTTAAGCGTTACAATGAACTGATGCACCCGTTTGTTAATGCCGTTCAAGACTTAGCAGTTTGGATGGGGGAGTGTTTCCTTCCAGAAGACGGAGTTTCGAAAGAAATATTAGAACAGCGTTCAAGTGTGATTATGGAAAAAATCAAAGTAGCGGCGAATGCCATTTCATTACCCGATTATGCGTGAGAATGGCAGTGACAAAACACGGTTTACTCAATAACCATGTTGATGCTGTGGTCAATGTTTCAATGAGCGTAGCTCAACACCTTCAGTAAGACATTTCAAACAAACGATCATTTGACTCTATACCATGGTGAAGGGTTTACACTGTTCTCATATATCTGGTTTTAAAGCCAGATAATTTGAAATATGTAAAGGCAAGTACAGATGCGAAGACAAAAAGTTACTAGTAGAGGTGTTGTGGCTGGCAGTGATAAAGACTCATTAAAAGCTAATATAGATAAAATATTTGATGATTTTTTGCAAGTATATAGTATACAATCTGGCGAAGATTTTAGTCATCATATGTCATCTTATCCTGTCAAAAAAATACGCTCTCGTAGTTTACCGCCAAGCTTTCATAGCGCTAGGGGTGAGTTTTCTCCAAGGTGGGTGTTAAATAATAGTGTAAGTGCCGGTAGTAGAATGCTTACTATAAGGCTAGGAGAGGTTAAAAGAAATGCTTCTTCTGAGAGGGGGGCAATACTTGCCTCAGGTGGATATGGAAATATTCGAAAAATTGGGGGGTGTGTTGAGAAAGAATACACGCATGTTAGGCATGTAATGGAGGTTAAGGCAGCTATACAAGAATTTATAATATTTTTGATTATTCATGGAGAATCATTCCCCGGGGAATATCAGCTTTCGATTGTTTTTGAAAAAAGTCTAAGGCTCAGATTTACTTTGCCAGAAATCCCAGGCACCACATTTGCACGGTTTGTTCGTGATGTGCGCCCGAGTAGGGCTGGTGGTGTAATAAATAGTCGTGATACTTTTTCAATGCTATTTTGCCTCACCAAAAATATAAAGTGGCTTGATAGGTTAGGTTATGCATATCGGGATTTTCAAGATGCAAACATAATGGGCAGTTCTAATGTGTGGTTCTTAGTTGATTTTGGAATTTTAGAGAGTTCATCCGACCATGATCAGTTACGTCTATTGTATTCATATATTAAAAGGGTTCTTTCCGCCGAACATATGCGGTGGTTTTCCGATTCAAGTAAACTAAGCTACCCTCGTGACTTCGTTCAGCTTGCTGATTTTTTTGAGTCCTGTGTAGCAAAGTGTAATGCGCTTCTTACTGCTGAGTTGGGCTTGGAATCCTTTTTTGATATTCCTGAACATGATGCAGTCAGAAGGCTTCCACAGGCTAGCCATGCTCATCGTGGTGTTCTACCGCGGGGTGTTAAGTCGCCTGAGATACGGCCACAAGGTTTGGCAAGATCAGCCCTGTTCGCATCAAGGGGCGAGGTAGAGGCAAAATCTGAGCCTAAGCCAATTTTCCCTTGGAAGGGTGCAGGTCGAGCAAAATAAGATTCAATCAGCTGTATTAATGACTGCTCTACATTCATTTTAATTCCATTACAGATAGGCCTCAATCAGAGTGGCTTAGCTCATCATGCTAGCCTGCTTTATGATAAGGCGAATAAACTTGATGAGGGAACCCGTCGTAAAGGGTTGGCTTTGTTGGTGCGTTATACCCATACGCCCACTATGCGCTCTGGCAGTTCAGCAGTAAATTTTACCGCCGGCATCGCAGAACGGCATAGCTGTTTCATGGCCACTAGCTGTGTGTCAAACTCATCAGGTTTTACCCCAGCCGCCAGTGAGCGAGCTTGTAATTTATCAGAATCCGCTACAATAACATCATGTAATGGCTGTAAAGCATTCGTTATTACTGCTTCCGGAGCAGTTTTATCTCTGTATTTGGCAACAAAGTTATTAAAAAAATCGGTAAATACGCGGTAGCATGATTTTACATCAATGGATGGTTTTTCAGCGTGAATTAAGTCCTTAATGATGTCTTGAACCGAAATATTGCGACAGAAATAGCGAAATGATTTGTATTGGTCACGGGTATCCTGTAAAGATTGTCTCAGCATTCCCTTTGTTATTCCCTCACCCTCAACTATGGGAACAGATGCGTTATCACATTGTTGTTTGATGTCATTGATCCATAGACGAGTACGAACTTGCATGTAGCTTGCAGCTAAAGCACACAGTCCCACTTTTTGATCTGACCATTGGTCGCTGGGTAGCGCGTCAAACAATTCGAAGCCAAGCAATGATCCTAGTGTAGTATGACTTTCACTCGTCATGTCTAGCATGAAGTCTCGATTTTGAATGTTGTCTTCAAGTGTCTTATAAAAAGTAGGATTACTGAGTTGGTCAGGCCGCGTTATGGTATATACAGCAACAGTATGCTCGCGTGGTATTCTATCGCCGCGATTCCCTATAAATGCGTAGGCTCTGCCATTTAGCTTAACGATATTTAAGCTATATACATGCCCCGATGTTTTGTCTGCATACCCTGGAATCATGCTGACTGTTTTACCTGCATCTACATCTGCTGTAACTTTCGCTGGGTCGACAGTGCTAAGCTTGTTAGCTAGAAAATCGAATTGATCACTTTTACTGTAGTCATCGGTTATGGCTTGCCAATACTCTTTGTCAGGACACGCTTCTGATTCAATAAACGCCCATAGGCGATTATACATAACTTCATGTGTGTTCATGCTTGAGTATCCGTGGCCAAATAATGTTGCATGAGTATCGTCTGATTTTTCTTCGAAGCCCGCATCTAATAAACAAAACCTTAAATGCTCAACTGCATTTACATTCACTTTAATCTCACGTACAAAAAAAGATTGAAATAATAATGGCGACCTTGGACTTGGGCTCGCTAGCATTGCTTCAGTCTCTTCAAGGCTCATTTCAAAATAAAGACAGTCGCTTGGTGGGGCTATTACAATGCCTGCATCTTTTAATTGTTGCAATTCATCTGGTGCTAATGCATCTGTTTCTAGCTCAATATCTTTGTCAAACAGATCAATCAACTTCTGGATGTTATCTGCGTCATCGCTTGTTTTTGCTGCTTCTAAATACCGCTTAAATTGTTGCAACTTAGCTTTGACTTGCTCAATATTTTTTTCTGTAGCCGCTTGGCTGATCTCTTGTGCCATGGCGCCACCAATGAATTTTACATGCTCACCCTTAACGGTCAAAAGATCCGGGGTTTTAACCAACCAATCACATAGCGTTTCGCCTAACTTCATTGTATCACCTGTTTTTTATATACTAGCTATATAATAATAATGTTTTGTGAAGCTAGTCTTAACGGTATCTGCAGGTAGTTATGTTTGTATTCAATGGCTACGCGCAATTCACTTAATTCTATGTTAATAAGCATCTAGTATAATCATATTCTACATTTATATAGTGAGGGTATCGGATTGAAAAATAGTGCATTTACGCTAGTTGAGCTAATTATTGTTATCGTTATTTTAGGTATCTTATCTGCTTTTGCGATACCAAAGTTTATTGATGTTCAGCATGACGCTAAAAAGTCTGTTGATGCTGGTATCTATTCCTCATTTCAATCAGCGGTCAATCTCGCGCATGCATTGTGGGTGGCCAAAGGCAAGCCTTCAGAAATTACTATGCAAAACGAAACGATTGCTATGACATCGACAGGTTGGCCTGGCACCACAGCAATGAGCTCATCGGATTGTAAAAATCTCTTTGATCAACTGTTGAATACCAATGTAAGAGTAACCACGTCGTGGAATGACCATGGTAAAAATACATTTGTTGCTATGGGTGAGGGGCACGAATACTGCCGTTATTGGGATTCTAGGTCATCATCAGATGGTTATAATCAATTGATATACAGAGCGACAAATGGTTCTTTTATCCAGCGCTTTGGCGACAGATGAGTAAGCAAGGTTACAATACCTTTCTATTTCGATGAATAGTTTCAGCGGCCTCTAAGTATTTATACTCACTTACTAACTCTTTTACCTGCAGTAACCATTTTGGATATAACGTTTCTAATTGTATTGTTAGTTTGGTGGGGTTTATTATGGCAAGATTAAGGAAACGACTATACATGTATATAATGCATAATAATATAACTAAATACGTTAATATGTGTTAATATCATTATATTGGAAATACAACGAAAACATACAGTATTAAAGACAAGAAAGGTATATAAACAATGAAAAAGCACGTTAAGCCTAATCAGTCAGCATTCACTCTGGTTGAATTAATTATTGTCATCGTTATTTTGGGTATTCTTTCAGCATTTGCTATTCCAAAATTCATTGATATAAAAAACGATTCGCGTCAAGCAGTAATGAATAGCATATCTGGTTCACTAAAATCTGCTATACAGCTTGTTCATGCTAAAGCTATTGTAGAGGGTGTTCAAAATCAAGCTAACGCATCAGTTACTTTGAGTGATGGTACCGCTATACAAACTGTATACGGCTATCCAGCAGGGAATTCAAGGGGCATTGCGAATGTCCTCGACCATCATTTTCCACGTGAGATTGTTTCTCATCAGGGGGGCGGCAATTCGTGGGCTTTTACAAACTCTGATAGTACCAATTGTTATGTGCGATATTTCCAGCCAACACAAAGTAGTTCGTATCGACTAATTACTCATGCGCTATGTGATGGAGATCATCCGTAGTCTTGATTTTATGTGCTTAAGCCTAGCGATTTGAAGCTGTCTATTCCGGCGTCACTCGATAAGCGCTCACTCAGTGCTTCCTGCAACAGCGGTAGCTCCTCAAGGATTGTGGCAGACATGATTTCTTTAGCGTGTTTATGTAAGAAATCACAAAAGTGATCCTGGACATATTTCGGGTACGTGGCTAAAGCAAAGGATTTCCCCTCGGCACCTGAATTGCCCAAGGCTATCATCTCTGATAGCAACGCGTCTGAAAAACTAAGTTTATACTCTCCAGCGAGTCGCAAGGCTCTTAAAATTAATAGTGGATCTTCCACTAAGTTTGCATGTGATATCGTGGTCAGTGGTGACAGCACCGTTTGCATCACATCCTTAGCATGTGATGAACCTTGATGGTTATGAATAACATACTCGCCTTTTTCATTTTTGATGGTATATAAGCCGTTGGGGTTGAAGTCCGAATTGCTGGGTTGGCTCATCGCATAGGCGAGCTCATCCTTGGGGTGGGGCTTTAAAGTGATATCGAAATGGTAAGGTTTGCTGTCTATATAGACGAACAATTTTGTTGTTATGACTGGATTGCCGGTACTATCGGTATGCAAGATGGGCGGGTCTAAACTTTCTAAATATTCTGCTGGAATGGAGGTTAGCAGCTCTTCATACGTGCCAAAGTATTCCACATCCCAATCATTCGGTTTGAAGTCGGGTGTGAGCAAGTAATCTCGAATGGCGCCACCATGCACACGTATGCGGCTTGCAAATTCCGGACTGATGATTTTTAAGCCAGCCATAATGGTTAAGAACTCAGGGTGTTTAAATAAGATATGCTTGGGTATTTCAGCACCTTCTTGTTTGAGTTCGTGTAGCCATGTGGTTGGCGCCAACGTTGATTGCAGTTTTGCTGCAACAGGAGCGGCAGTCGCTAGGATGCTGCGTGCTTCGGTTATTTTTGCTTTAACAGCTTCATGTTGCGGCGGCAATGATGCTGGTGCAGCCTCGAACATTTCAGATGCTGGTTTTGCGGGTTGCTGTATCAACTTTAATGATTCGATAAATGTTGCTGTACGGCTACTGGGGTGCCAGTGTTCTCGCGACTTTGGTTTTGATACTATCCCTTTGCGTTCACGGCGCAGTTTTGCGTTGGCTTTCTTTTCTTTGTTGCGTTGATACACTCTAGCGATGGCGCTGAGATACGTGGCTTCACATTGATGCACTTCGTCAATAATGGTTGTTAACGTATCTGAATATTCTTTTGCCATGTGCTCTGTATCTTTATGCAATGCAACGATTGCGCTCATGGCGCGGTCGGTATAGGTATCAACAACTACGAGGTGTCCTTCTAAAGCATTCAAAAAGGGCAGGTGACCGCGTAAAAATTGCAAGTAACAGCCGGCTACAAATATAGCTTTTTGTGCGCTGTGGTTTATATCAACATCGGGAATGGCATCGATGGTTTCTAACATTTCAGTCAACAAGCTATTAACGCTAGCAAAACTAATCGGTTTATTGTGTTTTATCGCATGTGCAACGCGTTTCTTAACTTCATGGCTCAGATTGATTAAATCCAAGTGTATTTGGCAGCATTGTTTTTCATAATCGGGTAAATAAGGGAATAGCCCTGGTTCTTCTGTTGGGCGATCTTCAAATGCCGGCTCATCTTCAACTTTTGTTTCACTGGTGGTGGGTGACTTCGCCAGCAACGCCTGAATGCGCGCCTTTATTTGTTCTTGTTCTTCAGCCTGTTTGCGTGCGGCTTCAACGCAGCGGTTGATATATTGTCTTTGTTCATCTCTGATCATTAACACGTATCGGTTCGCTTTTTCAGCATAGGCCATTACTCGCTGAGGCGCTTGTTTCAACCATGGGGTTAGCGGTGCATCTTTGTTATGGTCATAATGTTCATGGGGGGTAACACCTAGAACGGTCGGGTGGCATAAGATAATTTTCATTAGTAAGCCAAGGTCGCTGTATAAGACATGATTGCCGTCTGGAATTTTTGCGAGGTTTCTTGAAAGAAGTTTTATGGCTTCGAGTAGTTCGCTTTTAAGTTGCTCGTCGTCACAAGTGGTGAGATAGGCATAGCTACCAATTGCGGTTTCTCTAAATTCTTCGCTTGCTGTTTTGAGTGTGTCAGCTGGGAAGGCATCTGGTAAAAATATGCGTTGGTCTTTGTATAACCGACAAATGATAAACCAGACTATAGCAATGGCATGACTGCGTTCCGACAAATGGCTTGGGAATGTTACTTCAGTGCCCCAGCTTATAATGCTGATATAGTGTTCGTCGATCATATGATGTAAGGTTAGTCGGATCGTGGCATCCACTGGTTGCGTAGATGCTTCTATGGCTGACTCAAGCACAGCCCATGGGTGTTGTTTTGCAGTGGTTTTAGTTTTGAGGTAATTAGCATAATCTATAATCAGTGGCTCTATTGGCAGGTTTGGCTTATGTCTAAAAAACACCATAAGCTCTCGCTCTATGTTCAGAATACCCTGTGATAGCATAAAGTCAGGGGTGATCCAGGCCTTATGTTGATCACTAAAAAACTTGGGTAGTGGCACCGTTGCTGCCCACAAGTTCGCTAGCAACTTTTCTAAATGCTCGATGTTTCGTTTTAAACACGGCTGCACTCGCTTCCAGCGTCGCTTAAGAAACTCTGCATGACTTAGGTCGACTTGTTCGTGTAACTTTGATTGCTTTGCATACGATTGCGATATTTTACCATCGGGGTCTTGCCTGAGAAACAGTGTTGGTCGATTACGATTGAGTATACGATTATATAAATCAAAATCATGCAGCCTACGTAGTTCATCTAAGTTGGTTTGAATGGTCTTGTGAATACCACTCCAATATTCTGGGTTGCTGTAGTCAGCAGTAGTGCTCGCAGCAGCCTCAGCTGCAAGTATCGCTGGATCAACGCCTGCTCCTGCATGAGCGGTTTGGCTGGTTTTTGCTCTAGGCTTTGCTTTGCTCCGTTTACCTTGCTTTTTTTTGCCTGATCGATGTTTTCCCACAACGCCTCCGCTACTATTATATATTAATAACTATATTATATTATAAT
The DNA here is from genome assembly GCA_029212925.1 of Coxiellaceae bacterium. Lineage (GTDB taxonomy): Bacteria > Pseudomonadota > Gammaproteobacteria > Coxiellales > Coxiellaceae > JARGNX01. The sequence continues at coordinate 96,077 of JARGOB010000011.1, read as the reverse complement.
ATAACTAGAAATATATTTCGTCAAGGTGGATTATGAAAATAACACCAGGTGATTATGCATATGCTGTTTAATCATGATATGGTATGGCCAAATTTAGCACTTTGAGTCTGCAGGAAGGATTGAATATATGTTATTGATTTATAATATTGTTTTAGCGTGTCCGGATAAGAAGGGTATTGTGGCAGCGGTTAGTCAATGTATTGCTGGTCATGGCGGCTTTATTGTTGAGGCGGATCAACACAGTGACTTTGCTAGCGGTTGGTTTTTCATGCGTTATCGATTGGACTTGTCAGATATCACCTGTACTACTGATGAGTTCTTTGGGCAGTTTGATCAGTTGGCACAGCAGTATGAAATGAGTGTCAGTAGTAGGGCGGTGCAATCAAAACCGCGCATGGTCATTATGGTATCGAAGCAGTCGCATTGCTTAGAGGATTTATTGTATCGTTGGCATTGCAATGAGTTGCCGGCTGAGATTGTGGGTGTGATCTCCAATCATCCGGATCTGCGTCAGCGCACCGAATGGTATGGCTTACCTTATTATGAATGCCCGATTGAAAAAGGTAATAAGCAGCAGCACTTTGATGCGGTAGATAAATTATTTGAGCAACTAAAGCCTGAGGTGATTGTGTTGGCGCGTTATATGCAAATTATGCCGCCGCAGTTATGTGAAAAATATGTAGGCCGCATGATTAATATTCATCACAGTTTCCTGCCATCGTTTGTTGGAGCTAAGCCGTATAGCCAGGCTTATGAAAAGGGTGTGAAACTTATTGGCGCAACATCGCATTATGTCACTGCGGATTTGGATCAAGGGCCGATTATCGAGCAAGCAGTTACACGCGTAACGCATCGCCAATCACTTGATGACTTTGTGCGTATGGGGCGCGATGTTGAGCGGTTGGTTTTAGCAAAAGCTTTAATGGCTCATTTGGAACAGCGTGTGATTGTGCATGGCCAAAAAACTGTAGTTTTTGGCACATAATCGCCGTGAACAAGATATTTTTAATTCTAATGTACTTATTTATTTAATTTCTTTCTGTTATAGTCGCGACTAGCCTCACGCTTGGGGTGGTTATAACAGGAGTTGAAATGATACAAGCAAAATGGAAAAACATTGGCAAAGTGATGCTTTGCTGTTCACTTTATTTTAACGCAGCAGCAATGACGTTTGCTGGTACACAACTCAGTTTGATTCCGAGTGATATTATGCCGGATAACGGAGTGGTTGCCGCGGCAGAAGACAAGCCAAATCATGCGTTGTATCTCGGTGGACATTTCTCAGGAGTCTATAAAAAAACCGGTGGTGGTGCCGTGTTTGATGATCAGGGTCACTTAGGTTCGCATGTTCCCGTGTTTAAAGGCCTTGTAAGGACTTCCGTTTCTGATGGTCGTGGTGGTTTTTATGTCGGCGGCACATTTAATAATATAGGCACCACGGGTATTAAATACTTGGCGCATATCAAAGCAGATGGGTCGGTGGATACTCAGTTTCATGCTGCTATCTCTAGCGGGGTGAATCAATTGTCAAGGGTGGGCAATAAGCTGTATGTAGGGCTTCAACGCAGTGTGAGTGAAGTAGATCTCTCTACCGGTACGATTAATCCGGCGTTTTCGCTGACGACAAATCACAATATTTTTAGCATGCTTGCAACCAAAAATGCGGTTTATATTGGTGGCTATTTTTCACAAGTGAATAGCGAAAGTGTTCGTTTTTTTGCTAAAGCGAATGGTGACACCGGTGCTGTTGATACGCACTTTTTTAAAGCGCCGTCCGCGGTTTATGGTATTGCTGCTTCGTCAGATGATAAGTTATATTTGATTGGGCATCATTTTGCTGGTGATGTTGCAAAAGTGGATGAACTAACAGGCCATCAAGATAATAGTTTTGATACTCAGCTTACTTCGATACCATCGGTTATTGCTGCTGATGATGGTTGGTTGTATGTGTCAACGCGCACGGCGCCTTATGTTGCAAGATACAGTACGGTTAATGGCGAAAAAGATGGTGGCTTTACGGTGAAGGCTGTGCATACGCCAACCTCTTTTGATTTTGATCATCAGCATATTTACATGACGGCTACTTTTGCCTCGGTTGGTGGCGATCGACGGTTTGATAAGGTGGCGCGTTTTGATAAGACTACGTTGCAGCGAGATAGCGAATTTAACCCTTATATAGATAATCGTGCTGTAACGGCTAGCTTAAGTGATGGTCATTATTTTGTTGGTGGTTATTTTCAATCAGCCGGTAAAAACCTTGCTCAAAGTAATTTGGTTAAGATTGATTTAACGACAGGGCAACCAGATTCAACATTCAAACCGCAGCTGGATGGCAGTGTAACTTCCATTGCTTTGACGGATGATAGTGTTTTTGTTGGTGGCACTTTTAATAAAGTATCGGGCCTTAGTGTTAATCGTTTAGCAAAGCTCGCCAAGAGTAGCGGTGAAGTGGATCCATCATTTAAACCGAAGCCTAATAGTAATGTGTATGTTCTAGCGGTACATGGTGACTATTTATATGCCGGTGGTTATTTTTCGGTGATTGCGGGGCGTTACTTGTCTAAGGGTTTAGCACGATTTAAGCTAGATGATATGAGTTATGATACGGTATTTCATCCACACTTTAATCGAATGGTTTGGTCAATGGCATTCGCTGGAGATGCTCTCTACGTGGGCGGTACGTTTACCAATAACCTGGAAAAATATAACGTGGTCACGGGTGAAAAGGATTTGAATTTTAATCCAGTTGTGGAAGGCACCGTCAAAGATATTCTGATCGATGGTGATAGCGTGTTTGCGGGTGGTTACTTTACTGGGGGAGTGAAAAAGTTTAATCGACACACCGGAGCTGATGATGTCAACTTTAATCCTATTGAAGTAACGACGATATTCTCACTTGCCAAGCATAATGGTTTGCTTTACATCGGTGGCAATAAAGAGTTGGTGCGTTTAGATGCACAGACTGGCGTTGTCGATACGAGCTTTAGCCCACAACCTGATGGCGTGGTTTATGGCTTGTTAACAGATGGAGACTTCTTGGGTGCATTTGGGCATTTCAATCACATCATGGGTGAGCTGCAACCGCGTGTAGCCGTGATGAATCTCAGTTAAGTGGTATTTGCTAAAATGAGGTGGTCGGCAAAATCTGCCGGCCATTTATTTTTTTGATTCATGAGTTCTTCCTCTTGCTATTATTGCAGCAAATTTTCTTCATGCTTTGCGCCATTATGTCTAATGTTAAAAATTGCTTTGGATCATGTTATTATAGCCAGCGCACGTATTAACAGGGAGTTGATTATGCCGCACAACGATGCAAGCGCGCACAGAGAATTTGGTGGTCCACGCGGAGTGGTTTTCTTTATTTTGTTCTCGCATATTGTTTTGTATTATTGATGGATGGCATGGCGTTTTCATGGTGGTGCTTTATTTTACCCCTCCACTGTTGCTGCAGTTGGACCATTTTTTAGTCAGTGTTGGCATAACATAGTGAGCTATGCGGCGCCGAATAAGCAGGCGGTAATTATTTATTGCTGCTTTATCGGTCTGCAGGCATTATTCTCGGCTTTCTTGCCTGGCATAAAAATTAAAGGTTTGCCGATCCCATCAAAAGATAATCAAAAACTTGAATATAATTGCAATGGTATTTGGGCTTGGTATTTTACATTAGCACTAGCTGCCGTGTTGCAATTCACGGGTGTGTTTTCGTTAGCGACATTGTTTGATCAATTTGGTCCGTTAATGACGGTGGCTGTTATCGCCGGTAATGTGGTGTCAGTACTAACCTATATTGGTGCGCGTGTAAGCGGCAATACGCATCGTATGGATGGCAGTGTGGTTTACGATTTCTTTATGGGTGCCTGGTTAAATCCACGTATCGGTCGCTTGGATTTAAAAATGTGGTCGGAAATCCGTATCTCATGGATGCTGCTATTTTTCCTTACTTTATCGGCAGCTGTGCACCAATATGAAACGTATCATGTCCTAACTACACCGATGATTTTTATGGTGTTGGCTCATGGTTTATACACCAATGCGTGCATGAAAGGTGAGGAGTGTATACCTACAACGTGGGATATCTTTTATGAAAAGTGGGGTTGGATGCTAATCTTTTGGAATTTAGCTGGCGTGCCATTTTTATATTGCTTCAACTCGATGTATATCAGTTCACATGCACCGTTTACCCATTCAACGGCATACAATGCGATATGTTTTGTGTTGTTGTTGGGTGCATACTATGTGTGGGATTCATCACAAAGTCAGCGTAACCGTTTTCGTATGCAGCAGCGCGGCACGTTTGTTAAGCGTAAAGCATTTCCTCAGTTACCATGGGGAACACTGCAAGACCCTGAATATTTGGAAACTAAAAATGGCAGTAAATTATTAGTCGATGGATGGTGGCGTTATGCGCGTAAAATTCATTACAGTGCTGATATTATTATGGGCTTAAGCTGGGGCCTGATTTGCGGTTTTAATAACTTCTTGCCGTATTTCTACGTGGCGTTTTTTGTGCCGATGATTTTACATCGTGCACGCCGTGACATTGTGCGTTGTCGTGAGAAGTACGGTGAAGATTGGCGTACTTATACTAAAAAAGTACCGAAGATATTTATTCCGTTTATCTTTTGAACGATATTATCGATACTGTTACTAGCACATCTCTCTATTATGACATATCCGGATCTTAATTTACTTTAACTAAGGTTCTTGCTAGTGTGCCGCTGATAATATGTATATAATATGAGAGAATAGTAATGAGTCGAGTTAACCCGCAATTAACCTCGTTTGATGACAGCTACCAAATAGAAAAATTTTCACGCCAAGTGATGGGTGGACCTGACTCCAACACCGGAGTTGAGTCAACAGCTATTGTTGCTTGATATTGAATGTGTCGACGCGTTACTGAGTCAGCGTCTTGAGTTATTGGCGTCGGCACGTGACGCTAAAAGTGAATTTACCGTGGCTTCTGCTGTGACCTTGTTTAGCACGGATGATGAGTGCGGTATGAAAATAGCTGCGTTACAGGAAGCACGGGATACTTTAACAAAAATAACCCCGCATGTTCTAACATTTGAAGGTGGTATTTCAGCTTTAAGCGCACATCGAGAGAGTGTAAAGCATGTAATAGAAGCCTTATCGATAGTTGATCCAATACTGGCTGCTCAACTACGTGATCAAACGATGATTGGAGGCGTTGATCCGATGGCAGTGGTTAAGGAAGAGGGTGCAGCGCATGGAGCGGGCTGTGGTGCGGGTAGCGCATTTAAGTAGCCTTGGTTTGCATGAGCAGTAACTGCACCGCAATGGCGAACTATGAAGCTAGTATAATGATCGTAGTGGTTTTTTTGTTCATTTCGCAGTATCATAAGGCACCTTAAATGGAGCCTTATAATATAATGACACTTAGAAAAGACCTGACACGTTTTGGATTATTATTTGCCTCAGTTGGTGGAATCGTTGGTTCCGGTTGGCTGCTTGGGCCGTTTTATACCGCAAAGGTAGCGGGGCCTGCAGCGATATTATCGTGGGCGATCGGTGGTTTGTTGATGATGGTGATTGCTTTCACCTTTGCTGAGTTATCGACCAGTTATCCAGTGGCGGGCGGCATGGTACGCTTTGCGCAATTTAGCCATGGCGTGTTTACCAGTTTTACCATGGCGTGGATATCGTGGCTGGCAGCCGTGATGGTGGCACCGATCGAGACCATGGCGGCGGTTCAATATGCTGGTAATTATTTTCCGTTATTAGTGCATACCAGCGATGGCCATACCAGTTTGACGGGGTTAGGCATTTTATCGGCCGGTGTATTTATGCTGTTGATGTGTATTATCAATAGTTTTGCTGTCAAAGTATTCGCTAAAAGCAATAGTGTTATTGTCAGTTGGAAAGTATTGATCCCGATTATTACTTGTGTTGTGTTGGCATCGCACCATTTCGATAGCAGTCACTTTACGCGGTATGGCGGCTTTATGCCGATGGGCTGGCATGGCGTATTAAAAGCATTGCCCACTGCCGGCGTAATTTTTTCGTTTATTGGTTATAGCCCAGCGATTCAGTTGGCGGGTGAAGCCAGGAACCCAGCGCGCGCGGTTCCGTTCGCTATTATCGGTTCGTTATTGATTGCGATTGTTCTATACGTGGTGATTGAAATTGTATTTATTGGTGCGTTACCAACCACAAGCCTTGCTAACGGTTGGGCTAACTTGGCATACGCAGGAGATGCTGGCCCGATTGCCGGACTCGTGTCGACACTGGGTTTGGTGTGGTTAATGCGTTTAATCTATATCGATGCCTTTATATCACCGGCGGGCACCGCGTTTATTTATACCGCGTCAACAGCGCGAATCAATATCGCCATGAGTCAAAATGGTTATATGCCTGAAGTATTACAAAAGTTGAATGGTCATGGTTCACCGGTATGGGCGATTGCGGTTAACTTTATTGTCGGCTTGATTTTCTTTTTACCATTCCCCGGTTGGCAGTCAATGGTGAGCTTTATTGTTAGCTGTTTTGTATTGGCTTATGCGATTGGGCCGATTTCTTGTGCGGTATTGCGCCAGATAGCGCCAGATGTAAAGCGCCCCTTTAAAGTGCCATACTGCAATTTATTTTGTGTCGTTGCGTTTATCATTTGTAACCTTATCGTTTATTGGACCGGCTGGGATGTGGTGTGGAAAATGATGGTAACGATTTTGATTGGTTATGGTTTGTTGGCTATCGAGCACCATTATTCTGGCAAGGTAAAAGAACTGGATATGAAAAAAGGCGTATGGTTGTTCCCTTATTTGATTGGCCTTACAGTTATTTCTTATATCGGTGATTTTGGTGGTGGTCGCCAATGGCTAAGCTTTGGTTGGGATTTTGTCGTGCTGGCGGTATTCTCAGTCGCTATTTTTTACTATGCATTGCATTGCGGTATAAAAAAAGTGTCCTAAGATTTTTTTCGTTGACTGATGGCTTTTTTAATGGCGGGGTATTCATTAAGTGCCATGGCGACGAGTAACACAGCCAATGCTAGGTAGGTGTACCAATACGTTGGGTCATGCATAATTATAACCCCTAGAATTAAGCCAATGACTGGTAGTAAATAGCTGTTTAAAGAGGTAAACGCTGCGCCAGCAGTTTTAATCAGCGATACATACATGGCGTAGACAATACCGGCGGCAAATACACCTAATACTAAGATGGCGCCAGCTGATTTATAGCTAAAGTGCAGTTGAGATATATGGCTGGTGAAAATCGCAAACGGTAATAGCTGAATGGTGGCACACACCAATATATTGCGTGCACTGCGTACGTGATTAAGGTGGGCGATTTTTTTAATCAAAATTAAGCTTAAAGCAAAGCTGAGTGCGCCACCTAAAATAGCAACTTCGCCAACGAGATTAGCCATTAAGTTATTCATGTTTTTCATGGCCTCGGGGCCTAATAAAATTAAGATGCCAATAAAGCCGACAATGATGCTAATGATTTTGTTGGATGTGATTTTTTCGTCGCGAACAAACAGGGCGATCATGATAATAGTGAACAATGGTATGGTGGACATTAAAATGGCCGCAGTACTACTGTCAACGTGCTGCTGCCCCCACGCAACAAGATAAAAGGGCAACGTTGCTTCAAATATACCGATAATAAAAAACATCGGATAATACTTTACGATGCTAGTCGTACCGCGGCCATAGGGTGCTTGTTCTTTTTTGTCAAAAAACGGTAAGACGGCCGTTAATGTGACTACGCCTATAGCTGCTCGTAACACTGCGACCACAAGTGGTGGTAATTGTTGCAATGCGACGGCATTAAATAAAAACTGAGACCCCCATATGAGTGAGATCCCTATTAATAATCCGTATTTTTTTGTAAATTCTTTGTTCATTTCAGCTCACCCTGCTTGAATCAATAATTGCATTGTATAGGGGTTTAATATAAACTAAAAGTGATTAAAAATTACAATTATGTAAACTTATGGTTAATGTTGGATTCAGTCTGCGTCAAATACAAGTCTTTGTTTTGGCAGCAAAAACTCAAAACCTGACGCGGGTCTCTGAACAATTGCATCTCTCAGTGCCGGCCATCAGCAAGCAAATCAAAGCATTAGAGCACTATTATGAAGTGAAATTATTTGAGAAGAAGGGTAATCGCTTAGTGCTTACTCAACAAGGTAGGCATTTACTGCCGGTAGCGAATGATGTGTTGGCACAAGCAAAAATCATGGACTACAAAATGCACAGTCTGCAGCAGCAAGCGATACATCCATTGCATTTGCATATTGGTGATACCTATCAGTCAATGGTATTTGCTGCACTTGAGCAATTTAATTTACAGCATGAAAATACTGACTATAAACTCGACATTACGGATTGGAGTGCTTTTCGTAGTGTGATGAGTGTTACTCCTGTGGAGGATAACAATAGAGATACACTCTATATTGGTGGTGGCTATATTGATGATGAAAATTTCTATCAGTATTATCCATTAAAAAAAATGAAGTTTGTTTTGTTAGCGCACCCCAGTAACTCCTTAGTGAATAAAACCGATATTTCGGTGCATGATTTGAATGCGGCGCAGTGGGTGATATCTGATTCAGGGTCTGAGGCTGCTGAGACGATAAAACACTATGTTGAACGCATCAATGCGAATACACCTGCGATACAGCTGACCTCGTTCGATAGTATCAAACAAGCTTTGTTGGCTAATTTAGGTATTGCAATGTTACCGGAATACCTGGTGAAGGATGAGATTGCTGGTCATTATAAGCATTTGGCTGTTATTCAAACGACAGTGGTTCCAGAGATTTATATGGATTTTATGTTGTACCACCTGCGCGCCATGGTACTAACGCAGCAGCAGATAACATTTATACAATTTTTACAGGAATATTTTTCAGCGCATTAGTGCGGAAATTCTGATTATTCATTCACGGTTTTTTGTGATTGATAGACCATATCATGCAATGGATGTTTAGCATCGGCTGTAATGATTTTTAATATCATTTGCTGATCGATCGGTCTATTATCCAAGGGAATGTGCTTACTTGAAATTAATAAAGCTAAGCCATGAATCAGTGCCCATGAGTGGTAGCTAATGAGTTCAGCATCACCTTCATGAATATTATGTTGAATACTCTCATGGGTGGTTTCTTCCAGAAACTTAAATGTAGATTTCATCGCATTATCAAGTTCAGGGTGTTCTTGCATGTTAGGGATGTAAGGACCAAACATTAAATCAAAGTAGCAGGGGTTATCCATTGCAAATTGTATATAGGCCATGGCACGGTTTAGTACGGTATTTTGAATTTGATCACTGCCGGCGTCTTGCAGTTTTTGGTGCAAATTTTCAAAACCCAATTTGGCGATATGTGCCAGCAGGTGTTCTTTATTATTAAAGTGACGGTAAACGGCGGTAGGTGATACGCCGCAATCTGCAGCTAATTGACGCAAACTGATTTGTTGTACGCCATTCTTTCTAATGCGATCCACAGCGATAGCGGTGATTTCTTCGGTTAAATTGCCATGATGATAACTGGTTTTTTTGCTCATATTTTCTGCCCTAATTTTAATGCCACCTAAGCATAGTACATTTAAGTTAACATTGTACAGCTATTCTACTCTTAAAAAATCCCCACGCGAGCAGCAAAACGACTTTGTCATCTTGATGGGCCGCATGCTATGATGCGGCGGTTGTATTAATAAGGTGATTCACACAATGGAAATCAATGCGTTAGTAGAATTAGTACGTGACTTAACAGCACGTGTTGAGGCGCTTCGGGGGTATCTTTGACTACGAAGGTAAACGTCGACGCTTACTTGAAGTAGACCGTGAGCTCGAAGATCCAGCGGTTTGGAATGATCAAGAAAGAGCGCAACAACTTGGTCAGGAAAAAGGGCGACTGGAGGGTGTAGTTAACGCCTGTGACCAGTTATCGCAAAGCCTTATTGATGCTGATGAATTGATTGCAATGGCTAAAGCTGAAAATGATGAAGACACCATTGCTGAAATCAATCAAGATGTAAGCGCCATGCAAACCCAAGTCGAACAAATGGAGTTTCGTCGTATGTTTAGCGGCGAAATGGATGCCAATAATGCCTTTTTAGAAATACAATCCGGTTCCGGTGGTACCGAAGCGCAAGATTGGGCTGAAATGATTATGCGCATGTATTTACGCTGGGGTGATCAACACCAATTTAAAACCACTGTGCTTGAAGTGTCTCCGGGTGATGTCGCTGGTATTAAAGGTGCCACGATTCAATTTGAAGGCGAGTATGCCTTTGGTTGGTTGCGCACTGAAACGGGAGTGCATCGCTTGGTGCGTAAGTCACCGTTTGATTCCGGTAGCCGTCGTCATACATCCTTCGCTTCTGTGTTTGTATCTCCCGAAATTGATGATGATATCGAAATTGATATTAATCCAGCTGATTTGCGTATCGATACTTACCGCTCCAGTGGTGCTGGCGGGCAGCACGTTAATAAAACCGATTCGGCTGTACGATTAACACATGAACCATCGGGTATCGTAGTGCAATGTCAAAACGATCGTTCACAACATAAAAATAAAGATCAAGCGATGAAGCAACTTAAAGCTAAGTTGTATGAACTTGAGATGCAAAAGAAAAACGAAGCACAATCTGCGGTTGAGGCCAGCAAATCAGACATTAGTTGGGGTAGCCAGATTCGTTCTTATGTATTGGATTCGTCGCGTATTAAGGATTTGCGCACCAATGTCGAAACCAGTAATACCCAAGCGGTATTAGATGGCGCCTTGGATCCGTTTATTGAAGCGTGTTTAAAACAAGGAATGAACGAAGGCGAGGGTTAATCTGTTGCGGCGCTTGATTGCTTTTGTATTATTATGTTTGCCGTTGTGTTTGTTGTCGCAAACCATTCACTTGCAATACCCATTGGGTAAGCGTGCTAAAGCAGTGTTAAAGCAGCTGCCTATTCCAAGTGAGTTTGTTAAAGCGTGGCCATACGATGATGAGTTATGGCTGCATCATGATGGCAGTCATTTATTGGCAATGGAATTGCCGATTAACGCGTCACAAAATTACCGCAAACTGTTTAAAACGATTGATCGTGAATTTAAATATTATGCGTTGTATCGCTTGAGCCCCGCTTATTTGTTAGTGGTTATGTCGCGTGCGCGCCCCATCCCTTGGGCGAGCGATCCGGCATTAAGTACTACCTTTATCGCCGATCAACGTTTAATGCATCAATTGTATGCTTTGCATGATCGCACGTTAAAGCAAATTGATCTTAATCAGGTGGGTAAGGTGCTACCTTTGCATTTGCTCTATCCATCGATTGCGAATAGTCGTTATTCACGTTTTACACCACCGATTACTGGGAATGGTGTTGATTGGCGCCGATTAGCGATGGTGACAGCCTTGGGTGACCGTGAAGCTATGCTGAGTGTTTCTACCGGTTTTATCCGACCCAGTTGGAAGCATTTAAGTTTTGCCCACCGCCAATATGTGCTGGGTATTGCGATGTTAGCCAATGCCATGATGCAGCAATATTATCCGGCATTGTTGTTATGGGACACCTATGGTGGCGATGTGTTTGCCAAGCATCCCCCAGCGTTGGATATTGTATTGTTACGAAATTATTGTTTGCATCAATTGAATAGAATGTCTCGTAAAAAGTCACATCAAATTGTTTCATTAAAAACGGGCTAAACATTGCCACTATCAGCACCGTGCTCAAACAGTTACAACTGCGCGCGGCACTGACCCGGCAATGCTTAGCTTGCTACAGTCATGCCATCTATTTCGATAAAGTGATTGTATCAATAGAATTGTGCGCGATGCTTATGCGGCTTAAAATGCTGGTTATTAAATAAGTTAATTTTATTGGAGCGAATCACATGAGCAGAGGCGAGAAGCACAGTAGAGCAGATAGTCGTTTTCAGACACCACCAAGGCGTAGAAAAAGGCAAAGAAGAGAGACACCACCTTCGTCGGGAAAACAGCGAACACCAATGCTGGTTGAAGATAAACCAGCTGCGAGCATTAGCTTGTTTAGCTCTCCGGTTCAATTGGTAAGTCCTCCACGTGAAACACAGTCGACAATCATACGGGATGCTGAAGGCAATCTTATAACACCGGGTACCACGAGCACAACAGGTTCGCTTGTGCGTGAGATGGGTGGTATGTGGCTTGGGTCGCCAGGTGATTCCCTTAACGTTTCTGTTTTATTTGCACGTCATCGACCGAGTGTCCGACCGCCTGAAGAACAAAAGCAAGCCGCTCAACATGAACAACAGCTGGGCGAGCAATTGATCGACTTTAAAGCCAGGGTGCTATTCAGATAGGGCCTGTTAACAGACCCTAGCTTCAACCTAAGCTATAGCTTCGTGCTTTTTCAGTGACTGGAGCTTCTAATGTCGGTTGAACGTGTTGATTTAATGCTGCTAAACCTTTCAGTAATGGATTTTCTACTGTCACCGTTACAACACCTGGCGTATCATCCGGTTCAGGGGTTTTTCTTGGTTGTTCGTTCTCAGTACTAAAATCGATTGCAATACTGCTCGCGTTACTTTCTGTCCTATAGCCCTCAAGGCTGTCTTGGTGTTGTTGTTTTAGCGCAGGTTCTTGTTGTAAACACAGCGTGCTGAGTTTTATCAGGTTAGCGATCACGGCACTAACAATACTGATGCAGGTTATAAAGCTGGCGCTGTTACAAAAGAAAAAATGAACAGCATCGGGGGTCTTAACATCGGGCATTTTATCCGCAAAGGCATAACCAAAATACAACATGGTAGACAGTGCTAACGCTAATTGTGATAGGGCCAATGTCTTTTCGGCGCGGTGATATCGCTTGCGTATCGGCGAAGCAGTTATCGGACCTTCATCTACAGATTGGAGCAGTTTCATCGCTGTGCTTTTTGTATGTAAAGCCGATGCTAAGTGCGCAATGGTATACGCACCCATGCAGCAAAGGTAGGCGGTAACAGCTTTGGTGCTATCCATGCTCACTAATGTTGAGCCGATATTAGTAAAAAAACCTGCCATGGTAAAAAGTGCGGCCACAGTTAAAGTCGGGGGTGTAATCGCACAGCCTTTGGTGGAGGTACAATTTTTTACTAAATTCATCGCCATTGGCCAGGTTAATAATGCAGCGGCTGCCCAGCGAGCATGTATGATCCGTGGATTGTATTGGCCATCAATGTTGGGTACTATTTGGCTCGAGCGTGTATCTTGTGTGCGTAACATCAATAACCAGGTGATATTAGCTGTTAGGTTAATGGTATGAGATAACACAGAGCTTATGGTAAAAAACCTACCGGGCACTGGTAATGCAGGTCGAGTAGATGATGGCAATTTTTCTAATAGTTGCTGGCTAGGGTCAGCATCGTTTCGTGACATGTTGCGCTCCTCGTGATCTATTGGCTCAAACACTGAAGTATGTTGCTGGCGCGTATGCACGACAAGTTCATTGATGTTTTAGATAAATGAAAATAGGTTTTTTAAATAAAGCTATGGTCGATGATGGCTTTAAAGTTCGAGCTGGGTGGCAGTTGACCAAAGCAATAACGCGGATGATCGCCCAATCGGGTTTGTATAAACAATTCCGCCATATCATTAGGATTTTGTTGTTGCAATAGCGAGGCTTGCAAGCCGAGTGCTAATAATTCAGCTAAGCGTCGTGCTTGTGATTCGGCTTGCTCATGTTGTAATAATTGGTGGACTTGTTTTTGTAACGGTTTGAAATGCTGGGTATCAAGACCCTTATGTATTTCATTTAAAACGGCAGTTAAGCAGTCAGGGTCGTGTTGAATCGCACGCAGCACGTCTAAGCACTGAATATTGCCAGAACCTTCCCAAATCGAATTCAACGGTGCATCGCGATATAACCGTGCTAATGGAAAATCTTCTACATAACCACTGCCACCCAACACTTCCAGCATTTCATTAACTAGCATCGGTGTGCGTTTGCAAATCCAATATTTAGCAATCGCCGTAGCTAAGCGCACAAATTGTGCGGCTGTTTTGTCACCTTGATACATGTCATCCAAGGCGTGAGCAATGCGCATGGTTAAAGTAATCGCAGCCGCAGATTCAATACAACCATCGGTCAACACATTTTGCATCAGTGGTTGGTCTATTAGTTTTTTGCCAAAGGCTTGGCGGTGGCGGCAATGATGAATCGCTTGCACCACCGCTTGACGCATATGCGCACTCGACCCTAACGCACAATCAAAGCGGGTATGATTGACCATTTGAATAATAGTGGCAACACCGCGGCCGGGTTCACCGAGCATTTCAGCATAGGTATTATCCAGTTCGATTTCACTCGACGCATTACTCTGATTACCAAGCTTATGTTTCAGTTGCTGCACTTCAATCGTATTGACGCTGCCATCCGGGCAAAAGCGCGGCACAAAGAAACACGATAAGCCCGCTTCAGCTTGCCCCAACATTAAAAAAGCATCTGACATCGGTGCGGAACAAAACCATTTATGACCCAATAACCGGTATTGATCGCCGTCTTGAGTCGCTTGTGTGATATTAGCCCTAACATCTGAGCCGCCTTGCTTTTCGGTCATGCCCATGCCCATGGTCAAGCCGGTTTTTTGATTCATCGGTAAAAAGCGTGGGTCGTAATTGGCATTCATTAAATTATTTAAAACAGGAGCGTATTGATCCGGGTAGTGCTGCAACACCGGTATGACGGCATACGTCATGGTTAACGGACAGGTAGGGCCTTGATCCATTTGTGCATATAAATAATAAAGTGCGGCACGTGCTACTTGGGATTGTTGTACGTTGCGATCCCACGCTAAACAATGCAAGCGGTAATGCTTACCGCGTGCCATTAGTTGGTGATAGGCTGGATTAAATTCCACTTGATTGATTTTATGGCCACCGCGATCATAGCGCTTTAATGATGGCGGGTAACGGTTGGCATCGATCACCCATTGCTGCCATTGCTCGCTTGTGACTTCATCACCCAGTTTTTCCGCTTGCGGTTGAATGGCATCGGCTGCATATTGGTTGACCAAGCCTTGCAGTAGCGGATCGCTAGTATAAGCATTGTAATCCAATAAGACGGGTGGTTGATTGCTGGCTTGGCTGAATTTATTTGATGCCATTGGTTGCTTCCTTGCTTTTGTGCTGTCATCCCGGACCCCGATCCGGGATCCAGTCAGATCCAGTAATCAGTCTAGCATGTTATCAATTATCAATGGTGATTGCTGACCCTGCTTTGCCTTAGTGCCGCAAAGGCTTGCAGGGGCTACCTTTCTCACGAACAGACATCCCTGTCTTCGTGTTCCCTTACGGTCCATGTACCACACGCCGCTCGAAAGGTACCCCTGCTAGCCTTTGCTGCTATGGCGGTTAAGTTCAGCAATACCTCATGGAAATTGCGAGCCCCCCCTGGTATCATTAGCGCTTTTGCAAGGCATTGGGGAATTGCGTGAGTAACATAGAACCTGTTGATTTAGAAAAGAAAGTATCTGAAGCGAATGAGCAAATTGAGCAGCGTAAAGCCAAGCTCAAGACCATGCGTGAGCAGGGCATAGCCTATGTGAATGGCTATGAGCGCGATAGCTTAGCAGGAGACCTGCACAGCGAATATGGCGAAATGGATAATGACCAACTTGAACAAGCGGCTAAACAGGTCACAGTCGCCGGCCGCGTGATGACCCGCCGCACGATGGGTAAGGTCACCTTTATACACTTGCAAGACATGACTGGTCAGATTCAATTGTTCGTCGCACGCGATAATATACCCGATGGGTTTTACGCCACCGTAAAAACATGGGATTTGGGTGATATCGTTTGGGCACAAGGCGAATTATTTAAAACCAAAACCGGTGAGCTCAGTGTGCGGGTGAAACAAATTTCAATCCTGACTAAAGCACTGCGCCCCTTGCCTGACAAATATCATGGCTTGAGCGATATCGAAGCGCGCTATCGTCAGCGTTATTTAGATTTAATGACCAATGAGTCGAGCCGCAATGTATTTAAAGTGCGTTCACAAGTGGTGTCGGGTATTCGTCGCTTTTTAGAAGAGCGTGGTTTTGTCGAGGTGGAAACACCGATGATGCACAGTCAACCTGGCGGTGCTACCGCGCGACCGTTTACTACCCATCACAATACATTGGATATGCAATTGTATTTGCGTGTCGCTCCCGAATTATATTTAAAACGTTTAGTGGTCGGTGGTATTGAGCGTGTGTTTGAGATTAATCGTAATTTCCGTAACGAAGGTGTTTCAACGCGCCATAATCCTGAATTCACCATGCTTGAATTCTATATGGCGTATGCCACGTATGAGGATACCATTGCCTTAACTGAAGCTATGTTCCGTGATTTGGGTCAAAGCATTAATGGCAGTTTGCAAATGACCTATCAAGGCACAGACATTGATTTATCAAAACCGTTTGCGCGCATGACGATTCGCGAGGCGATTTGTCATTACGGCAATAATATTGACGATAGCGCTTTAGATGATTTTGATTCTGCAAAAGCAATTGCTGAAGCGCATGGTGTTAAAGTTAAAAAAGGCTGGGGTTTAGGTAAAATCCATATGGAATTATTCGAAGAAGTGGCTGAGAAAGAATTAAAGCAGCCGACCTTTATTACTGAGTTTCCTGCCGAAGTTTCACCGCTATCACGTGCCAATGATGATAACCCATTTGTTACCGATCGCTTTGAGTTGTACGCTGGCGGACAAGAATTAGCTAACAGTTTCTCTGAGTTAAATGACCCTGAAGATCAAGCGGCGCGTTTTCGTCAACAGCTGCAAGCTGCCGCCGATGGTGATGATGAAGCGATGAGCTATGATGAGGACTATATCACGGCATTGGAATACGGTTTGCCGCCCACCGCGGGTGAAGGCATTGGTATCGATCGCTTGGTGATGTTCTTTACTGATTCGGCTTCAATACGCGACGTTATACTGTTTCCGTTAATGCGAGTAAAGTGATCCTGACCCTGTCTTGTCATCCCGGCCCCCGAGCCGGGATCCAGAAATAGTAATAAATATAACTGCAACAGTGCGACGTAAGGCTGGCAGGGATACCTGTTCTCATGAACAGACATCCCTGTCTTCGTGTTCCTTTACTTCCATGTACCACACGTCACTCGAAAGGTACCCCTGCCAGCCTTACTGGACCATGGCAGTTACACTGTACGACTGAGCAACGACAATAGTTTATTCAAACTGCGCTTTAACACAATTTTTACCGCCGTTTTTGGCATCATCGAGTGCTTTATCAGCACGCGCAATAGCATCATTGATGTCAGCATCAGATTTACGGCATACAGAACAACCGATACTGACCGTGACAGGGAAAGTTTTACCATTAAAATCGAAGCGATGTGTTTGTACGGCTTCAATCACTTTGCTGGCAACTTGTTGCGTTTGTTCTTGGTCGGTTAAAGGCAAGATAAAAGCAAATTCTTCACCGCCAAAACGTGCCAATGTGTCGATATCGCGTACACAATCCACTAATATTTTTGCAAGCTCGCTTAGTACTGCATCACCTGCTTGATGGCCATCGGTATCGTTAATGGTTTTGAAATCATCGATATCAAGAATCATCACACCGAATTGCAGGCCGGAACGTTGGATGCGTTTGATTTCATAATCGGCTTTTTCAAAAAACATGCGGCGGTTATACACCTGTGTTAGTTCATCGATGGAGCCTAATTGTTGCATTTGTTTTTCAATGGCTTTTTTTTGGGTTAAATCACGTTGTATCGCAGCGAAGTATTCAATGTTGCCATCAGTGTTGGGCAGCGGCACAATTTGTAAGTCTAACCAATAAGGTTCGCCTGATTTTTTGTAATTGAGTATTTCAACTTGTAAGGCTGATTTTTGTTCCAAAGCATTTTTTATTTTTTCGAGTGTGTCTTTGCTGGTGTCTGGGCCTTGTAACATGCGTGGTGTATTGCCGATGGTTTCTTCTGCGGTATAACCAGTCAATCGTGTGAAGGCAGCATTAACATAAATGATTTCAGGTCCAGGCGCTTCAATTGGGCTGGCTTTGGTCACTAAAATAATATCGTTAGTTTGATCAATAATGCTCAGCAAAGGCGTATGCTGTAATGCTGTGATTGTTTTCATCTTGATTCTTCCATCCATGAAAATGTACTTATTATAACTGATCAACTACTGAAAGAAAATGCGGGGTTGTTCATTCCGGTACTCACCGTCACGTTGTTTTCAATTTGGACAGAGGCGTTGTTGTGAAGTGATTGACAGTAGCATTTTTGATGGTATTGTATTACTGGTTTTTATGAACATTTAAACTAAATGAGATTAACTGCCGATTTATTAATTGATTAAAGGAAGCATCATGAAAATTAAAACTGAAAAAGAAGATAGGGCTGCGGTAAGTCACTTACCAGGGTCATTGTGGAAGAAAGAGGGTAATGCGCCAACTTTTGGTGGGCACTCTTGTTGTAGTACGAGTCGTGAGGAAACTGCCAAAGATGACGAACAAGTAAGCTCTACGCCTACAATGCGTTAAGTTATAACAGGTATCAGGCGGCTATTTCATTAGCGCCTGATATCTACAAAGGTTCAAGTAGTATGACAAACAAAAAAAGCTCACTGACGGGCAACCTCGTAAATGCTGCTATTTGGGGTAATAGTTATCAGTGTAAAATCACTTCGATGACGAGTGGCTTTACTACGCATGCGGCTCATCACGATCAAAAAAATATTAAAACACGCATCGCTGAAGACTTTTTGTTGCGTTCGCGTTGTCGTCGTGATGATGATGAAGCGCGCAGTTCTGTCGACATGTATTTAGAAGATGCTGGCGTCGCCATGGTGTCGTTATCAGGTAACGATGATGTCGATGCTACTAACGCTATTGATCTACCCAGTAGCGCACCATTAGATGGTTCGTTGAGTGGCGCATTGCACAATCGCCGCAGTACGAGAACCTTTAGTCAGGGCAGCATTGACCTTGCCAGTTTTGCGGTAATAGTGCGAGCTGCTGCTGGAGTGACCGATCATTTAAGCGTCAGCCTGGATGATGGTGAGGCGCGCGCCATTATTCACACGCGTACGGTAGCCAGTGCTGGCAGCACGTATCCTATTAGCTTGTATTGTTATGTAAATAATGTGGATGGGCTAGCACCAGGTATTTATAAGTATCACTCGGTACGCGATCAGCTGAGTGTTTTTGCTGATGAGGTAACCGGTCGACAACTATTGAATACGTACGGTAAGTCGAGTGATAGCGAGTCTATAAGCAATGCCAGTGTTATTTTTTTATTAACCGCGCAACCTTGGCGTAGCATGCGAAAGTATGGCTGCAGAGGTATGCGTTACTTACTGCACGAATGTGGTGCGATATCACAAAACATTCATTTAGTGTCTGCAGCGTTACAGTTAGGAAGTATAGACTGCGGTGGTTTTTTTGAAAATGAAGTCAATGATGTGCTTCACTTCGATGGTAATTTTCAAACGTTTCTGCATGCAGTGATAGTTGGTAGATGCTAGCTGCATAAATTTATTGAGAGCTGATATGTCAAACCCTAGAATTAAGTCTTTTTATTCCGTAATTGCACACAGTGCAAGTTGTGTTGAGTTACGCAGTGGTGCATGGAGTGCTACA
Organism: Coxiellaceae bacterium; assembly: GCA_029212925.1. Classification (GTDB taxonomy): domain Bacteria; phylum Pseudomonadota; class Gammaproteobacteria; order Coxiellales; family Coxiellaceae; genus JARGNX01. Next base: position 76,504 of record JARGOB010000011.1, on the reverse strand, counting down.
TCGCATGTGCTGAATGATGATGAAGATAGTAATTTGTTATCCATGATTCAATTGCTGACGGGCGAATATTCCGCCATTGAAATTGCTGTAAAATTAGGATGTGATGTTGCTGCCGTAGATGACGTGGTTTCTACGTTAGAGTCGCTTGATATCGTCGAATACGAGCCCAGCAGTGCACTGCAGCTGTATTTGTCGCATTTTGATAAGACCATTAATCGTTATGGCAATGAGCAAGCTCAACAGCTGCCTGTGGTATTGGTGGGGCATAATGAGATCTCTGCTGAGATTGAGCGTATTTTTTCAAAAGAAAAATCCTGTGAAACCATTCAACTTTCGTATTGCGATAGCGAGTTATATGCTTACCTGAATACGATGGATGAAACGGCTTTTCATGATGGGTTGGAGTACGAAAAGTTATTAATGCGGTTCGAATCATGGCGCCATTCGCTGATAGTTTTTACGCAACCAACGGTGAATCCAGCACATTGTCAGTATCTCAATAAAATATGTTTTGATTTGAATATACCTTGGATGAATATCGCTATCGATGGACCTTTTCTATTTATTGGTCCTGTGTTTTCGAGTAAAGCGCCGCCGTGTTATCAGTGTTTTGAAACAAGATTATTAATGAATATTAAAATGCAAGAGAGTTACCTACGTTATAAAAAAGCAATGGCATCCGGTTTGGTGACTTCGCCAACACAACCGTTGCATCATATTGTTACCAGTTTACTAGCTGCGCATGCCGCGAGTGATATTATTAATTACAGTTTAACCCAGTCGGCGTTTACCTTGAATAAAGTGCTGTCAATATACATGCCAACGATGGAGTTTCAGTTTAATGAAGTGTTACCGTTGGCGGGTTGCGAGACGTGTGGTTCTATTGCTGGTCGTGATGATAATCAGTTGTATTTTGACCTGCAAGCATTGATTGAGGAGCCGTGATTATGACGGTAAAACGATTAGATCGACCATCAGGTTGTCGCTACAACACGGAAGTTTTGCAAAGCCGTATGGTGGATAAGCTTTGTGGGCTTATTGTTGAGTTGGGTGTGATTGCTAAAAACAGTGCAGATCCAAGGTTGCTTAATATGGGTTCGTATTTAACTGGCGTTCACCGTTTACTTAATCAAAAAGACCCCGGTAGAGGTGGCTATCATATCGGTGGTGCTGGCGTTTTACCCAATGAAGCGACGATAAAAAATTTAGCGGAGTCTGTGGAGCGCTACTGTCAATTACTTGCTATGCGTGATGCCGTGAAACACCATGCTATGCGCTTTACCAGCTACAATGCGCTTATCGATGCACATGAGTCGGTAGTGCCGCTGGAGTACTTGTCATTATTTAGTGACGAGCAGTTGCGTAGAGAGGGGTTTATTTATAAGGCTTTTCAGCCTGACCAAGAGATTCAATGGATTAAACTGCCATCGTTAGTCGCTACCCAATCCATTTGGTGCCCGGTTCAGTTATTGTTTGTTGGTTACAATATTAATCGCTCATTGGGTGAGCTATCGATTAATACCGCTGTGACTACTGGTACCGCTGTGCATACTACTTACCCACTGGCCATACGGTCAGCACTGTTAGAAAAAATTCAGATTGATAGTGTGATGGGGCATTGGTACAGCAACTCTACATGTTATGAAATTGCGCTGGACCACCGAACTGAAGCGATGACCAAGGTTATAAATAAGTATTTTTCTAAAGCCACTTCATTTAATTTTCAATTTTATTGGTTACCGAACCCAGACTTAGCGGGTTTCAGTATCGCGTGTGTGATTACTAGGAAGCATGCTCGATCATTGCCAGCAATTTCAATTGGCTTGGGAGCAGACACGGCGCTTGAGCCTGCGTTGTATAAAGCACTATTAGAAGCAATTGCGGGTGTTGATTTTGCGCGCATGGAAATATTTAAACAAAAATACCTGCAAGCAGATAAGCGACAAGCGCATGATACCAATACAATGTTTGATTTAGATGAAAACGTTAGTTTCTATGCGAAAGGTCTCGGTAACGATGCCATAGCGCAACGATTTTTTAGTGCTGCTACGGTGTGTGCATCAGATTTGCCGGAAGACATGAGGGGTACTATCGGTGAGCAAAATACCTATTTATTGGATAGCTTTACAGCCAGTAACAAAGACATTGTGTATATTGATCTGACGACACCTGAAGCGAAGGCTTTAGGCTTAGTTGCTGTACGCGTATGGTCACCACACACTTTGTCATTATGTTTGCCGAGTGCGCCGCCGTTAATGCATCCGCGCTTTTCCGACTACGGTGGTGTGGTGCATCAATATCCTCATCCGTATCCATAATAATTGTCATGTGCAGAGGAGTATCGAATGAGATCATGCTTAACAAAGAGTGATTTATCTGTATTAGCAGCAGTAGAAGGTGCATCAGCAGCACTTGAGAGTTTCTTAGCAGCGCCTACGATTTATCAGCAATTTGATGCATTGGCTGAATTAATTAAGCATTGTGATGAATCTTTAAAAGATATCAAGCAAAGGGCAACGCTCATAGCTATGTGTATGGCGAACAGTGTGGATGAAATACACCTCGAGTCTCAATTTAAAATACGTGCATTTATGCGCAAACGTAGCCCCGACTATATGCCATGGATTAAACCCTTTCGACTGACAGACTCTAAGAAATATGTGAGTGATCGTTTGTTATTTTTACCTGAGCCACAAGCTGTATTAGATCGTGACGAGGGCGTAACGCAATTGAATAAGCATGAGCGTGAGTTTCACCGTGTTATTATTTGGCAAGGACTTTTTTATACTTTACATAAAACGACCGACGGTGTTCAGCTATCATTGTTTGATACGGCCAGCTTTACTTCACACAGGACTGATCGCGGTGAAGCGTTATTTGTGATTAGTCCAGCAGGTGATTTTTTTGTGGGCTCTACAGAAAATTGTAAGTTCTATCATTCCTCATTAATGGCAAGTGAGCCTGTATTCTATGCTGGTACGCTTAAGGTAGAAGAGGGCAAGATGACTTTTCTGGGAGGTAGAAGTGGCCATTATCTACCATGGAATAAACACACTTATCGATTGTTAGCCTACCTTAGGCGATGTGATGTGCTGGAGTCTTCACCTGACCTTAATTTGCTCCGAGAAAAATATGAGTTTGTGCCTGATAGTGGGGCTGAAGAAGGCCATATCGAAATTTCTGTTGAAATGGATAGGATGCGTATTCGCACCACGGCAGAATTGGATGCACTCTATTGTGCACCTTCGCTTTCCTAAACGGTTTGCAATGTGCTGCTAGCATCGGTATATTTTTCGCCTTGTGGGAAAACAATAGGGAGATAAAATATGAGCCGAGCTCCAGCAGCTACCGTTAGTATTCAAGATTTAGAACAAAGCATTGACCGTCCTTTAGCCGGTAAGGCGCAACCTTCGCTAGATGCACTTGAACAAAGAGCGCGAGAAATTATCTATCACGCTTACCAAGATGCGCAAGGGGCAAAACAGTGGCAGGAAGATTTTGATGCCACGATTGAATCGCGCACAAAGCGGTTGCCAAAACCTACGCAGCGTACTTTATGGTGTTTGCATGCCGCCACTACACTTTTGTGTTGTACTGTTGCAACGTTTGTTGCCAGTATGCCTGAGAACTTTAGTGATTACTCGAAAAGCTCTGTGCTTAACTGGGCGGTGGATTTAGCGACATACAGTTTGTTTGTCACTTTCTTACCGATGGCGCATCATTTGTTGAATCAGCAGTATGCGAAGCATCGCATGCAAGCAGGCCAATTGGATGAGGAGCGTGATCCGTTAGCCCCTAGCGCTAATTTGCCCGAGGACTCACCTGACAAAAACTTGGTTGAACTGAGCAAGCTGAAATTATTTAAAACCAGAATGACCCATATGGCTTTGTTTAGGCAAATTGCCGTTACGCATTTTTGGAGTTTTCGCGAGCATCTGACACAATCGAATAGCACTTCCTATGCATCGATGTTGGTGGAAAAAGCCTATGACTCTAGCTTAGGTAAAACCGCCATATTAACCTTTCTGCCTTTGTTAATGGCTAAGATGCCTGGTTCGACAGAGGCTACTGGTAAGTTTCGCGGTGGTAACTTTGGTTGGGAAATTGCAGCCAGCTGGTTAGTATTAACTTTCCATGATGATATTCGTAAAAAACTGGTTAAACCGGTGGCAACGATTGCTGCTACTGGATTCTATGCGGTGTGTGTAGCGGCTAATGCAGCTGCCGCAGCGGTTATCAGCATGGGTCAGTCAGCTTATTGTTGTTGTGGACCAGAAGATGGTGCCGCAGCGGCTCGATTGCCGCAACGTTACAATGCTGGTGAAGCGCGGGATTTGGAGTGGGAAGCCGGGTCCTCGGGTGCAGATACGGCCTCTGTCGGTGAGCTTCAACCTGAGCCGGATGCCAAAGCTGCTGCGCAACATGGTGATGATGGCGGTGACGTTTCAGCTTCGCAAGTGAGGCGATTATAAGTCGCTGGCAATGGCGAGTTGTTGATTAACGTAGAGTTTTGCGTTAATCGCGGCATCTCGAATCACTGCTAGTGCATAAGGTTTACCGTGTGGGTCTTGTGCAATAGCGGTGATAATGCCGACGGGTTGTTGTGATTCGTCGGTAACGTCCGCACCAATTGTTACACCATTGTCATCGGCAAGTTGTAGGCGATGCAAATGCCGTTTGAGCTGACCGCGAAAATGCATGCGTGCTAAGACTTCTTGGCCGAGATAACAACCTTTATCAAAACTCACGCCACCGAATTTATCATAATTCAGCATCAGCGGGATCAATTTGCCTGAAAGCGCCGGGGTAATAAAACAAAAACCAGCCTGTAATTGTGTCCATGCCCACGCATTGCTAATGGTTGCTGGTTCGTTATTTGTGTCGGCCGGTTGCAATTGAAGCCAGCGATTAGGTTCGCCGGGCAACTGAAAATTTTCCGCGCCAGCGTTGTTTTCCAGTGATGGCATGATCTGCCAATCCGTGCAGGGTGCAATCGTTACCTTGGAAAATACCGCATATTTTTGTATATGATCCAAGAACACATCAACCATTTCAGGCGGTAATACCAGCATAAAGTCGATATCGGCTTGTTGTGGTTTGAGCAGTATGAATGAGGCCGCCGCTCGGCCTTTATGATCACAGCAGGCACCGAGCCGGCATTCACCGATGGTGAGCTCGCGCATGTCACACGTTACCTGTCCTTGCAGGAAGGTTTCGGAATCTTCTCCTATAATCGAGATCAGGCTATGTGCTGTGGTGTTCATGCCAGGGATAATACAGCGATAGTTTCGGTCTGTTAAGGATTTTTTAATATTAACGTCATATACTCACGCTGATATATTGTATTAAAAAACAGCAAGAATTGTCATATTGTAGTAACAGATGGCGCGTAGAATCTGTGTGTATGTTGGAAGAAGGGCGAGCTCATGCGGGCAATCGACAAAACACAAAGAAGGAAAGATGCGAAAATGCGGTTACGCAGAATGCGTCGCGTGTCTCATCCGCCTTCACCACGCCGTGGTATGGCTTGGGTGGTTTGGGCTGCCTCTGCTGTGTTTGTCTTATTCCAATTTTCACTGCAATTGTCCTCCGGTGAAATCGTCGATGGTCTAATGCATACCTTCACCCTGGGTGCTTTAGGGGCCGGTGTGTTAGCCAGCACGTATTACTATGTTTATGTTTTACTTCAAGCACCTGCGGGCATGATTGTTGATCGTTATGGTCCCAGAAAAGTGCTGACTATTGGTGCTTTGGTTTGTGGTATCGGTACCTTAGTATTTGGTTTATCCGACTGGGTGTTGTTGGCAGCCGTTGGTCGTATGATGATGGGTGCAGGCGCCGCATTTGCTTTTGTTGGTTCCTTATATTTGGTCGGAAAATGGTTTCCAGTACGTAAATTTTCATTGATGGTTGGTATCGCCGAAGCGATTGGTATGGCGGGTAGTTTGCTGGGCGGTATCTATATGGCCAACTTCGTGCAAAATATTGGTTGGCAGACCGTCATGATCTTGTCTTCCGGTATTGCTGCGTTAATTGCGGTACTGTTATGGAGCGTGGTGCGCGACACCCCTTATCAAACTAAGGCGCCTAAATCAATTCGACCCAAAGGTTCGTTTCGTAAAGATTTACGCATACTGATGCACGATAAGATGGCTTGGTACAGCGGCATCTATTCTGGCTTGATGTTTGGAGTCGTTACTGTATTTATTTCATTGTGGGGCATTCCTTACCTGCAATTGGCGCACCATATTTCATTGCTAACAGCCACTACGGTTGCGAACATGGTGTTTATTGGCGTTGCTATCGGCAGCCCACTAATCGGTTGGCTGGACGCTCGTGTTAATCGTCGTGCCTTATTAATGACTGCGGCATTAGCCTCTTCAGTTTTGGTTAGCTTAGTGATTTATCTGCCTGGGCTGCCTTTGATACCCTTGGGTGGCATTATGCTAGTGCTGGGCATTACCTCAAGCACCTATGTCATTCCGTTTGCGATCGCGCATGAATTAGCGACGCCGTTTACTCGCTCAGCGTATATGGGTTTTACCAATATGTTATCGGTGGGTTCGGCGCCTATTTTTCAGCCTATCGTTGGTTTGATTATCACCTTGGCCGCCATGTGTTTTCCATCTCATGGTCATGGTTACAGTGTGATGAATTATCAAATTGGTTTAACAGTGGTGCCATTAATGACCATTGCCGCCGCCGTTTTGGCTCGTCACCTCCCATTACGCAGTGCACCGCCTTTGTGTGAGCCTGCTCCTGAAGATCAAACTCACTGCCAGGTCAAAGAAAAACATACTTGTGTCATCGCCTGATTTTCGGCATGCTTAGGGACCTCAAGAAACATGGTCTAGGAGCATACGGATGCGCGAAAATGAAACCCTCAAACAAACCTTATTTGGCGATGCTTTAACTCATTTAGATCGGGTGAGCCAGTTTGTTGATATCGACCCAGAAATTCTTGAGCGGTTGCGTTATCCACAAAGTTCGATAGAAGTCAGTATTCCGGTGCGTATGGATGATGGCTCGATGCAAGTATTCAGTGGTTTCCGTGTGCGCTATAACCACAGTCGTGGTCCTACCAAGGGTGGTCTGCGTTACCACCCCAATGTATCGTTGGATGAAGTAAAGGCATTGGCATTTTGGATGACACTTAAGTGTGCGGTGGTTGATATCCCTTACGGTGGCGGCAAAGGCGGCATATGTGTGGACCCCAAACAATTGAGTAAATTAGAGCTTGAACGCTTAAGCCGTGGTTTTATTGAAAAAGTGGTCGATTTTATTGGCCCTGATACCGATATTCCAGCACCCGATGTGTATACCAATGCCATGATTATGGGCTGGATGATGGATGAGTATTCAAAAATTAAACGCCGGTATTCGCCGGATGTGATTACCGGCAAACCCATTGCATTGGGCGGTAGTCTGGGACGTGACGATGCCACTGGGCGTGGGGCTTATTACTGCATTAAAGAATTAGAGAATATTCGCGGTTGGGATCCAACACAGAAAACAGTGGCGGTGCAGGGCTTTGGTAATGCCGGTCAACATGTTGCAAAACTGCTGCATGCCGATGGTTACCGGATTGTAGCGGTAAGTGATTCAAAGGGTGGGATTTACAGTGCGGATGGTTTTGACGTGCCTAGCTTGATTCATACCAAACAGCAGAGTCATCGTGTGTCAGCGGTGTATTGTGAAGAGTCTGTTTGTGAGGCCGTGCCAGCGGATCACATCGATAATCAACAATTGCTAGCGCTGGACGTTGATATTTTAATACCTGCCGCATTGGAAAATGTGATTACCGCAGACAATGTGGACAGTATCAAAGCGCCACTGATTGTTGAGGTGGCTAATGGCCCGATTGATTCACATGCCGACAATGTATTGGCTGAGCGCGACATAATAGTGATACCCGATGTGCTGGCGAATGCCGGTGGTGTAACGGTGAGTTATTTTGAATGGGTGCAAAATAAGGCTGGCTATTATTGGGATATAGAAAAAGTGCATGAACGTTTACATGCTAAAATGACCTCAGCATTTTCTGATGTTTATCATTTTATGCGGCAAAACAAGTGTCATATGCGCATGGCAGCGTATGCGGTTGCGCTGCAACGTTTAGAACAAGCCATCAGTGCACAAGGTACGCAGAAATATTTTGTTGATAAAGCGCCGGTATAAAGCTACAGTTGCCTATTGCGAAGCGGTTGACTATACTGTCGCGCTTTAAAACCAAACAGGAAATATTAATAATGGCTAGAACAAAAAGTGTAGAAGCGGTATCTGCGAAATTACAAAAGGTAGAAGAGCAATACAAAACCACTAAAGCTCAGTTGAAAGTGGTTAAAGCAGACTTGCAAGTGCAAGTGCGTGCGATGAAGAATTTATTAAAAGAAATGAAAGCTCAAATGAAAGCACAACAAGCGGATGCAGCAGTTGAGTTAACTGAATCTGTAGAAGCGGCTTTTGATCAAGGTTATAACCAAGGTTATGCTGAAGCGGATAAAGCAGCAGCTGATTTGATTAGAGGTTTAATTGATGCAGAAGCTGAATTTGAACGTAACTATGACAAGCCTGCTAAAAAAGCCAAAAAAAGCACAAAGGCAGCTCCAGCTAAAGCAGCTAAAGCTAAAGCAGCTCCAGCCGCTAAGAAAAGCAAGCGTGGTAGAAAGGCTAAGTCAGTTGCAACTGCTGCAACGGTAGTTACACCGGTTGAGGCAGAAGAGCCTGTACAAGTACAAGCACCTGTAGAATCACCTGAAGTTGTTGCTTCAGACGCAGAGATGGTATAAGTCTCACTTGTTCTGCCGGGCCACCTGCAAGGGTGGTCTGGTGGATTTAGTACTAAATCAAAGGAGTGGAAGCAATGTCAGCATGGTGGCAATGGTTGATCGACATGATTATCAGCGCGGTGCTATTTATTAACGCAGCATTGTATCTCCCTCAAATTTACCGCATATATCGTGTTCGCGAAGCCAATGCGTTGTCCATCTGGATGCTGGTCGGTAGCGTACTGTTGGGGTTCTGCGGTGTGTTATACGGTCATTTTCATCATAAGCATTTAATGCTGCTTGGTTATGCCTTGATTTTCGTCACCTCGCTGATTGTATTGGTGATGACCTGCTATTACCGCACCAAGGCGAGTTTGTCTTTGAAGAAAGGTGAGCTCAAAGTGAAGTAGTTGTTTGTCATCCCGGCCCCCGAGCCGGGATCCAGTCCAAATAAGGCTAACCTTGATAACACACCTAGTATTTTACTTACCACTTGGCTAAACCATTACGACAATCCTGAGCTCAGAACGATCCTCAGCTTGCGCAGCTGCATGCTTCGCAGGCCGCTCAATTCGACATCCTGTCTCAGTTTCGCGTGAATTTTACTTCCTGTAAAATTCGCCTGCACAGCATATTGCTGCTCAGCTTGCGGTCGTTAATGTCGCTCAGAGTTGTCGTAATGGTTTCGCCGTTGCCAAGTAAGTATCAAGGTAGTGAATGACAGATAAAAAAATCCCAGGACATGCCTGGGATAATTATGAACCGACTAAACTTTTTCTTTAATCTTCGCTTTACGGCCACGTAGGTTACGTAGGTAGTAAAGTTTAGCGCGACGTACATCACCTTTACGCTTAACTTCGATATTAGCGATGACTGGGCTGTAAGTTTGGAAAACACGTTCCACGCCTTCACCGTGTGAAATTTTACGTACGGTAAATGCCGAATTTAGGCCGCGATTACGTTTAGCAATCACAACACCTTCAAAGGCTTGTAAACGTTCACGATTACCTTCTTTTACCTTCACTTGAACCACTACGGTATCACCCGGTGCAAAGGTTGGGATTTGTTTACCTTCCAGCTGATCTTGTTCTATCTGCTTGATTACGTTACTCATTTTCTATCTCCTGGCCATCTCGGCTATCTATTCCTGTAAGCGATTGTTCGCTCACTGTATTCTGTGTAGGACTTTGTACCAGATCCGGGCGTTTTTGCCAAGTTTTTCTTTGTGCTTGTTCGCGTCGCCAAGCATCTATTTTGGCATGATCACCATTTAAAAGTACGCTTGGTACGCTGAGTCCGTCGATTTGTTCGGGTCGAGTATAATGTGGGTGATCCAGTAAGCCATTTTGAAATGAATCTTGCAGCGCGGAATCAGCATGACCTAATGCATTCGGTAGCAACCGAGTAATGGCATCGATAACCAGCATCGCTGGCAACTCGCCACCGCTCACGACAAAGTCGCCCATCGACCATTCTTCATCCACGTGGTTTTCAATCACACGTTCATCAATGCCTTCATAGCGACCGCACAGTAATATAAGATTTTGTTTATTTTGTATTTGTGCCTGGGCCAGTTGCTGGTTAAATCGTTGCCCCTGTGGTGATAGGTAAATCACCCGGCTATTGTCACCAGCCGCTTGTTTGGCGGCATGAATGCAATCACGCAGCGGTTGATATTGCATCACCATACCAGGGCCGCCGCCATAAGGGCGGTCATCAACATTGCCGTGCTTATTATTGGTATAGTCGCGTGGGTTCCAATAATGCAGGCTAATCAGTTGTTTTTGTTGCGCTATTGCCGGAATGCTGCTGTTGAGGCTATCAAACATTTCTGGGAATAAGCTAATAATATCAAAACGCATATCGGTTACTGTCGTTATTATAATTAAGCTGAGAGTGTATATTTAAGTGTCATTGTGTGCAAGGTGTAAGGTTGTTACCAGATAATCTGTCCTTAAGGGCGCGTTTCGTTAATTATTGTTAAAATGTCCTTATATAGAAAATGATAATAGTGTGAAGGTTGAAAGTTACGTCTCGGGTTAACTGTATAAGCCAAGCATATTATTCATTGGGGTGAGTGTAATCGGTTGAGCTAAAGAGAAGTGAGAGAGTCGTGAGTAGACAACAACAGCAACAACAGCAACAACAGCAACAAGTCGAACAAATAATTCAGCAGATGCAGGATGTGCAGGCACAATTAAGGTCGCCTGATCGCATAATTCCAGAAGGTGCACGTGCCGGCGAATATTTGGCTTCTTTTAATGCTAGCTTGGGCGATGTAGTAGGCATGTTGCAGCAACTAAAAGCCGGTGAAACGATATTGGTGGCAGATTTTACTGCGCGCATGGATGCCGCAAACATGAGTGTATCGTTGGCTGTCAACGAATTAAATCAGTCTTATGCCGTACAGTTTCCATCGCTCTGTGATAAGTATCCAGGGCTATCAGCTAAGGTGAGCGCAATGGCAGCAATGAGTGAGGAAATGTTTGGTAAGGGCAGCAAGAAGGGTCGTAGGCGAAAATCAAAGCCTGCTACGGCTGCTGATCCTTTGTTGCATGGGGCGCCAGCAGCAGCGCAGCCTGAGAGCTCGGGTTGTTGTTTACCGTTGTGTTGCTTGTTTGGTAGAAAAAAGAAAGCGGTGGCAACAAGCGGTGGAGGTTACTCAAGCGTCGGAACTGCTCGTACAAGTCAATTATATACTTAAAAAACCGGATAAAATGGCTATTTTTATGCGGTAAGCTAAGTCTAATTTAAGTAAAAACTGTTAGCATATTTGCCTTGGGAATTAATGGGGGAAATAGCTATGCGTAAACCGATGACCGATCTAGAGTATAAAGCAGAGAAAGCGAGATTGACTCAAGCGTTGGAAGAATTAGAGCGACAACATGCAGCGGCGCAACAGCCGGCAAGTCCTGTAGCTGTTCCGGCGGTATCAATTGACGAAAGAATGCCGCAGCTTAAAGCAGTGATGGATGATTTGGGTCGCTTGTTGCAAACTGATTTAGGTCGTGCTGACAAAGATAAGTTAGATGGGTTATTAGAGCGAGGTAAGGAGTTTGTTAGAACGTGTCAGGGCGAGTTGGGTGCAGCTGTGTTGGATGTTTTAAATCAGGGGGAGGGGCTCGAAACGTTGCAAAAAAAGACTGATGCCTTAAGCGCTCAAGCGGCTAGGTTTAGTGTAAGTCGTAGGCCGCCCGCATCACCTGTTGCGGGTAAGGGTTTTTCATTAAGCAGCTGTTTGCGTTATGTGTTCTGTTGTGGTTGTTGCCCTGGTGGTTCAGCTGCAGATGATGAAGATGGTATGAGCTATCAACGTCTTAGTGGTGGCGGACCTAAAAGATGAGTAATGCAACCGAGTGGCTAGATAAGCTAGATCAGATTCGTCCGCTAGTGCATGCTGCAATCGCTGAAGTGCAATCTACAATAGCTGAAGCGAGAATTCATGGTGCTGGTGCTCACGGTGGCGCCGGTTTTTTTGCGGGTGGTGGTGCTGTTGCTGCTACAGAAGATGCAGCAAGTCAATTAACTCAACTGCAACAAGATCATCTCGAGGTCGTAGCATGGCTGCGGGCCTGTACGCGTGCTGATGCCGACGGTTATGATTTAAGTGCAGCTGACGTCGTTCAGTTAGAAGGATTGTTTGCGAATCTTAAGCAGCGTGATGTGTTATTGCCGGAAAGTCTAGGCGTTGAAGTGTGTTAAGGTGATACCGTTGAAAAAATAAAGGGAGATTTATGTGAGTAGAACAGCTGAATTGAAAGCACAGTTAGAGCAAGTAAATAGTTTGTTGCAGGAGAGCATAGCGGCTTTAGCGAAAAGCCGTGGGTCTTTAGTGGATGATGCGGTTTATACCAAGTGGAAGGTGATATTGGATGGGAATTTGACGACAGTGGAGCACTGTCGGGCTAAATTCTCGCTCGGTACTGAGCTACCGCTTGCCGAGCTGGGTATTGCAGAGGCGGTACTTAAAGTATCTACTGCAGCAGTTGTTGATATGCAACTTGAGCTGATGGGGGATGTGGACAGTTTGCGGGCTAAGGCGGAAGCAAATAGTCTGACGACTCAGCGTTTGTTTACTAGGCCACGATCCGGTGCAGCTAGAGGCTCTGGTGATTTAGATGAGGATTGTAGGGCGGCCGTATCGGCTGTTGGCGATGACGAAAATCGAGCGCCAACGCCATCTTAGTAATCCGGGTCCCAGTCAGCGGTGATTTGCTTGTTAGCAATATCGACTGAAATAATCACGCCTTGCGTGTGAGGAATAAGGTGGCGCTTGCCGCCTTTTTTTGTCGCTTCGATCACAAATACATCGTTTGAGCCAGTTTCCAGCATATGATCGACAATGCCGAGGCTAGTGCCATCAGTGGTTTTTATTTCGCAACCCACCAAATCAGACCAGTAATGCTCATCTTCTTCGGTTGGTTCTAGGTTGTCGCGCTCAATCCAGACTTCTTGGTTAACGCGTAACTTGGCTTGTTCAGGGCTATCGCAGTCGCTGAATTTTACTAAGATATGTTTGCCGTGGCGTTTGCAGCCTTCCACCGGCAAAGTGTGCCATTGACCACGAATCTTTGTGTGCCAATTAGTGTAATCAATGATGTTATCAACGGGATCGGTATAAGAGTGGACTCTAAGCCAGCCACGAACCCCATAGGTACTACCTAGTTTACCGATAGCGATTGGGTGCTTCATGACTGGCCGAACAATTATTTAGAGTCGTCGCTATCAGCTTCCGCTTTAGGTGCTTGCGCATCTTCAGCAGGGGCTTCGGCTGGGGCTTCTGAAACTTCAGCAGGCTTTTCAGCTGCTTCAACCTTCTTAACAGGTTGTTTATGTTCTGGTTTTTCACGTACGACAGCAGCGGTTAGGCCTTTGTCGAATTGCTTAATTAAGCTAGTAACGCGTTCTGATGGCTGGGCACCAGTGCTTAACCAATAGTCTAAGCGCTCTTTGTTAAGCTCTAGGCGAGTTGCCTGGCCTTGTGCCACTGGGTTATAGAAACCCAATTGTTCGATGTTGCGTCCATCACGTGGACTGCGTTTGTCTGCGGCAACCACATGATAAAATGGTTTTTTCTTTGAGCCGCCACGCGCTAAGCGAATAACTACCATGGTCTATTACACCCTCTAAATTCAATAAGAGCGCTATTCTACGCAATTTATTAACAAGATGGAAGTGCTGTAGGTAATTTTATCTATCTGCCCATTTGGCTCACTTTACCTTAATCGGGCTCATTTATAATCCCACTATGCTGAAGATGTAAGATAGTTTTTATAAAAAAGAGAGTGGTATGTCTAGAGGCGGTAGAAAGCGTGTTAAAACAAAGACTAGAACTGAAGCCTTATCGGAGGCGCTAGCGCCGGCAGTGGTGCTAAGCGACTTATTGCTCAGTAAAAGCCCTGATATCGATGATCGTAGGCTGCTTGATTTTGCTGAAGCCAGCAGTGCTAGTTTTGTTAGTTCAAGTTCATATGCCTGTTCCACTAATAAGGTCACTGTGGAAGATTGGATTTCCGCTGAAGGCGAGTTTTCAGCATTAAAGCCGGTGGCCAGTGGCCCTGCCTGGGATGACGTTGATGATGAAGATATTGTGTTTATGACGCATATCAGGGAACACCTTTCTCCAGGGGGCAATATGCTGATGCAGACTGCTTATATTACTGTATCCAATAAAGAAGAATTTTATGATGATAGTGGCGTCTTTGTAGCTGCTAAGCTATTTGAGTTTAATCATAATGCACCGTCGGATCCCACTGTGGATTGTTTGTTGGTGATGCGCCTAGAGTTAAATTTTGTAGACAGTGTGCCATCACTTAAAATTATTTACCTAGGACTTAATACAGCGTATCAGGGGGAGAACGTCATCACTGATATTAGCGTTAATGTGCTGAAGCAATTCATAGCAATTTATGGGGATATGGTAGTTAAAAGTGAGGCGGTGCATCCAGCGACGGCGTTATTTTTTGCGACTACCGAAGCGGAGCGTGAGGCTATTAAGGAGTTACCGCTTGATGCTTTTACCAGTCAGTTTAACACATCGATAGGTGATAAAGGTCGACTGCATTGTCGTGCTGGTGCAAGTGAATTGGTGGCTTTTCACGAAGCCAGAAAACAACAAAAACTTAAGCTAATGTCTGCTGCACCAGTTGCTGCATCCGCTGCTGTGGGTGTGGTTGCTCATGGTGTATTTGCTGCCCCTATTCCTGCTCATGCTGGTTCGGGTGGTAGCCAAGCTGCAGCAGCAGTTCCAGCGCCAGCCGCAACTGCTGCAAAACCTGCCGTTTAGCTGTTGTACCGGTTCATATCTGGTATAGTGGCCGCATGAAAATTGGACAATTAAATCTGCAATCCTCATTCATTCAAGCGCCGTTGGCGGGGTATAGCTGTGCGCCGATGCGGGTGCTCGCTGAGCAGTGGGGACAACCGGGGTTTTGTTGCACTGAAATGCTGTCTGCGAAGCATATTTATTCCGGTGCACAGCAAAAAAAACGTTATCAATATAAAGATCCACGCGAAGGCTTGTTGTGTATTCAGTTATCGGGCAGCGATGAAGAGCATTTGCTGCCATCGATCGAAACGGTGACCGAGTGGGGGGCTGATTTAATTGATTTAAATTGCGGTTGCCCGATGCCAAAGATTCGTAAAAAAATCTGTGGCTCACAATTGTTGCAACAGCCGGAACGTTTGTATCGATTGGTCACAGCGATGAAGCAAGCCAGCGATGTACCTGTCATGATTAAAATACGTGTCGATGGTCGCAGCGGTGATCAGTTTAATCATGAAGTGGCTAACGCCATTGAGCAGGGGGGTGCTGATGCGATAGCGGTGCATGGTCGCCATTGGACTGAGCGCTATGATGTCGATGCCTCTTTAGATGATATTGCTGACATCAAAGCGCAAGTGAGTATTCCAGTGATTGGTAATGGCGATGTTGAAGATACAGCTTCAGCAAAGCGTTTAATGGATCACACCCAATGCGATGCCGTGATGATTGCGCGTGCTGCTGTTGGGCAGCCTTGGTTATTTGCGCAAATCAAAGCAGAACTGAAAGGTGAAACGTTTGTGGTGCCAACGCTTGCGCAGCGTGGCCAGATGTTATTGCAACACGTGCAAGGCTTGGTGGATTTAGAAACTGAAAAACCGGCATTATTGCAGTCGCGTAAGCTTGCTAAATATTATGCGCGCGGTGACTTACCTGCTGAGCAGCTCACGTCATTTTTTACAGTTTGTCGTTACGACGAGCTTAGCGCGTTGGTCCTAAAGCACTTTTAAGTTGCTTCTCATTGTGATTGATCATTAATGCTGCCTTAATTCAGGCGTTATATACTTAATACCTAAAGATTATAATTGAAGTGTATTGGTATGTTGTATGTCTAGAGTGAGTGATAACGAGAGTAGAATTCAAGTCATATTGGCACGTTTAAGCAGCCAAGCGTGGTTGGGTGCTGATGCCTTGCCGGATGAGGTCAGTCAATTTCTCAAGTTAGCTAATCGAGCAGCCGTTAAAGTTTTGTTTGCTATTGAGGGCCAAGTACAACCGGGTTCTTCATCGTTACCACTGACGCCATCGAATGATTTGGTTTTCTATCTGGATGTATATAGAAGACGTGCAGAGGATTATGAATCGGATGATGATTCAGATGATGAAAGGTATAATGTTGATAAGGATCCTTTTAGAGATTACTTTACTATTGATTTGGCAATCGCCAAACAGGATCAATTTAGTTTTGTGGAACAGAAGGCCCCGGATGGAACGGTTAAACTTGCGGTTGAAGTATGTCCCCTTTATTTTGAAGTAACGGATGATAAACCGGATGATGTGTTTGTAGCTATTAATATGAGTTTAAAGCTTAAAAAACAGACCGGTCCTCGTGAGATAAAGCCTGATGAAGATATGGGGCACTGGCTTGAGATTAATCACTTGTCGGTTACGAAACACTTGCGTCAACATTCAGTTATGACAACCCTGATGACAAACATATTTCAAGTGCTTTATGATGTATGTGGTGATATGTATGTTTATACAGATCCAGATCACGTAGCTACTTCATTATTGCTTTGCACAACAGAGGACGAGCGTGTAGCTGTCAAAGCGGAGTTTGGTAAATGGGGTGGCTTTACAAAATCGGATAATACATTAGCCGTGCTGACACCCTATCATATAGCTCGAATAAGTAGCCGTTTGGCTGATCGCGTTGAAATAGTTGCACTACCTTTTGATGCCGCTACAGGTACTGCTGCTGGTGGTGCAGCGGCGAGTGCTGGTTTGTTTCAGCGTGTATCGCCACGTGTATTACTACTGGATGCTGAGATAGAGCACTCTTCAAGTGTAACGCCTGATGCGATGTGGTTTAAAAAATATTAGAACCTGTTTCTCGTATGTGTTGTTGAAACTCCGGTGTGATGCGATGCCAGTCGATGCGATGTGGTTTAAAAAATCTTAGCGCCTGTTTCTCGTATGTGTTGTTGAAACTCCGGTGTGATGCGATGCCAGTCGATGCGATGTGGTTTAAAAAATCTTAGCGCCTGTTTCTCGTATGTGTTGTTGAAACTCCGGTGTGATGCGATGCCAGTCGATAAGGTCAATTTTAAAAGGGATATCGCTATCAGCAAATTGTTCTTCTAATGTGGATAATGAAAGCAATGGTATTTTTTCACCAGCATCTACCGCTATATCAAAGTCTGAATATTGTTTCGCAGTACCGGTAACGCGGGATCCAAATGCATATATCGTTGGTTTGTTGAGTTCTTGTTGAATGGTTTGCACAATCCATTGTAGGTATTCGTCCTTAATGTCCACCGGTTCTTTTTGTATAAATGTCGACATATAAATTTCCTACATGAAATCTTTAGGGAGTTTATCGAGTAGTTCAGGTGGAATCTGACCTTGCATTTGTTGCATTTGCTTCATGCGTTTGGCCATCTTGCCGCCTTTCATTTTTTTCATCATTTTTTGCATTTGGCTAAATTGTTTTAGCAGTTTATTTAGGTCTTGAATACTCGTACCTGAACCTTTGGTGATGCGTTGTTTGCGTGAGCCATTAATTAATGCTGGGAACTTGCGTTCCTTTTTGGTCATCGAATTAATCATCGCTTCCATTTTCTTTAATAATGATTCATCCATTAAGCCTGCTGCGCCTTTAGGCATTTGTGGCATGTTAGGTAGTTTACCTAATAATGATTTCATGCCGCCCATTTTATTCATTTGCTGTAATTGTTCACGGAAATCATTAAAGTCGAAGCTTTTGCCTTTCTTGAGTTTTTTATTCAGTTTCTCGGCAGCTGCGCGGTCAATTTTCTTTTCTGCTTCTTCAACCAAGCTAACGATATCGCCCATACCCAAAATGCGTGATGCGATACGCTTTGGATGAAATGGCTCAAGGCCATCGATCTTTTCGCCAGTACCAATAAACTTGATTGGTTGCCCGGTGATCATACGCATTGATAACGCTGCACCACCACGGCTATCACCATCGGTTTTAGTCAATACCGTACCGGTAATGCCCACCGCTTCATGAAAGGCTTTCGCGGTATTGGCCGCATCTTGACCGGCCATGCTATCAACCACCAATAAGGTTTCGGTGGGTTGTGCAATTTTATGGATTTGCTTTAGTTCTTCCATTAATTCTTGATCGAGATGTAATCGACCGGCGGTATCGATAAATAGTACATCGATAAATTGTAGCTTGGCTTCTTTAATCGCGGCTTTGACAATATCTTTGGGTTTTTGTTTTGGGTTGCTTGCAAAGCAAGTGACATCGATTTGTTTAGCGAGAGTTTCCAGCTGATCAATCGCGGCAGGGCGATAAACGTCAACGGATACTAGCATCACTTTTTTATTTTTTTCTTGCTTAAGCCAGTTGGCTAATTTAGCGGTAGTGGTCGTTTTGCCAGAACCTTGCAAGCCGGCCATTAACACAATCGCTGGTGGTTCGGTGCTGAGGTTGAGCTCTGCACTGTCGCCACCCAGCACATCCGTCAGTTGGTCATTAACAATTTTAACCAATGCCTCGCCCGGGCGAATGCTCTTCATTACCTCTTGACCCAGAGCGGCTTGTTTTACTTGATCAGTAAAAGTTTTAACCACATCCAGCGCCACATCGGCTTCGAGTAACGCTTTACGCACTTCACGCAATGTGTCCTCAATGTTCTTTTCGGTTAATCGGCCGATACCGCGTAATTGGTTGACGGTTTTGGATAGTCTTTCACTAAGGCTGTTAAACATGCGTTGGTTCCGAATTAATTAAAAGCGTGAGGGGGAGATTATCATATAAGGGGTGTATTATGAATAGATTGTCTTACCTCTAGCGTCGTTGATGATAATCATTCGCATTAGCAGAGGTTAGTCGCTATACTCGAGAGCATGATGATTGCATGGATTTTTATTTCAATATTACTGTACTTTGCTGTTGGCGTTTATCAGTGGCAAATGCTGCGTCAGCAAGATGTTAGCCAACGTTGGCTGGGCCTATTGTTGGCCGGTTTGGCCATATTGGCGCAAGGGTGGTTGTTGCATCATTGGATAGACCTCGCGGGTGGTCAGAATCTTGATATCTTTAATATGATTAGCCTGGTGTTATGGATGGCGGCATTGTTGCTGTGGCTGCTTACCTTGTTTCAGCCATTGGGACCTATGTGGCTATTAATTGCACCATTAGTGATTGTTAGTATTATTTTGCGAGCGGTATTCCCCGGTTATTACATGACAGATACCCGTGCTGAGCCCGAGGTGTTGGCGCATATTTTACTAACGGTCTTGCTGGTGGGGGTGTTTTGTGTCGCCGGATTACAGGCCATGGTATTGCGCATGCAACAGTCGATGTTAAAAAGTAAAAAAGAATGCGTGTGGTTTAATCGTTTGCCGGCGATTGAAACCATGGAGCGCGTGTTATTTCAGTTATTATGGATTGGTTTTGCATTGTTAAGTATCGTTCTAATCAGCAGCATTTACAGTTACGGTAATTTACTATTCAGTAACCCTGCTGTATTGCATAAGGCGATCATTGTTGTGCTCACCTGGTTGGTGTTCTTTATTACGTTGGTAGGGCGATATGCACTTGGTTGGCGCGGTAAGCGTGCGGCTATCGGGACACTGATCTGCATGTTGGTTCTGCTGGTGGTTTATTTGAGCAGCCGTTTGCTGTATTAGCCTTGGCGATGTTGGTATACTGAACATTGTTATATTGACAAGGGTGCTGACCACCGGTGTTACACGCAGATTCATCCGTTCTAGTTACTATTTTAATCGTATTGATATTTGTGTCTGCTTTTTTTTCAGGCTCAGAGACAGGTATTGTGTCCCTCAATCGTTATCGTTTACGCCATTTAGCAAAGAAAAAGCATCCAGCAGCAAAGCGTGTCGAGAAAATGCTGTCTCGACCAGATCGTGTGCTGGGTATGATTCTTATTGGTAATACTTTCGCGAATGTATTTGGTGCCGCCATTGCCACTGTATTGGCGGTGCGTTGGTTTGGTGCTTACGGCGCGGTGATCGCCTCATTTGGTCTTACTGTGGTATTGCTGATTTTTTCTGAAACAGCACCCAAAACGTTGGCGGTGATGTACCCAGAGCGTGTTGCGTTTCCTGCCTCGTGGACACTGAAATTATTATTAAAGATTTTCTACCCTGTAGTATGGGTAGTCAACATGCTGGCCAATGGCTTTTTACGAATTTTTGGCGTTAAGTTAAATCGTGGCGGTTTGGAGCCATTGAGTATGGAAGAGTTGCGCAGTTTGGTGAATGAGGCGACAGGTAAAATTTCTTCGAGTTACCAACATATGTTGTTACGTATTCTCGATTTAGAGCATGAAACCGTTGATGATGTGATGATACCTCGTAATGAAATATACGGTGTTGATATTGAGCAGCCGTGGGGTAAGATTGAAGAGAGTTTAGTGAATTGTGTCCATCGTTATGTGCCGCTGTATTGTGAAAATATCGATCAGGTGATGGGGATGGTGTCGGTACGTAAAGCGTTAAAGTTATTGGCGAAAGGTGAGCTTGATAAGAATATGTTGTTGCATTTGTCGGAGGATATTTATTTTATCCCTGAGACAGCGCCACTCAATAAGCAATTGGTGCACTTTCAGCAGCAGCAAAAATACATTGGTATGGTGGTTGATGAATACGGTGATATCCAAGGTGTGATTTGTTTGAAGGATATTGTCGAAGAAGTAGTTGGCGAGTTTGAGCAAGGCATTGGTCTAATGGATCGTGAAATTCGCCCACAAGGTGATGGTAGTTATATTCTGGATGGCGGCGTCAATATTCGCGACGTTAATCGCATCATGGGGTGGCACTTGCCGGTCGAAGGACCAAAAACGTTGAGTGGTTTGATGGTCGAGGAGCTCGAAATGATGCCGAACGGTAAGCTATGTATGCGTATTGTCGGCTACCCATTAGAGGTGATTAAACTTAGTGGTAAAACCATCCAGCTTGTTAGAATGTGGCCGAATAAGCGCAATAGCTAATTGTTGCATGAGGGCGTTTTCCTTAACTGAAATGCTGCTTACCTTATCAATATTGATGATCATTTCGGCGCTGACCTTGCCAGCGTGGCAGTCAATCCAGCAGCGGCAGAATTTACACTTACAGTTGGATCAGCTGAGTTCCATGATTCGTTTTTCTCAGATGGCGGCTTTGTCGCGTGGGGGGGTGATTACGTTATGCGGCAGTCATGGGCAGTATTGTGATGGTGATTGGCAAGCGGGTTTGTTGGTGGTGTCTGCTGTGGATCAGGTGAAGCTACGCTATTGGGCGCGCAAGATAAAAAGTTGGCATTTAAGTTGGCGCGGGAGTTATGGTCAGAATGATTACTTGAAATTTGCGCCCTCAGGATTTACTCTGGGTCAGCAGGGCCGGTTCTACTTATGTACACAAGGTTCCCCCGATAGTGATAGAGCGGTGGTAGTGTCGCATAGTGGGCGCCAACGTTTAGATCGAGGGCCAAAAGTTAAGAAATATTGCCAATAGTACGGCGTTCTTTGTGAGAGAGGAATTATGCGAATTATTTTATTAGGGCCACCAGGTGCCGGGAAGGGTACACAGGCTCAGTATATTATTGAGAATTTTGGGATCGTACAGATCTCTACCGGTGACATGTTGCGTGCTGCGGTTAAAGCGCAGACACCGTTAGGCTTACAGGCCAAAGCAGTGATGGATCGCGGTGAGCTGGTTGATGATGAAATTATTATTGGTTTGGTTAAAGAGCGCATTGCGCAACCGGATTGTCAGCATGGTTTTCTATTTGATGGCTTCCCTCGTACGATTGCTCAAGCGGATGCGCTTAAGCAGCACGGTGTTGAAATTGATTGTGTGATTGAAATTCAGGCTGATGAAGACGCGATTGTTGAGCGTATTACCGGTCGCTTGGTGCACCCAGCCTCTGGGCGTGTGTATCACCGCACCAAGAATCCACCGAAACAAGAAGGGGTGGATGATGTCACTGGCGAACCTTTAGTGCATCGTGCTGATGATGAAGAGGATACGGTTCGTGATCGCTTGCAGGTATATAGCAAGCAGACGGAGCCGTTGGTGGAGTATTACAGAAGCTGGGCGAAAACAGGCGCTGAAGATGCGCCGGCCTATTATGCTGTGGATGGTAATGCGGCATTGGAACAGGTGCGAGGCACAATTCAAAAAATTTTAGTGGCGTATGCCGAATAAGCGGTCATAACAGGAGGTAAGGATGAGCCAAATAACAGAATTAACGGAAGAAAGCTTTGATGCTTTTGTTGAAAAGCATGATTTGATTGTTATCGATTTTTGGGCTGAGTGGTGTGGTCCTTGCAAAGGTTTTGCGGAGGTCATGAAATTAGCCGCCGAGAAGCATGTTGATGTAGCCTTTGCTAGTGTTGATATTGATAAAGAAAAAGGTTTGGCTGAAGAGTTTAATGTGCGCTCCGTGCCGTGGTTGATGATTTTGCGTGAGCAGGTGGCGGTTTATGACGAATCTGGTGCATTGCCGGCGCAAGCCTTGGATGATTTGATTGATCAAGCTAAGGCAGTTGATATTGCTAAGTTAAAGGATCAGCTTAAAGATCAGCCTGAGGCCTAGGGTTAGTTTCCCTGTGTTAATCTATTTTATGGGCGTCGCCCCTGCGGGCAACCTTGGGGTGTTCATGATATGGATTGCTTCGTTGTTCCTCCTCGCAATGACGAGGATCATTCTGTTCGATTTTTGAGATGAGGTCATAAAGGGCTGTTGAGCAGAAGGACACAAAAGAAAAAGCCACCCGGAGGTGGCTTAGAGTGCTAACTAAAAAGACTTATTTTTTCTTTTTAGCAGCTTTTCTTTTAGCTGGCTTCTTTTTAGCTGCTGTTTTACGCTTAGCAGGCTTTTTCTTAGCTACTTTGCGTTTAGCAGGCTTTTTCTTAGCCACTTTCTTTTTAGCTACTTTACGCTTAGCAGGTTTTTTCTTAGCTGCTTTGCGTTTAGCTGGTTTCTTCTTAGCTACTTTCTTTTTAGCTGGTTTTTTCTTAGTAGCTTTTTTCTTTGTTGTTTTTCTTTTCTTAGTAGCTGCTTTTTTCTTTTTAGCGGCTGCTGCTTTTTTGAGTTTAGCAGCTGCTGCGGCTAGTGCCTTTTTCTTAGCTGCTTCTTTCTTCTTAGCATCAGCTGCGGCTTTTTTGAGAGCAGCTTTCAGTTTTGCAACTTCTTTCAAAGCTGCCTTGAGTTTATCGTTTAGCTTTTTGGCTTGAGCTGTTGTTAGCCCAGGCTTCTTAGCTACACGTTTTTTTGAACGTCCTTTAGTTGCTGTTTTTCTTGCTGGCATTTTAGTTCTCCTGCAGTTTTTCCTAAAAGTCAAAGTCGACATCAATAATAATACAATATAAATCAATAAGATTAAACACTTAGCAAACATTTTTTTATTTTATATAGAAAAATACTGTAATCGTGTTACAATTTTTGGGCGTTTTTACGAGGGTCCCTAGTATAATCTCGGAGTAATTGAAATGAAAACCGGATTTTTTCAAAAAAAAATTACCACGATCGTCTTATTGTTGTGTATGGGTTTGTTGTCTTGCTTTCAAATAAATGCGGCAACTAAAGCGAAGAAAACTTATACAACACCTGCTGGTTATTGGCAAACAATCGATCACAATACCAATGAAGCGTCATCAGTCATTAAAATTTGGAAAGGCAAGGATGACTTATATTACGGTCGCATTCACTACATATATCCTGAAGATGGCCATATGAAAAACGATGTTTGCAAGAAATGCAAAGGAGCACTACATAACAAGCCTATCCTTGGTATGCAGATTATAAATCATTTTAAGGCAACGGAAGATCCCAACTTTTATAACGATGGACGCATTATGGATCCTACTAATGGCAAGACCTATAAATGCCATTTAACACTAAAGCAAAATGGTAATGTGTTAGATGTGCATGGTTATATAGGTATACCGTTATTTGGTCGTTCTGATATGTGGTATCGTGTTCACCCCAAAGCGCAGGCTAAATAATTTATGACTGAAGATACACTTATTTTTTCGATTTTCTTAATTTTTGCTGGAGCTGCTGTATTGTCGACCTTGGCGTTAATTACACGTCAATCGATGTTAGTGGCCTATATGTTATTAGGTGTGATACTCGGGCCGTGGGGTTTATCGAGTTATTTTCATGTTAACTTAGTGGGAGACCCTAGTCTTGTTAAGGGTATTGGTGATATCGGGATTATATTCCTGCTGTTTCTACTAGGCTTACACCTGCCACCACAAAAATTGATACAGATGTTAAAGAAAGTTTCATTGGTTGGTGTGGTTAGCTCGCTGGTTTTCCTAGCGGTCGGTTATTTAATTTCTTGGGCATATGGTTTCAGTTCAGTCGAATGCATGGTGATCGGTGCGGCAATGATGTTCTCGAGTACCATTATCGGCATTAAATTATTACCCACTACCATTTTGCACCACCAACATACTGGTGAGGTAATGATCAGTGTGCTGTTGTTACAGGATTTGGTGGCTATTGCGGTGTTGTTGTTGATGCACGGCGCATTGGCCAAGGGTGTTTTGCTAAATGATGTGAAATTGGTACTGCTTGGTTTTCCTGCCATGGTGCTGGTGGCGTTTTTAATTGAACGTTTTGTCTTGCTTAAGTTATTTGCTCGTTTTGATCGTATTCGTGAATATATGTTCTTGCTAGCGATTGCCTGGTGTTTGAGTTTGTCTCAGTTGGCCGCATTATTTGGTTTATCTGCTGAGATCGGTGCTTTTGTGGCGGGTGTGACGATTGCGTCCAGTCCTATCTCTATATATATAGCTGAGAGCTTAAAGCCAGTCCGTGACTTTTTCCTCGTGATGTTCTTCTTTTCGGTGGGTGCGAGCTTTAATTTGAAATATTTCCCGTTGGTTATATTTCCAGCAATTATTTTGGCGGTGGTGCTTTTAGTGATAAAGCCCATTGTGTTTCATTTCTTATTAAAGCGTGTTGGCGAGCCGAAACATGTGTCGTGGGAAGTGGGTGTGCGCTTAGGGCAAATCAGTGAGTTTTCATTGATTATTGCTTATGTTGGGTTGGATACCAGTTTGATTGGTGCAACTGCGGCTTATTTGATTCAAGCGGCTACGATTATTAGTTTTATTGTGTCGTCATATTATGTGGTAATGAAATACCCCACGCCGGTTGCGACTTCAGACAAGCTGCGGCGTGATTAATAGCTATTAAGGAATGTAGACATGACGTTTATTGCCGTGTTGATTTGTGTGATTGTGCAGCATTGGTTTAACTTTTCCAGCGATGTATTGCCGGATAATTGGATGTCCAACCTGTTTGGCTGGATGAAAAAGCATGCGCAAGCCCCTGAGGCTGGGCAAGGTTACAGTGGTGTGGCGCAATATGTGGTGATTCCATTAATTGTTGTAGCATTGGTCTTTTGGGTAGTGAAGTTGGCGTTTGGTTGGTTTGGGTTTTTCATCTTAGGGGTGATTTGGCTGTGGTATACGTTACATATCCCTGGACGCCATGCGGATGAAAAGCGTGATAAGCAACAAATTTTTGAACATAGCTACCAATTTATTTTTGCCCGAATTTTCTGGTTTTGTTTATTAGGCCCTGTGGGTTTAGCGTTGTATTTCTTTAGTGACTGTTTGCGTGAATACTTGAAAGCACAAAAAGTGGAATGTAATGAATTGTCAGCAGTGTCAATGGTGCTAGGTGTGTTGGATTGGATTCCAGTTCGGTTACTGGGGTTAACATATGCTTTGGTGGGTCGCTTTGCCGAAACTTTTAAATTTTGGTGTCAGCAATGGACGACAGGCATTACTGACTGTAATGAGTTAGCTGTAAACTTCGCTGAGATGGCAGTACCTGAAGCCGATAGTCATCAAGCACTTGCGTTAGTCATCCGCGCCATCTGGGTGTGGGTAGTCGTCTTGGCAATAATTAGCATCGGCATGCTGCTTTAAAGCTCAAACATTATACAGTTCAGGTCTATACTGCATGTTATATGTACAGATGGTGTGGGCTGGTTTGAGTGAGAAAGCTATGATATCCTGCGACGCATCTAAGATATTGATCGAAAGAATAATGAGGCGAGTATGTCGGAATCAGACAACGTTCAGCTTAACGATGATGAAAAAAAAGAGTGGCTAAAAGCACTCGATGCGGTCATTGCTTTTGAAGGCACAGAGTATGCGCAGTCATTGTTATCAACTTTATCAGACCACGCCAGTCGAGCAGGGCTTGCGGCAGGTCAAACTTTAAATACACCTTATATGAATACCATTGCGGCAAGTGCAGAAGCTAAGTTGCCGGATGATGGTGTGCTCATGGAAAAACTGACTAATGCGATGCGTTGGAATGCGATTTGTATGGTGATGCGTGCTGGCCATAAAGCCAAAGAGCTTGGTGGTCATATTGCGAGTTATGCTGCAGCGGCCACGCTGTATGAAGTGGGTAGTACTTATTTCTTTAATGGTGCGAATGATAATCATGGTGGTGACTCGGTTTATTACCAAGGTCATTCATCTCCTGGTATGTATGCGCGCGCATTTTTAGAAGGGCATTTGTCTGAGCATCAGCTGGATCAGTTTCGTCAAGAGATTGGGCATCCTGAAGGGTTACCTTCTTATCCGCATCCGTGGTTAATGCCCGACTTTTGGCAGTTTGCTACCGTGTCGATGGGTTTAGGTCCGTTGATGGCAATTTATCAAGCGCAATTTTTAAAGTATTTGCACAACCGTGGGTTGGCTAAGGCTGATGATCGTCATATTTGGGCGTATTGCGGTGATGGTGAAATGGGTGAGGTGGAATCACTCGGTGGTTTGAATATTGCTGGTCGTGATGGCTTAGATAATCTTATTTTTGTTATTAGTTGTAACCTGCAACGTCTCGATGGCCCGGTATGGGGTGATGGTCAAATCATTCAAGAATACGAAAGGGTCTATCGCGGTGCTGGTTGGAATGTAATCAAAGTGATTTGGGGCGAGTCCTGGCAAAAAATATTCGACCAAGATAGCCAAGGGGTGTTGCGTAAGCGCATCGGTGATTTGGTTGATGGTGAATACCAAAACTACGGCGGTAAAGATGGCGCTTATATGCGTGAAAACTTCTTTAATACCCCTGAGCTCAAAGCGTTAGTGGCGGACATGTCTGATGATGAACTGAAGTGTTTATTGGATGGTGGTCATGATGTGCAAAAAGTTTTTTCCGCGTTTCATGCGGCGGTTGAGCATAAAGGCCAGCCAACGGTTATCTTAGCTAAAACCGTTAAGGGCTGGGGCATGGGTTCATCCGGTGAAGCGCAGAATAAAACCCACCAAGCCAAGTCGATGTCAGTTGATGACCTCAAATTATTTCGTGATCGTTTTGAGTTGCCCTTATCCGATAAGCAGGTTGAAGATTTAGAATTTTATAAACCGGCTGAAGACAGCCCAGAAATGAAATATTTGCATGCGCAGCGAGAAAACCTAGGTGGCTATTTACCGCGTCGTCGTCAACGTGAAACGACAGCATTAGTTATTCCTGAAGTTACTGCATTTCAAGCGATGTTAGATGGCACCGGTGAACGTGAAATATCAACAGCGATGGCTTTTGTGCGCTGCTTAAGTGCGATGTTAAAAGATAAAAACATTAAAGATCATGTCGTGCCTATTCTGGCTGATGAATCGCGAACTTTTGGTATGGAAGGCTTGTTCCGTCAGATCGGTATTTATGCGCCGCGCGGTCAACAATATACGCCAGAAGATAAAAACGAACTCATGTATTACCGTGAAGATCAAAAAGGTCAGTTACTGCAACAAGGCATTAACGAAGCGGGCGCTATGGCCAGTTGGATTGCGGCGGCTACCAGTTACAGCCATTCTGATGTGCCGATGATTCCATTTTATGTGTATTACTCGATGTTTGGCTTCCAGCGCGTCGGTGACTTTTGTTGGGCTGCTGGTGATATGCGTGCACGCGGATTTATTATGGGTGGTACGGCTGGTAAAACCACCTTGGCAGGTGAAGGTTTACAGCACCAAGATGGTCATAATATTTTGATGTTTGATATGGTGCCGAATTGTGTTTGTTATGATCCGACTTTTTCTTATGAGCTAGCGGTGATTCTGCATGACGGTATGGTGCGTATGTACCAAAACCAAGAAGACGTTTATTACTACCTAACATTGATGAACGAGAACTATCAACATCCCGCGATGCCTAAGGGTGCTGAAGAAGGCATTATTAAAGGTATGTATTGTTTGCAGCAGACGGATAAGCCAGCGGATAAACATGTGCAGTTGATGGGTTCAGGAACAATTCTACGTGAAGCGATTGCGGCGGCTGATATATTAAAAGATAAATACGGTGTCACGTCTGATATCTGGAGTGTGACTAGCTTTACCGAGTTGTATCGCGACTGGCGTAGCATTAGTCGATTGCGTTTATTGCAACCTGACACGGATCACGGGCAATCACATGTTGAAGCTTGCATGAAAGATGCTAAAGGTCCGGTGATTGCAGTGACTGATTATATTCGTTTGTTTGCTGATCAAATTCGTGAAAGCTTAGATCGACCATATTATGCGTTAGGTACCGATGGTTTTGGCCGCAGTGATACGCGTGTTGCATTGCGTGATTACTTTGAAGTCGATGCCAAAATGGTAGTGTATACCGCATTAAAAGGTTTGCATGATGATGGCCAATTAACATTAGATGAATTACTGAAGGCTCGTAAAGATTTGGGTATTAACCCAGATCATCCTGAGCCGGTTTCACATTAAAGGGGAGAGTCTTCGTGGCAGAAGAAAAAATAAAATTACCTGACCTGGGCGGCGCTGCAGACGTCGATGTGATTGAAGTATTGGTTAAACCCGGTGATGTGATTGAAGTTGAAACACCAATCGCGACTTTAGAGGGCGACAAAGCAACGATGGATGTGCCATCACCTAAAGCAGGTAAGGTCGTTAGTGTTGATTTAAAAGTGGGTGATAAAGTGTCTGAAGGCGATCCGTTAGTGACACTGGAAGCTGAAGGTGCAACTGATGCGCCAGCAGATGAAGCACCTGCAGATACAGTATCTGAGCCAGCTGAGAAAACAGTTGAAAAAGAAGCTGAGCAACCTGCTGCACAAGCAACAGAACAAGAAATAAAGGTTCCCGATTTAGGTGGTGCGGATCATGTTGATGTTATCGAAATCAGTGTTGCCGTAGGTGATAAAGTTGAAGTTGAACAACCTTTATTAACGCTTGAAGGTGATAAAGCCACCATGGATGTGCCCTCACCAATCGCCGGTGAAATTAAATCCATTAATATTAAAGTCGGTGATAAAGTTTCTGAAGGCGATGTTATCGCTACGGCCACTGCGTGGGGCGCGCCTGCAACCAAGGAGCCGGATACAACTAAGGAGCCAGATACAGCTAAAGTGCAGGCGCCTACGCCAGAAAAGCAAACTAGTTCAGTTAGCAGTTCAGGTGAAGTTTATGCCGGTCCAGCTGTGCGTCGCTTAGCCCACGAGCTTGGTGTCGATTTATCTAAGATTAAAGGCACTGGCAATAAAGGTCGTATCACTAAAGACGACTTGAAACGCTCTATGGGCCAAGGTGGATCCGGCGGTGGTGACTTCCCATTCAAATTAGCGCCATTACCTAAAGTCGACTTTAATAAGTTTGGTGAAACTGAGACTTTAGCATTAGGCAAAATTAAAAAAGCGACAGCTGCGAATATGGCACGTAACTGGGTGGGCATTCCTCATGTTACTCAATTTGATCAAGCTGATATCACTGATATGGAAGCGTTTCGTCAAGAACAAAAAGGCGCCGCTGCGGCGCAAGGCGTTAAGCTAACACCGATTGTATTTATTATGAAAGCAGTGGTTGCGGCATTACGTGAGTTTCCTCATTTCAATGCATCACTGGATAATAACGGTGAAAATTTAATTCTGAAAAAATATTTCCATATTGGCATCGCCGTTGATACACCGAATGGTTTAGTGGTGCCAGTGATTCGTGATGTTGAAAAGAAATCAATTATTGAATTAGCGAGAGAGCTGGGTGACATCAGTGTTAAAGCACGTGATGGCAAATTAGGTTTGGGTGATATGCAGGGCGGTTGCTTTACTATTTCCAGCTTGGGAGGTATTGGTGGTACCGCATTTACGCCAATCATCAATGCACCGGAAGTATCCATATTAGGTGTATCAAGATCAGCAATGCTACCGGTATTCGATAAGAAAACCGGTGAGTTCGTTCCACGTTTAATGTTGCCGCTGAGCTTGTCTTATGACCACCGTGTTATAGACGGAGCTGCTGCTGCACGTTTCACTGTATTCTTAGCCAGTCGCTTGGCTGATATTCAAACATTACTATTGTAAGGGGTTTATTGTGACAGATAAAAAGGCTGAAGTTGTCGTTTTAGGTAGTGGACCTGGTGGCTACGCTGCTGCTTTCCGTGCGGCCGACTTAGGAAAAAAAGTCATCTTAGTTGAACGCTACGATGTGATTGGTGGCGTGTGTTTGAATGTCGGTTGTATTCCGTCAAAAGCGTTATTGCATGCAGCAAAAGTGTTAGAGGATGTGCGTGAAGCTGATGTCATGGGTATCAGTTTTGGCAAACCAAAAATCGATATCGATAAGTTACGCGGTTATAAAGATAAAGTGGTTAAGCAATTAACGGGTGGTTTGGCCATGATGGCTAAGCAGCGTAAAGTGGAAATCGTACAAGGTTACGGCAAGCTAAAAGATGATCATCATTTGACTGTTGAACTGGATGGTAAAACCGTTGAAGTAGAGTTTGATGATTTAGTCATTGCGGCTGGTTCATTGCCAGTGAAGTTACCGTTTATTCCTGAAGATCCGCGTGTGATTGATTCTACTGGCGCATTGCAACTCGAAGACGTTAATAGTGAATTATTAGTATTGGGTGGCGGTATTATTGGTTTAGAAATGGCGACGGTGTATGCCAACCTTGGCGCCAAAGTCAGTATCGTTGAGATGATGGATCAACTAGCCTCTGGTGCGGATAAAGATTTAGTGGCGCCATTAGCGAAACGTATGGGCAACCTGTGTGAGTCTATCATGCTGAAAACCAGTGCGACTAAAGTTGAAGCCAAAGAAGATGGTTTATGGGTAACGTTTGAAGGGGATAACGTTCCAGAAACTAATCCAAAACGTTTTGATCACTTGTTAGTGGCGGTAGGTCGTCGTCCGAACGGTAAATTAATTGATGCTGAAAAAGCGGGTGTTAATGTGGATGAGCGTGGCTTTATCGGTGTTGATAATCAAATGCGTACTAATATTTCGAACATCTATGCGATCGGTGATATCGTTGGTAATCCGATGTTGGCGCATAAAGCCTCACATGAAGGCCGCTTAGCAGCAGAAGTGATTAGCGGTTTAAATCATTATATGGATGCTAAAGTCATTCCTGCAGTGGCGTATACTGATCCTGAATTGGCATGGGTAGGTAAAACTGAGCTACAGTGCAAGCAAGAAGATATTTCTTATGATAAAGGCGTATTCCCATGGGTGGCCAGTGGTCGCGCGATTGGTGTTAATCGTACTGAAGGCTTTACCAAGTTAATCTTTGATGATAATCGCCGTATTATTGGTGCGGGTATCGTTGGTATTAATGCTGGTGAGTTGATTGGCGAGTTAGCCTTAGCTATCGAAATGGGTTGCGATGTGGAAGACATTGCATTAACCATTCATCCGCATCCGACGTTGTCTGAATCAGTGATGTTGGCGGCAGAGATGTATGAAGGTACCATAACCGATTTAATAGCTCCAAAGAAGAAAAAGAAAAAATAATTTTTCTGTCATCATGGTAGCTCAGCAGTAATTATCCAGGCGCATAGCTCTCTGCCTGTCATCCCGGCCCCCGAGCCGGGATCCAGATAAATTACTGCTGGATAATGGCTAATCGACTTTGTTGATCTTTCGTATGTTCGTTGCTATCTTCAGTACTTGTTGTTTTAATAATCCCACCTAAAAAGCGATAGATATTAAGATCTACAGGTGGTTTTTCGGCTGTTGACGGTATGCTTAATCGCTGATCAGAGTCATGCCACTTGATAAGTTCTGACAGAGTGGTGAAGTGGCTTTCAAGCATTGTGTTAAACTTTTCCTCGAAGGATTTAGGGGGTAATATATCCTCATCTGTTCTAAGTATAGCTACAAAATCTTTTCCTTCTGCGTCGAGTTCTGGGCTACCTGTTGCAAGTAACCATGTTTTTTCATTGAAGAATTTTATGCCACGAAATGCTGGCATATTAAAAATATTACAGTTCGAAATAATATCGTGATGGACAGGTTTGCCGGTTTTGGTAAGTATGTGTTCACCATGATATTTAATCAATGTTAGGGCATCAATGACCAATGAGCCAGTTGAAACTTGAGTAGCAAGGAAGCGCACGAATGGATCTTTTGACGTAATAGATGAAGTCCATTCACTCAAGCATGATTTACTGCTGAATGTGTTAGCGGTATCAAGCATAGCTTGACTGAGCGGACTTGCTTTTATAGTTGCGATAAGTGATGGCGTATAACGGCAGCTATCACCCTCATCAATAATAGGAAAGGCGAAGCCGTATTGTAGGACCATATTTAATGGTAAAGGCTTTGAGTATACTGTATCTGTATCGGTATAAAGTCCACCATAATAGTGTAAAACGATAGCTCTTAATATATCGCTAGCTGCAGCATAGTTACTAACACTTCCTTCGAGGACGTGATTTAATGCATCTACCCAGCTAAATGCAGGTTTATTCTCGTCGTTTCTCAGGTCATTAATATCACAGTATTGCAATTTATTAATTTCACAGAAAAGCTGTATCGATTCTTCTTGTTCGGAGTTAAGTAAGCCGGGTTCACCCCAGAGTTTTACTGCATAGCCAGGGTTGGTTTCTTTCCATCGTTTAATGTTAGCTTGTATATGCTCATTCGGTACGCCCCCTAGCCATATCAAATGTATTAGGTTTGGTATGGCGCATTGACTGACTTGATCATGCTTTAGTTCGGTTCTGTGACCGCTTGCGCCGGCACCTGTGTTCCTAACACCTCTCATATTTCTGTACTCTTGTTTGTGTTGTGATGTAAGTGTACAAGGAGACTATTAAATAATCATTAAATATGTGTATAATTTACCAATATTAATAATAAATAATTATATTATAAAGGGTATTATGTATTCGTTGTCTTGAGCCACAAACAATTTTTATGCTTTGCCAAATGATCAATCCCAGTCTATGCTGTCACTGGATCCATCAGCATAAGGATATGTGATGAGTTATTTTTACACTTTCCTGTTCGGTATTCTTTTTGTACTTCCTCAATGTGTGTTAGCCATGCAATCGTACGGCCACCGTGGTGCGCGCGGTTTGTCGCCAGAAAATACGATTCCGGGGTATCGCGATGCATTGGCGATAGGGGTGGACTATATCGATATGGATGTGGGGATGACGAAAGATGGAGTGATTGTGGTGACTCATAATTACTCACTTAATCCTGATATTACCAAAACACCGAATGGCAAGTGGCTTACTAATGATGAGATGTATATTAAAAATCTCACCTTTGCACAATTGGAAAAATACGATGTTGGTGCGATTAATCCTAAATCGCATTATGCTTATTTATTTCCGATTATGCGTCCAGTGCCTCATACGCGTATTCCCTCATTGGCTCATGTCATCGATTACGCTGATCACATCACGCACGGTAGCATTCATTATCAAATTGAAGTAAAAACTGATCCCACTCAACCCAATGCCACGTTTGCTCCTGCTAAGATTGCCAAAGCATTAGCCGCTGTGATGGCGAGTAAGGGCATTGTGGATCGCACCGAAGTACAAGCATTTGATTACCGTGTGTTGTTGGCATTGCAAAAAGTTAATCCAAAAATAAAAACTGCATACCTGACTCAAAAAGATGATGCAGAACACTATTTGTACTCAAAAGACCCTAAGAAAGCTGGTCTATGGGAAGCGGGCCATACTTTGAAAGAATACGGCGGCTCTATTCCGAGAATGGTAAAAGCGCTTGGCGGCAACTGTTGGGACCCACAAGATACCATGTTGACTAAAAAGCAAGTCGATGAAGCGCATCATTTGGGGTTGCGCGTTGTGGTGTGGCATTGGCCGCATATACCGGCGCCACCGGATGAGAAAATGATGCAACGCTTGATGGATTGGGGGGTAGATGGCATTATCACAGATCGTCCGGATATTTTACGTGGATTAATGGCGGCGAGGCATTTGCCATTAGCGCCGGCTTATGTCACTAGGTAGATGATGATTATTAACAATAAGAAGATTACTACTTACAATGTTTGAACGATTATTTCAGCTGTCACACTATGACACGACAATCAAGACGGAGTTCTTGGCAGGCTTAGCTACATTTTTAACCATGGCTTATATCGTGTTAGTCAATCCGGTGATTTTGGGTGCTGCTGGTGTGGATGCTGGTGCTTGTTTTGTTGCCACTTGTGTGGTGACAGCGGTGGGCTGTATTGTTAGCGGCTTATTGTCTAATTACCCAGTGGCCATTGCTCCGGGCATGGCATTAAATGCATATTTTTCTTATGTGATTGTGCAAGGCATGGGGTTGTCTTGGCAGGTGGCATTGGGTGCTGTGTTTATCTCGGGCTTGTTATTTCTGCTTATTGCGATTACGCCATTACGACGCTGGTTAATTAAAGCGATTCCTGAAACCATGAATATGGCGATTGCCGCAGGTTTGGGTTTATTTATTGCGATGTTGGCGCTGCGTTCAGGTGGCATGATTGTGGGTAATAAGGCGACATTAATTGCATTGGGTAATCTGCATTCGATACCGACGTTATTATTCTTTTTAGGTTTTTGTTTGATTGTAATTTTGGATTACCTCAAAGTACCTGCGGCACTTATTATAGGTATTTTGGCTGTGACGGTGGTTAGCATTCTGTGTGGATACAGTCACTTTTCTGGTGTGTTGGCGTTACCACCTTCAGTTGCGTCGACTTTTAATCAATTTCAAACGCATGCTTTGTGGAACCATCAGGGCTTGGCAATTATCTTTTCTTTTTTACTGGTAGCGGTGTTTGATAGCACGGGAACATTTATTGGGATATTGCATCAGGCAGGTTTATATGGCTGTGATGATCGTATAAAACGGTTGTCGGGTGGTCTAGTGGGTGCTAGTGTTTCGACTATTTTGGGTGCCGTGTTAGGCACCTCTAGTACCAGTGCTTACTGTGAAAGTGCAGCGGGTGTGCGTTCAGGTGGTCGAACAGGATTAACCGTGATAGTTGTTGGCGTGTTCTTCTTGTTGCTGCTGTTTTTTTCACCGCTAATAAAAACCATTCCCACACAAGCTGCTGCTGCCGCTTTATTGTTTGTTGGTTGTTTGATGATGCGTAGCTTTACTCACTTTAACTGGAGCGATATGACCGACACGATCCCCAGTGTGATTACCGCCTTTATGATTCCGTTTAGTTTCTCCATTGCTGATGGTATAGGGTTGGGTTTTATCAGTTATGTGATTATCAAATCCTGCACTGGAAAGTGGCGTCAAATCCATCCGATGTTGTTTGTTTTGACCCTAATTTTTGTTGGATATTTTATCAGCAAGTAGTTTCAAGTTATTGATTATATTGAAGTTGATCCTGTTAATACCTGTGCTATAGTCTGTCTGTATACTTTATAATCAGACTATAGGCTGAACACAATGAAAAAATTAATTGGATTAGCATGTGCGGTTGTATTTGCCATTGCTGTTGCTGGTTGTTCGAAACACGGTAAGCCAGTGTCAGGTGCAAATACAGGTGCATCTACTGCTGCAGTTGCTTCAGCAGCAAGCGGCTAGAGCGAATATCAGACACAAAAAAAGCCCTCATTCGAGGGCTTTTTTTGTGTCCTTTAGCTTATCTGTTTCTTAAGGCTAAGTCTCAAGAATCAAATAACTAACTGGTCGCAGCAGATGCACCTTGTGAAACAGCAGATGTACCTGCACCACCGGATGCATTACTAGTAATGGCACCTGTTATGGTAAAACCACGACTAGCTTGCCTGTCACCGCGACCGGTACTGGTGCGTGCGCGTCGTGCGTTACTGTTGTTGGTTGTGCTCGTAGCAGATGTGGTGCCTGCAGCAGGTGCAGCCGTTAGGTCGGCTGTAAGTCCGAACCCTAGAGCCGCTACTGCAGCACATATTGTTAAAATTTTTCTCATGGTTTACTCCTTAAACCTTTACATTAGACGAATGAATAACCAAGTGAGACACGTACACCGTATGTCACAGGCCCGGCTTGTTTGCCACCGCCACCAAGGTTAGTGGCATAACCAGTTACTGCTAATGGGATAGGCAGATAGGGCACCAATGATAAACCAGTTGACCAGATATCTGTCGTATAATCAGCGATTACTGACAATTGTGGAATCACGCTTACTGCCAAACTACCAAATGGTTTCATATTGGCATCACTATTAGCGCGGAATGAAGCAAAGCTATCAAATACACCACTACCAAAACCGAATGTCGCAGCGATTGGGAAGCGACCATCTTGGAAGAAGCTAAAGTAGTCAGTCATGGAACCATACCAACTGTTGGCATCATTCTTCAATGCACCCCAACGACCGACGTTAGCAACACCAGCGGCAACTGATAGGTTAGGTGTTAACCAGCGGAACAGTTTAAAGCCAAAGCTACCATTGGCAGCAAAATTACTGTTGTTATCGCCCGATACGCTATCTAATAAGACAGTACCTTGCAAACCTACATATTTATCACCATTACCTAAACCAGCACCAAAGTTTAAATAGCCGTCACTAGCGGTGGTGCCAGGCCAGCGGTTTACCCAGCCGAAGTTACCAAATACGGTACCGAGATCAGTACCAAAACCTACCGGTGCGAATAAACTCGCGGCCGTTGGGAATAGTAGTGGGTGAGGGTTAGTAAATCCCGCTGTATCAGCACCTCCGGCAAAGGCAGTGCCTAAGGTACAAGCGGCAAGCGCAGCCGTCGCTGCCACTTTCCATTTTTTCCTTAACATGATTAGACTCCTTGTGATTGTTGACTCAACGTACCAATCGTACCAAACCTTTTGATTCAACGCACGTTTTTAATCCTTTTGGTTCGCGACATGGTGTTTCTGGTGGGTTATTTACATATAATAAGGTGTGGATGTGTTGTCGTAAATTCTAACCAATTGAATATTAATAATAAAATAGGGATATGCTATAGTTGACTCATTGATTTTTTATATTGAATAGTGAGTAAGTATCATGAAAACGGTAATCGGATTAGCATGCGCAATCGTCTTTTCAATCGCCATTGTAGGCTGCCAAAAAGCGGTAACACCGGCACAAGTGCAAGCCACTTCTCAAGCGGCTTCAGCAGCAGCCGGGCCCTCCGAGGGGGTGTAATTAGTGTTTTTAAGATAATGTTAATGCTCCTGCGTTATGGTGAGTATATATAACAATGAGAGAGCGTAATATAGCATGCCATGTAAATTTGAATCTTCCGAAGCTTATTTGAAAGCTGAACAACTAGCAAAGCCATTATATACAGCTGTTGCTGCTAACGATATTGCACAAGCACGTCGCTTGGTCGCACAAGGCGCACGCATGGATTATAAGCTTACCGGTAACGATTGCCTGATGGTAGTTGCAATTAAGAATGGTTTACCGGATATGCTGCGATTTATTTGTGAAGAGTGTGGTTGTTCACCACAAAACGTAGATTTTTATGATTTTAGTGACTCGCCATTAATGCAATCTGTTATTTTTGCATTAAGTGAGCAGAAAGCGGAGGTGAGCCCAGCTCGGTATGAGTTACATAAAGCCTGCATGGGCGTGTTAATAGAGCATGGCGCGTCAGTGAAAGAAAAATCTCATTTGCGTGATGAGTCAGCGTTGGATATGGCGGCTGAGGATGGTGAGTTAGTAGGCTATTTGAAAAATGTTGCTGATGAGTTTGCTAAAGATTATTTAGTAGTTGCGCACTATGCTGATGCAGTTGTGACACGATTTTTTAATTCAATGTTTAAACCTCCAGAAGCGGATGAGTCACTTGATATTGAAAGCGTAGGCGATAGCACCACAGGACTAACTGTAAAAACTCCCTAATACTTCTTGCAAGAAACTTTACTCTGATAAGGTATCACAGTAGGATAGTGCCTCGATTAAAAGGGAGATTAATCATGTCGGTGCGTACCATCGCTACAGCTGTAGCTTGTCTTTTTTCTACTGTTTCATTTGCACATAATATTTTACCAACATCAACTACTTTATGTTTACCAGATGTGATTGGTTGTGAGGCTAAACCATTAATGGCTTGGTCACCGCAAAGTGATAATGCAAAGTATTATCAACGTATAACACCATTACAATCGCGAATTAAATTAAATCAACATGCTGGTAATATGGTGCCGTATTTTGGTTTTGATGACAGTAATACCGCGGCACAAATAGAGTTTGGCAGTCATGTGCCGCAGGAATTAAATTGGCAGTATTTGCAGTCGATGGTGTATTTTGGCGGGTCACAAAGCGGTGGGCAAGTGTTAGCGCCGACACCTGGTTGGATACAAGCGGCGCATCAAAATGGTGTAAAAATTTCTGGCACCATCTTTTTTTCTCCGCCGGTATTTGGTGGTGATAAAGAATATAAAGCCTTTGATGATATGGTTACGCCCGGGCCATTACAAACCAAAATCGCTCAGCAATTAGCGTTATTGGCAGATACTTATGGTTTTGATGGCTGGTTTATCAATCAAGAAATTGAATCGATGGATCAACAAAAACTTTTGGGTATGCAGAGTTTTATTCATCAGCTGCATTTGGCGGATCCAAAGTTAATTGTTACTTGGTATGATGATTCCGATCCATGGACATTCTTAAATAATAGTATTAATGCGTTATTAGTTGATCAGCATAAAGAAAAAACAATTTATAATCCTGTATTTATTAATTACGGTTGGGGCAATCCGCAACAATATGTGTCTGCTGCAAAAAATATTAATTACCCTGTGGCTAATATTCACTATGGCATTGATGTGCCAGACGGTTCATTGTATAGCTGGCAGGCACAGCAGTCATATTTTAATCGTGTAATGCCGACACCCAATACGGCGTATGGTGCATTAACCGAGTGGGATTATATGGCACTGATCACTAAAACCAATAATGGTAAACCGGGTGATGAGTCATTAAATGTGATGAACCAAAATGAGCGTGATTTTTGGACGAATAATAAATCGCCAATGTCAGATGGCGCGAGTCATTTTGTACCATGGTTTTCTGCTGTGAAGCAATTGCCGTTTAATAGTTACTTTAATACCGGTCAAGGCAATGATTATTTTATTAATGGCATCGCTCAACAAGTAGGTGTTTGGCATGATATTGGCCAGCAAAATATTTTGCCCAGTTGGCAGTTTAGTTGTAGCTCATCCATACATAACAATACCGTTAAGGTGAATTACGATTATCAGCAAGCGTATCAAGGAGGGGCAAGTTTACGGGTGCGTGCTGACTATATGATGGCGAATGAAATCATAACGGTGCCTTTATATAGAGTTCAACTCAAGTTAGTGGATAAAGATATAGTGAAGATTGAGCACTACAGCAATCAGGCTGCTTTACGTGCTGCGATATGCTTTATTATTAATGGTCAATCGCATTGTTCTATCAAGCGTCAATATAAAGCCGGTCAATGGGTTGAGCAGCATGAAGATTTAAGTCAATATGCGGGTCAAGTAATTACGGAAATAGATTTAAAGCTTCAAGCTAAACGGATTATCAAGCGAGTTGATTATCATTTAGGCCAAGTATTTATTGGTTCACCATTCAGTAGTCCAGGTACGGTAGATATACGCCCTGAAGTAACCAATAACTGTAAGCCTGGTTTAGACTGTTTAACATGGTCTTTAATAGATAATGCAGTAAATTATCGGGTGTATGATTCAGCGCATCACTTTGTGGGTGCAACACATCAGGGAGTATTGGCGGTACCGCATCACAATGCGACTAAGCAGGAGTATAAAGTGAAGGCGTTAGCGGCTGATGGTTCAATTATGTAATGCTGCACGAGCAATAGTATAACAGTCGACACGTTGAACGCCTTGTTGCTTGAGTAAAGCAGCTAAGGCGTTTAATGTACTGCCGGTAGTCATAACGTCATCAACTAAAGCAATGTGTTTTTGATCGATTTTATTATTAATAGTAAATGCGTGACGCAAATTTATTTGTCGTTGTTTTGCGCTCAAATCAGTTTGAGCTGCTGTGGCCTTATGGCGTATTACACTGTATTGAATGCAAGGTATTTGTAATTGATTGCTAATGGTTTGAGCAATAATACCGGCTTGGTTATAGCCACGTTGTTTAATGCGTTTCTTGTGCAAGGGCACAGCCATAATTGCCTCAGGTAGATTATTATTCGTCTTGATTTTTTCAATGAGTAGTTGCGTAATCCATTGGCCATAACACAGTTGTTGTTTAAATTTCAATTGGGTAATCATATGGCTAATGGGAGGCTGATAATTGAAGCATGCCAGTGTGTTGTCAAAAGACGGTGGTTGTTTAATGCATTGACCGCATAAGCCGGTTGAGCTGGTGGGGTTGGCGCATTGTGGGCAGCATACACCAAGCCAAGGAAGCAATTGATGGCAAGTGTCGCATATGGGGGTGCGATACCAGCCGGGTTGCTGACAAAATAAACATGCTTGCCATGGATGTAACATCAGTTGTCAGGTATCCCAAAGGTGGTTATTGTGCCAGTGATTATCAAACCCCATTTGCTCAAATGGAATGAAATTATTATGTTCTTCAAATAATAACAATAACCGGTTTTTCCAATGACTGCCTGGTGCTATAGCATTCATTAGCTGAATGATAATGTACGCTTGAATTATAAAAGGGCTTTTATCCCGGTTAAATGTAATGGGGATATCAATATTTTTTGGTGTATTAATAAAAAAGCGGTTCCATAGACGAGAATGATGTGCGGTAATATTTCTTGTAAATGTTAACGCTCTCATCCATGATTTAATGGTTTCGCTGTGCTGCTTAAAGTGATCTGCGATCAATTTTCTGCATGATCGTGCTTTTATGTTGTTGTAGATTTGCGATATGGTGCCAAAAGATAAACATTCTGTAAGCATCCAGCTGGGTGGTTGAGGTGGGTGGTCATACAAAATATAATATTTTTTAATGAAGTCTTCTTTTGATCGCTTTAAGTGATTGTAAGCTTCGCTCAGAGAGGCTTTGTGTCTGTTCTCTCTTTTGAATAGTTTTTTATCTAGATACCAATGAGCGCCATACTGAATACTCATGGTGTTCGAAATTGATACGCGAAGTGTTACTTCAATTCGTTCGAGTGCATCGGTAACGAGCAGTCTTA
Organism: Coxiellaceae bacterium; assembly: GCA_029212925.1. GTDB lineage: Bacteria > Pseudomonadota > Gammaproteobacteria > Coxiellales > Coxiellaceae > JARGNX01. Next base: position 34,940 of record JARGOB010000011.1, on the reverse strand, counting down.
ATTCACGATCAAAGTTATAGAGTTGCAAGATATGCGAGAATGTTACTCCTGGTATAAAACCCAATTCGGAGTTTCCGTCATCCACCATAAATGGTTTGAAGTAGGCCATCAGCCGGTAATAGCCAATTGATTTTAAGAAGTGAAAGGCTGCGTTTGGTTTGTCTAAAGTAAGCCCGCGATTTCTAAGTAGAGCAATTTGTTCATTTATAGAAAGCGATGGTTTGTTAAAGTATCTGTAGTCATTAGTCATAAAAAAACCCACCCTGGTCCGCATCGTTGAGAGGCGTGGTGGGCTTGATTGCTACTGATTATATGGTAACTGCGTGTCATTAGCAAATAAAAGCACAGCACTGCCAAACGAACACGCAAACCTATTGAAATATTAATTAGGCTCCAAGTTAAACACACAATTTTGTTGAGTAAAAATCGTTTTTTTTAATTACTAATTAGTAATAGAATTGATATATCGGTTTCAAATTGACAATTTATTCGGTAGAGTTGCCGCATGAAATACCACTTAGTCAAACAACGAGCCAATCGACTGGCCGGTGAATATGAAAAAGTTCATTTCCTACAGCAAGAAATGGCGAAACGTTTATTGCAGCGACTGCAGTATGTGCGTTTACAGCCGAATGTTATTGTTGATCTGGGTTGTGCGACCGGTTGGTTGTCGTCTGATTTGCAGGCGCTATATCCTAATAGCACCATAATAGCGTTGGACTTTGCTGAGCAGCGGCTGCGCCATGCCAGTGAGTATCCATGTCAGCCGTTGGTTTCTGATATGCATGCTATAGCTTTACAGGCCGACAGTGTCGATTGCATTGTGGCTAATGACAGTTTGCATTGGGCGGTTGAGCCTGCGATGGTGATTCAGGAATGTATGCGTATTTTAAAGCCGGGTGGTTTGCTAATGTTTGCTACGGTGGGGCCTGATACGTTGCAAGAGTTACGTTTGGCTTGTCATCAAGTGGGTTTGGCTGAGCGCGTATCAACCTTTATGGATATGCACGATATCGGTGATCTGCTGGCGCACAATGGCTTTAGTGATCCGGTGATGGACAGGGAAGAATTGCAACTGCAGTATCGCTCGATTAAAACGTTATGTCGCGATATTCATCGATTGGGTGCTAGCCAATCGGCAGATAAGGTATCAACCGGTTTAATAACACCGCGTCAGTGGCAACGGTTAATAGACGCCTACCCAACAGATCATCCGGAAATTTTTCCTTGTACGATTGAATTGCTGCAAGGCCATGCGTGGAAGCCTGAACAATCAGTAGGGTACCGTATGGATCAACAAGGCGAAGTAGCGATACCGATTTCTAAGATTTCAAAAAAATAGGAGTGCTATGATGGCACGTACTAAAATTTATATTTCCGAATCACATAACCCTTGGTTTAATTTAGCGACTGAAGAGTGGCTCTTTCAAGATCTGCAAGACGTTGAGCAAGCATTATTCTTATGGCGTAATCGTGACACGGTGGTGATTGGTCGTTCGCAGAACCCGTGGTTGGAATGTAATTTAGAAAAAATGAAGCAAGATGATGTGCATTTAGCGCGACGTCAAAGTGGTGGCGGTGCCGTGTATCATGATTTGGGTAATACCAATTTTACGTTTTTATCTAAAAAAAAGGCGTACGATAAAAAGCGTAATTTATCAATGATTATTGCTGCTTTGCAATCATTGGGTGTTGATACGGAGTTCTCTGGACGCAATGATATTATTACTTGCGAGCCAGAGCCGCGAAAAATTTCAGGCAATGCATTTAAAGAAAAAGCCGATCGTGCGTTTCATCATGGAACGCTACTATTGAATGCTGACTTAACGCGGCTTAGTGATTATCTCAATCCAAATAAAAAGAAACTTAAAGCTAAAGGTATTGCATCAGTAAAATCGCGTGTTACAAATCTTTCGGAATTAAATTCTGCTATGACACATGATAATGTCAGTGAGCAGATCATTGCACAATTTCGACAATGTTACGATACTGACGTTGAGGTAACGTTACTATCACCTGAGCGATTACAACAAATTGAAGCATTGGAGCAGCATTACCAGCACTTACAGTCTTGGGATTGGTTATATGGTCATACGTTAGAATTTACCCATCACTTTGATCATCGTTTTGATTGGGGTGTGGTGGATGTGCAGTTGGTAGTTAAGAATGGTGTGATTGAGCAAGCTAAGATATATACGGATGCTTTGCAGTCAGAGTGGCTGGATGACTATGCAGAGGCTTTAGTAGCAAAGGCTTATGGTCCCGCATCGATTGAAGTGATGGGGTTGGTAATATTCTCTAAGTATCCTGCAGAAGCAGTTAAAATAGAAGAAATTCAAACTTGGTTGAAAAGGAGTGTGGTATGACATTTAGAGATTTTTTCTCCGGTCATGCGGATGATTATAAAAACTTTCGTCCAACCTATCCAGATGCCTTGTTTAATTACTTGGCTGGTTTGGTGGCTAGTACAAAAGCTGCATGGGATTGCGGCACTGGCAATGGTCAAGGGGCAAAAGGTTTGGCTCATTATTTTGATGAGGTAATGGCAACTGATGCCAGTGCACAACAAATTGAGCAAGCCGAAGCTGTAGATAATATTACTTACCGTGTGGCGACTGCAGAGAGCAGCAGCTTAGGTGACGAGAGTGTTAGCTTGGTTACCGTTTTTCAAGCATTGCATTGGTTTGATCTTGACGGTTTCTTTGCTGAGGTAAGGCGTGTTTTGCAACCTGGGGGTGTTATCGCTATTGTTGGGTATAATACAGCGATTACCGACATTAAAGCGGTGGATACTGTATATAATGATTTTTGTTTTGATTATTTGTGGCAAAAAGAATGTTGGGCCATGGAGCGCAAAAGTTTAAATGATGGCTATCAAAGTATTGGCTTTCCTTTTGATGAAATATTGCCTCAACGATTTACCATGGAAGTGCAGTGGAATTACCATGACTATTTGAGTTATTTAAATACCTGGTCAGCGGTGAAAATCCATATGAAAAAATACAATGAAAATCCAATTGAAACATTTATGATGCCGAAAATTGAAAACCTCTGGCCTGATAAACAAGCACCTCGAACCGTTAGGTTTCCGCTAATATTGCGCTTAGGTAAAATGCTTAAGTGAACATTAAGTCTTCTAACGATGCTTGCACTTATTTATTCACATATGTAATATACTCCTGGATTATAAAATAAAAAATAATGTGTGTAAGAGTTAATAACGTGAGGTGAAAATATATGTCTAGGAATAGAGATCAATCAAGAGATTGTGGTTTTGGTGTGGAATTATCAACAATGTTTGTGCTGGCAGTCAATCTAGTAGGCGGTAATGCATACTGGAAGTCACCAGAAAGTGCTGGTGGTATTGTAGGGCTTGCAGCGTTGGCGGTTGTTGATTTGGTGGTGGTAGGCGCAGCGGCATATGGCTTATATAAATGTTGTAAACCAAAGCCATCTGAGCGACAGCAACAATTTCAGATGGGTTTCTTAAGTAATGGCGGGCCAGGTACTGTTGATGCACGAGAGCAGCCTAATGAGGATGCTTCTGATTTGTTATATCCGCGTTCTACCAACGTTTAGTAAGTTAATAATACGGTCAATACACCCGTTGCACCAGGTAATGGGTGAGTTTTTGTAAGCTTTCAGTATCGGCACTCAGGGTGTTTAGTGCATCTAAAGATTGTTGCAAGTGCTCATCACGTAATTGTTGTGCTTGCTCAAAACCCAATGTGCTGACGTAAGTCGATTTATTGGCTTGTTGGTCGGATTGGCTGGGTTTGCCCAGTGTTTTTGTGTCCTGACTAACATCCAAAATATCATCGTGAATCTGAAAGGCAAGGCCGATGTGTTGACCGTATTTGCTTAACGCATTTAATGTTAACGCATCTTCCACGTGTGCACACTGTGCACCCAATAATATGCTGGCTTTGATCAGTGCACCGGTTTTTAATCGGTGAATGGTTTGCAGTTCATCGGCGCTAATGGTTTTGTTTTCCGCATCGATATCTAACGCCTGACCACCGACCATACCAGCAGGACCAATTGCTTGGCTAAGTGTCACCACCATTTGCAATTGTTGTTCAGCCGTATGCCATGGGCTATCAATCGCTAGCGTTTCAAACGCTAGGCTTTGCAGGCCGTCACCAGCAAGAATCGCCGTGGCTTCATCAAACGCAATATGGCAACTGGGTTGGCCGCGACGGATATCATCATCGTCCATGGCAGGTAGGTCATCATGGATTAATGAGTAAGTATGAATATACTCAACCGCCATTGCAGCGGCATCGCAGCTGCATTCATTAACATTAAATAACTCGGCAACCATATAGACTAAGCACGGGCGCAATCGTTTACCACCTTGCGCCACACTGTAGCGGATAGCTTTTTGTAACTGCGCAGGTACGGACATTGCTTGATCTAAATGGCATAGCATCAGTTCGTTAATACGATCTTGGTAATGCTGTAAATGATCTTGCGTTAAGTAATCCTTAGTCGGTTGTGTCATCGTCAAAGTCCTGTAGATGATTATCGATGAGAATTTTTACTTTCTGTTCGGTTTCAGTTAACGCTTGTTGACATTGCTTGACTAGCTTCACGCCTTTTTCAAAGTGCTTTAATGATTGGTCTAAACTGATGTCGCCACCTTCCATTTGTTCAATCAATGTTTCTAATGCAGTCAAGTCTTTTTCTAAATTTGGTTTTTTTGTATCTGCAGCTTTTGAGGTTTTTTCTGTGCTCATTGGGTAACCTTATTTTGTTGACTCAAATATAGTATCGACATCACCGCGGGTAAAGTCATACGCTTTTGCACAAAAATCACAACTGACTTGTATGCTGTGTTTCTCGTTAAGGATATCGTATGCCTCTTCTTTACCTAAGGTAATAATGGCATTTTGCATGCGCTCTAAGCTGCAGTCGCAATGAAAGCTGACCGGCTTTTGTTCGAACAAGCGAATATCTTGGCTGCTAAATAGCTGTTGCAGCAATGCTTCATTATCGAGTGAGTCAAATTGTTCGGTAATATCTTGATCGGCGAACTTCGCTGTTTCTAAATAAAAGTCTTGGCTATCCGTGGTAATTTCCGCGTCTTGTTCAGGCAGTAATTGTAATAACATGCCTATGGCCTGTTTGCCATTAGATTTAATCCAGAATTTGGTTGGTAATTGTTCGGATTGAACAAAGTAATCTTCTAGCGCTCCGGCCACGGTTTGTTGCTGAATCGGTACGATGCTTTGGTAGGGCTCGGTTTTGTTGTCTTGTAAAAATGTCATGACCAATTTGCCTTGGTCTAAGGTGGATTCAAGGTCTTTGATTTCAACCGTTTCATCCCATTTGGCTAAGCCGGATAAGCCGAGTTGATCATTGCACTTGGTGACTAATAAGGAGATAGCGCCTTGGTTTTGCAGCTGTACAATGAGCTTGCCTTTAAATTTAACGGTCGACATCATCAAGGCAGTGGCCGCTAAGCATTCGGCTAATAGGCCATTAACAGTGGTGGGGTATTCATGCTGTTGCATAATGGTTTGTAACGATTGATCGAGTCGCACCAAGATACCGCGAATGGATTTATTGTCGAAGATAAAATGCTGAATGCTGTCCTGTTCGTTTGTCACGTTTTGTCACCTTTAGCTGTTTTTCTAGAATGACGTGAAAAGTTGACTTGCAAGGCAAATGTGAGCGAGTAACCGGAGTTTACTAGTGCGTAAATGAGGATTACAAGTGAGCATTTAACGCCGCAGGTCGCTTTATCACGTAATTCTAGGCTGTGACATGGTATCAGGTTTTCCCTGTGAAGCAATGTTTGCTAGAATGTGGCACATTATTGAACGAGAGAATATAGGGTGAGTGGAGTGAATAGAGTCATAGCTGTGGTTTTCGCGGCTTTAATGGTATTTATGTCGCAAATGTCATTTGCGGCGTCACGTAAACATTATGCTTATGGATACCGCGTAAAGGGTCACTATTATCGTGTGTTAACGCACCGTAGTGCGCATCATTATAAGAAGCGTGGTATTGCCTCGTGGTATGGTCCAGGATTTCAGGGGCGGCGCGCGGCGAACGGTAAACGATACAATATGTATGCCATGACAGCGGCGAGTAAAGTTTTGCCGTTGGGTAGTATGGTCAAAGTCACTAATTTACGTAACCACCGTTCAGTGATAGTTAAAATTACTGATCGTGGCCCGTTCGTTGGTAAACGTATCATTGATTTGTCTTACTTGGCTGCAAAGAAGTTGCATTCAGTCAGTCGCGGTGCGGTGCGTGTCGAGGTGGCTACTTTGACTTAATCGATGTAAGCGGTGCTTAATGCCGCAATGGTCAAAAGACTGTTCATATTCGAAACCTAGCTTTTCAATCACACGTAACGATTGTTTGTTTGCTTCACTGGTAAAACAGATAACGCTGTCTAACTTCAGTTGATTAAAGGCCAGGTTAAGCGCATAGTCACCAATCTGCTTGGCCAGCCCTTGTCCCCAAAAGCCTGGCATTAAAGCATAAGCGAGTTCGGTTTCAGGTTTCCCTAACAATTCAATATGGCGTAGGCCGCCTTTTCCAACAAATTGATGGCTAAGATTTTCAAACCAAGCCATTGGTCCAAATTGATACTGATCCCAGTGCTCAACATCTTTGGTTAATACAGTTTTGATTCTATCGCGTGATAGTTCGACGCCATAACAAGCAATAAAATCAGGATTGTGGTGCATATTGCAAAAGTCATCAAGGCATGCGGGTTCAACAATATAGCCTTGTAGGCGCTCAGTGGTGGCAAAAGGCTTGTTGATGGTCCAATCAAAGTAGGCGAGTTTGTTGATATCCTCTACGTATTCGGACTTAGCAAAAGCATACTCACCGCTGTCATCAAATTGTGGCGCCAGTTTTAGTTTTAATGCCTCGTAGCTTTTGGCTTGTGCTGGGTAGCGACGCATATAGTCACGGAATAAAATATGACGAAACCACCAGGCTGAATTGATATTGACCAGGTGGATTTGATGCGTGCGTAAACCATGCTCGTTATCTTTTATAAAAAAACGTCGAAAGGGTAAGTCTTTTTCATATTTATCGATATATTCATAGTCGCCATTGGTGAGCTTTTGAATGTGAGATTGATTGAACTGTTGCAGATCATGGACACCCACGAGTATATCTATCACAGGCTTGGCTTGTATACCACCGATTGCCGTACTGCCAATGTGTTGTATATCAGCGATGACATCGCCGATCTGCTGCTTAAGCCACGCGGACTCTTGCAAAAAAGCTTGTTGCCAATGAGGGCTGTAGGGGGACAGTGTAATCATATTGTAATTATCGGGTAATTCGAAAAAATAAGCAATGCAATTAAAAATACGGTATAGACGCCGACATTATTTTTTGGCAGTCTGTCTGCATTGCGTGATCGGTTCGATTTTTTAATCTTATAAGTTGCTGCGGAGGTAAGGTATGCGACGATGTTTGAACCGACAATTTTTTTATCTTATAGTGATGAGCTTTCCTCAACTTGCGTTTGCTGCTGATGCGGGTGGCGATGTCATCAGTAATGTCTTAAGTGGTCTTATCGATTTATTAACTTCGACACCTGCGCGATTAGTTTTTGTGGTTGCCATTATCGGCGTCGGTTATGGCACATTGGCATTGGGTAAAATTCCAAAACAACGTGCTATTGCGACAGTGATTGGTATCGGTATCGTATTTAGCGCTAGTTATATCGCGCGTAAAATGGGTGTGGGGAATTGATAATGCAGCAATCCTCACTAGAGATTAGTCCGCTGTTTGTTGGCTTAACGCGCCCAGCGATGATGTGGGGGATCAGTATGGAATACCTCGGCATCTCGGCGATGATAACCTTATGCGGGTATATTTTATTTTTATCACCATTTTTTCTTCTGTTATATATGCCATTGCATGTTTTTGGTGTGATTGTTTGTGCAATGGATCATCATATTTTTCGTTTAGTATTTAAAAAAACAGAATGTTTGCCGGTGCGTAATAAGCCATTGTGGGGGTGTCAGTGTTATGAACCCTATTGATTCAGTAGTTAAGTATGTGCGTGATGAGGCGGTAGTATCTCAGCATTTAGCGATTAGTCATTTTTGTTCGCAAAGCATCGTAGAGACCATCAATGGCGATTTGCTTTCTGTGATTAAGTTAGGTGGAGTGCCCTTTGAAACAGAAACTACTGATATTATAAATCAATATAAAGCAACGTGGCATCGTGCTTTAACATCACTGGATTCACGCTTTGCTGTGTTGGCTACGATGCATAGGCGGCGGGTCGATAACACGTTATGCGGTGAATTCGCGAATGCATTTTCACAAAAAATAAATACCTGCTATTTTAATCGCAATCAATCTACGTCGCAGTATATGAATGATCTGTATCTGGTTATTATTCATAAGCCACTCGTCTCGGCAAAACAATCGGGCATTAAATATTGGTTTAAGTCGGGCAGTCAGCGTTATATTCAAAAATTGCGACAAGCGCAGCGCGACAGTGGCATACAGCAACTGCAACAAGCCACATCTCAATTGTTGGTGTCATTGTCAGTCTTTAAGCCACAATTGCTAGATAAAGATATTATTCGCTATGTAAGCTTGGTGATTAATGCTGGACAAGCTTTGGATGTCTCATCAGAACGTTTGTACGCTGAAGCAGATGTATCAACGTTGATTAGTAAATATCGATTGTTATTTGGAGATTATATTCAATTTCAAGGCGCACTTGAGTCGGATTATCGTTTCGCGGCAATGGTATCAGTAAAGCGTTATTGCAGTGACAGTGCTAGCATTATGCTTGATCCATTGTTACGTCTGGATGGTGAGTTTATTGCAACGCACAGTTTTGTGATTGAAACTAAGGCGCAAGCAGATAAACTAATTCAGCGCCATGCGAATAAAATGCAAAATGCCGAAGATGCTGCCATTAGTCAAATTGATGCCTTAATCTCGGCTCGTGATATGCTAGCCAGCGATAAAATGGTGATGGGTTATCACCATAATACAGTGATGTTGTTAGCTGATACGATAGGGCAGCTAGATGGGCTGGTTACTGAAACGATAAAGCGGTATATGAATGCTGGCATGGTAGCGGTACGTGAGACTTTGGGCCAAGAAGCGGCATTTTGGGCACAAATACCAGGTAATCAAAAGTACATTGCGCGTGCCAGTTTAATTAGTTCAAGCAACTATTGTGATTTTTTTCCACTGCATAATTACCGCAATGGCTTTTATAATAAAAATCATTTGGGTGGTGCAGTAACATTAGTTGAAACACCAGCGCGGACACCGATGTGGTTTAATTTGCATGCTAAGGGTCCTGTTGATAACCCTTCACCTGGTCACTCCACACTGATTGGTGGTAATGGTTGCGGTAAAACGGTAGCGATGTGCTTTTTTGATGCGCAATTGAACCGATACGCTGGGCGCAGTTGGTTTTTTGATCGTAACCGTGGCGCAGAAATTTATATTCGAGCCAGTGGTGGTTATTATGCCGTGTTATCACCAGGTCACGCTTCAACCATAAAATTTAATCCTTTGCAGTTAGAGGATACAGCCTACAATCGATATTTTTGCAGGCAATGGTTGCTGCAATTAATAAAAAAACAAGATGAAACTGATATTCCGGAAACAGTGATAACGGACTGTCAGCGCTGTATTGATTACACGTTTGATCAGTTGGCGCCGCAGCATCGCAACCTGACAAATGCATCAAAAATACTACCGGTTACTTTTGAGCGTTGGCTACGTTTGCGCCGTTGGTTGCGCAGTGATGGTGTTAATCCCGCCGGCGAATATGCTTATTTATTTGATAACGATGCGGATGCTTTGCACGTCTCAGATAAAATGGGGTTTGATATGACGCATTTTCTAGATAATGAGCCACCTGATGTATTAGCGGCGGTGAGCATGTACTTATTTTACCGCATGGAATGTCAGCTGGATGGACGGTTAACATCCGTTTTTTTAGATGAAGCATGGCAATATTTGGATAATAGTTATTGGCAACACAAACTCAAGAAGTGGCTGCCGACATTACGTAAATTAAATTGCCATTTGATTATGGCGACGCAGTCACCGATGAGTGTTGTTGCGTCGTCATTGAGCCATACTATTTTGGATAATTGTGCCACCAATCTTTATTTTGCTAATCCACAAGCGAAACCAGAACATTACATGAATGGTTTTAATTTAACAGAATCTGAATTTATGGCGATAAAGCATAATGAACCGCAATCACGTTTGATGTTATATAAACAAGGTCATGAATCATCATTAATTACCTTAAATCTAAAAAGTCTTGGCGAGTTGTTGCCGGTATTGTCGGCTACCAAAGCTTCGATTGATCGGTTAGATATCATACGTAAAGCGGTGGGAGATCTGCCTGAAAACTGGTTGCCATTGTTTCTTAACGGGGGGAAGTCATGCTAATGCGAAAAATAATAATAACTATTATGGCCGGCATTAGTATGACTTATTTTCCAATGTCATTGCAGGCGTGGGGGATTGTGCATGACCCATTGAGTTACAGTCAAATGCTGACTTCATATGCGCAATTAGTGCATCAATACGGTCTATTGAAACAACAATTCGGTCAGTTAAAAACGCTGGTTGACACAGCGCAAGGCAACTATGGATATGGTGATTTTCTGAATAGCGCGCAAAATTTATCAGACCGACAGTGGTCCCCCGATGATTGGCAGCAAACTTTGCAGCGCATGTCGGGTGGTAATTCCGAACGTTACCAAGAATTGGTCAACGATTATCACAGTAATCATGTCATTTTGTCGTCCAAAGATTATCAAAAAGGTGCCAGTAAAAATCATGCGGCGGTTTATCGTCAAGATGTGCAAGTGAACCGAGCTGCTACGGCGACTGCAACCTATGAATTCAATTCGATTAACAAGCATTTAGATACTATCCATCAATTATCCGCTCAAATAGATCATGCGGAAAATAGCAAAGCTGCGATGGATTTAAATTCTCGTTTACTCACCGAAGTGGCTTATATACAAACGCAGTCGCTTAAGATGCAAGTGTTGTTAAATCAGCAAATGGCACAGGTGAATGCGGATAATATTGCCGATAAAACACAGCGTGCGCAGTTTGAGCGCATAGCACCAAGTAATTGAGGTGTGAATGAAACAAAAACTATTATTAATGCTAGCGCTAATTATGTGCTGCGCTATTACCGCGTGCTCGTCCGATCAACTGAAATCACCGTGTCCTTATTATGGAAGTTTTTGTAATAAGCATAGCGTGAACAAACCGTAAGGAAAAACCATGAAGTTATACTCGTTAAAAAAACAAGCATTATTCGTTGGCATATACACATCTGTGTGTGCATTGATCGCTTGCAGTCCGCATAAAAATCCGTTGCAAACTGTCTCTCTAAGAAAGGCTGCTCATGTACTGTTGCGAGCGGCTATTACCTCTGAAAAGCGTTTGAAGTTGGATCCTGAGATACCAGCGGGTGCGCTGTATATGGATTGTATGAAACGTAAAACGCCACGCAAGATATGTTTTCCTTTATACAAAGCTATGTTGTCATATGCCCGTCAACAGCCTGGATTTAAACAACTTACTTTGCAGGATATTTCTGATAAAAAAACCTATGAAGATTTGAGTGACGAATACCAACAGCAATATTTTATGAGTGACAACATGTAATGATAGTGAACTCCTCCAATGTGATTGAAGCACTGTATACTGAGCTGCATGTATTATTAGCAGATTACGTATTTGATGCCTATGGAGCTTTGGCAGCTTATATTAAGTTGCCGTTAGCTTTAGCAATTACTTTATATATCTGTTTGTTAGGTGTGGCCATTACGCAGGGCTGGGTAAAGTTATCATTGGCAGAGTTTGGCAAGTCGGCATTAAAAATCGCATTTATTTACATGGCAGCGATTAACTGGGCTTGGTTCAGTGAAAATGTTATCGGGTTGATCAGTCATGGGGCAGGCCATATTAGTGCGATTCTCACATCAGCTACGCCAATGCCAGTTCCGCATACGTCAGGTGAGGGGATTAATGCGGCAATGCAATTGGTGTTAAATGAGTTAACGGCGATTGGCATGACGTTGTGGCATAACGGCTCGTGGCATAATTTTGGACCAATGTTTTCAGCTTTGTTGGTGTGGGGGTTCGGCTATGCGATGTTGTTGGTATCATTGTTTGAGTTGATGCTTGCCAAGATTATGTTAGCCGTGTTGTTTGCCACTGCACCGCTATTTATCAGTTTCACATTGTTTAAGCCGACTCAAGGTTTCTTTGAGCGTTGGTTGGGTGCATGTGTCGGTTATGCCTTGATTATGGTATTTGTGGCGGCCATGTTGAGTTTGGTGTTGACGATTGCACAGTGGGTATTGCAGCAAGTGTATATACCGCATATTGGCGGCACAATGATTTTTTCTGCTTTTGTTCCTATGGTGCTGGTTGGTTTTGTGGGTGTTGGTTTGATATTAAAATCTGCGCAATTAGCTCAGGCGATTGGTGGCACCGTGATGATGGTGGCAGTATCAACCAATGTGTCAGCATCAATCGCTAATATGCTATTTAGCGGTTTTAAATCTGTTTTACCGAAGAAGTCTTCAAATAAATCATCGGTCACAACCAAAACTGAAAGTAACCAAGCTGAAGCACGCGCCAATGTGCAAATGCTTTATCTGGATATTATTACTGTGAAAGGAGCTTAATGTGTTATCAAAGCCATTACGAGATTATTTTACCAGCAGCAATACATGGGCTGATGATAAATACAGCCATGCCATGGTCACCACTAAGCGATATCAGTGGGCGTTTTTTGCAGCGATGAGTTTGTCTGCTCTGTTGACTATTGCACTGATCTGTTTGTTACCATTGCAGCATTTACAGCCGTTATTGGTTAATCATTATCAAGATGGTCGTGTGTCTATTCAGCCGCTACAAAAAAGCCAGTTACAGCATAATCGTGCAATGGTTGAAAGTGAGTTAGTCCGCTATGTGATTAACCGCGAAAGCTATGATGTCACCTCGTATCATGAACAGTATGCTTTGATTAATTTATTATCCAGCCCTGTTGTTGCAAAACAATATCAGCATATTCAGTCATCGCATAATAAGCAGTCGCCGATTAATGTACTCACTACTAAAGGCTACCGATCGGTACATATTGACAGTGTAGTATTTTTAGATAAAGCACATGCGGCGACTAACACCACAAAACGCCGCTATAACCTTGCGCAGATTAACTTCAGTGTCACAGATCACATGCATCATTCAGCGGTTGATCGGTCAATAGCCTATACCGCATTAATATCATGGCAATATGTAGGTACGCCGTTAGATCCGAGTGAACGCTGGCGCGATTGGGATGGTTTTGTGGTGACACGTTACAGTGTGGTGCAGCGTAATGTTAAATAATATAATAAAAGCGATAGTGAGTTTGATTTTATGTATGGTAACTGCTGCGTATGCAGGTCAGATTCAATGGTTACACTATAAGGCTGATAAGGTTGTGCCTATTACCGCAACGGCATTTTCTACCACACAAATCGTGTTCGCTGACGATGAAATCATTAAAAATATTCAAAATGGTGATTTGGATGCTTGGACGGTTAGTGTTCAAAAAAACCTATCCAACATGTTGTTTTTAAAGCCGACAGTATTAGGCTCGGACACCAATATGACGGTTGTGACGAATCGACACAGTTATTATTTTCATTTAATTAGTAAAAAGTCTGGACCATCGACCGTCACTACCTATGCTATTCATTTTATATACCCCCACTCGTATGTATCTCAAAAGCTAGATGGACAATCGAATGCTGTAGCAATGGCAAATACAAAAAATTGGGACTACAGCTACAGTGGTGATCACCAGTTATTGCCTCGCCGTGTTTACGATGATGGCAAATTCACATATTTGCAGCTGAGACCGCATCAACAAACACCAGCAATTTTTGCAGTGACTAATCGTCAAGGCAATGAAGCGGTGGTTAATTTTCGGCGTCGCGGCACCATGCTGATTGTGCAACGAGTGGCACCGCAATGGAGCTTGCGTTTAGGTAAGTATCATGTGTTGAGTTTGTTTAATAATCATTATTTTAAGCGCAGAGGTTGATATGTCGAAAAAAGATGTTTCGTATTTGTCTAAGGTAACTTCGAGTAAAAAAAATAAGTATGCTGGTTTTTATTGGTTGATGGTAACTGTGCTTATAGTTACTGTTATATATTTTGTGTCATCATCGCGTGCTAAGATAACTAATATACAACAGAAAACACTATTGGCTTCACGGCAGTATCAAGAGTCACTCAATAGTAACCTGTCGCGTCTACAACAATTGGACCATGCCAAACCGAAAATACAAAATTTAATTGATAGCATGACAAATAGAATAGATAAGGCCATTAGTAAAGCCTATACAATGCGTCAGAATGCACCGACAAGCATGTACAGTAATAGTGAACGCAGTGATATAAGCCAACAAGGAAGTTCACAAGTTGCAAGTATAATACTTGCAGGACGTGGGCGAAATACACAATTTGCCAATAGCGATGCCACCACTACAACGGTTACGGCAACCCGCATAGCACATCCGGATTATACGATTGCTTCCGGCGAGTTTTTGCACGCAGTGCTTGAAACCGCAGTGAATTCTGATTTGCCGGGTATGGTAAGAGCGGTGGTATCAACGCCAGCATATTCGTATACCGGTGAGCATGTCTTAATTGATGCTGGTTCGCGATTGGTGGGGCAGTATACGGCATCGGTTGTGCGTGGCCAACAGCGTGTAATGGTGATTTGGAACCGGGTGATTCGGCCAGATGGCGTGGCTATACAATTGAATAGTCCAGGGACTGATGCGCTTGGTCGTGCAGGTCAAACAGCAGATGCCGTTAATACGCATTTTATGGCGCGCTTTGGTCAAGCGACATTATTATCGCTGTTGGGGGCGGGTGCGGCCAGTGTTGGTGTTGCTAATAGTGATCGCTATAACTCAGTAGCGCAATACCGCTCTTCAATATCGGAATCCATGCAGCAAGCTGCTAAGCAATCGTTACAAGATACCGTATCAATTAAGCCAACTATTCATGTGTATCAAGGCGCTAAAATTAACGTATTTGTTGCGCATGATTTAAGTTTATATGATGTGTTGAAGTCAGATTATAAGTAACATGGATTTATTTGCACCGGCTGCAGCAGGGTTATTGGCGCCACTACATGAATGGTTAACTGATCCAGATGTTTCGGAGTTAATGATTAATCAGCCACAACAGGTTTATATTGAAAAGCATGGTCAGATGACAATGTATCCAGTGCCAGCACTGACTGAGTATCACCAACGGATGTTGTGCCAATTAATTGCTAATGAGAATCAACAACAATTAAGTCAACAGCATCCCTTATTGTCAGCTACATTGAGTGATGGCTCGCGTGTACAAATTGTTCTGCCACCGACAGCTTTATACCCCACTTTAGCCATACGTCGCCAGGTGCTGCGTCACTCAACATTGGCCGATTATGAAAGTAGTGGGTTCTACAATCCAACTGAGCTAATTAATGTTGATAATAAGCTTATTCAGCTGTATCAGCTGAAGGAGTGGGGAGGATTTATAAAAAAAGCGATTGAAGCTAAAAAAAATATTGTGGTTTCGGGGGGTACCTCGAGTGGTAAAACGACGTTTTTACATGCGTGTTTGCAGCATGTTGATCGCGATGAACGAATTATATTATTAGAGGACACACGTGAAATACAGCTATCGCAACCCAATCATGTCTGCTTGTTAAGCAGTAAGGGCCAGCAGGGTTTATCAAATATTACTATGCAAGATTTGGTGCAATGCAGTTTACGTTTACGACCGGATCGTATTATTGTCGGTGAAATTCGTGGTAAGGAAGTCATCGATTTTATCGCAGCCTGTTCAACGGGGCATGAAGGATCCTTTACCTCAATTCATGCTAATAACCCACAAGCAGCATTAATGCGCATGGTGCAGTTGTATAAATTAAATAATGTACCCTCGATGACAGATAAAGATATATTGCGTGAAATTAATAGCGTTGTTGATATTATTGTCCAATTAGAAAAAACTAATGTTGGTCGACGACTGCACAGTGTATATTTTAATTCTGGATAATCTGTCCGCTTCCCGAAGTGCTGGTTGGTACCACTTGATTACCTTGCAAACTCATGGTGCTGTTATTGAACCGAATAATACCGCTATTAATTGCGTTAAGGCCAATAGTTTGAATGGATGAGGTGCTAGCATTGGTGTAGTTATTGTATGCGTTCAGTGCACTGTTATTAATGGTAACTTGCGCGCTGCCTATCGCATTCACCAGGATAATATTGCGTGTGGATGAGCCCGATGTTTCAGCTTGTATTAGTGAATTGTTAATCGTTACGTTACTGGTGTCACCACCTATGACTATTGCGTTATCGCTATCGGTTGAATTGCCATAAACTTGATAGCCATACATCTTGCTGTCATTTACGGTGATACTGCTGGCGTTTTCTGCTTGAACAGCCGTACTGACAGTATCATTATTTAATGAGCGTGCAATGATCTTGGCATCATTAACAGAAATGCTGGAATTATTTAATGCCCATAAGGGTACTGCACCTGATGCCTCGGTTACTTCTGGCCCACCGGCCATTTGCGTTTCTAAGGTGCCACCATTAACAATAGCGCTGCTTGAGTTGTTCGTAGTGATGTTGGTACTGCCGGATTGTAATGCAGCACTGCCTGTAGCAAATAAATCACTGTTATTTACCGTTACGCTGCTATTGTCATCGAGTGAAATATTAGTTGCGGAGCTAAGGCCGTTTGCACTGCTGCCTGTGCCTCTGATGGTTGAGTTGCTGATGGTTAGTGTTGAATTGTCATCTAACAGAATATTATAAGCGGATTGATTGCTGCCACTGCTGCTAATATTGTCTGTTAATGTCGAATTGTTTATGGCTGTAGTTGTATTTGTATTGGTGGTTAAGTTGTAAACAGCGCTATTGTTTCCTGAAGCCGTGGCGCTTAATTGGCTAGCGCTAATATTAATATTTGCGGTTACGCCAGAAGCCGTTAAGATATTACCAGCAGTGGTATTGGCGCCAGAGGTGGATTGATTGAAGATGCTGTTGTTAATGGTAATACCGCTATCGTCGATAATAGAGACCCCATAAGAGCCGAGATTGTTATCACCGGTGGTGCTGCTATTAATTGTACTGTTGATGATTTGAAAATTGCTGGTGTCATCAACCAATAAACCTGCTACAGATGCGCTAAGGCCGGTGAATTGATTGTTGGCATTAATAGTGCTACTACTGAGCGTTACATTTCCAGCATCATCGGTAAGTATGCCTGTGCCATAGTTTTGTGATGCGCTGCTACTGGAATTTGGTCCCACTAATAAATTATCAAGTGTGGTATTGGGTGTGCCGAGTATTTGAATTGCAGCATTACTGCCGCCGTTATTGACTAACTGTAGGTTTGCTAAAGTTGTATTAGTTGTCAGGCTGTTATCAATTAATATTGTGCTGGTGTTAATGGTGGCGCGATCGCTACCTTGAGCAGGTTGGGTGTAATCAGCATTACGACCAATCAGTGATTCATTGCTAAATAAAACCAGTGACGATGGTGCGTAGGTGCCGGGTTTTAAATAAATGCTTGGGTCATTAATAAAGTTACCACTGGGTGCATCTGTTGCTATTTGCAATAAGTTGGTACTGTTTAAGCCAGTGCAGGGGGTTTCAGCGGTACAATTTTGTAAACCAGCGCTTGTGTTAAATGCGGTGCCATCAGTTGAGAAAAACCATACATTATCTTTTTGTAATAGTTCTTGACCTTGAGGTTGGTATCCGTTTTTGATCGGTAAGCTATTAGCACCGATATTTAATGGCAAGTTGTGTTGTACGGGTTGGTTAACCCAATGGCTGCTTACGTCGTTATCATTACCAAAGTGAATGGTAACACCAAAATTAATACTGTTTCTAGTCAATGGGTCATGTGTTGCTGAAAGACTGAATGACAAATGATGCATGACGGCGGATTGCAGTTTGGCCACGACACCAACAGGATTGCCTGGCATAGAAAAATAATAACTGCCCAATGACGCTTGGATGTTAGCCAGTTTAGTAAAACGGTAACTGATAATTAAGTCGCCACCGTTACCGATGGTTGAGGTTTGACGTACCATTTGGTTGTATTGATTGTGGCCTTGAAAGCGTACGTATTCATAAATGCCAACGCTATCAGCCCATACCCAGTTATCACTGCTTTTAAAGTGGTTGGTTAACGGGAAGTAGCCGTCGACATTGATGTGCCAGTGGTGGTTGAGAAATTCAACGCCGGGATTGAGGCTATAAAAATTTTGTCCTAATGCCGAGCGGTTAAATGTAGCAAAACCATAAGCACCTATGGCCCAATGTTGTGAAAATAAGTGTCGGTAATCAAGACCCGTTTCAAAATTGCTGCTGTGACCAACCGGTGAGTAACCGCCATCAGCATCAGTGAATAAATAGTTGTCACTGCTATGGTAACTGGGCCACCAAATTTGTCCCCATAGCGGGTTTTGTGTGCCGGTTTGGTTGTTGAGCTGAAAGTAAGGCATGCTGGCTTGGCCTATTGGCAGACTACAGCAGCTTATTGCTAGGGGTAAAAGCCTTTTCATGAATCCCTTCGGTATCAAATCCCAGGCAGCATTTTAGTTGATATTGGGCTAATTACCTAACAACTATTAATGTATATTTAATATCAGATATTAAATATACATTAAAAAGTATGCTATAATTCATGCAGATTTAATATAAGAAATTAAAAATACAATGAAATACACTAAGAGAAATATAGAAAGTAATTTAAAACAGATAGTTAACGGGTTTTCGATTGTGGCTTTAACGGGGCCGCGGCAATCTGGTAAATCTACTTTATTAAAGCATATGTTGAATGATTATCAGTATGTATCATTTGATGATCCATTGATGGTAGCCCAATTTGAAGAGGACCCTCGGGGGTTTGTTAACTTATATAACGATCACGTGATTTTTGATGAAGCCCAGTATGTCCCTGACTTATTCCGTTACATTAAGATAGCTGTTGATAATGATCGGCAGAAAAAAGGCAAATTTGTGCTGACTGGTTCTAGTCAATTTAGCTTTATTAATAAAATACAGGAATCCTTAGCAGGTCGAGTTGGTTTGTTATCGCTATTACCATTTCAATTTAATGAAATGCCGCCAAATGAAAAAACCAAGGCGCAATATCAAGGCAGTTATCCCGAGTTGGTATTGGATCACTATCGTTTTGCTTATGATTGGTACTCTGCTTATTTTGATACGTATTTAAATAAAGATATTAGCGCTGTAATGCAGATTAGCGATAGGCGAGATTTTCGACGATTAATAAAGTTATTGGCAGCAAGAGCAGCAGAACAATTAAATTTATCCAGTCTAGCAAAAGAAGTGGGCGTGAGTGTGCCAACCATAAAACGTTGGGTGTCAGTATTAGAGGCCTGCTATGTAATTTTTCTTTTACCGCCGTTTTATGAAAATTATGGTAAGCGAATAGTAAAAGCACCTAAGCTTTATTTTTATGATAATGGTTTATTAGCCTATTTGTTGGGAGTGAAAGATCCGGAATTATTAAAAAGTGGACCATTGATCGGCAATATATTTGAAAATTATATTGTTAGTGAAATTAAAAAACGTGAATTACATCAGGTTACCCATAATGAAATTTATTATTTAAGAACGTCCAGTGGTGAAGAGGTGGATGTGATTATTGATCAAGGGCAAACTAAACAGTGGGTTGAAATAAAGCACAGCTCAACCCCCAAAAGCAGTATGATTAAGCCCATGAAAAATTTTATAGGTGAAAATGATACGGGCTATTTGGTATATAATGGTGAAGCATTTAAATTCACACCACAAATCAATGCGTTTAATTACAAAGATTATCTAGCGTAACTTGATAGTCTATATCTATTGAATTAATAAAATAAATCAATTTCAACTATTAACTAATTGTGTCTATGGTCTCTGTAGGTTAAATAAAAAATCATTAGGAGAAAATAATGATCGCAGTTGGTGAGAAACTTCCTGAATTTAGTATGCAGGCTACAGCGAGTAATGATGTGCATAATGCCTTTGTTGGTGTCACTGATCAATCGTATCCCGGTAAATGGAAAGTCATATTCTTTTGGCCAAAGGATTTTACCTTTGTCTGCCCGACAGAGATTGCTGAATTTGGTCGACTGAATTCCGAATTTTCAGATCGTGATGCGCAAGTGTTAGGTGCAAGTATCGATTCCGAATTTGTGCACTTGGCATGGCGTCAGCATAAAGAAGAGTTAAAGGACTTGCCTTTTCCGATGCTGGCGGATGTAAAGCGTGAGTTGTCTCAATCCCTGGGTATTGTGGATGCTAAAGATGGTGTCGCCCAACGTGCCACATTTATTGCTGATCCCGATAATATTGTGCGCTTTGTGATGGTGACGGATATGAATGTGGGTCGTAATCCAACAGAGGTATTGCGTGTGTTGGATGCTTTGCAGACGGATGAGTTGTGTCCATGTAATTGGCATCAAGGTGAAGAAACGATAACAGTATGATTTGCATTATGCTTAGTGCATCGTAAGGGTGGCAGGGGTGCCTTTTTCGCGAACGGATATCCCTATCCTCGTGTTCCTTTACCTCCGTGTATCACACGCCGCTCTAAAGGTACCCCTGCCACCCTTACTGACCATGGCAGTAATGCATTGGCTGTCATCCCGGCCCCCGAGCCGGGATCCATATATTACTTCAGTAAAAACGACCTGCATGTGTTGTCGAAGACTGATAAAAAAAGAGGAAATAACAATGAGTATATTAGAATTAAAAAATAGTTTACCTGAGTATGCCAAAGACATACGTTTAAATTTATCATCAGTATTAACAGCGGGTGGGGCGCCTGGTTTGAGTCAGGAGCAAGTGTTGGGTGTGGCATTGGCGAGTGCTTATGCGACTAAATCATCGGTGGTGATTAATGCGATGACAGCTGAAGTTGATGATGCATTAACCCAGGCGCATGTTAATGCAGCGAAAGCAGCAGCGGTGATCATGGCGATGAATAATATTTATTATCGCTTTGCGCACTTGAGCAGTGATACCGATATGCAAAAAATGCCAGCTAATTTACGCATGAGCGTGGTGGCAAACCCCGGTATAGAGCAGGTGGACTTCGAGCTGTATTCACTGGCTGTGTCAGCGCTAAATGGTTGTGGTAAGTGTATGGATGCGCACAGTGCGACGTTATTAAAATCTGGTGTGAGTCGTGAAGGCGTGCAGTCAGCCGTGCGCATTGCTAGTGTGGTCAATGCTGCTGCTCAGGCTGTATTGTTGATTGATTAAACTCATTGACAGTTCGTTCGTTTGTGTATATAAATACGTCAAAAGTATTACTATATAAGTGTTACGATTCGCTAGGGTGTTTATCAAGGCGCACAGCCTGACATCCCGGCCTCCGAGCCGGGATCCATATATTATTCCTGGATCCCGGATAATTGCTTTGCAATTTCCGGGACGACAAAGTCGCTACATGGCATATACAGTTACAAGGGAAAATTGAGTTATGAATCAAAGTCAGCCATGCGGCGCCCTAAACGTACGTTATCTATGGCTGCTGGCCTTATTATATATTTTCCTTTGGGCATTAATCCCCAGTTTGTTTTTGCATGGCATGTATTTAGATTCATCAGAGAACATTGCTTGGGCGATGCATTTGGCGTGGGGTAATTATAAGCATCCACCATTAGGCGCATGGTTAATGCGGGGAGCATTAACGGTAATGCCGACCGCTTTTAGTGCGGTGGTGTCTTTAAGTGCCGCGTGTGTGTTAACCATGTATGTTTATCTGTATCGATTAGGGCGAGAGTTGATGTCGCCATCGCGTACGTTATTTGCGATTGTAATGACATCTACACTTTATTACTTCAATTCGCGTAGCATGCAATTTAATCAAAACGTGTTGATGTTACCTTTCTGGGCAGCGATGGGGTATTACTTTTATCAGAGTTTGCAGCATAACCAAACCAAGCATTGGGCCTTGTTGGGTTTAGTGACAGGGTTATCTGTGCTGGCCAAGTATGAAAGTGCTGTATTGATTCTGGCTTGTTTGGCTTATTTGCTGTGTCACTACAAAAAAGCTTACACCAAGCACTTGTTATTAACCGCTGTGATCGCCCTATTATTAGTGGCTCCGAATTTCTATTGGGTAATGGAGCATAATTACTTACCGTTACACTATATGAATGCGCGCGGTGATACGGCTAATCCCAGTTGGTTTGCCTTACATATTAAAGCACCGTTGGAGTACTTGGGTTCACAATTGCCATTGATGATTTACCCGGTGTTGTTTGCGCTATTGATTGGCCAAAAAAAGCAGCAATTGCTGGTGTCGAAAAAATGGTTGAGTCTTACGTTGGCTGCTGCGCCGTTTGTGCTGGTGTTTTTTATTAGTTTGTTGGTGGGTATGAATATACCGACTGAGTGGTCTTATCCTTTTTATATTTTTACTACGTTGGCTTGTGTTAATTTATTGAAATTAGATATCACTGAGCGTCGATTAAGAATAGCGATTGGAGTAGCAATTGGATTGCATATCGCGATTTTTAGTTATTATGTATTGTCGATGCATATGAAGCAGACGGTGTCGACACTGAATAAACCAGCCGCGGCGATTGCGGATGCAGCGTATAGCTATTGGCATCAGATGATACCGAATAAACCATTAAAGTTAGTGATCGGTGATGATTACTTTTTGGGGTTAATCCCGGCTTTTGAAAAGGCCAAGCCGCAGGCGATACTCAACTACTCATTCGAAGACAGCCCCTATGTAGACCCGCAATTGGCGACTAAAAACGGTGCGCTCAATATTGTGTTCGATTGCCCGCAGGGCGAGCCGACTCGGCTTAAGCGTTTATTTCCACATAATAAAATCAGCGCGATTAAGTGTTTTACCGCTAAGACGGTGAATAGCTTTCATCCGACTGACTTTACCTTTGGGGTTTATATTATTTATCCACAACAAGTTGCTTAAAAACAAGTGATTAACCTTTGCTGCATTTCTGAATAATATTTGTTATACTGCGTCCACCCTGGGGGGCGATCTGGCTTCGACGCGGATTACAAAACCTGAGGTGCATGTCGAGCGGTTCATCTGACTCGTTAAACTGAGGTGAAAACTTATAGTTGCAAATACTAAGCAACCTGCTGCAAACGACGAACTTTGGGCGGTAGCTGTTTAATCAGTAATCATCCAAGTTTGTTTGCCGCTTAATAACCGGCAGCAGTCTACTGCTCCTTTGTGCTTATGCAGGGGAGGTCAGTAGTCAGATTCATAAGATCGTAGTGGAGCATCGCCTATGACTTCACTATTAAACCAACAAGGCTCGCTATTAGGTTTACCCTGACTGTCGGGTGCTTACTAGTTAAATTAATGACAGATCTAAGCATGTAGAGCCGATGGCGGAGGGTTTGCGGACGCGGGTTCGATCCCCGCCGCCTCCACCAGAATAAAAAAAGGGCCCCAGAGGGGCCCTTTTTTTATTCTCGGGAGCCGGGCAGGAATTAAAGTCCCGCGTCCGCGTGCGGGCGTGGGGTGAGTCGCAATAAAAAAGCACTGCTTTTTTATCGACGAGCGGGAGGACAGGAGTCCGACCTGGGGTTGCTACGAAGAAAACAGTTGTGCCAGGATGGCTTCCGACAAATTATCCATAAGCACTTACCACCGCCGCCATAAAAAAAGGGCCCCAGAGGGGCCCTTTTTTTATTCTCGGGAGCCGGGCAGGAATTAAAGTCCCGCGTCCGCGTGCGGGCGTGGGGTGAGTCGCAATAAAAAAGCACTGCTTTTTTATCGACGAGCGGGAGGACAGGAGTCCGACCTGGGGTTGCTACGAAGAAAACAGTTGTGCCAGGATGGCTTCCGACAAATTATCCATAAGCACTTACCACCGCCGCCATAAAAAAGGGCCCCAGAGGGGCCCTTTTTTTATTCTCGGGAGCCGCTGTTGTGTGATCCCCCTATTTGCCTTGCGCAGCACTGTAATTTATACTACTGCCACTTTGTAAGAGGAAAACCGATTGGATGAGCAAGACCCCTACAGCAGTCTAGATCCTAGTTTAATGATGAACGCCATTGAGAGCGTTGGCTATCGCTGTGATGGCCGCTTTTTGACACTGAATAGCTATGAAAACAGAGTTTTCCACATAGGCATTAATGATGAATCTCCGATCATTGCTAAATTTTATCGACCACATCGTTGGAGTTTTGATGCGATCATCGAAGAACACCAGTTTGCCTTAGATCTTGCTGCTGAAGAAATTCCTGTGGTTGCCCCCATTTGCGATGACAATGGAGACACCTTGCATCGTTATGCTGATTTTTTATTTGCGCTTTATCCATGCAGAGGTGGCAGAACGATTGAGCTTGATCGGCTGGATCATTTAGCTTGGATGGGGCGCTTTATTGGCCGCATACACGCTTTTGGTAAATTACGTGGTTTCCAGCATCGCATAGAATTGAATATTGATAGTTATGGTCATCAACCTTATCGATATTTAATAGAGCATGATTTTATCCCACAGGCCATTCAAAAAAATTTCTGCCTGATCATTGAAAGTCTATTAGAGAAAATAACCTTACGCTATCAGGCTGTGGGCAAGGTTTCCAATATACGATTACATGGCGACTGCCATGCTGGCAATATCTTATGGAATTTAGACAGGCCTCACATTGTAGACTTTGATGATTGCTTAATGGGCCCAGCCATTCAAGATCTATGGATGTTGTTATCCAGTGAACAAGAGCAGCAGGAAATGCAAATTAATGCAATTTTAGACGGGTATACTGAGTTTAATGACTTCAATAGAGATGAGCTTTATCTGATTGAAGCACTGCGTTCGCTGCGCATGATCCATTACAATGGTTGGCTGGCTAAACGCTGGAATGATAGTGCTTTTCCTCGCAGTTTTCCTTGGTTTAATACGGAGAGCTATTGGCAGCAGCAATTAGGCTACTTTCAAGATCAATTAAGTTTATTTTGACCGCTGCTGCTCCCCTGTCGAATTCCATAAGTTGAGGTGTGGATTTTACTTCTTACTACCGTCAATATTAAAAAAATCAACCTGGCCGGTTTTAATGTCATGCATAGCGCCAACCAATAAAATTTTATGTTGGTCTACCATCTTGGCCAGCGACTTACTATTCTGCAGTAGTGCCCGCATTTGATTCAGTACATTTTGTTTGGCGATTTGATTGACTTCAGTCATGTTTTTACAGTCGAGCGGGGCTTTATGTTGTTTTGCAATTTGTTGAACGGCAGGGTCGATTTTCATCAGCAGTTTATTTAATTGAGCTGGTTTGTTCACTTTACTGCAGGCACCGGCGACAGCGCCGCATTGGGTATGCCCCATGATAACCACCAGTTTACTGCCGGCGTATTTTGTTGAAAATTCCATGCTGCCCAATACATCAGTACCAATCACATTACCTGCTATACGAGAAACAAACATGGCGCCTACGGGTTGATCAAATACCACTTCAGGTACACTGCGTGAATCAACGCAATTGAATATAAAAGCGTAGGGTGCTTGACCTTTATGACTGGCTAACTGGCTTAATTGGCGTTGATTATATTTTACGGTTTCACCTTTTGTATAGCGCTGGTTGCCTTGTTTGAGTTGGGTGAGTACATCTTCAGCTGACAGTGTTTTTTGTGTTTCAGCGGTAACCAAGTGTGGGTTGGCCGGCTTTGCTTGATCGGCTGCATAGAGACTAGCAACAGAGCAAGATAAAACAGTAGCGCTAAGGATTGTTAATAAATTACGCATTAATTCACTCCTTTGAATTGTTTTCCAAGTTAATGATCATAGCATATCAATGAATTCAATGAATAGAAATTAAAACTAAGTGTTTCTGATCAGGAGGTGTGTATGCTATTTTGGCTGGATATATATCGAATAATAACAAGCACTCAGTAGCTTAAGTTTAGGGGGTTGTGATGCGAACAAATCAAAAGACATTAAATAAAAATACGCTATTTAAAATTAAAACCATCGTTACCATGGAGTTTAACTATTGGATTAGTGATAATAAAGATTCTCTGGCTGTAAATAATTTAGTGAGAGTGTTGCGAGATGGTATACCTCTTGTTGGCGAGCAGTATGATTTGTTCCAAATTACATGGCATATGTTGC
Source organism: Coxiellaceae bacterium (assembly GCA_029212925.1). GTDB lineage: Bacteria > Pseudomonadota > Gammaproteobacteria > Coxiellales > Coxiellaceae > JARGNX01. The sequence goes on along the minus strand of JARGOB010000011.1, from coordinate 8,739 downwards.
GGAATCCAGAGCAAGCTATAAAAAAAGGATTTAAGATGCGTCTTGCACCTGAGCAGGAACAAGATGTGCGTCAGATAGTGCTAACAACGCTTTATAGTGAAGTAAAAGGCTTAGGTAAGGAATATCAGTCGAATGATTTGGCAGACTTAAAGTCCCAAATAAACAGAAATATTCGGCAATTACCGACTGAGCTGAAGCCGGAAATTAAACCATTAACTTCATTTGAAGAAAGACTACGTTTATTTACTTACAGGTCTATGAGGTATGCGCATTTTATAATTTTTCCGGTGAGCCTTGTAACAATGATGGCATCTAAAGCGTTGCTATTGATGGCTGATCCTAATGATGAAAACGGTAAAAAATTACAAGTGGCTATGTGGCTATTATATAATAAGCCAAAAATATCACTTGTAACCTCTACTACCTTTATTGTTGTCATGCTTTCAAGTGTGATATTTTTTAATTGTTGTAGGCGTATCCCTCAGCGGCGTATCGAAAGATTATCAACACCGATTGAATCAGATACAGAAGATAATGAAGAAAACAATGAAACTAATGAGAATGAAAGTAAAATGGCAATGAAAAAAAATGCGTGATCTGTTTGGCGGCTAGTTGCATCTCTAGTCATATCATTCTGATATTGTCCAAATCAATAGATAGTAATAAATATTTAGCGTTTTTTAAACGGCTGATGGTCTGTTACTGTGCTAGCATAAAAATAATATATACAGGTGATTAATGGGTAATACAACTTCAGTGGTACAGCCATCAAGTGCAGGTCAGCCGAAATATGATGCAGATCAATATCATGAGTTACAAGACAACAGAGACTTCACTCCTTTGCATGCAAGGCCAACGTGTAATAAATTTCTGTTCGGCTTGCCACAAGTTACTCATCAGCAAGCGCTTATATTAACGGCTTGGGTGGCGCTATTGGTGCCGGGTTTGGTTACGTTGTGTCAAGCTACATTGACGTATCAAGGTTCATTTCATCCGGTTGCCATATCACCTTCATCAGCCACTGTGAGTGATGCGATTGCACATCAGGCAAGGCATGATATGGCACCAGCAGTGCCTTTATTTTCGCTCTCTGCATTTGTCAGCGTATTTGTCATCGGTCGCGCGATGATATGTTGGGGTACATTGCATAATAACGGTGATGATAAAATTGGTATGCCTGGTGTTACGATGAGGTTTAAACAGCGGCCGCATAAAGGGGTATTTCGTTATGCTACCCCAGTGATTGTTGCAGCGCGTGCCGCGATAGCTGTATCTATAGGTATAGTGATGCCGATTGTGTATGCTAGTATGGATGTGGATGGCGCGATTAAGGGTGCGAAAAGCAGTTGTGCATCGTTGTTTGATAAGTCTCAAGAGGCTTTGACCTGTGCGCATAATTATTTTAAACAACATTGCACGCCGTTTAGGCAAACCTGGTGGGCGTTGTTTGCTGTATCGGCAGCTGTGTTGGTGTTAGATCTTGCGTTACTGTATTGTCAGCGCTATGAATGTAAAAAACCATTATTGCAAGAGCAAATACATTTACATCCGCAAGCTGAGGACGCTAAGCAATTTTACAACCGGTTATAATTTAGATTGTAATAATGCGTTGAACAGTTGGCCGATAAAAATCAGCGTGGCCAGTGTTAACACTAAGATTAGACAGTGGTTTATAAAACGCATTGCCATGAGTATGGCCGCATAATACATCAAAAGTCACGGTGGGATATTGTTTAGCTAGCGCTAATAAAATATCACCAGTGGCTTTTGAAGCATAAAATGGTAAATGATAAATACTGCTCATTTTATCGCGATAGACACTCGATTCTTTAAATGGTGGTACATGGGTTAATACTAAAATACGCTTTGGTTGGCTGGACTCAATCACTTGATGTACTTGTTGCGCCAGCATAGCAGCATCATGATCAGCAAGCTCCTGCATTTTTCTTAATAAGCCTAACTCACCTTGTTGCTGGCTTTTGGATAGGTCATCAATCAAGCAGTTCACCTTTTTTGATAAGCGACTGTTTTCGTAATCACCGTAGCGGCCATCAGCCCAGCCATCTTGGCCAACCAGCGCCGTGTGATTATTGAGTAAATGTGTGGCATGTGGCAGCCAATGTAGGTGTTTTTCTGATTGGGTTAATTCACTGGCATTTTGGCGCACATCTTTAACGTTGCCACCGTAGTAATCGTGATTACCCAACACAAAATACGTGGGCTTATTGACGTGATCAGACATTTCTTTGATGACTGACGAAAAATTATTGGCATCAACGATATCACCTGTGATTAAGAGGCCATCGCAATCGGTTTGGACTATGGAGTCATAAAAGCATTGCCTATCGGCAGGCTCAACAAAATTGAGGTGGATATCGGTCATCCAAGCTAGTTTCATGTGGTTGCATCCAGTGATGGTATATGCAATATATTAGATAAATTCAATAACATACGGTTTTTCCCCTTGCGGCAATTGCTTACAGTATAGGAGATAGGTTTTGGTGCTACAGCGTCGTGTTACTAAGATAGCTTTAACCGGATTGCCGTAAAATACGTATAGTCTAATATGTACGTAATATGCTAGGTATTTGAAAATTAATGAGGATGGTATGATATGTCTAGAGATATATTAACAGAACGTTTACAAGCGCTACTTGGGAATTCAACAGGTAGTAACGCTCACTCACGAGGGCGTCAAGGTTTTACCCTTGATGGGCTTAAAGAGCGATTAGCCGCACTAAGAGGTGAAGAAGCAGCAGGCAGTGGGCAGCATTCGCCGTCGACAACAGCTTCTGTGTCAATCAGTCCGGCCAGCTTAGGCTCAGGGCGGTCTTTTTTTTCTCGACCAGGTAGTACTCCACCATCCACGCCTGAACCATTTAGAGGGCCAGTAGATCTTGATGCTGTGTTACAGCGGCTAATGAATGCAGCAAACTTGTTGCCAGATATTTTTTTTGCCGAAGAAGGGCTTTCTGAGCGTTGATCCATTAGTGTAGCTGCAGAAATATTGAATAGGCAATTGAGTGCAGTGGAATATGATGATGGAGAAGAAAGCTTCGAAGTTAAGATTGGCAGTTTAGCGTCTATTAGGCCTTTATTGCTTCAAATAAATCGTGAAGATAGAGCGGTACATCACACCAGTGATCAGGTTAAGTTGGAAAAATTCTATATTAAGATGTCAGTCACTACTGGATATGATAAAAAATTGAAGCTAAATGATGAATCTAACTATGCTACTTGGCAAGGTTTAAATGAAGTATTTTTAGATACAATAGCGAAAGAGGGTAGCTTATCTGAATCCAGTGCTGATATGCAAATAGATACTTCCGAAATTATTCAGGTTGTTGCTTTGGTTAAGGGATTAGAGAAAGCATATGATCGTGAAGATTATAAGGCTGTCACACAGATCAATAATCAGTTAGAAAAAATCATTGAACGTTTTACAGATATAGTAACCAATATCATGCGGTTTGCTGGTGGAGAAAAATCAGCGATACACGACCAAGCTAGGGTCATAGTCGGTAGCATATCTGGTGTCATTAATCATGTTAAAACAGTAATGGATGATTTACAAAAAAATAATATTGGCAAAATCGCCAAGCATTGTTTGAATGGACTTGATATGGCTATGTCTGCTTTGACAGCAGAAAGAGACGCAGCGAGAGTTGATAATTTAAGGATGTAGTAGATCTGTCGGTTATCACCTTACAAGCTTTTTCTCTGCCACGTGAGTGATACTTACTGCGTTAAGCATATGCGCTTTATACTTATAGTAACCTCGTAAACGATCTTTAAGTCGGCTATGTTGTTTAGTGGTAAACATTTCATCTGTTTTATTCGAAATTTTAGATTCTTCCAATTCTTCGCTTGTAATAGCTTTAGCATATGATTTGCTGGCTTTACTGCGAATGCCAAATAAATGAAAGCATGAATTAATGCGACGATCCACACTGTATTGTTGTGCTACGGCAGTAGCGGCTTTGGCAAGTAAATTGTTGTGAATGGAATTAAATTGTTGAAGGTATGTTTGAATGAAGCTGTCATCATTAGACATGGATTGATGTATATCCGCTAAGCCTAAGGTGTCTAATGTTTCAGGGTTGCTTTGGTGGCAGCTATCCAGTAGAAAAAATAACAGGTATTTATTGTATGGGTCCTCGGTTTTGATGCTTTCAATAGCCCGTTTTAAGTCATTGGTGCGATCACGAACGACACGTGACTTATCTAAATCATAGCGATGGTGTTTGGGTTGGGCACGTAGATGTTGCTTGATTTGTTGTTTGGCGCTTTGTATATGAGTAGTCGTCGCTTGTTTTAGGGCTTCGTCACTGATGTTCAGTGCTTGTTTAATATTATCTAGACGATTAGCAAATTTCCCCTGATATGATGCTATTTCAGCTTCGTCAAGCCCAGCTTTTTTGCATTGGGCCCTAATCATCGTATTTATTTTTTCTTTTTTATGCCACAGTTTAATAAAGCATGCTTCTGTGCGTTGTTGGTGGCGTTTGCCTTTTACAGCACAGGCTACAGAGCGAAATCCATCATTTTGCATATTCCAATTCACACCGTAAGGTAGTTTTGCTAAAGCTTTGCGGCTGGATGCGATTAAGTTTGGTAGACCGGCTACTTTATCTGGCGTAAACAACTCGTCAGCTTCTTTGTCCTCTAACTTAAATAGTATGGAGCTATCATGATCAATGACCACCATGTGATTATTAGCGGTTACGAGTTGGTTACCTGGTTTATGATCTGTCGCCCCTACGATAAATGCCAGCAATGTGCTTTCGGTAAATAGCTCGGGTTGTTTGCGTCGGCTCCTGAACTGCGGAGTCTCTATATGTTTAGCGTAGGGTATGTATTCACTGGCAACCGAATAACTTCCACCCTCAATGATTAAATCGTGTTTAGGGTAGGGTTGGCCAAGTGCAATCGCAAAAATATTTCCAATAATAGCGGATTCAAGAGCTATTTTTTTTGCTTTGTCACCTGTGTGTTCGATTTTCTTTTTTACCACTACGCGGCCATTGTGATAGTGTAATGGTGGTGTGGCATGGTTTCGCCTTACGTTAGTCTGGTCTGCTTTATCATGCTTTGCCACTGCCTTTATCAGCGCATCTGTTTCTTTACTTGGTTTTTCTTCTGCTTTTACTTCATCGTACTGGCTTGCTGCTTGTTGTTCTCGCGGTGAGTTGATTAACTCTTGCAACTTATTATTGATCAGTTGGCTTTTCCTGCCGCGTGTGCTGCCGTGTTGGAATAATTCACTTTGGCACACATTTTCCACGATCAATTGCATCTGTGCAATTTTCACTTGCTCGGCTTCAGTTGAGCTACCTAAGCGTTGCGCCAGTGTATTAAGTAAACGTTGATAGGCTATTTGTGCTGCTATTTTGCGTTTAGAGTTGCCCGTAGTAATAATATATGCATCGAGCTTATTTAAGAGTTGAGTCGCGAATGATACAGCGGATGCCATGTTTCACCTCATAGTGCTTTGCTGTCCTTAGTACATGCTTCTGTTTGCATTTGTTTTAATTAATAATAAATTACCATGCTTGCCGAAATTCGACTAATCATCAGTTTCCATTTCTATTTATCGAAATTACTTATATATGCTTGGCGCGGAGGATTTGCTAGACTATCCCTAGGTTGTTAGTCATAGAATATGCAGTTATAGAATATATCGCTACATTGGTTAAGGAGAGATAATGGAATATCGATTGACTGTAAAAAAACCGCATTTGTTGTGTTTGATTTTATTGATTAGTTTTCCATCGGTGGCCACGGTATTGGTGAGCCCGGCGTTACCGGCGATGAGCGACTTTTTTCATATATCGAATGGTTATGTACAGCAGGTAATTACCCTGGCAGTTATTGGTTATGCGTTAGGGCAATTGATGTATTCACCGTTTGCTAACCGTTATGGTCGCAAGGTGGCGGTGTATATTGGTTTAGTTGTTTACTTTATTAGTTGTATTTTGTGTTTAATAGGTATTTATGTGGAGTCAATGGCGATCATATTAATTGGTCGATTGTTGATGGTGATGGGCGCCAGTGTGGGCATGATTATTACTTTTACGGTGATTAATGATTTTTACCACCCGCATCAAGCGCGCCCGGTGGTGAGTTATGCGGTATTGGCTTATGCATTTATGCCGGCATTAGCTATTGTGGTGGGTGGTTTTATTACCAGCCATTTTTCATGGATAGATTGTTTTTATTTTTACTTATTCTATGGTTTTGTGATTTTATTTGCGACATGGCGATTGCCGGAAACATTAATCAACAAAGATGAGCATGCACTTAAGATAAAGCAGCTATTGGGCGCATATTTGTCAGCATTTAGTTGTTGGCGACTGATTGTTTTTTCGAGTATTTATGGTTTGATGACAGCATTTATCTATGTTACTGCCAGTGGTGCACCGTTTATAGGTATTGATGAAATTGGTTTATCGCCCGCGATGTATGGGCTGGTGTTGTTGGTGCCTTATTGCGGGCAGTTTATTGGTGCTATTGGTGGTGGTAAGCTCAATAAAAAATTAACTGGCTATAAGGTGCTAACGATTGGGTATGTTAGTGTGATCGTTGGTAGTGTATTGATGTTTATTTGTTACTTGTTTCACTCGATAAATATTTACACGCTTATCATTCCATTGTTTTTTATTATGATGGGGCTGCCAATGACCTATAGTGTAGCTACCGTTATGGCGCTAATGAATTACGAAGATAAGGCGACGGGATCGGCGGTCATGAGCTTTATTACCATGTTAATTTCGTTATTCGCTACCTATATTTTGACCTTGCTGCCTACCAAGAATCCATTAATGATGCCGTCGGTATATGTTGTTATATGTTTGTTAGCTGTGATGGTCTTTTTCTACGCATGGCGTCGTTATCCTGAGTGATATTTCAAGCGGTTCATCTAGTTGTGTTACACTAAAAAATCTTCATGCTACAAAAGGAGTTTGTGCCATGGCGTTAGATCCGCATGCTGGTGCACGATTGTTGGTCAAGTGTTTGGAGGCTCACGGCGTTGAGTATATTTTTGGCATCCCTGGTGCCAAGATTGATGCCGTATTTGATGCGTTAAATGATTCCCCTATTCGTATAATTTTGTGTCGTCACGAGCAGAATGCTGCTTTTATGGCGGCGAGTTATGGGCGTTTGACGGGTAAGCCGGGTGTGGTGTTGGTGACATCAGGTCCTGGTGTGGCTAATTTATGCACTGGACTATTAACGGCGACGACGGAAGGTGATCCGGTGGTCGCGATTGGTGGTAATGTGTCGCGAGCGATGGCACTAAAGGCATCACATCAATCGATGAATAACGTATTATTGATGAAGGCGGTGAGTAAGTATCACGTTGAAGTGAAGACGGTTGAGTCGATCCCTGAAATTGTAGAGAATGCCTTTCGTTATGCGTTGGAGCCACAATCGGGTGCAGCGTTTATCAGTTTGCCGCAAGATGTGTCGTTAGAGCCGACCAAGCATACGCCGTTTGAAGCCTCGCAACCGGTTTTATTTGGTAAGGCATTGGGTGCCTCTTTAAAACAAGCGATGGATTTAATCGATCAGGCGAAGTGCCCGGTGATTCTATTGGGGCAAGAAGCTAGTCGTGATAATAACAGTGAAGCGGTACGTGATTTATTATTGACGACGCCAATGGCAGTGGTGGGAACCTATCAGGCGGCTGGTGTCATTTCGTATGAATTACTGGATTGCTTTTTTGGTCGTGTTGGTTTGTTTCAAAATCAACCGGGTGATGTCTTATTAGAAGATGCGGACGTGGTATTAACCATTGGTTTTAATCCCGCGGAATATGACCCTGAGGTGTGGAACAGTCAGTTTAATAAAAAAATTATACACTTGGATTATACGCCGGCTAATATTCGATGTGGTTATCAACCAACAGTAGAGTTGCTGGGTGATATAGCAGTAAATTTAGAGGTGTTACGCAGTAAGTTAAAGCCACGGCATAAAATCAAGCACGTTGAAAAAATTCGTGGGTTGATGGATGAGTTGCATGCTGAAATTGAGAAGGGTAAGGAATTAGCGGGTACACCGATTCATCCATTGCGTTTTATTTATGATTTGCGCAAGACATTGAAAGATGAAGACATGGTGATTTGTGATATTGGTTCGGTATATATGTGGATGGCACGTTATTACTTGGTGTATCGGCCACGGCATTTATTATTTAGTAATGGTCAGCAAACATTAGGCGTGGCGTTACCGTGGGCGATGGGATGTAATTTTGCTTATCCTGATCGTCGCGTGGTGTCGATGTCTGGCGATGGTGGTTTCTTATTTTCGGCGATGGAATTAGAAACGGCGGTGCGTGAAGGTTGCCGCTTTGTGCATATTGTTTGGGCTGATGGCAGTTATGATATGGTGAAAGAGCAACAGGTGATGAAGTATAAACGAGACAGTGCTGTTCATTTTAATGATATTAATATTGTTGATTTTGCGCAGGCGTTTGGCGCTAAGGGTTATTCAATAGGGCATTCGGATGAGTTGATTCCTACGTTGGAAGAAGCGTTACAGCAGACGGTGCCTGTGTTAATTAATATGCCGGTGGATTATTCAGATAATCCTGCGTTGTTTGAAATCATTGATCCTGATTGTGGGCATTAGGGTTGTCATCCCGGACTTGGATGTGTCATCCCGGACTTGGATGTGTCATCCCCGACTTGGATGTGTCATCCCGGACTTGGATGTGTCATCCCGGACTTGGATGTGTCA
>JARGOB010000001.1:339572-381105 GCA_029212925.1 Coxiellaceae bacterium | reverse complement strand
TATTCTCCGTGCAAAGTCAAGTCCGGCCAAGCAATTTTTAGATAAATAATCATAGTCCAAAGCGTTAATGCCGCTGCGATGCTTAATAACACAACACCGATGTATAAAACGTACAATGGCATGTGTGGACGATACAAAAGTAGAACTCCAATTGCCACCAATTGCATCACGGTTTTTAGCTTGGCAACAAAGGTTACAGCAACGCTTGTTCGCTTGCCTATTTCGGCCATCCATTCTCTTAACGCCGAAATAGTCAGCTCACGACCAACAATCACTGCCGCAGGCAGCGCCAAAAATGGCATATACTGCTGGCTCAAAATCATCAGTAAGGAAATCGACACTAGCAGCTTGTCAGCCACTGGATCCAAGAAAGCACCCAACTTAGTGCATTGATCCAAATTACGCGCCACAAAACCGTCAAGCCAATCTGTGACTGCTACCAAAGCAAACGCACATGCAGCTACCAAGTGAGCATTTTTAAAAGGTAAAAAATAGACCAATACGATCACCGGAATGGCGAATATTCGAGACCATGTCAGTAGCAGCGCAAAATTCATAACTCGATTGTACGCGAACAAGCATTGAATTCAAGTGGCGACAGACTAATCAAGTTTGCGCTTGATCTCTTCAGCAACCAATAAGGTAATCCCACGCACCTTGGCAATTTCAACAGCACTGGCTTGCTTTAACCCCTGCAGTCCACCAAAGTGGGCCAATAGCGCTTGGCGTTTTTTGGGGCCTACGCCGGGGATTTGCTCTAACACGGATTGCGTACGCGATTTGTCACGTTTATTGCGATGCGCACGTATACCAAAACGATGCGACTCATCGCGAATAAACTGAATCAGGTGAAATGCTTCACTGTGTGGTGGTAATTGCAGAACTTGCCCACTGGTAAGTAATAATCTTTCTAAGCCTGGCTTGCGCGATTTTCCTTTGGCAACACCGAGCAAGGTTATTGAATCGATTTGCAGTTCTTGCAACACTTCATCAGCTTGCTTTAATTGCCCCGTACCACCATCAATCAACACCACATCCGGTAAGGTTTCACCGCGCTTTAATAAACCCGCGTAACGTCGATACACCGCTTGTCGCATCGCGGCATAGTCATCACCCGGCGTTACATCTTTTATATCAAATTGCCGATACGCTTTTTTACACGCACCCTGGCGATCATATACGACACATGACGCCTTTGTCGCCTCACCCTGCGTATGACTGATATCAAAACACTCAATGCGTTGCAATGCTTTACTTAAACCCATCGCTTTAGCCAAGCCTTGCAATTGCCGGTCTATTTTAGTCTTACCCGCTAGCTTTTCAGCCAATGCTTGCTTAGCATTGCGCTCAGCCATGGCACGCCATTGCTTTAATACATCATCGGTGCGTGACATTAAGTGCACTTTACGGTCGCAATGTTGTTTAATTGCTGATTCAATCACGTCTTTCTTATCAATCGCAAACGGCAATAAAATCTTCGCCGGAAATAAATTCGCCACGGTTTCATTCAGGTAATAATGATTAATAAACTGCAATAATACTTCTGTTTCATCGGCATCAACTGGCACTTTCGGGTAATAACAATGATGCGTTAATAATTCGCCGCCACGCACTAATAGCACCGACACCACCCAAATATGATGGGTCTGCACCAGCGCAATCACATCAATATCGTGTTGATCGTGACTAAAATATTGGTGATGTTGCAGTTTACGCAATTTTTCAACATCATCTCGTATCTGCCCTGCCCGCTCGTAATTTTGTTCACTACTGGCCTGCTTCATTTGATCAATAAACTCATCAATCAATGATTCGCTTTTACCCTCTAAAAATTGAATCGCTTGTCGCACTGTTTGTTGATAATCATCATGATCAATATACCCCACACACGGCGCCTGACAGCGTTTAATTTGATACTGCAAACAGGGGCGCGAACGATGTCGAAACACACTGTCCTTGCATTGACGCAACATAAAACACTTCTGTAATAATGCTAAGGTCTCTCGCGCCGAGCCGATGCTAGGATAGGGCCCAAAGTAGCGACCTTGTTTTTTCTTTTTTCCACGCACAAAGTCCATTTGCGGAAAGTCATTCTGCGTTGAAATATAAATATACGGATACGACTTATCATCACGTAATAAAATATTATATTTTGGTCGATGACGCTTGATAAGCGTCGCTTCTAGAATTAAGGCATCCACCTCACTTTCGGTAATCGTCACTTGCACATCGGCAATCTGTGCGACCATTAAGCTGGTTTTAGTTAAAGGGTGTTGCTTTTGAAAATACTGAGAAACACGTTTTTGTAAATTACGCGCTTTACCTACATAAATAATATCGCCTTTACTGCTTATCATCCGATAAACACCAGGCTGCGTGCTAAGCACTTTTAGAAAAGTATCGTGATCGAAGGCCATGATAACAGGCTCTATTGTAAAATTAGATTAAACCTGTTTCTTCCGATTCAACCAAACCATGGCGAATCGCTAACAGGGTTAACTCAACATCATTTTTAACATTAAGTTTTTCAAAAATTCGGTAGCGATAACTATTTACTGTTTTAGGACTCAAACACAGCTTATCGGCAATCTCTTGCACCTTCATGCCCTTAGTGATCATTAGCATCACTTGCAGCTCACGCTCTGATAAGGTTTCAAAAGGTGATTCGTCTTTGTCTGACACATGCTTAAACGCTAAACGGTTAGCAATCTCTGGGCTAATATAACGCTGCCCAGCATGCACAGCTTTAATCGCCTGCACCATTTCATCCATGGTAGCACCTTTGGTTAAATAACCTGAGGCACCCACCTGTAACAAACGTGCGGGATATAAATCATTATCACAAACGGTAACAATGAGGACTTTGATATCAGGATCCATGCGGATGAGTTTACGCGTGGCTTCAAAACCGCCGATACCCGGCATCTTGACATCCATTAACACTACATTGGGCTTTACTGAACGGGCTAATTTAACAGCTTCTTCACCGGATGTCGCCTCACCAATTACTTTAATGCCGGCGGATTCATCCAGCATTTTTCTAATCCCTGTGCGAACCAAGTCAAGGTCATCGACCAACATTACGTTAATCACTAAGCTACCCCTTAATCAGTTTGTTCCAATAGTTAGGTGGCGGAGAGACAGGGATTCGAACCCTGGGAGGGGGTTACCCTCAACGGTTTTCAAGACCGCCGCTTTCAACCACTCAGCCATCTCTCCACTAAAACTCTAACTGCCTGCATCCAGACAGGACGCATTATTACACATGTCAGTAAAAAATAGAAATCCTTAATGTAAATTTGGTATAATATCGTGAGATATCTATGATTCAATTAACAAGAGGTTATTCCATATGGATCAAAAACAGTCATCAGTGATACAACGCCGCAGTGAATCAGTGCTAGCCACTAACAGTGTGATTCGTAATACTTATTTACTGCTCAGCTTAACTCTGGTATTTAGCGCATTTACCGCTTGGTTTTCAATGAGCACCAACGCCCAACCTGGCATAGGATTCATCCTTATCGGTTATTTTGGCTTGATGTTTGCCGTAAATGCATTACGAAAAAGCGCTTGGGGCATTTTAGCCATTTTCGCCTTTACTGGATTCCTTGGGTACACCCTTGGACCTATCCTAAATTCGTATATTCATAATTTCAGCAATGGTTCACAGCTCATCATGACCGCACTTGGCGGAACGGGTGTGATCTTCTTTGCTCTGTCCGGTTATGCGCTGGTCACACGCAAGGATTTTAGTTACATGGGTGGCTTTATATTCGTCGCTTTTGTCGTCGCTTTTGTTGCCGGTTTAGCAGCCATGTTTTTTCAACTTCCTCTGCTAAGCTTGTTAGTGTCTGGGGCTTTTGTACTGCTATCATCTGCGTATATTTTGTTCACAACAAGCCGAATGATGAATGGCGGTGAAACAAATTACATCATGGCAACGATGGCACTGTATGTAGCGTTATTTAACATCTTCGTAAACCTTTTGAGCATCTTAGGCTTTATGGGCGGCAGAAGATAAAAAACAAAGCTCCTAGCAACTGGATAGTTATTGAACGAAATTAATTTTTCTGATAACGTTTGCCCCTGAGTACATTTATAAACCAGGGGCATTGCAGGGAGCTTTACTATGAAAACTTTATTGGCCCGAATCGCGTTTATTACCTTCACCGCATTATTTCTTAATACCACCTTTGCTGGCACATTCCCATTAACAAAAAACAGTGATGTCGTTGGCCAAGTATTGTTGGTACACAGCGTTCGAGGCGACACACTGCATAGCATTGCAAAGCGTTACGACATCGGCTGGTTAAAAATGCGTGATGCTAACCGCCACTTATTATATAAGCGACTAAAACCAAACACCGAGGTCGTCATCCCATCACGCTTTATTTTACCCAAACAACGTAATGGCATTGTAGTCAACCTGGCTGAGTTACGCCTGTATTATTTTCCAAAAAATCGTCAGGTAGTGTACACCTACCCCGTTGGCGTTGGTCGCAGCAAGTGGCGCACACCAACGCTAGAAACCATTGTCTATCGCAAAAAAGAATTGCCCACCTGGTATATCCCTGAATCTATTCGCGATGAAACACTGCTAAAGAAAGGTAAATTTCTACCAACTAAAATCGGGCCCGGCGAAAAGAACCCACTGGGTCCATACGCCATGTACTTACTAAAGCGCGGCTATTTAATTCATGGCAATAACGCACCCAACACTATCGGCACTTATGCTAGCTCGGGATGCATACGTTTATTTAATCACGACGTAGAGCAATTATTCCATATGGTACCTAACCGCACACCGGTGCACATCATACACCACGCCAATAAAGTGGGCTGGCGCGGTCATAGCTTATATTTAGAAGTGCATCGCCCCATGGCACACGGCGAAGATCAAACCGATTTAAACCACACCGATGTACAAAATGAAATTGCGATTAAAACCGCACATAAACGCTCACACGTGAATTGGCGTAAGGTTGCTTTAGTAGAAAAACAAAGGCAAGGCATTCCTACACGTATCGGCAGCGTTCAATAACACAAGGTTTAGAAATACATGATATCGCGTTCGAATTTATATACTGCACTCCTGGCTGGTCTCAGCCTAACAATCATCTCAACCATGAGTTACGCTAAAGACTTCACCAACATTCGCGGCTTGAATGAAACAGCACTGCAACTGGCACAAAAAGCTTATCACTGCGAAATGCGCAAAGGTTTAATTCATAATCCACATTTGACTGTTGTTGATTACACAAAACCCTCAACCCGCAAACGCATGTGGGTACTCGACATGAAACACCACAAAATTGACTACCGCATATTAGCATCACACGGCCAAGCCAGTGGCGACTTATATGCAACGCATTTCTCGAATCGCACGAACAGCCACCAATCCAGTCGCGGTTTATTTATCACCAAAAACACTTATCGCGGTAAATTTGGTTACTCACTACGCTTAGATGGTATCGAAAAAGGCATTAATGATAACGCATTCGATCGCGACATTGTCGTGCATGGCTCGAAATGGGTTAACTATACATTCATCAAGAAATATCATCGCGTTGGACGCACTTGGGGATGCCTGGGCTTGGATGCGCATATCTCACAACGCGTCATTGATACCATCAGTAATGGCAGCCTGGTGTTTGCTTATTCTAAACAAGAAAACAATGATCCCAACTTACAACACTGCTAACAATATCGACGATCACACTCGCTACTTGGCCGTCATCCCGGCTACCTGGCTCTCATCCCGGCTACCTGGCTGTCATCCCGGCTACCTGGCTGTCATCCCGGCCCCCGAGCCGGGATCCAGAAACAATATTACAAGACGCAAATCAGTCCACAGATAATAAGTTTTTTATGCATTTATTTTGCCAACGCGCAAATAAGGTTACGGCTATTATCGCACCAATCATTGCCAGCAACATATCGCTCTGCGTATCCCAAATATAACCCTGAGTACCCAAAAAACTATCCGCCGAACCACCCATAGACACCGCAGCCCACCACTCCAATATTTCGTAAAATGCGCTGAAAGCCAAACAAAAACAGACGATAAAAAATGACTGCCAACCTCTGCGAGCAAACACACCAAGCCTAATTAAAATCTCTCTTGCGACTAACGCAGGGATAAAACCCTGGGCAAAATGACCGACCTTATCATAATTATTTCTTGACCAATGGAACCATTCCTTAAACCAATCAAACAATGGAACATGCGCGTAAGTATAATGTGCGCCGACTAACAGAATAATCATGTGAATAAAGATAAAACAATAAGTAAAACGAGTAAATCGAAAACGCGTATAAGTAAATGCTAAAACAATAACGCCGATAATTACAGGGCCTGCTTCGAGTATCCATGTCAAATAATCAAAAGGATTATACAAAGACCAGGCGGTAATTACAGCTAAGAAAAACAATAGCACCGAATTAAAAGTAACTGTTTTCATCATGCTTTAATACCCCATTATTGTAATTTGCCTAAATAATATTTCCTGGTTCCTGGATAAACGACTTCATCGCTTTTCGGGGTCTCATGTAGCCGCTAACGAACCAACTTTTCAAGCTGTACTGTATACGGCTGATCCAACCGCGAAACCAATGCAAACTGAAACATAAAAAAGGTCCATATGCCTAATACCAAAAAATCCCAGCCGATTGGCAACCAACCTTTACCACCACCGAATGAACCCAAACCAGAAAATACAAATAAAATCATCAAATATAATACGAACCAAATCAATGCAGGCCACTCACCTTTGGTATGTTCAGTTTGTTGACGGCGAATAAAAAACAAGGCAATCAAACCAACCACTAGCCCGACCATCAAATGCCAAATCGTATCAAAGCCCGACCAATAGAGTACTAAAGTACCAAAATAAAATGCTAACCAACCCGTAAAAAATCCACCCGGCATTAAAAATGGCTTTTCACGACTCGATGTTAAACGTTGCTTACGAATTGAAATCACAGCAACCGCACCAATGGTATAAGCTATCAATGAGGCATCCACCATAATGCTAATCATGCGCTGCCAACCATGAAACGGTAAGAAAAACAACATACCCACAATAAAATTCAGCCATAAGGCATGCGCCGGCACATTAAATCGATTGGTTTTTTCAAACCACGCCGGCAGATAGCGATTCTGGCTCATCGCATACACCACACGTGATGTGGATGTATTTGAGATCATGCCCGCACCCATCGGTGATACCATCGAGTCAACATAAATCAAACCGACCAACCAAATAATACCCACCGTGGTCACCACATCTAATAATGGCCCACCCTCACCTTGAAAGTTTAAATGTAACCAACCAGCAGTAAAATCTTCAGGCAGTAACGCACCAATGAAAGCTAATTGCAGTAATGTGTACAGCACCACACAAAAAATCAGCGAGCCTAACAGTGCTCGTGGTATAGCTCGGCTGGGATTATCCGCCTCAGCACCCAACTCAACGGCCGAGCGAAAACCAATAAATGAAAATACAATACCACCAGTCGATACCGCCGCCAACACACCATGCCACCCCATCGGCATAAACTGTTTCACAAATAAATTTGTCCAGTTAAATTGAAAACTAAATAAAGCAGCCAATAAAACAATCGGTACAATAATTTTCCATATAGCAATCACGCCATTAATCCGCGCTGCAATTTTAACCCCAACCAAATTAATAAAGGTAAAAATCAACATTAAAACCAGGGCCCACAATAGGCCTAAATGGGTTAAGGCTTTGGCACCATCATTAGCAATGTGGATCAAATTGGGAAAAAAGTGACTCGAATACTGCAGTGTGGCTTGCACCTCAATCGGCGCTACCGCCACAAACGCTAACCAATTCGCCCAACTGACCAAAAATGAGATCGGCATACCGTGCGATATTCGCGAAAAATGCACAATACCACCAGCTACTGGAAACTTCGATGCCATTTCCGCGAATGGTAGCGCAATGACAAACACCATGACAAAACCAATAATCCAAGAAATCAACGCTGCAGGACCGGCCGTTTGTGCCGCATAAAAAGGACTAAACAACCAACCAGAACCAACGATTCCGCTAATTGCAATAAACAGTAAATTACGCGGTGAAATGTCACGCTTAAGAGGCATTCTACAGTCCTTGTATACGGATCCAATGCCGCACAGTTTAGCATGATTATTTTATGGCTTACAGTAGATAGCTACGGTTAAGGAGCAACGGAAATAGCAACCGGCGCCTGGCCTTCAGGTATAGCGCCTCTAACAACAGGTTGAACCTGTGCCGCATTTGCTCTAAACAACCCGGCAATGACACCCAGTAATTGATTAACAGCGGGTTGAATAAATGGCAAAGTGGCTACAGTAAAAGATAAGAACATAGCAGTGAGCAGCTTATCATTTTTAGTTACCCCCCCCACACCACTTTCGGCAATCATGCCATAGAAAAAACATATGCTGGCGCTAAAAATAACAGCAACACTGTTTTTAACCGCATGGCCCACCGCAGGTAAACAACCTGACGATCGAAAAATATCCGCACGCCTTACATTAAGATAACCGTCAACACTAGAGTGAGCAATAGTTGAGACATAGGGTAAACTAGCCGCTATGCCAAACACGTTAACTGCTTTTTTAATTGAATCGTTCGACACTGAAAACAGTGCTTGTACTGTGCTCTGGGTGTTATTACCCAACCCCATCGCCAACGGCACAACCAGTGATAACACAGCCAAAAGCTTAATCGCCACTACCGGATTGTCTTTGACCGCCATTAATAAGGTAGTATTTTGACGCCTAAAGTTATTACATAGGTTTTGCGCCACAACGATATCAACCGCCATACGAGAAACTCCGCCTATTATTTTTAACGGGACACTGGTTTCAGCATCTATCACTGATGCGGTTAGCGGCAATGAAATTAATATATGCAATGGCAACCATTTATTATGAAGATACGCTCTTCTGTATTCGATATCACGATGACCATCAGCCCCAGTTTGAAATAGTAAATAATACGTAATTGCGGTTGCGCCCATTACAGAACAAACACCGGCAGCTAATGCGACCTCATCAGATTCACCAATAATCGAAGACGCTCTTTCTTTAAAAGCAGCAATCGCTGAATGACGTAAAAAAAGTGACGCACATGCTGTTAATGCAAAATATACTGGCTTTCTCATCGTAATATACTGTTTTTATCTTAGTTTAGTGACTGTTTTATATGACTTCAGCGAATAGTATCATTACGTACGCTTGGGCGTCAAGGCGTATGATACTCTATTTGACTAGATCCCGGATCGGGGTCCGGGATAACAAACACAAAAGGGGCGAAAGCCCCTTTTAAAATGACTACTTTAGTTAAAACTAAACGTTCATTAAACTACCAGCTGGACGTGGCGCAGGTGATCCAGAAGCTTGTGAATCACGTCGATCATCAACCTCAACTACTGTATCAGGCTGATGGTCAAGCAACGGATCTCGCAAAGTTGGCGTACCAGCTGGCGATACAGCGCCAGGTTTAAACATCACATCACGAGCAGTAGATAAACCTGAACCAACACGGCCAACACATGCACCAGCGGCATTAACCAAGCCTGGAACATACTGCACTAAAGAAGCGGCTACAAACAAACCAGCTGCAGTTAAACCTTCATAGCCTAATGCATTAGAAAGTCTGCCAGAAGCCTTAAAGCCTTTGTCTTCTAGGTTAAACAAGTTAAAGCCAACGAAAGCAAGGCCAGCCACAGCTGCAGCTAGTGTTGGAACCGTCTGTAACTTACTAGGAGCGTCTTCTTTTCTCATATTAACAAAAGTGTTAATTGACAATGATGCTAAACCACCTACTAATGTAGATAATACTGCTACATGCAAACCTGTCGGCAAGTTCAATAAATTTTGATTGGTAAAGTGCGCATATGCTGCAAGGCCAGCTGCACCTAAAAAAGCACCATGAGTAGCTCCTCGACTAATACGCTCAACTTTTGTTGAATCTATTTCTGCTTGTTCACCAGCAACAGTATCACGTAATTGTTTTACCAGTTGCATTGTTGTTGCAAAAGCAACCGCTGCAAATGCACCAAGCACCGCTTTATTAGCGGTTTCGATGTAGTTCAACTGCTGTGTTTGTTTAACAAACTGTTGATAAGCAAAAGCAGCAAGCGCAATCGCACTGGCTTGTAAATTAATGTTGTTATAAACGTGACGGCTAGCGGCATCACTGACTAAAGGTTGTAAACTAGGCATGAACTATCTCCCAAAAATATATATATTTTTTAGATCAGAATAATTTCTGTCTTCTCCCACAGCGCAGCACTATAGCATCATGTTATCAGCGAATACAATCATGCAAAAATAATTTAACAATAACTTAAGGAATGAAACTTTTTTTAGATTAATTGTTGAGCAACTTGTTCAGTTCGGCATGATTTAACACTGCTATACCAAGCTTTTCAGCTTTACTGCGTTTACTGCCACCACCCTCACCGGCAATTAATGCGGTGGTTTTTTTTGAAATACTGCCACTTACTTTTGCACCTAGCGATTCTAATTCACTTTTCACTTGTTCACGACTTTTATTCTCAAATGTACCCGTTAATACATAATTTTTACCCATCAATGGTAATTCATCTGCCGATTTCAATTCGATATCAGGCCAATACACACCTAAACGTTGCAAACGCGCAATTAAATCACGGTTGTGTTGCTGATGAAAAAAACCAACCACATGTTCAGCCACTATAGGCCCAACATCACTGACTAACTGTAATGCTTCATAGCTAGCACTTTGCAGCTTATCAATCGAACCGAAATGATGCGCTAATGATTTAGCGGTTGCCTGCCCTACTTCACGAATACCCAAAGCATATAAAAATCGCGGTAACGTAGTTTTTTTACTGTCTTCTAATGCATCTAGCACATTCTGCGCGGACTTTTGCGCCATACGCTCCATATTGGCTAGTTGCTCGGCTTTCAATTGATACAGGTCGGTAACGTCTTTAATCGTGCCTAATTCCACTAACTGCTCGACTAACTTATCACCCAAGCCATCTACATCCATCGCTTTACGCGATACGAAATGCTTTATTGATTCGCTGAGTTGCGCTTTGCAATACAAACCACCCATACAACGCGCCACTGCTTCATCAGGAAACTTAATCACTTCGCTATCACAAACCGGACAAGTTTTTGGCAAAGCCGCTTTTTTAGTATGATCAGGGCGTTTAGCCATGACTACTGAAACCACTTCGGGGATGACATCACCTGCTCGCCTGACAATAACGGTATCACCAACACGCACATCTTTGCGCGCCATTTCATCCGCATTATGCAGTGTGGCATTACTGACAACAACCCCCCCAACTTGCACAGCCTCCAAACGCGCGACAGGTGTTACTGCACCTGTTCGCCCCACCTGAAACTCAATCGCATTAACCGTGGTTAATTTTTCCTGCGCGGGAAACTTATAAGCAATAGCCCAGCGTGGTGCGCGCGATACAAAGCCTAATTGCTGTTGTAAAGCAAATGCATTCACTTTAATCACAACGCCATCAATATCGTAGGGTAATTGTTCGCGCTGCGTTTCGATTTTCTTATAATACGTCTCGCAAGCTTCGATGCCGTTAGACACAGAACGCAAGTCAACCACTGGAAAGCCCCAGCCAGCAAAGTGATCAAGCAGCTCACTGTGTGTTAACGCAAAGTTATCTTCACTGCTAGCCCCATGCGAATAAGCATAGAAACTTAACGGGCGCCTGGCGGTAATGCGCGAATCTAATTGCCTCAAACTGCCCGCTGCAGCGTTTCGTGGGTTCGCAAATAACTTCTCACCGGTTTGCAGAGCGCGCTTATTCAGCGCCTCAAAACCGGCTTTAGGCATATAAATTTCACCGCGCACTTCAAGCAAATCAGGGTAATCTTTGCCGCGCAATTGCAACGGTACCGCTGCAATCGTTTTTACGTTTTGAGTAACATCTTCGCCGCTCACACCATCACCACGTGTCGCCGCTTGCACTAACTCACCTTGCTTATAGGTCAAGCTAATCGCTAAACCATCAAACTTCGGCTCACAAGCATATTCAACAACCGAGGAACTATTCAGCAGTTTTTTTATGCGCTGATCAAATGCCTCGAGCTCCTCCAAACCAAACGCATTATCGAGTGATAGCATCGGCACACGGTGCTGGACACTATCAAATGCATCTAATGGCTTATCGCCAACACGTTGTGTCGGTGATGCAGCGGATTTGAGCTCAGGATGATCAGCCTCAAGCTGTTGCAATTCACGGAAGAGTTGATCGTATTCACTATCAGGAACAGTGGGTGTATCTAATACATAATATTGATGATTGTAGTCACGCAACAGCTTGGTTAACTGCAGAGCGCGTATTTTTGCAGATTCAGTCACGGCCGGAAACTCGAACCTCATCGGTATATTGCTTTACAAATTCATTAATTTGCTGCTCATAGTGTTCGATTACGGCTTGATCTAAAGGCTGACGATCGCCGGCTAATATGCGTCCACCCAAATCTTCTTGCATCATCATCGCTGATTCAATCATGCTGTGGAAAGCCTGCAACGGATCGCTAATATTGTCATAGCGCATAAAGAAAGTAACGCCACGACAACTAAAGCCACCTATATTTGGCAAATCAAAAGTGCCCGGCTCAGAAATCGACGACATACTAAACATCACGGCGCCATTTCCATTACGCTGCTGATGACGATGAAAAATTTGCATATCACCATAGCGCAAACCCGTTGCCAAAATGGCTTGCAGTAATTCGTAACCGACATATTCACGATCCGCAGCCGCAATCAAATGTATAGCAATAATTTGCGGTTTCTGAACGGCGGCCTCCTCGACGTCAGCAGGATAGTCCTGGGCAGGCTTAATACCAAGAATTTCGTCGGGGTCATCAGAGTTTGAATCAGAAAACGTTGGCGTAACACGGCCTAAGTGCGGCTCTTGTTTCGATTTGCGACGACGCTTATGTTTATATTGATTAGAAGATTTATCCTGAGGACTCATGACGCGTGCGGCAATCATACCAACAACCACCAATCCAATTAGGCACAAAATCGTCACTAACATAATAGCTCCCTTATTTTATCCATCAGTGGCTGCTATGCTTCAGCCATTGCCACCGCTTGTTCAATATCCACTGCCACCATACGTGACACACCAGCCTCTTGTTGCGTAACACCCAACAAACTATCCGCCGATTCAATCGTTACTTTGTTGTGACTAATCACTAAGAACTGTGTTTGATCAACCATTTCACGGATCAACGCACAATATCGCCCAACATTTAAATCATCCAGTGGCGCATCAACCTCATCCAATACACAGAATGGTGCTGGGTTTAATTGGAATAGTGAAAACACTAAAGCAATTGCCGTTAATGCTTTCTCACCACCTGACAACATATGAATGGTCGAGTTACGCTTACCGGGCGGCTGTGCTTTAACTTGCACACCAGCGGTTAGCATATCATCATCCATCAACACCAACTCAGCGGCACCACCACCAAACACTTTAGGAAAGATTTTTTTGAAGTTAGCACTAACATTATCAAACGTATGCTTAAAGTTTGATCGAGTTTCTTTATCAATTTTTTGAAT
Organism: Coxiellaceae bacterium; assembly: GCA_029212925.1. Lineage (GTDB taxonomy): Bacteria > Pseudomonadota > Gammaproteobacteria > Coxiellales > Coxiellaceae > JARGNX01. The sequence goes on along the minus strand of JARGOB010000001.1, from coordinate 367,483 downwards.
AGCGCCCGTTAAAGCATCCAATGCTTCGCGCAAATCAGCTTGCTGCTCATCTAAATACGTTTTGCGCTCATTCACTTCATCGTATTCTTCAATCGCCGCCAAGTTGATCGGGCCTAATCGACTAATCCGTTTTTCTAACCCCTGTAAATCATCCGACCAAACCGCAATCGTTGCTTCTTCAGGTATGGTTGGAATGATGTGCTCGATCGTGTGCTCTGTTTCTTCCAATTGCTCAACAATCGACGCTTGTTTTACGACCAACGTTTGCTTGTCCATTTGCATTTGTTGCAATTGATTTTGCTGCTGTTGCACTTGACTGCTGACACGATGACGCTGACTGTCTAACTGCTGAATTGTTTGCTGGCATTCCTCCAGTTGCATCTGCACTGCGCTCAACTGTTGCTCAACATTAACATTCTTACTGAGATGCTGCTGCAGCTCTTGCTCTAATTGTTGCAATGGCAAGTTTTCATCTTGTAACTGTTCTTGAAGATGTGCTTTACGCTGATCCAATTGCTCGATTTGCTTGCGATCTTGATCTAACGTTTGTTGCAGTAATAATAATTGATTTTCAGAAGTCGCTAAGCGCACAGCAACTTCATCTGCTGTTTGGCGTGCCTGTTGCAATTGGTCACGGCAATCCAATACGGACTGGCGCTTGCTATCGCGTGTTTGTAATAACTGTTCACGCTGATCCTGAAGCTGTTGCTCAGACTGCGACGACACCGTGATATTGGACTCAGTTTCTTCAATCGTATCCGTTGTACGCACAAGCTGTTGTTCAACTTGCTCGATATCATCAGCCAGCTGCGCCAACCGACGCATCTTCGATTGGTATTTTTCATTATTCGATGACAAGTCAGATTTAAACTGAGACAGCACACGACTGCATTGTTGATACTCCGATTGCAACTGATCGCGCTGCGATTCATAAGACGATAATTGTTGCTTTATATTATCTAACTCGGTCTGATTTTGTTCAATTTGTTGTTCTAATGCGGTGATATCGGTATTGATTTGTTTTAGTTCTTGCTCGCGTTGCAATACGCCACGCTTGGCATCATCAGCTTGCACCAACTTGACCCAATTGGCGCTTAACCAAACACCTTGCGGCGTAATAACTGATTGACCTGGCTTTAATGACACCAATTGTTGCTTAGCCTGCGCCAAGTCCGCTGCCACTAACACTTGATTTAAATCGATAGGTAAAGCGGCATTACTGTTAACTTTACTGGCTAATGTACCTGTTTCGGCATTGGCTGTGCTATGGCCTTTAGTTAAAGACATATTAGCACCCGTCATTGTCGCTAAAGCATCGAGGTGCGATACCGTATCATCAACACACACGGCTTGGAAGCTATCAAACATCACGGCTTCTACTGCGGTTTCCCAACCACTTTCAACCGTAATGGTTTCACCTAAGCGTTTGGCATTTTGCAAACCTTGATCGGATAACCATTCTTTAACTTGTGAGTCATCATCATGCAAAGCCGACTGCTGCAAAGCATCCAATGAAGATTGGCGACCTTTAAGTGTTTGCAATTGTTGGCGGTCTTTATCGAGCTGTTGGTTTTGCTGATTGATTTGATCGCGCTGCTCAGCGATGTGATCAGCTAGTGTTGACATCTCTGCTTCATATTGCGCAATTTTATCACTGTTGCTCGACACGTCTTGCTTTAATCGATCAATAGCAGACTGCAACTCATTTAAATCGATCTCACCATGTTCTTGCTGCAACTGCTGTTGCTTGCGCTGTAAATTTTCACGCTGTTGGTACAAGTGGTTTAATGTATTCTTTTCAACTTCAACTTGTTTATGCGTTTTAGATAACTCACCTTGAAATTGATCCCAGCTTTCTTGCCATGTTTGTTGCTGTTGCTCGGCTTGTTGTAATTGTTGCGTTAATTGATCAACTTGCTGCTTACTGCTAACCAACTGCGGTGATAACTGCTCAATATCTTGATCCAGTTCTTCACGATCTGCCGCATGTTGCTCTGCATTATCTGATAATTCTCGCCATAACGAACCCGTGGTATCTAATTCTTCACGCCATTGCTGTGCTTGCTGCTGCAAATGACTAATGCGCTGCTCAACACGACTGACTTCGGCGCGGCTGCTGTAATAATCTTTCTGCACATCCGACTGTTGCTGATTGTATTCATTCAGCGCCACACGCGATTTTTCGAGCTCTGTTTCTAATTGTTGTGATTGCGCACGACTTTGTTCAAACTCTGTTTCTTTCGCAGACAATTGTTGCTGTTTGTTTTGTAGATCTTGTTGCAATTTCTGCCAATGCAAACCCTTCAATTGCAACTGTAACTCTTCTTCTTGCTGCTTATAAATCTTGTATTTTTCTGCTGACTTGGCTTGCCGCTGTAAACGACCCAATTGACGCTCTAATTCTTCACATAAATCATTGACGCGATCCAAGTTCTCATTAGTATGACGCATACGATTTTCTGTTTCACGTCGACGCTCTTTGTATTTAGATATGCCTGCGGCTTCCTCAAAAAACACGCGTAATTCTTCAGGCTTAGCCTCGATTAAACGCGAAATCATACCTTGCTCAATGATTGAATAACTGCGCGGACCTAAGCCGGTGCCTAAAAAGATATCAGTAATATCCTTACGACGGCAACGTGTGCCATTAAGAAAGTAACTCGATTGCCCTTCGCGCTCGACTTCACGCCGAATACAAATCTCAGTATATGCCGCATATTCACCGGTCAATGTGTGATCACTGTTATCGAATAACAGTTCCACCATCGCCCGACCTAACGGTTGGCGTGTAGCCGTACCATTAAAAATGACGTCAGACATCGATTGACCACGCAATTGCTTGGCTGACGATTCACCGATCACCCATCGAATGGCATCAACAATATTCGATTTACCACAACCATTCGGTCCGACAATCGCATTCAACGGATTGCGGATTGGAATGACAGTTGGGTCAACAAAAGACTTGAAACCAGCTAATTTTATTTGCTTTAAATACATAAACGCCCACAGCTTTCCGTAGCGATTCTATTTACAACACGCGTCTCCTGCGGAAATTCGCGCACAACGAAGCAGGTAGTGTACCCAATTCGCGTCTGTTTTGGTAGCTGAAATCGCACCTTACCAAGCGTTAACATCACTAATAATGCGTACATTTAAGCGAAACCGAAGCTTGATAAATGTTCACATTGCTTTTTTGGGTGTTTATGCTTTATAGTCAGTAGCTTATGAGTCTGTAAGAGAATTGCTTGATATGGGCATTTAGGCGTGGTTTTACTACCTTATGAGATACATTCCTGCCTATACTTATCGCTAAGGCACTAACAGGCTAATCTCTCATCAAACAAACTGAATAAAGAGGATACAAACATGAACATTATCAACAAAACCAAGCAAGCCGGCTTCACACTGGTCGAGCTGATAATTGTCATCGTGATTCTGGGTATTTTATCCGCGTTCGCGATTCCAAAATTTATTGATGTCTCATCCGATGCGCGTGTTGGCGCCGTTGAAGGAACAGCTGGAGCAATTCGCTCTGCTGCTTCGCTTGTCTATGCAAAATCGGTTATTGATGGCACGCAAGGGTCAGCATCAAGCTCTGTAACCATGGCAGACGGAACTTCAATCGCAACTGCATATGGCTACCCTACAGCAGCCTCCATTGCTACAGCGATTGGCGGCACTCCTGAAGGGTTTACGCTCGCATCAGGTGCGTTTTCACATGACGGAGCAACCGCTGCTGCCACCTGCAAAGTGACGTATGTAGCGGCGGCTGATGCTAGCACGCCACCAACAGTCACTACAGCTGCTTCTGATTGCTCATAATCAGTTAACTGTTTGTTAAAAAAAAGCCCCCTTTGGGGCTTTTTTTATGTCCTTTTGCACACCCTACGGCAATGCAGCCAGCATCTTATCAAAGGCCTCTTGCACCTCAGGCTCTGGCGGTTGCGTATATAAACTCACAAGCCATATTGCCAATGATGACAATATAAACCCGGGAATCAATTCATATAAGTCGAAGAAACCACCGTATGCATGCTTCAATAGCGACCAGGCAATCACCGTAATAGCACCGACAAATAAACCAGCAACAGCACCCGCTCGTGTCGTACGCTTCCAGCGCAAACTAAACAAAACAATCGGACCAAACGACGCACCCAAACCCGACCAGGCATATGCTACTAGCGCTAATACAGACGAATTAGGGTCGCGCGCTAGATACATAGCTATTAAAGCAATAATGGTCACCGCTAAACGACTGGTCCATAATAATTCAGTTTTTTGTGCCTTACGACGCCAATAGACGCGATAGAGATCTTCGATCACCGCACTAGAAGCCACCAACAATTGTGCCGCAATCGCACTCATACCCACCGACAACATAATCGCAACAACAAGACCTACTATTCCTTCACTGCTCGATAAAATTTTGGTCAACGCCACTAAAATCAATTGAGCATTAAAGTGCTCTGTATGACTAAAACCATTACCCAATATACCGGCAGCCACACTGCCCACCATGGCAACTAACATCCAACTCAACGCAATCCAACGCGCCAATACGATACGACTGGGGCGCTTAATCGCCATAAAACGCACTAAGATATGCGGCTGCCCCATATAACCTAACCCCCACGCCAGCAATGAAATCACCGAAATAAATTTCCAATCGTGAAATAACTGCAGAGCTAATGGTCGATGATTTTCAATCGCATGCACTGAGCCATGCCAGCCACCTAGCGAATACAGCGCAAAACAAGGCAAGGCTAATAAAAACAAGAATACCAATACGCCCTGAATAAAGTCGACATAACTAATACCCAAGAAACCACCAAAACATGTATAAACAATAAACACCGCCGTGATAATATATAAACCCGTAGAGTAGCTGTTGTGAAAAACAGACTGCAGCAAGATGGATGCCGCCACAAAACCTGATGAGGCATAGAAGGTGAAAAATACTACAATAATAATGGCGGTAAGGCTACGCAACACACCCTTACCATCAACAAAACGCCGCACCAAGTAATCTGGAATAGTTAATGCATCATCTAGAATTTCGGTATAAACACGCAACCGCATAGCAATAAAGCGCCAATTATAATAAGAGCCCAACCACAAACCCAACGGTAACCATAAAGCTTTTACACCTGTCACATAAGCTAAACCTGGCAATGCAATGGTTAACCAACTGCTCATATCAGACGCACAGGCACCCAACGCAACCACCGGTGCCGCTAACCGACGGCCACCCAACACATAATCAGATAAGCTGTGGGTGTAATAATAAGCAATAAAACCGATGATCATAACACCTACGGCGTAGGCTAAAATAATCGACAACGTGACAATGGTGTGATGTTCCATGCAAATTCCTTACGTCCTGTTCGAGACACAAGTATACCGTAGCGTAGCCTGAACGGCCAACGCCCGGTTCATGAGCACTTTTTGACTATGCGCCCCATTAGAGCTATAATAGGGCTATGTGCAATCAAACCTAAAAAGGCCCGTAGCGATGAGCATGAGAACCGAAACAGTTAGAGCAAAAGTTAGCCATAAAACAAAAGTTGACGCTGAACGCGTACTAGAGCGCCTAGGGCTATCTATGTCTGAAGCAATCAATTTAATGTTGATACAAATAAAAATGCGAAAAGGTTTACCATTTGAAATAACCCTCCCCAATACACCCAATGCCGAAACAAAAAAAGTACTCGATGAAACCGATAAAGGCAAAGGCTTAATTACCTGTAAGAATGAAAAAGATCTATTTGATCAATTAGGAATTTAAATTATATGTTAAAACCGGTATACACAAAAAGCTTTGAGAAAGACATCAAACGTGTAAAACGGCGCAATAAAAACATGGATAAGCTTAAACTGGTCATAAAACTCTTACTGCATCAAGAAAACTTGCCACCTCGCTGTCATGACCACTCATTATCTGGCAACTATGCTCTCCATCGCGAGTGCCATATCGAACCCGATTGGTTGTTAATTTATCAAATCGCTCAAGACTCACTCAGACTAGAAAGAACAGGCTCTCACGCAGATCTTTTTAAATAAAAAAATGCCCCGGGCAGGACTCGAACCTACAACCTATCCCTTAGGAGGGGATCGCGCTATCCAGTTGTGCCACCGGGGCAAGAGGAGGCATTATACGCAGTGCACATGATTATTGAAATAGCCTTACCCACACAAAATCTTCAAGTTTGACAAATATAATGCTCATGCTTGAGGTCAGTGGGGTTTTTCAAGGGGAGATTTGTGCTCTCCCCTTGAATCGCCGTACACGCGGATTTACTCCGCGTAGGCGAAATCATACAAGAAGTGTTATTCGCGTAAGCGAATATAAACGAGATAGGTTGTAGGTTCGAGTCCTGCCCGGGGCACTGTACAATATAAAAAACACGCAAACAAACCACGACATCGTTTTCCGCAATCACAAGTGATACAATTAAATTAGTTGTTCACAACAATTGGCCCTTGCCCGTTTCGGCGGGTAATGCATACGGGAGCTGTTTGAGGCCTTGCGCTTAGCTGTTCCCACCAAAACGTGTCACAAATACCCAGTTGTTGTGTTCAACCCATTTGGATCAAGCGAAAAGGAAATGCATTGTCCAATAAATTACACCGCTTAGCGTCACTGTTACAGCAACCCGAAACTTATCACCATCAAATTCAGCGTTTACAACAGAAATTACTGATGCGTAACCGCCTATACGAAACCCAACAGGATGACGTCAGCTTTTACCAATTTTGCATGCATGATAAAAAAGTCGGTAAAATTTTAGCCAACAGCATTAAACAACAAAGCTATCAGTATGAACCAGCCGTACCTCGAACCATCAAAACTAAAACCAAAGAACGCATTGTTTACTCTTTTCGGCCGACTGATCGCATCGTACAATCAGCATTATCGTCAAGCATCACACCTTATGTGCAGCAAATTATTTCGCCATCAGTTTATAGCTACATACCTGGTCGATCAAATTTCCAAGCAGCACGCCAAGCCGCCGCTTATTTTAGACAACATAAATGCTTATATGCATTACGCAGCGACATCGTTGCCTATACTGACAACATCCCAACCACTAGTGACTCAGTGCTTTGGTCACAGTACAAACAGTTAATACAATTAATCGACCCAAACAACACCCTGCCCGATTACCTATGGCAGCTTATCACCCTGGGCATCCGTCCGGTGATTAAAACCGCCAACAATAATACCTATCAACTGTATAAAGGCTTACCGCAAGGTGCGCCACTCACCACTATCGCTGCTAACTTATATTTGCAACCGGTCGATAACTTATTAAGCTCCATTCCCGGTGGTTTTTATGCACGCTTTGGTGATGATTTGTTATTTGCTCACCCCGAACATCAAACCTTACTGGAGGCGGAGGACCTATTAAACAAACAGCTAGCTCAGCTGAAACTGCATCGTAATAGCGACAAAGACCAATATTGTTACCTCACCTCCAATGGCCGCAAAGACCAAACCGATGAGCGCTTTGGTAACAGTCACTATATGAATTTTCTGGGCTTTCGAATTAATGCTGTTGGCACCATTGGCATTGCCAAACACATCAGTCATCGCTTATTAGGTGAACTCAAACAACGTGTACGCAATACCATTCGTTTAGTCGGAAGACAGTGCGACCAACAACACGGTAAAATATTATGTAACATGCTCAATCATAATTTTCAGCACACCAGCTTTTTAGATGAACCACGCATGAAACAAATGCTCGACTGCTGCACCGACCGCGAACAACTGAAAGAAATGGATTACCATCTAGCTCTGTATTTAGCGCAACAGCTCACTGGGTGCCGGGGAGCTCGAGCATTCCGCCAAGTCAGCTATAAAACTATTCGGCAAGATTGGGGCTTACAGTCACTGTGTCAATTACGCAATCAAGTCAATTGGAGCGCGCATGCTAACACTTAACCAATGGCTCAAGCGACAACGAGGCGTACAAGGTCGTCTAGTCACCATTCAACAGGCTATATTTGGCAACAAGCTCAATGCGTATATGTATTTTCGCTTACGATTTTTTACCTTTAGTACATTAATCGTTACCTCGGTACATTTGATTGAGTTTTATTTATTAACGGTAATATTTTCATTTAGTCATATCATTTCAATTTTAATTTTACGCAGTATCAGCATGGTAATTAATGGTAGCTGGTGGGGAACACTTGAACTGTTACGCTCAGAAGTTCGCAGCAATCATCGTGCTGGTCAACGGCAATACATCAATGGCATTATTTCCAGCTGGTTAACCCTGGCTACATTACTCGCCGTGATTACATTGGCCATTTTCCTCACTGTTATTTGCATTCGCATGCAGCATCCAGCAACCAATAGTAGCGAGCATTTGTTTTTACTGTATGTAGCCATAGTTGGCATTAGCATAGCAGCACAATTTATTACCCAAACATTACATGCTGGCGCGTATGGTTTACGCCGGGTATATCGCCCTTTTTGGTCAATTAGCATTGCCAATATCATTGGCTTAATTGTACTGGCTATCGGCTGGCCATGGATACGAGAATACAGCCTGCCATTATCGATGTTAATTTCATCATTGGTCGCCCTTGGATTAACCGCTATTTACACATTAAAAACATATCATGTACTCGGCATTGAGGATTTTTACCGCATACAAATAAAACCACTGGTGGAGTTATTTAAACAATTCGCAAATAGTGAAATTTGGATGGCCAGTGTCAGCAGCCTATTTATGAAAACTGAAGGCGTTTTAATATTGGTCATGCTATTAGGCAACACCAACCATCACCAATTTTATGAACCCTTTATAATATTTTATTTAATTGCACCACTCATCAGCGCGAGTTTTGAATGGCCTCGTTTATTTTATTTTGATTTGAAGCGCTTTAACCGTTCAAGTTTTCAACAAGTACTATCCACCCTCAACACTCACGTGCTAAAAACATCGCTGTTGATCGGTATAGCATTATGGCTTATAACCGTGCTCGTTACAGTAGCCTACTTCCAGCACTTCTATGCCATATGCTTTTTGCTACTACCATTTTTCTTAGTGCGATCCTATACCGGATATCAACAAATGCTACGCTTTACCGCCAACCATTATAACGATGTTTTATTTTGTTCCGGCGCGGTATTGGTCATGGCAGTAATCGCGCGTTATTTAGAATTTTCCATTGATGGCGCCATCGCCAGCCTAACGTTGGTGACTCTGCTCGGAATATTTTATTTATTTAAACCGCATTCGCCATCCATTCAAACGATGGACGAGGATCCCTTACCTAACTTATACCAATGGATTATTGATTGGAAAAAACACCGCAACGAGCCTAAGGCTGAAATTATTGAACTCGGTTCCAATTACACCGCGCATGTTAGCCAATTGGTACTACGAAAGGTTAATAACGAATTACTAGGTAAAGGCAAAGCTTGCCTAGCAAGCAAAGGTATTATTCTGTTTTATCAAGACACAAAAAATGCCTTAATTACTAAGGACTGGTTAAGTTATCAGTTAGCCGGTATCGCTTACAAACATTGTCGATTAGAAGAACCACTAGCCAGCTACTTATATCGGTTAGCCAATGAACCCGTACACCACAATACCAGCTATTTGATTGACCACTTTAAACAAGAGTTTAAAAATGGCATTGTGATTTCATTTCACAAAGAAGATAAAGCCAGTAATCCTCATTTAACTAAGCAACAATCGACGCAGATTTACTTCAGCATGCTGCAAACGCTCGGCTCACCACTACAACCGCAACCACGTAATTATTACCACACGCTAGTGATTTATGAGCAAGGCGTACAAACATTATTAGCGATTCCACAATCTGACGCGCCCGGCAGTCAAATTAAACGCTGGGCACGACAAGTGTTTATCGCCAATCTAAACCGATTGATTTAGCTTGTCATCCCGACTCCTTTCCTCTAACCGCCCAGCGCTTACAGGCATAACCTTGGTCGACGGTATTTTAAACAAACGCGCTGAGTTAGTTGTAGCAACCGGCGCTGATACTGGCTTATGCCCAGCTGATACCATTACCATACTGTCCCACGGCTGTGATGCGAAGGCTGTGAAATTGAACAGGGCTGTATGACCTGGATCCCGGCTCGGGGGCCGGGATGACAACTTCAATGACACTGGATCCCGGCTCGGGTGTCGGGATGACAGAGATTCAGACCGGGATGACAACGCCTCCGACTGAGACGACACTGCAGCAAGACTAAGCAATAACCTTTGCTCGATTAACTTTTGCTGCGTTGATGTAACACCGCCTTTAACACCTAAACGATTCACCAATGTTTGCAATTCACGTTGATCACGAGGCAACGTTATCGATCCATCAATTCGCATCAGATATTCCGGCACGTCCATATAAGGGGACATCAATAGCAACATAAAGTTTTCAAATGAGCTCAGATTAAATTTCACCCCAGGCAATCGGCTTTTCTTCTGACGCTGCTGAATGCGCTGCTGCAATAACACAAACCAGCGTTGCAATACGTCTTCTACTGCATCGTCCTCCCTAATTGAAAAGCTTAACTCACCCAACCAATTTCTCACCTGCTGTTGTGCACGTTTATAACCAGTATCCGATTGTTTAAAATCATGATAACTGCGCAATGAATAGTCAAAGAAAACACTTATTGCATTAATTAATTCACGCGTGCTGTTCCGCGGAATTGTATCACTCGCTTTTACTTCCTTCACCTCATTCTGTTGATAATCACGTGCCCTTGAACTCAATCCATACCGAGGTTGAAACTCAGGTTCAGGCTCTGGTTCACCACCTTCCTTGACTTCATTAAAGTACGCCTTAATCTCATCCAACAAACTAGCCGGAATAGAAACCACTGGTTCCGACCCTGAAATTTCACGCATCGCATGATTTTGCATTAAGGTCAGTAAGCGTGGCGGCAATGCCAGCTGATGACCAAACAATGCAGATGCTCCCTGTAAAAATAATCCAATACGCAAAGCCAAGTGATCATCCGGTGCACGTGTTAAAGCACGCTTAAGCTCATTAATATTTTCAGCCATGTCCACCATCATGGCTGACATTCGATACAAATTTGCTCGCACCAAATTATTATGCCACGCCTGTGTCAACTTAGATCGTTTACCTTTTTCCATCGTATTTTGAATAATGGTATTGACATAAGAATGCTCACCCGTGCGGCTCAATGAATTAAGCGTTTTCTGAATGGCATTGATCGATTCCTCAGCCACCTGAATAATGGAATGCACGACACCACTTAAGCTATTAATATCTGCTTGCCCTAAATTTTTAAATAAACTGACAGCAACTCGTAATGTTGCAACCACTTTTTCTAATTGCTTAACACGCATGACCATGTCATTTAAACTGTCGCGATAGCCATGCATCACTCTGTCAATATCTTTACGTTTTGACAACAGCTTAACAATGCCGACTGGATATTTTTCATTTAACTCAATCCACTTTTCAAATGTTTGTAACCGTTGATTAACATGATCTACTGGCGTCTCAACCACTTTTTCAAGTTTTGATAAAACAGTGGCAGCCCCGCGCCGCATTTTTGATACAGTATTTAAACGAGGAGTAGGCTCAGCTTCAGGCTCCGTAATGAATTTATGCTCAATACCTTCGGTTGGTGATAAACCTAACTCACGTAATGCATCTTGACGAAACTCCGTAGGTATTCGATTAAAATCATATACCGCATAACTTAAATCCCTAAAATCTGAGCTAACAAAATACAACAATCGAAATAACATTACTTGCTCATCATTATCATCCGACCGAAATGCATTAAGCAAAGGTTCTAGCTCACGGCGATTATGCGCAGGCGTATCAAATCGAGCCTCATCGCGTTCCATGAGCAGCTTATAAACCATTTGTTGTTCATTATATTTGGTGCATTCTGGCGTTATGCACCCAAATATTTCCAAATATAATTGATCAGACAAGCGCCTTTTAGACTCGTCTTGCTTTGCTATGACGGTACAGCGACTGATGATAGTTTGACACTGCGCTGCTGTCATGCGCACTTCATACAATGGATCACCCGAAGCTGCCAGCCCAGCTATGTGATGCAACTTTTTCAATAAATAAGTTGCGTTCATTGGTAACGTATTCGTCAATAGGTGCGACATAAAAACAACCAAGCTCGCTTCAGAAAATTTATCTAAGCTTTGTATTAAATTTTCTGTTGCTTCAACTGGCGACGGTAGTTCAGGGCGTTGGAACTGCTTAATCGATTTATGCAGTAAATCTGATATTTGTTGCAACGTGCCAGAAAAACTTACCGGCTCGCCCCCTGAGCGCCAAATTATGGCACCACTGCCCGCCTCATCGATAATACCCTGCGCAAACTCTAAAACGTTGCGTAGATTAGTAATAATTTCCTCTTTATTACCCGTCGTTTTATATTCATCGAAAATCACAAATAACATATTCATTAATTGTGATACAAAAAAAACTTTACGATTGTTCACCTCTCCCTCTTTACGGCGGAGTTTCATTTTCTTTTTAAAACGTGTCTGCTCATGCTGAAAGGTATTGATGGCATAATCAGCAGTAGTGACATAAATTTCACGGAAACGTTCATCATCATAGGTGTGATAATAACGCGCTGTACGCGCCACGGTTGCCTGGTTTTTAATATTAGGCCCTCGGAATGTCCAACGCTGTGTATTCAAACCCAGAAAGGATTTTTTGATATGAACCGGCTGCAAATACGGTTGCAAACGATCTCTTGCCCCCTCAGTTAAACTGGCCGATAGATTACGTAACCGACTGATTATATTGCGGTTATAATCGGTCATATTCACTACGGTTAACACATCAGCACTGTAAGCGGCAGCCTCCTCAGCTTTACTTTCAGTGTCATCAGTTAAACCAGCAACCACCCCTTGAACAGCCAAACCCGCTACACTGCTGCCCACCCCATTTATCGCACCACTTACAAATTCGTCTCTAGACATAGCCCTACTCCCATGAGCTAAGATAAACTCAATCTTAACCCTAGTTAGGCTTCTTGACGCGCTACAGGCAACGATCCGGATAGGTAGCTAACCCAACGTGAGGTGATAGATAATGCGTCTTGACCAGCTATAGATCTCCTACCTATAACCGAAACTCCCTGACAGTCACGCTCTAGTGACATAGATGCGATATTCCATTTGCTAAGCTAAACACTCCCACTGTTTCATTAGTTCGCTCACCCACTCATTCATCCAATAAATGTCTCCTGCTCGAACGCGCTCATCCCTAGCAAAAAGCGATTAATGTTTCTTATTATATATACGAACTGCGAACTAGCACTTAACGAAAGGAACGCAACAAACCAAAACTGACGATGAGCAATAAGTGCTTTACGACCACTCCATCCTTTCAGTTGCGTCACTAAACATACTATGTCAGAATTAAATTTTCGTCAACAAAAATTGTGCAATTTGAATGAAGCGACTAACGGAACTAGCAAGCTTAACCTTTCTCATATTAATATTTCCTTTATCAGTTATCGCTCGCAGTGATATCGTCACTTGCCCAACACTGTTTGAAGTGCATGCCAGTGAGGCCTCAGGCAAACAATATTACCGCTGGTGGACCGAAGACTACCGCCTCTATTGGCGTGGCTCTGGGGTTAAACTGTCTCGCTTTAGTAATCGTCAACGCGACCTAGCAACCACCGAAATCACTATCGATATGAATGACGATGGCTTTATTCACTGCGATTATAAATTAGACAAAAAAGTGCTCGGGTCACTGCAGTTCGCCAAAAGCGGGCGCTACTGCCATTTCATGGGCGAAAGCTACCAAGAAGAATGCCACAATGATCAACGCATGTGCTGCAACAAACCTAACAGCGCCCGCTGCCAAGTGATTATGTGCTCTGAATAACGTATACTTTCGCTATCTGTAAATCTCGCAAGACATAAGGAAAACACAATGACTGATAAAGATATGCGCATCGAAAGCGACAGCATGGGTGAAATCGAAGTACCAAACAGCTGGTACGGTGGCGCACAAACCCGTCGCTCAACCATCAATTTTGATATCGGCCGCGAAACCATGCCACCCGAAGTGATTAAGGCCATGGGCATCTTAAAAAAAGCCGCCGCTGAATCCAATCATGAACTGGGTAAACTCGATGAGAAAAAATATAAATTGATTAGCCAAGCCGCCGATGAGGTCATCGATGGCAAATTAAATGGCCACTTCCCCGTGCATATCTGGCAAACCGGTTCAGGCACACAAAGCAATATGAACTGTAATGAAGTCATCTCTAACCGTGCAATTGAAATTTCCGGTGGTGTCTTGGGCAGCAAAACACCTGTGCACCCCAACGATGATGTGAATATGTCACAGTCATCAAATGATACCTTTCCTACCGCCATGCATATCGCTGCTGCTAATATGTTAGTGCATCAATTAGTGCCCGCAGTAGAAAACTTACGCAATGCATTGCACGCAAAAAGTGAAGAGTTTAAAGATGTAATTAAAATTGGTCGTACTCACCTACAAGACGCCGTGCCGATTACGTTAGGACAAGAATTTTCAGGCTATGTCGCACAGCTCGATCATGACCTCGAAGCCATCCATCAAGTATTACCAAACTTATATCGACTAGTGATTGGCGGTACTGCAGTAGGAACAGGTTTAAATACACACCCTAAATTTGCTGTCACTACCTGTAAAAATATCAGCAAACTAACCGGACTGCCTTTTACTTCCGCTAAAAATAAATTTGCCGGTATGGCCGCTCATGATGAAATCGTTTTAGCTAGCGGCGTATTAAAAACCCTCGCCTGCTCGATGATGAAAATCGCAAACGATGTACGCTGGTTAGCCTCAGGTCCACGTTGCGGTTTGGGTGAAATCAATTTACCTGCGAATGAGCCCGGCTCATCAATTATGCCAGGCAAAGTTAACCCAACACAATCAGAAGCAATGACCATGGTCTGCGTACAAGTGCTCGGTAATGATGCAGCCATCGGCTTTGCCGGTACACAAGGTAACTTTGAGTTAAACGTATATAATCCAGTAATGATTTATAACTTAGTGCAATCGATCTATCTTTTAAGCGATAGCGCAAACTCATTCGTCGAACACTGCGCAACCGGCATCACTATCAATAAAGAAAAAATCGACTACTACTTACATAATTCTTTAATGTTAGTAACCGCACTAAACCCCGTGATCGGTTATGATAAAGCATCGAAAATTGCCAAACTCGCACATAAAAACAAATCAACATTAAAAGAAGCCTGCCTTGAATTAGGCTTCTTAACTGCTGATGAGTTTGATAAAGCGGTTAATCCAAATAATATGGTTTAGATTTGCCTCTGCATTGCCATCCCGGCCAACGGCTTGTCATCCCGGCCTCCGAGCCGGGATCCATTTCCAAACGCTTACACTGCCAAACAGACCAAGTAAACGTGATTGATCACTCGCATAATCATGATTCGGTAATTCCAGATATAAATACATTACATTTCTACAGATAACTCAATGATAAACATAGCATTATAACTGTACTATTTGTACCTTTTTCTTAATAATGCCTTAATGATCACCTGGTATTCTTGTTAACAAGTGAGAGACAAGAAGATTTAAAGATTTCTAGCATCAAACCACGTTGCTCTTCGCCCCAACGTTCTCATTTCTCCCTGCAACGTGGTTTGTCTTTTTTCTTTCACAGTTCTCGATATACTTCATAAGAATACGTCAGTTAATCAGCCCCGATTTCCTCTGAAGCAATACATCAACATTCTTCACAACACCTAACGATACATCAAAAACCTATTTCCATTGCTGCGTGGTTTGTCTTTTTTCTTTCACAGTTCTCGATATACTTCATAAGAATACGTCAGTTAATCAGCCCCGATTTCCTCGGAAGCAATACATCAGTATTCTTCACAACACCTAACGATACATCAAAAACCTATTACCATTGCAACGCGGTTTGTCTTTTTTCTTTCACTACTCTCGATTTAATTCAATAGAATACGTCAGTTAATTAACCCTGATTTCCTTGGAGGTACTCCTGCAGCACTCTTTACAAACTTAAACAGTTACACAACTCAACTGCGGATTTAATGCCGCAGCCTGTTCAAACAACTCCCGGGCTTGAACCTTCTCACCCAAATGATAAGCGCAAAACGCCTTACTTGAAATTAAATCAAACTGCTTGCCAAATAATGCCTCTGACTTAGCATAATATTCTAAAGCTATAGAGTATTCTTTAAGCGTTTGAAAAAATCGACCAATCTCAAGCAAAGTATTAATCGTCGAAGGCATATAATAATAATTCGCCTCAATCTTTTGCATGCCATCTCTCAAGAAGCGCTTAGCCGATAAACCCGCCTCGCCAATCAATGCATTTATGCGCACCGATAATAGATGAAAAACCCACGGATCCCATAATGATAATTTTAACAAAGAAACCAAATCATCCAGCTTCAAATCATTTAATTGCTTTTTAGTGCTCTTTAACAATACCAAAATATCAGATGGCGCAAAGCCCATAGTATATTGCTCTATAGCACGATTGGTTTCAGATAATTGACTAAACTGCTCACCCAATACAAACACATTAGTGCTTAATGACTTACCGTAGGGCTGCAATGCCACATCACCACCACGATATTTAAAATATTGGGCAATTGCATCATAATTAACACTCACCCAATGACTGCCACTAAACGACGGTTTAGAACTTTTCTGGCCTTCGAGCTGATCGATATGAGTAAGCGCAATATCTGAGGAAATCAACAACACGTTCCCGTTGCTGTCATTAGCTAGTTTACGGATCGTGCGTAACGTAGCTATAGGCAATAAGAAGTTAGTGTTTTTCAGCCGACCACTATAACTGTATAACACCTGATTAAACAACTCATCATCATAGTAGTCTTGCAAATCATCTGAAGCGCTTTGATAACTCAAATCAATTTTATCCCAGCTTATCGGCTTACCATTCTCAATATTCTCATCATCAGTCTTCAAAGTAACCAATGATTCGAATATATCACCGTCTTTGGCTGTAAAAGCATCAGTGGAAATCGAATCAAAAATATAATTAGCGCATACCATCAGCGGATTTACCAACGCTTTTTTTGATAGCGTCACCTTCGAACGCAGTAAATGAATCTCTTCCTCGGTTTCTAAATTGAAAAATGCAAAATCCAATAAACCCTGATCCAAATAGTACTGTAACGCAGGATGCTGCTGCCAATAATTTAAGTTACTTTCAGTGAAGTCAGTCATCACATAGATAATCCTCACATGATCTAACTGCAGTTGTTGGCATAGCTGCCGCACAGCTTTTAACATATAGAAACTAAAGAGCCCCGAACCCGTACCTAGCTCCATGATATAAAAAGGCTGTGTAATTGATGCCGGATGTAATCGCAACCAATCACGAACAAAACTCACCGCAATATTAGCGTAACAGTTAGCAACATATGGATTGCAAGTAGCATGAAAAGGAACCTGTTTATTCCAAGCATTAATGCCCTGCTTATCATAATACTCGCGCTGCATATCCCAAAATATACAATCTGAAAAACGTTGATTTTCGGCGATGGTGATTTGTTGGTCCGTCATATCAATTCCTTTTTTTCTGGAAAGAGAATATCCCTACCACCTTACGCCGTCAAGCGTCAGTCGTTATCCGATATCTTATAACTGAATTGATTTATGATCAACGTAACAGAATGAACCAATTCAGTTTGTCCATTATAGTAAAAATATCTGATGAACTTACATACGCTTGGTTTGCTCGGTCTCTACAAAGGTAATCCACTCTTTCACTTGCTCTGAATTGGGGTCCAACAATAACGCTTGCTTAAACAACGCTAGGGCTTGCTTACTTTCACCCAAATAATACTTACACAAAGCCTTATTAAAAAACAAATTAAACTGCTCACCAAACAACAATTCAGACTTTTCATAAAAGTTTAATGCCGTGCGATAGTCTTTGGTAGTGTGAAAGAATATACCAATATCAAACATGGTGTCGTGTGAGGCAGGCATATAATAATAATTGGCTTCAATTTTTGCCATACCGTCAGTTAAATACTGACGTGTAGCTCCATCTGCTTGCCCCAACACTTCATTAATGCGTGGTGACAAACGATGAAACATATAAGGGTCCCAACAAGCAAAGTTCATGTGCGATGCTAAGATATCTGCTTGTAAGTTATTAAAACTATCACTCATATGACGATGATAAACAAAGTAGTCTGATGGCCCAACGCCTTGCACGTGACGCTCGATCGCACGCTTAGTCTCTGGAAGCTCACTAAAATGCGCACCCAATGTAAAGACATTAGTCTTCAACCCCTTACGGTGCGACTGCATAATCACATCGCCGTCACAGAATTTAAAATACTGCGCGATCGCATCGTAATTCACCATCATAGAAAAGCTACCATGAAAAGCTAAGCTTGGATGATTCAATCCTTCCAGCTCGTCAATGTGCGAATAGGCTTTATCCGAAGAGATCAATAACATCTTACCATCGCAGTCCCGCGCCAATTTTCGTATCGTGCGTAACCCCGCAATTGGAATCAAAAAGTTGGTGTTTTTCAATCGCCCCTGATAACTTTGCAGCACTTGATTAAAAATCGGATCATCATAATAGTTGGCTAAATCACAAGCCTTGGTATGGTGCGTAATATCTACCTCGTCCCATTCCAATGGTTTGCCATCTTGCATATTGGCATGGTTAGTTTTTAATGTAACCAATGACTCTTGAATATCACCGTTGTCTACAGAGAAGGCATCATGTGACACCGTGTCAAAAATATAGTTACCACATACCATTAATGGATTAGCCAATTCTTTTTTCGATAACACCTTATCCGATTGCGTCAGTTTAATCTCATCATCATTTTCAAGATTAAAGATGGCAAAGTCTAATAAACCATTATCGAGGTAATACTGCAGTGCCGGATGATCTTGCCAATACACCAAGTTGTTTTGGGTAAAGTCAGTCATCACATAAACAATTTTCACCTCATGTAAATTTAACTGCTGGCACAATTCGTGTATGGTTTTCATCACATAAAAACTGAACATACCAGAACCAGTGCCCAACTCCATAAAATAAAATGGGTGCTCAACTGACTCGGGGTGTAAACGCAACCAGTCTTTAACAAAGCTCACGGCAATATTGGCATAACAATTGGCGATAAATGGATTACTAGTCACATAGAATGGAACTTGCTTAACCCATGCATTAATGCCTTCCTTATCGAAGTAATCTCGCTGCAATTCCCATAATATGGATTGTGAAAAACGTTGTTGATTTTCAATGGTTACTGGCTGGTCTGTCATGAGGGCTCCTTAAATATATATACAATAAAATAGCAGATATCGGATGGCATGTCATTGTGGAATAAAGGTACCCTATCCGCCTTACGATGAAATATGCTTATTATCCTGGATCCCGGCTCGGGGGCCGGGATGACAAAGCTTAAGCAAGAATGACAAAGCTTAAGCAAGAATGACAAAGCTTAAGCAAGAATGACAAAGCTTGAGCAAGAATGACAAAGCTAAACTAAGATTGTAATATATTAATCGCCTCAACATACTCCAGCCCCAAATCCTTCGCTACTGCCGAATGCGTCACATGCCCTACATGAATATTTAAACCGTTCATCAGGTGAGGATCTTCTATCAAGGCACGACGGTAACCTTTATCAGCAATATCCAATACAAACGGCAATGTTGCATTATTTAAGCCCTTAGTCGCTGTATAAGGCACAGCTCCAGGCATGTTAGTTACACAATAGTGAACCACACCGCCTTCGACATAGGTTGGCTCATTATGCGTGGTTGGACGTGACGTTTCAAAACAGCCGCCCTGATCAATGGAGACATCAACCATTACCGAACCAGGACGCATTTCATCTAACATCTGACGAGACACTAATTGCGGCGCTGAAGCCCCCGCAGTTAACACCGCACCAATCACTAAATCGGCATCTAATACATACTGCTCAAGCGCCGCCTTAGTTGCATAAATGGTATTTAATCGACAGCCAAATTGAAAATCAAGCTGCTGCAAGCGTGTCAATGATTTATCAAGCACAGTAACGTTCGCTTCTAACCCCATCGCCATACGCACTGAGTTTGTGCCAACAACACCACCACCAATCACCACTACGTTCGCCGGTGCAACACCTGGCACACCACCTAACAATACACCACGCCCGCCTTGAGGCTTCTCTAAACAACGCGCACCCGCCTGCACCGCCAAACGCCCAGCGACCTGACTCATGGGTGACAACAACGGCAAGCCACCTTGATGCGATGTAACTGTTTCATAAGCAATCGCTATACAACCCGATTCTAACAATGCTTTGGTTTGAGTGGGGTCAGGCGCCAAATGTAAATAAGTAAATAGAATTTGATTCGGACGAATCATCGGAAATTCCGATGCTTGTGGTTCTTTTACTTTAACAATCATTTCAGCTTTAGCATAAACTTCTGCAGCCGTACCTAATACGTCAGCCCCCATTTCTATATAGCTTTCATCAGTAAACCCCAGCGCTTCACCCGCTTGAGATTCCACAATAACTTGATGGCCGTGCTCAACAAGCTCATAAACACTGTTAGGCGTTAAACCAACGCGATATTCATGATTTTTTACTTCTTTTGGTACCCCAACTAACATATTAATCTCCTAATCGTTGTTGCAACTCCGGCAACACGGTAAATAAATCGGCCACCAAACCATAGTCAGCCACTTGAAAAATCGGCGCATCAGCATCGCTGTTAATCGCCACAATTACTTTACTGTCTTTCATTCCGGCTAAATGTTGTATCGCACCGGAAATGCCAACAGCAATATATAAATCGGGGGCAACTATTTGCCCCGTTTGCCCCACTTGCAATTCATTCGCAACCATACCAGCATCAACAGCTGCACGTGATGCACCCATGGCAGCACCGAGTTTATCGGCAATTTGCGCTAACTGTGCAAACGTTTCTTTATCTTTTAATCCACGACCGCCGGATATCACAATGCTGGCATCGCTTAGTTCTGGTCTATCCGAATTCGACAGTTGGTCATTAACCCACTCAGTTGATACCGCTTCTGGAGTAAACTCAACAACTTTAATGTCAACAGCCGCTTGATCACATGCGGCTTTATCAAAGGCACTCACCCGAACCGTCATGCACTTAATAACATCCAATGATTTTACCGTCGCAATTGCATTACCGGCATAAATCGGGCGCTTAAAAGTATCTGCGGATTCAATGCTAATAATGTCAGACACTTGCCCCACATCTAAAATAGCCGCCGCACGTGGCATGGTGTCTTTACCCAGGCTACTCGCTGCCATCACCACATGACTATAACCTTGTGACTTTACATGCTCTGCAATTAATGGCGCAACGGTCTCGGCCAACGGGTGTAAATAAGCCGAATTATCACAGTGCCAAACAGCAGATACGCCAGTAATGGTTGCACATTGCTCAGCAACGGCAGCGCATTGATCACCTGCCACCAGCACATGTATATCATCAGCTAATAATTTTGCAGCACTAACACAGTTTAATGTGCTCGCTTTTAATTCCGTATTATTATGTTCAGCTATGACTAAGATCATGATAATACTCCCGCTTCATCACGCAATTTTTGCAGCAACTCATCAACATCAGCTACTTTAATACCTGCCTTACGTTCAGTCGGCGACTCAACTTTAAGCACTTCGATATGTGGCTTGAGATCAACCTGTAGCTCAGATAATGCAATCGTTTCAATCGGCTTAGACTTCGACTTCATGATGTTTGGTAACGTCACATAACGCGGTTGATTAAGGCGCAGGTCAGCACTAATAACCGCCGGTAACAATAATTTTAAGGTTTGCAATCCACCGTCTACTTCACGAACCACTTCAACACTGTCACCATCTAACTTCACTTCTGATGCAAAGGTGGCTTGGCCCCAACCAGCCAATCCAGCTAGCATTTGAGCAGTTTGGTTACAGTCATCATCGATTGCTTGCTTGCCCATAATAACCATCTGTGGGGTTTCACGTGCCACGACGGAGTGTAATATTTTGGCAATATGTAAAGGTTCATGTTTATCATCAGTATCGACACGTATGGCTCGATCCACACCCATCGCCAACGCATGGCGCAATACATCTTGGCATACCGCCGAGCCAATGGTCACAGCCACTACTTCAGCCACCGCGCCACTTTCTTTAAGCTTTAATGCCTGTTCGACAGCAATTTCATCAAATGGATTAATCGACATTTTAACATTATCAGTGACAACGCCACTCTGATCGCTGTTCACCCGAACACGCACGTTGTAGTCAACCACCCTCTTCACTGGTACCAAAATCATTTACTGTATGCCCTTTAGCTCATCTGCCTTGTAAAGTGAAAACTCAAGAATCAAATCTTCTTCCACTATCCATGCGGGATATCATGATTCTTAGCTCAAAAATCTCGTGCAGTGTGACGCGAAAGCCTCGAAAAATCAATAGCAGCCAGTCTCTCGCAATAGCGGATGTTGTCAGCTAGAATAAGGCAACTCACTTGTATTTAAGGACACTGCATGTCATCGCGCGAGACCATGGAATTTGACGTATTAATTATTGGTGCTGGACCAGCCGGATTATCGGCAGCTATCCGTTTAGCTCAGCTTAATAAAGAGCACAGTAAAGAACTCAGCATTGCTGTATTAGAAAAAGGTGCCGCTGTAGGTTCACACCTATTATCTGGCGCCGTGTTAGAACCACGCGCATTAGATGAGCTCATTCCAGACTGGCAACACGTCAACCCACCTCCACACACAGAAGTCACAAGCGATGAATTCTATTACCTAAATGACAGCAAACACTACCGCTTGCCAACCACTAAAGCATTAGATAACCACTTTAACTTTATCATTAGCCTCGACAATTTTGCTAAGTGGTTAGCTGAACGCGCAGAAGCCATGGGGGTTTCAATCTTCCCTGGCTTTGCCGCTGCTGAGGTGCTTTATAACGACAACCATAGCGAAGTAAAAGGCGTAATCACCGGCGATATGGGCCTGGATACACAGGGCGAAAAGACTGATCGATTTCAAGCGGGTATCGAGATTCATGCCAAACAAACCATTTTTGCCGAAGGTTGCCGCGGCAGCTTAAGCCAGAAGCTAATGCAATACTTTAACTTACGAGAAGAATGTGACCCACAAACCTATGGCATTGGCGTCAAAGAGTTATGGCAGGTAAGTGATGATAAATTTAAAAAAGGTTCAGTAACTCATGCCGTTGGTTGGCCATTGGATTCAAAGACTTATGGTGGCTCCTTTATGTATCACTTTGATGATAACCGCGTATCAATCGGCTTAGTGGTTGGCTTAGATTATCGCAACCCAACGCTGGATCCGTTTCAAGAATTACAGCGCATGAAGCTACACCCACTGTTTAAAAATGTACTCGAAGGCGGTAAATGCATCGGCTATGGTGCACGTGCACTCAACGAAGGTGGCTGGCAATCGATTCCGCAACTAACCTTTCCAGGTGGACTATTAGTCGGCTGTGCCGCAGGCTTTATGAACGTCAGTAAAATAAAAGGCAATCATACCGCGATGAAATCAGGTATGTTAGCCGCTGAAGCGGTATTCCATCATCTCAATCAAGTCACTCAAATTCGCAATGAAACCACCCAATACACCACGATGATTCAGCAGTCGTGGATTGATGATGAGCTGTATAAAGCACGTAATATCAGACCCTCCTTCCATAAAGGTACCTGGTACGGCTTGGTTTATTCCGCTATCGATCAATTGATTTTGCGTGGCAATGCACCGTGGACATTCCGCAACCATGCTGACTATCTATCACTCAAGCCCATAGACCAAGTGCAAAAAATCGAATACCCGAAACCTGATGGCAAGCTAACCTTTAGCAAATTAAACCAGCTATACCTTTCAGGAACTAATCACAACCACGATCAAAAAAGTCATTTAAAAATCAAAGATGCCAGCATCACAGTGAATGTTAATATCGACAAATATGGTTCACCAGAATCGTATTACTGCCCTGCCGGCGTCTATGAAGTCGTTAATGATGAACAAGGCAATAACAAGTTACATATCAATTTTCAAAATTGTTTGCACTGCAAAACTTGCGACATTAAAGACCCGACACAAAACATCGAATGGATCGCACCCGAGGGTGGTGACGGGCCGAACTATCAAGATATGTGAATCCACTGTCATGCCGGACTCCGATCCGGCATCCATTACACATTACATCTGATGGATTTCATCGACCTTAGCAGCACAAATAAAGTCATTTTCAGATAACCCATTAATCGCATGGGTTGAATAGCGCACCAAACAATGACCATAACCGACTTCTAAATCAGGGTGATGATTTTCTTTATGTGCCATCCATGCAATCGCATTAACAAACGCCATAGTATGGTAATAATCTTTAAATTTATAATCACACTGAATCTCAGTAAAGTCTTCATTCACCTGCCAATCATCGCTCAGGTTTTTCATGTACTCTTTTACCTGTTCCGGTGTTGATGGATCAACGCCACCTTCACACGGCACACATTTTTTATTGGTTAAATCGCAGCTACTCATTATTTTAACTCCTCACATGTCATCCCGGAAATCGCAAAGCAATTATCCGGGATCTATTTTTATTTACTGGATCCCGGATCAAGTCCGGGATGACAACCTCAAGTCCAGGATGACAACCTCAAGTCCGGGATGACAACCTAGCAAACTCTTATATGCATAGTCGGCACATTGTCATCGACCTCAAACAATGGCGCATGTTCACCCAGCTCATGGGCTTTAGCAATCAACGCTGCAGGGTCACCATTGATAATATCAAACAACTGTTTAAAACTTTCGATATAAAAATATACTGGCTGCAATATATCAATACGAAACGGTGTACGCAACGCCTCAACACCATCCCCCAAAGGCATACGTTTTGCCACCTCGCTGTCCACGGCATATTGCGTTTCTGAAAATGATGACAGGATGCCGCCACCATAATTTCGGATACCGTTAGCTGTTTTAATCAAGCCAAACTCAACGGTAAACCAATACAAACGCTGCATCATCATGCGATCAGACTCATTCATCTGTAAAGTAATCTCACCATACTTTTGCGCAAAGTCAGCAAATGCTTGATTGGTTAATAACGGGCAATGGCCAAATATTTCATGAAAGATATCCGGCTCTTCAACATAATCCAATTCTTCAGGTATACGAATAAAACTAGCGGCAGGAAATCGTTTGTTTGCCAGTAATTCAAAAAAACGATCCAAAGGTATTAGCGCCGGTACCGCCTCAACCCCCCAACCAGTTTCAGATTGGAGTCGCTGATTAATATCAGGTAGTTGTGGAACACCTTCACCAGTAATACCCAGCTTAGCCAAACCTTGAATGTATTCATCACAAGCGTAATTATCGATAATGCCCATCATGCGACGATATAATGTCGACCACGTTTGGTTTTCTTGCGCGGTATAATCAATATAACCCTTCTCACCCGGCATTTTAGCTGTGTACTTACTGTTAAATTTTTCCATTCGCTTCCTCCGCATTTTCCGCCGACAGTATATCACGAGTATGGTAGAATGCCTCCTACTTCTGGATCCCGCGCCCAGTGGCTATCACCCCGGACTTGATCCAGGGTCCAGGAAATATAAACAAAGGTCAAACAATGGTAACAACAACGGCAACCTGGGAATCAGTACTAGCCGAGCAAAAGCAGCAACCTTATTACAAGCAAATACTTGAGCACTTGGATCAAGCCTATGCGCAAGGCAAAACTGTCTACCCTGCGAGTGCAGATATCTATAGCGCATTCAAGTTAACACCCTACGACAACGTAAAAGTGGTCATCATTGGTCAAGACCCTTATCACGGCCCAAATCAAGCGCATGGCTTATGCTTTTCAGTCAAACATGGCATGGCTGTGCCACCATCTTTGAAAAATATATATAAAGAACTATATACAGACACCGGCTTTGTTATTCCATCACATGGCAACTTAGAAGACTGGGCAAAACAGGGTGTATTATTACTCAACGCCACCTTAACTGTTGAAGCTGGTCATCCACAATCGCATGCCAAGTTTGGCTGGCAAACTTTTACCGACAATGTAATAAAGCTGCTAAATGATTACCCTGAACCATTGGTATTTTTATTATGGGGCGCATCAGCGCAACGCAAAGGTCAGGTGATTGATAGTAACCGCCATCACGTATTACAGTCAGCTCATCCCTCCCCACTCTCTGCACACCGCGGCTTCTTAGGCTGCAAGCATTTCTCGAAAACCAATGAAATTCTAGAATCACTTGGCAAACAACCTATCAACTGGCAGCTAACAGAATAAAACCACCAAATCAAAGCTTTCAATTTGCAGTCATTAATACAGCATGAGTGATATGGCTATTCTCATTAAGCACAAAACCTTTGGGCTGACCTTTTTTATTCACTTGAAAACTAAACACGGCATTATCTACCTTTCCAAAATATTTCGTCGCTGACATGGGGTAAATATTAAATGGCCTAGACGTTCTGCCATCACGAACATGTGTAGCAGCAATCAAACCATCATGCGCTTGCAAAAGGTACGCTTCATGTTTAGCTACTTGGTAAGTACCCGTATAACGCTGATTAATGCTCTTTGGCTGATCTATTTGCTGATACAGCGGCATGTATTTAAGCATAGGGTCTAAGATATGTAACGCCAAGTTATCGGTATAGGATACGTTACCGGTATTCGTTAGCACCACAACCCCTATTTTTTTATCGTTACTAAAACCAACAAAACTGCTTACGCCCGCAAGATTACCATTTTTCCAAACAGCGCTATGTTCAGGATCAATATTCCAGCCCATACTAATAGACATACTAGAGCGCCCTGAAAAATTACCATCTTTACTGTGCAGACCTTCTGAAGCAATGGGCTGGATGGCTAACTGCATGGCTGGATACAACTTCGTTTTTTTAATCCCCATAAATGCACGAACAAATTGGCTAAGATCTGCAGTATTAGATGTGACACCACCTGCAGGTACTATTGCCCCTAGATTCATATAGGGCACGATTTGATCATTAGAACCATAAGCTGTGGCGACATCACTGAGATCCTTCGCTGGTATATCTACAAAGGTACGGCTCATATTCAATGGCGTTGTTACATTGTCTTTTAATAGATCACTGTACGAATGATGATAAAGTTGGGTTAGAACTAAACCAGTAAGTGCATAACCAACATTGGAATACCTATATTTAGAGCCAGGCTTAACAGTGGGTCTAAATGCTCGTATATATTTAATAAAATCTTTTTCGGTATAGCCTTGGAACATATTTTGGGGATTAGTCGAAACAAAATTGGTCGGATTAGATGGAAAGCCTGCAAGGTGAGCAACGCAATCACTGATAGTAATTGGGATGTTTTTAAAATCAGTTAACTGCATGGACTTTGGTAGGTAATCATTAACAGGGTTACTGAGCTTTAATTTGCCTTGTTTTACTGCTTCCGCAGTCATTAAAGAGGTCATTACTTTACTGATCGACGCTATCTGAAATAACGTGTTTTGATCAACCGACTTTGCACCGGGTTGCTTTGATAGTTTACCTGCATGGTAATACTGCGTTGATTGCGGCGTCACCACAGCAACCGATATGCCAACATTGTAGCCTCGCGCAACTAGCAAGTTCAGTCGCGCTTGAAGTGGATTCGTTGCAAATGCTGTCACAGAAAAAATTAAACCGATAAAGCAAGCAAATGCATGTCTCATGTAAACTCACATTGTTGTATGACTAGACTGCTATTAGTAAGCCAATCTCACTAAAAAATCAAGCTTGCCTAGAACGCAAAGAATTACTTGGTTTTGCAGCAACACCAGCATCTCGAAAG
>JARGOB010000001.1:228923-339472 GCA_029212925.1 Coxiellaceae bacterium | reverse complement strand
ATGTAGTATCTACTTAGATTTCGCTAGATTGAGATTATTTGCTCGTAGATAATGCATAGCTTGCGCTAGAACGCAAAGAATTACTTGGTTTTGCAGCAACACCAGCATCTCGAAAGATGTAGTATCTACTTAGATTTCGCTAGATTGAGATTATTTGCTCGTAGATAATGCCTAGCTTGCGCTAGAACGCAAAGAATTACTTGGTTTTATGAGCACCGTAGCGGAGTTTATAATTAATTAAATGAGCAACGGAGCACAGTAAAACCAAGTAATTCTTCCGTTATAGTAGCAAGATATGTGCCGAGAAGAGGACTTGAACCTCCACGGGGTTACCCCCACTAGCACCTGAAGCTAGCGCGTCTACCAATTCCGCCACCTCGGCATGAGGTCGAAAAACCAGCAGCGAGTATAACAAAAGAGGAGCCAAACACAAGTCACGCAACACGCTGATCGGTTTGACAATATTAACCTCAGCCCCTATGCTGGAATGAGATTTTTTCACTTTGATTTAAAAACCGACAAGGAGCTCACCATGAGCCATATCGTAAAAACAACATGCGCTGCGATTGTTAGTGCCGGTATAACATTAGCTGCCGCCCAAGGTATCGCTAATAATCAGAAAAAAATGGAACAGTGCTATGGCATCGCTAAAGCCGGCAAAAATGACTGTGGTAGTAAAAACCATTCATGTCATGGTCAGTCTACTAAAGATGGTGGTTGGTTATACGTACCGGCTGGTTTGTGTAACAAAATTGTTGGTGGTAGCACTACTAAGAGCTAGACTTGATGCCAACATTTAACAGCAGTTCCATCCAGGGTGTTGGCTTGGGACTGCGCTGCTGTCACTATAACACCATTCTCAATACATGGCCGGATATCGCTTGGTTTGAAGCATTGAGTGATAACTATTTTAATGACCCTATCCAATTACATCATTTATTGCTTATTCGTGAACGTTACCCTATTACTTTACACGGGGTGGGTTTATCGCTGGGATCTGTTGATCCATTAAATAAAAAATATTTACAAAAATTAAAACATTTAGCTGATACGGTAAAACCCCAGATGATTTCTGACCACCTAAGTTGGTCATCTGTTAACCAACAGTATTTGCATGATTTATTACCACTCCCCTTTACTCGCGAGGCAATCACACACGTCAGTGACCGCATCAAGCAAGTACAAGATTATTTGGGGCAACAAATATTAATAGAGAATGCCTCAAGTTATTTAGCTTATCAGCAAAATGAAATGCCCGAATGGGAATTTATTAATGCCATTTGTGAGACATCAGGTTGTGGCGTACTACTCGACATTAATAATATTTATGTCACTGCTGCAAACCAACCCTTTACACCGAATGATTACCTACAACTGATTGATGCCGCACATGTTCGGCAATATCATTTGGCTGGATACTCAGATGAAGGCACGCATTTGTTCGACACGCACAATCAAACCATACACCCACCCGTTTGGCAGCTATATCAACAGGCACTGCAAACTGTCGGAGTTAAACCCACATTAATTGAGCGCGATGATAATATTCCTGAATTTTCGGTATTAGCAGCTGAGGTAAAACAGGCTGAAGCATTAATAACAGTCACTGAAATGAGCCATGTCTGATTTAGCAACACTACAACACGATTTTTTAGCTGCGTTTAATCAACAAGATGAATCCTTATTTACCGATCACATTAACAGCAAGACTGACCTATCACCGCAACAACGCTTTGCTATTTACAATAGCAGCATTACCGAAGCCATCGCAACGAGCATGCGGCATGCATATCCAGCGTGTGAAAAATTAGTGGGTGAAGACTTTTTTAATGGCATGGTGTATAGCTATATTAAACAAACCCCGTCAAATGACTCAGATATTAGCAATTATGGTGAAAACTTTGCTGAGTATGTTGTGACCTTTCCACCCGCAAAGCCGTTGCCGTATCTTGCCGATATATGTCGACTCAGTTGGGCATATCATCGGTTGTACTCACAATTACCTGACGCCGCCTTTGATATTCAGGCTTTTGGTAATTTAAATGATACGCAACAAGCTCAGGTGATCTTTCAATTAAAACCGAATGCCATATTATTATCATCACCCTACCCGCTCACAAAAATATGGGACTTATCTCTCGGCAAATCCAATGATGATGCCATAGACCTGCAGTCTGGTGGCGTTAATGTATTATTGTGGCGCGCTGACGATCATGTTCAAATCGACGAATTATCTGACGATGAATATACCGTGGCACAAGCATTGCAAAACACAGGCACCCTCGATAAATTAACCGCTCTCCCCTGTTTAAAGGGGATAAATTTTGCAGAACTCATCCCCGCCTTTCTTACACACCAATGGATAGGTTCATTTTCTGTTAACAGCACGCACCGACTATAATTAATATTCTAGATATCTAGTCTCATTTGTATTTTTTGAAATGATACTTCAAATTCAGCTATCAATAATTACACTTATTTTTTAATGATCTCTTAAGTATTCTGCCTTAATATGATTTACTCATAAGGTAATGGAATGGATCTCTTATCTATATACATGATTATTATTTTTAACATCGATAATGAGTAATTAATAATAAGTGCATAAACTGGGTTGTTGAGTGTAAGATTGGTGTAAACTGGGCATGCCCTTCATCTAAATATTTATCTCAGTAAAGTTTTATCACACAGAACTCATATAAATTTTTTAGGAGCAAAGATATGCCTACACAGTCGTTATATTCAGAAATTATAGCCATACAATCAAAGGGAATAGGTAAGAAATCAAACCAAATCTCTCATGCTAACGTTCAAGATAACCTAACAGCACTTCATGGTAAGTATGCCAGCAAGTCCCCTCTAGAAATATTCGGCATAGATTCAGCGAGTGATTCGCTAAACGTCAAAGAGCTAAGCTCCAAGCGGCTGAAGGTCAGTAGCTTTTTACAAACCGAAATACATAAAGAACCCACTTGTAATAATCACTTAAGCGCCTTATTGGAATTGATTGAAGATGCATACGCAAGCATCACTTAATTAAAACCCAAACAGTAAGCCCATGCAATTGGAACAAAATCATGTGTTATGCTTCTGCACTACACAAGGTTCCTTGCGTGGGATCATTATTTACAAAGCTACATTGAATTATATAAGGATCATGCTGATCGAAGTAAACCTTAACTTCATCCAATAAATTCACTTCTCGCCTATAAGTAAAATCATATTTTCCAGTTGGCACCACTCGCACACAGGCGTATGTGCTCATACCAGCATAATAACTAAAATCAGGGTAATCAAAATGACCATCAACTTTTACCGGTTGATTATCACCGCGTGATGTCCAGAAAATAAAATCACCTACGGTGTCATTAGACTCGTAAGTGCCTTTTACTGCTGGGCACGAAAGATTAATTCTGAAAGTACACACGGGTGAATTCAAATCACACTCACCAGTAGCATATGCATTAGCAGCGAATCCAACATGACACTCAACTAACAATGCCACACTTAATAAAAATATATGAATGAATTTCAAGCAACAACCCCTATAACTTAATGCTATAGTATACCTGCATATAGTCGCGATATCTATATGTAAAGTTGTCAGCTAATGAAAAAATTGGTAAACACCTAAACAACTGCGTGTTTTAGGTGCTTCTCAATTCTAATAGTATGTGCGCGGTCGGGGCCGGTGGAGACGATTGATACCGGAATACCAAGCCATTTTTCAATGCGGTCAATATAATTACATAACGCGTCAGGCATATCATTAGCATCCGTTAAACCAAAAGTATTACACTGCCAACCCGGCAAGGTTTCATACACCGGTTCACATTGCGCTAATAAATCAGAATCATAAGGCGGTAATTGCACCTCTTTACCATCCACTTTATAAGCAACACATACTTTAATTTCGGCTAATTCATCCAATACATCGGACTTGGTCAATACCAATTGCGACACACTGTTCACCTGCAATACACGGCGCAAGCTAACAAGATCTAACCACCCACAACGGCGCGCACGCCCTGTAACCGAACCAAATTCTTTACCACGATCTGCCAAACTAGCACCAACGTCATCATGCAGCTCAGTTGGAAACGGACCCGAACCAACACGCGTGGTATAACCCTTCACAACGCCCAACACCTCATCGATATAACGCGGACCAAAACCCGCACCCGTCGATGCCGCACCAGCAGTCGTGTTCGATGACGTCACAAAAGGGTATGTACCCAAATCTAAATCCAATAGCGTGCCCTGCGCACCTTCAAATAAAATACTCTCACCCGCATCACGTAATTGATGCAACCTCGCAGACACATCACTGACCAATGGCAAAATAACTTTAGCGTAGTCCATTAAGTCCGCCCACACTTGATCGGGATCAATCGGCTCTTGTTTGAAATACTCGACTAATTGAAAGTTGTGGTAATCAGCCAATGCATGCAAACGTTGCTTTAAACGCTCAGGGTGGTACAAATCCATAACACGCAAACCACGACGTGCCACTTTATCTTCATAAGCCGGGCCAATACCGCGACCAGTCGTACCAATTTTTGCTTTACCAAGCTTTAACTCACGCGCCTGATCTAACGCAATATGATAAGGCAATATCAAACTACTCGCTGGACTTATATGTAAACGATCTGCATATTTAACACCTTTCTTATCAAGCTCACCCAACTCGCCTATCAAAGCTTCCGGCGAAATAACAACACCATTACCAATAAAACAATCAACACCTTCACGCAAAATTCCCGACGGGATTAAACGCAAAATGGTTTTCTCACCATCAATAATTAATGTATGACCCGCATTATGCCCACCCTGAAAGCGCACAACCGCTTTCATGCGATCGGTCAACATATCAACGATCTTACCCTTACCTTCATCACCCCATTGAGTACCTAATACAACTATATTTTTTGCCATGCTTTTAATCCTTAGTGATAGTCGAGACGCCATTCATATACGGCACCAATGCCGCTGGCACCGTCACACTGCCATCTTCATTTTGATAATTTTCTAATATCGCCACTAATGTGCGGCCAACCGCCAAACCTGAACCATTCAAAGTATGCACTAACTCTGGTTTAGATTGTGCTGACGCTTTGTAGCGCGCCTTCATGCGTCGCGCCTGAAAGTCCAACATATTACTGCACGATGATATTTCACGATAAGTATCTTGGCTCGGAATCCACACCTCTAAATCATAAGTGGTCGTCGCACTAAAACCTAAATCGCCACCACATAAATTCACTAAACGATAAGGCAATTCTAATAACTGTAATATACGTTCAGCATGACCGGTCAAATCTTCGAGTGCTTGCCACGAATCGTCTGGTTTGACGATATGCACCATCTCTACCTTTTCAAATTGATGCTGACGAATCAAGCCACGCGTATCTTTACCATAAGAGCCCGCTTCACTACGAAAACAAGGCGTATGTGTCACAAATCGCATCGGTAAATCATCTGCACTAACTATTTCATCACGCACTAAATTAGTAACTGGTACTTCAGCGGTTGGTATCAACGTCAAATCCCAATCACCAGCAATTCTAAATTGGTCTTCTGCAAACTTTGGCAACTGACCCGTACCATATAAACTGTCATCTTTTACTAAATAAGGTACATACACTTCTTGGTAGTCATGCTGAGTGGTATGCACATCCAACATAAACTGAATCAAAGCACGGTGCATGCGCGCAATGCTTTTGTGCATTACAATAAAGCGTGAACCGGAAATTTTGGCAGCATTTTCAAAATCCAACATACCCAAGCCTTCACCAACATCCACATGATCTTTAACCTCAAAATCAAATTCACGTGGTGTGCCCCAACGACGCATCTCAATATTATCGCTATCATCTTTCCCCGGCGGTACACCCGCCGCAGGCACATTAGGGATACTTAACAGAAATGCGTTAAGCTGGTCTAAAATTTCGTTAAGCGCTTTCTCGTTAGTCTTTAGCTGCTCACCAACATCATCTACTTTTGCCAACAACTGCTCAATATCCTCACCCTTCGCCTTCGCCTGACCAATCGACTTCGACACCGAGTTACGCTGCTGCTGCAACTGCTGCGTCTGCTCTTGCACCTCTTTTCTTTTCGAGTCTAAGTCCTGATAAGTAGCAATATCCAGCTGAAAACCGCGCTTTAACAACTGCGCAGCCACATCGGTAATATCTTGTCGTAATAATCTCGGATCTAACATTTTTCTCTCTTAGCCATGCATAATCATTCGGCCTAAAAATAACCCAAATGCAGCCATTAATATACAAGCAATCACCGAAACAAAAATATTGGTAAACGCATATAAATAGTGGCCACCTTCAAACAATGTCATTGTGTCCAAACTAAAACTAGAAAACGTCGTAAAACCACCCAGTAAGCCAATAAAAATACCAGCTCGCCAAGGTGGACCTAAATGGTACTTTCCAACGAGTAAACTAGCCAATAGACCAATAACAAAACTGCCGACAATATTAACGGTTAATATACCAAAAGGGAACCCACCCTCTAACGGCAAAAGCTGAACCGCTCGCTGGACAGTAAAGCGTAACGCCGAGCCAATCGCACCACCAATAATCACCGCAATGTATTCTAACAGGGTCATCCCTAATTCCTTTTCTTTGAATCCCGGCTCGGCGACCGAGATGACACGTCCGGTACAATAGTTATCTGCCCCGACGGCGTTCTTTGCGTTAACCACACCAAATCATAAGCGTGGTAAGTACCAACCTTGGCGTAATGCGCAACACTGATCAACATATCATCCATACCATCACCTTGATAATCACCCCAAGCTAAGGTATCCACGTATGCAACTTGATCTTCATTGGTTAATTTAATTGAATACGGCTTTAAAAATTCGACTTTGGCGTGCGGATAAGCATCTCCAAAATTTCCCTTTGGCCCCTTTCCGGTATAACTGGGCATGATAACACTGGCTGGTAATTGCTTATATTGCAGCCATAAACTAAAACCACGGATATTGCTCACCTTTGCCGGCTTCACCTTAGACAACATCACCAACGGCTTACAATAAAAAATATAAAAACTCGCAAATGACAACTCTGCATTATTTGCTGGTTCAAAATCATTATGAGTCGCTGCCAAATATTCAGCGCAAGTAGTAACCGTTTTCTTTTGCTTACCATTATCCATTTGAACCGAAAGCTTCTCACCCGCAGGCGCTGGTGGCGGTTGCTTTAACAACTGCGGAATATCCGACAATGAATTAATCTGCAACGCCCCCGACCACTTAACATCAAACGATTCAGCAAATGAAACCACTGACACAACCAACAACACAACCATCAATAGCATTTTCTTCACGTCAATCATCCTCATTTAAACGTTGTAACTGCTGTAACTTTTCTGCAATCTTAATCTCTAAACCACGATTAACCGGCTGATAAAAGCGCTGCGCTTCGATACCCTCTGGAAAATACGTCTCACCCTTAGCAAATGCGCCCTCTTCATTATGCGCATATCGATACTCCTTACCATAATCCAATTGCTTCATTAACTTGGTCGGGGCATTACGTAACTTTAATGGCACTTCTAACGTACCCGTCTCTTTTATAAACTTCATGCAATCGTTATAGGCTGCATAACAGGCATTACTCTTTGCACAACAGGCCAAATAGATAACCGTTTGCGCAATAGCTAACTCCCCCTCCGGCGAACCTAATCGCTCATAGGTCTGCCATGCATTTAACGCCATCTCCATCGCTCGCGGATCAGCATTACCAATATCTTCCGATGCCATACGCAACACACGACGTGCCACATAATGCGGATCACAACCCCCATCAATCATACGACAAAACCAATACAGCGCCGCATCCGGATCCGAACCTCGTACTGATTTATGCAGCGCCGAAATCTGGTCATAAAACAATTCACCGTGATGATCAAAGCGACGCAAACTGTGTGCCAATACCTGGTCGATTAGTTTATCACTGACTTCAGACCTCAACTCTTCTGCTGACAATAAGTCGGACAACACTTCTAGCAGAGTTATCAATTGACGCGCATCTCCATCCGCCGCCATCACTAATCTTTGTTTTTGCTCATCACGCAACAATAAAGGTGTCTCACCCAAACCATGCTGCTTATCAGTCAACACCTGCTGTAATAAGTCTAACAAATCATCAGCAGACAATGGCTGCAATACATACACCCTAACTCGTGATAACAGCGCATTGTTTAATTGAAAAGAGGGATTTTCTGTCGTTGCACCCAATAAAATAATCGTGCCATTTTCCACATGCGGTAAAAAAGCATCCTGCTGAGTCTTATTAAAACGATGCACCTCATCAACAAACAATACCGTCGGCTTTCCCATTTGCTGTGCCAAGTGCGCACGCTCCACTACCGCGCGGATATCTTTAACACCCGCCAATACCGCTGAAATTTTTTCAAATACAGCACCAGCATGTTGCGCCACCAACTGCGCTAATGTGGTCTTACCAACTCCAGGCGGCCCCCAAAAAATCATCGAATGCAAATGACCGCTATCTATCGCACGACGTAGTGGTTTTTCTGCAGCTAATAAATGCTGTTGACCAACCATTTGATCAATTTGACGCGGCCGCATACGCTCCGCTAAAGGCGTGTAGGAATTATCAACCATTATCTAGTACATCCACCCCTTTAGGCGGCTTAAAGTTAAATAATGTATTAGCCATCGGCTGGTTATATACCACCTTGCTAAACATAAACACCGTACGTTGCCCCAATGCATTAGTGGTTTGCATGCTCAGCAGTTGCTTATTCTCAAATGATAATTGAATCGATGTAAAAGATGTTTGCTCTTTAGGAGTCAATATAAAAGTATGCTCTTTAGTGCCTTGCGTTGGTACCAGTTTAACCTGAAAACGGCTCGCCAAATTTTTAGCATCACCGCTTAATAAACTCGCCGCATTTAATCCCTGTGCCTTTGATAAGTGCTGCCTAGTAGCTTGCATTAAATCTTTATCGTAATTCCATGCCGTAGTTTTATTTATCACCAATAATGTTTGCATTGGTTTGCTCACCGACCAACGAAATAAGCCAGGTCGCTTCACCCACATTTGTCCCGAAGCACGACGCAATACGCGTTGATCTGCCAGTGTTGCCTGTTTAAACTGCGCCTGTAGCGTTTTGAAGTTCATCAGTGATGATAGTTTATCTGCCGCATCGTTTGCCCAGCTATAAGCTGTTAGCACGACTAAGAGTGTTGCTACTACGTATTTTTTTATTGACATTAAAAACCTCTTTATTATCGTCATTGCGAGGCTCCTGCAATGACGTGAGACTAACCATCCCTCGGTGGCGGCGCTAACACCTCACGACCATTACTGCCCGCATCCATCGAACTCACTACGCCTGCCGCTTCCATCGCTTCAACAATCCGTGCCGCGCGATTATACCCAATCTTAAAACGACGTTGCACACTTGATACCGACACACGACGCGCTTGCGTCACAAACTCAACCGCTTGATCATACAGGCTGTCTTTCTCTGCATCTTCATCGGCACTCATCACTGCATCCACTACCGGGTCACCACTCGACCCCTGCAAACCCATATCCAAAATATCATCCAAATATTCCGGGCTCGCCGTTTGCTTTAAGAAGTTCACCACCCGATGCACCTCATCATCACTAACATAAGCACCATGCACACGTACCGGCACCCCACTGCCTGGCGGCAAATACAACATATCACCATGCCCCAACAACTGCTCCGCCCCTTGCTGATCGATGATTGTACGTGAGTCAATTTTTGACGATACCTGGAACGCAATACGCGTAGGAATATTCGCCTTAATCAAGCCAGTAATCACATCCACCGACGGGCGCTGTGTCGCTAATATCAAATGAATACCCGCCGCACGCGCCTTTTGTGCCAATCGCGCAATCAAGGTTTCCACTTTTTTACCAACAACGACCATCATGTCAGCAAACTCATCAGCTAACACAACTATTTGAGGCAGTGCTTGCAATTCCGGTGCGCGTGCTTTCTCTGCCTCCGGCACGAACGGATCACGCAATGGCTCACCAGACTTTTTCGCTTGCTCAACTTTGACGTTATAACCCGCAATATTACGCACACCCAGCGTCGCCATTAAACGGTAACGCCGCTCCATTTCGGCTACACACCAACGCAATGCACTGGCCGCATCTTTCATATCCGTTACCACAGGCGTTAACAAGTGCGGAATGCCATCATACACAGCCAATTCCAACATCTTTGGATCAATCAAAATCATGCGTAACTCAGCCGGTGAGGACTTATACAATAAGCTCAACAACATCGCATTCAAATTAACCGACTTACCCGAACCTGTCGTACCCGCTACCAATAAATGTGGCATTTTAGCCAAATCAACTATCACCGGATGACCCGCAATGTCTTTACCTAATGCCAAACTCAAAGCGGACTGCGATTGTTTATACTGCCTTGAAGCAATCACCTCTTGCAAACGCACCACTTCGCGTGACACATTAGGCAACTCCAAACCAATCACAGATTTGCCAGGAATCACTTCCACCACGCGCACACTAATCACCGATAACGAACGCGCTAAGTCTTTTGCCAGCGCACTGATCTTGCTGACCTTGGTCCCCGCCGCCAATTGCAACTCAAAACGCGTTACCACTGGGCCAGGATGAACGGCTACTACCTTTGCATCCACATTAAAATCAGCCAATTTAATTTCAACCTCTCCAGACAACTCAGTTAGTTGTTGATGACTAAATGTCGATTTAGGCGCAGGCTCTGGGTTATCTAATAAGTTTAATTTTGGCATTGCCCCCATACGTGGTTTTTTAAATGTAACCGTTTGCATGGTTTTTATTGGCGCAGGAATAACCGGTGCCGCTGGCTCTTCTGGCACTTGTGGTGCTAAACGTGTAATACGCTCCATAATCTTCGACGGCTTTTTCTCAACTGCCGGCATCATAATTTCTGGCTCTACGCGTTCGCGCTTTTTAATCTCGCGCTGCTCGCGCATCGTCGCCAATCGCTGCTTCAGCTGCTGCAACCAACCACTCCAGTTAATGCCAGCAAATTGATCTCGCAACCAACCAAGACCCGCTAAAATAGTACGACCAATGTATTCCATTAAATTTAACCAAGACAACCCCGTTAGCAAGGTAATACCGATCAAAAAAACTGCCACTAAAATTAAGCCCGTACCAACCACACTGAATGCCGTCATCATATGCGTCGAAATAACATTGCCAATAATCCCACCGGAATCAAACGGCAAATGAACCGGTGATGGCATTAGATACAAATTAGACAAACCACTGCCAGCAACGACCACAAATAAAAAACCTGAAAGACGCAACACCATCATCGAATAATGCGGCTCACCGCCTTCGGTTTTTTCATG
Organism: Coxiellaceae bacterium; assembly: GCA_029212925.1. Lineage (GTDB taxonomy): Bacteria > Pseudomonadota > Gammaproteobacteria > Coxiellales > Coxiellaceae > JARGNX01. The sequence continues at coordinate 328,077 of JARGOB010000001.1, read as the reverse complement.
CCTATAAAATACCCACGACAAATAACTCAGCAATACAGGAATACCGTAAGCTAAATAACCGACCATATACAGAGTAATATCAGCAAACCAGGCACCTACTCGCCCAGTAACATTTTGAATCGGTTGTTGTGAGATATAATGTGACCAACCTGGATCGGCACGATGGTAACTTACCAACGCCATCAATAAGAAAGTCGAGACAGCTAACGTAATCAAAAATAACGCTTCGCGTAAACGATGACTAATGTGTGCTGTGATCACAGTTCGCATGGGTGCATCACTGTTTTTTTTGCGTTTGTTTACTTGGGTCGCCACGTTAAATCCTTATGCCTTCTAGCCTTGTACTGCAAAACTCCTGTAGTATACTATTCCTCGTTTATATTGAACACAAGCAAATACGCTCTGAACACATAGGGATAAACATGGCTGACAGACAACAACAACATCATAAACTTATTATTCTTGGTTCCGGACCGGCAGGTTATAGCGCAGCAGTTTATGCCGCACGCGCAAATGTAAATCCCGTGCTACTGACCGGCATTGAACAAGGCGGCCAGTTGATGACCACCACTGATGTTGATAATTGGCCAGGCGGCCAAGAAGGACTACAAGGCCCTGGGCTGATGGAAGAGATGAAAGCCCATGCCGAACGTTGCGGTGCTGAGCTGATATTTGACCATATCAATGCCTCAGACCTCAGTCAGCGCCCCTTTAAATTGACTGGTGAGTATAACGATTACACCTGCGACTCGATGATCATCGCTACAGGCGCCTCAGCACGCTATTTGGGCCTCCCCTCGGAAGAAGCATTTAAAGGCAAAGGCGTATCCGCCTGCGCCACCTGCGATGGCTTTTTCTATAAAAATCAAGATGTTGCCGTAATTGGCGGCGGAAATACTGCCGTAGAAGAGGCTTTATACCTATCCAACATCGCTAAAAGCGTCACCGTGGTACATAGACGTGACAAATTCCGCTCTGAGAAAGTGTTATCTGAACGCCTTATTAAGCGTGCTAAAGAAGGCAATGTCACTATCGAATGGAACCATGTATTAGACGAAGTTGTGGGTGATGATAAAGGTGTCACCGGTATGAAGATTAAGAACGTCAAAACTGATGAAGTTAAAGAAATACCACTCGCAGGCGTGTTTATTGCTATCGGCCATGACCCTAACACCAAGGTGTTTACCGATCAGCTCGACATGAAAAATGGCTATATCACCATCAAAACTGGCCTTGAAGGCAACGCCACTGCCACCAGCGTACCAGGTGTCTTTGCTTGCGGTGATGTCGCTGACCAAGTCTATCGTCAAGCCATCACCTCTGCCGGCTTTGGCTGTATGGCCGCGCTTGATGCTGAAAAGTTTTTGGATGAAGAGTGATGAGCTTGATAAGCGCATACATTTCAGGCACTATGTGCCATCAATAATTGACCGTAGCGAGAAACTGATAAATGGCCAAAGAAGACCATATTGAAATGGACGGTGTTGTCATCGACAGCATGCCGAACACCACATTTAAAGTAAAACTAGAAAATGGCCACGTCGTCACCGCTCATATTTCAGGCAGAATGCGCAAGCACTATATTCGAATCCTGACTGGTGATACGGTTAAAGTTGAGCTCACCCCCTATGATTTATCGCGCGGACGTATCGTATATCGCGACAGTGGCAAAAAACGTCCCGGCGAAGGCGAGCAACCACCCGCTAAATAATTGACTCAATAAAACATTCACGCTACCTTGGTGTTACAGTAATCACCACAAGGAAGTTGTGCTATGTCAATTCGTATTAAACTCATCACATCATTGGCCATTGCCGGATTTATGATCACCGGTTCTGCATTAGCTGCACGCCCTGCCAGAGCACCCGCCGGACGAGCCGCTGTGAGAGCACCCGCTGGACGAGCAGTAGTCAGAACCCCTGCTACAACTGTCGTTGCTCCCAGAAGAGCCGTTCGACCAGTTGCGCCCGCAGTCATCTATAAAAACAACCAAGATAAAAACAATTCGAGCAGCTCAAGCAATTAACCCAAGGAGGCCATCATGTCACAATATTTTAGGTTAATACCTTGGGTTGCCACCGCAAGCTTAGTCGCCAGCAGCTCTGCCATGGCACTGACCGCCGATAACTTTCACCCCCTGGGTGCACAAATTAATCAGTTACAATACACACACGACACAGACACTCAAACGGCACCGCAGCAAAAATCCGCCTGGCAAAAACCCAACGTACATGGCAGAGGCAATAATACGCTGCACTTAGCCGCAGCAAAAGGCACAAAAGCGTGGCCTGGCGAAATGTTTAAAGGTAAAGATAATAAAAAATTCCCTGGCGGCATGTGGAAAACCAAAAACGACAATAAAAAGTTCCCAGGTGTTATGTGGAAACCCAAAGGTGGGAATAAACAATTTCCTGGCGAAATGTGGAAAGGCAAAAACCGGCCCGCTAATAGGCCTGCCAGCCGCTGATAATGTTTTGCTCGGACTTAAGATCACGCTAACCCCAGATAAAAGAAAGCCTCAATAAATTGAGGCCTTCAAACACCCTGCACGAATGTTAAACTTTTTCAGGCTTCTCCGCTGGAGCAATCTTCACTGACAGCTGATCGCCTTCCACACCTACACGCACGCTACCCGTTTCATTAGCTAACTGACCAAACAAGAGCTCGTCGGCAAGTGGCTTCTTAATACGATCCTGGATTAACCGCGCCATCGGTCTTGCGCCCATTTTGCGGTCATAACCGTTAGTTGCCAGCCACGCTTTGGCTTGAGCCGAGATGCTAAAACTGACACCTTTCGCACTCAACTGCTGACGTAACTCTTTTAAGCACTTATCTATCACTCTACCAATGGTCGTGGTATCTAAGTGTTTAAATTGCACAACGGCATCCAACCGATTACGGAACTCAGGGGTGAATATTTGTTTTAATGCCCCCATGCTATCAGCCTCTTCTTCTTGCTGACCAAAACCAATGGTATTTCGTTCGAGGTCTTGTGCCCCAGCGTTGGTAGTCATAATAATAACGACATGCTTGAAGTCTGCTTTGCGGCCATTATTATCAGTAAGCTGGCCATAATCCATCACTTGCAACAATATATTAAATAAGTCTTGGTGAGCCTTTTCGATTTCATCGAGCAATAACACACAGTGTGGATTTTTTATCACCGCTTCGGTTAATAGACCACCTTGATCGTAACCAACATAACCTGGAGGCGCACCGATCATACGTGAAACGGTATGTTTCTCCATGTACTCTGACATATCAAAACGTAACAGCTCTACTCCCAATTCATCCGCCAATTGGCGAGTCACTTCGGTTTTACCCACACCGGTTGGGCCGGCCAATAGGAATGAACCCACTGGTTTATGTATTTCACGCAAGCCTGATCGTGACAATTTAATCGCATCACACAATGCTTCGATGGCATGATTTTGACCAAATACGGCTTTCTTCAAGCGTGCTGGCAAACGTTTCAACACTTGTTTATCACTAGCGCTGATTTGTTGCACAGGTATACGCGCCATTTTAGCGATAACACTTTCAATTTCATGGGTGTCGATCACTTTCTTCGCGCGAGTGCTTGGTTGAATTTGCTGGAATGCACCGGCCTCATCGATCACATCAATGGCTTTATCAGGTAGATGACGGTCAGCCATATAACGCGAAGACAACTCAACAGCTTTAACCATGGCTTCTTCAGTATATTTCACATTATGATAACGCTCGAAACGCGACTGCAGTCCTTTCAAAATCTTTAAGGTGTCTTCATTATTAGGCTCTACCACATCAATCTTTTGGAAGCGACGCATTAGCGCATTATCTTTAGCAAAGAAGTTACGATACTCTTCATAGGTGGTAGCACCCATGCAACGTAACTCCCCAGCACTTAATAATGGCTTGATCAAATTCGACGCATCCATTGTACCGCCTGTTGCAGAACCGGCACCAACTAAGTTATGTATCTCATCGATAAATACAATCGCACCTGATTGCTTACTAAGGGCTTTCAATACCGATTTAAATCGTTTCTCAAAATCACCACGGTATTTAGTACCCGCTAACATGACCCCAAGGTCTAATGAATATACGGTACAACCGGCTAGTGTCTTTGGCACCTTATGATCGATAATCATTTGTGCGAGACCTTCAGCAATCGCGGTTTTACCCACACCGGCTTCACCAACAAACAGTGGATTATTTTTACTGCGGCGGCATAATATCTGCACACTACGCAACACTTCTTCTTCACGACCAATTAACGGATCTATTTTACCGAGACCCGCACGTTCGTTTAAGTTGATTGCATATAACTCAACCAACGATTCTTCTGATGTACCTTCTTTAGGAGCAGATTCAATTTGACCGCCAGGATCCATGCCAGGATTTTGCAAATCGGCAGGTGGGATATCTGTTGCCCCTTCAATCGTCTTATCGTGCTCTTTGGTAACGCCTTGCGTAATGTAATTAACCACATCCATCCGAGTGACGTTTTCTTGGCTTAAAAAATATACCGCTTGGCTTTCTTGTTCACCAAAAATGGCAGTTAATACATTAGTACCAGTAACTTCAGGACGACCCGTAGTTTGCACTTGGTAGATAGCACGTTGCAACACACGTTGAAAACTTAATGTAGGTTGAATATCGCGCTCAACATTCATTGGTACATGTGGAGTGGTTTCATCGATAAAGATTCCCAGCCCAACACGCAAACGGTCTAGGTTAGCACCGCAAGCGGTAAGCACAGCACCTGCTTCCGGGTTATCGAGTAAGGCGAGCAGTAAATGCTCAACCGTAATAAATTCATGACGCTTCTCCCTCGCTCGGGCGAAGGCACCATTCAATGTGAGTTCTAGGCTTTTGCTAAACATGGCGATCTCCTCAATCTTATTTAATCCCAAGTCCTGTGCCCGACTAAATAGGGACTTTCCCTAGTAGCTACTTCTCAGCTTATGTACCTTTTACCTCACTTACTAAAAACACTTTGTAACTATGCCTAGAGGGTGCGCGGTAAATCTAATTTCAACCTAAAATACAATCTCTTCCCTTACTCTAAAGGTAGCCGATAATTACAGATATTTCCTACCCGGATATCAGTTATTTTTTTTATAGATCAAAAAACTTCCAGCTATCAATTGCTAAAGCGTTAACATTGATTTTATTTGTTAATAAATGAATCAAAACCTTATATGTATGCATTTTTATCGAACAAAGACATCATTTAAATAGTTTACAATCCATCGCTTCAATCAATACAGTAGACGCAACCGACACAGTAACTAATAATAAATTTGTTCAGATTTTTTTCGTTTTTTTTCGCTTCCGTTTCCGGTCTTTCGCTTTCGATCTTCGTTGTTCGCGCGTTCGTTTCGTATCAAATTAAAATTAAACATACAGGAAACTATAAATGAACACAAACAAACTGAATTGGCACGCACCTGAACTCACTTTATTGAGCAAAGCGAGCACGTTGGGTGGTAATGAAATGCCACTGGGTGAAACTGCTATGGATTTTGAGCATGAGTCGGGTTAGTTGGGTGATATAATTTTTAATCCATTCTTCAATGCTTTGTCTTTGGATGCCGGCGGCTTGGATTGTTGCTGTTGCTGTTGCTGTTGCTGCGTACTGTAACTGGGCAAATCTGCAATATAACTTACTGGCTTACTACCCGCTGTATTTTCAGTAGCCCAATCAACTATCATAGACCAAGTGCTGTTATCCCCCCCATCCCATACAGAACCGAATACAGGTATCAAAACACACTTATCAGGAATAGCACCACCGCCCTTTGCAATAGTAAAGCAATCATTTAACAATTTGCTTTTTACATCATTAGACACCACTTGATAAATCACAGGACCAACCATGGTTTGATAACCATCTTGACGATAAGGGAATACTAAATTCACAGGATTACTAATACCAGAGGTTCTTTTAGTAACATTATCAAAAGTCAACACTCTATAATTTGCCTTTCCACTGGTTGCCTCATTGTTATAGCCAATGCCACAAAAATACGGTGGCTGTGTGATTTCAGACTTACTACTGTATACGTAACTAATTGCATTCAATTGCGTACAAACATATTGATTAAGAATGTCTGATACTCTGTAATCCTTACGCGTACTATGAATACTATATGGCGCAGGCACCTCCATCCTCTGACGATATGATGCACATCCTGACAAATCCTTATATTTACCACCACAAGCTATTACTGGCTTATAGGTCATCCCAACCGCTGGTAGAGCTGGCGCATTATTGGGGTCGTTAGCTCCCCAATAGTTACGTGATTTAATCAATGTAGGTAATGCTTTAGAGCTGTCAAATGTGGCATACCCTGGTGATGTGCCAAATAAAAATGAATCAGTGTCATTGCCTGATTGCCCCACCAAGTTTGTTCCGCTGGCCATAACACCCAATTGATAGTAACCAAAGGTACTATCAGGACCACCAAAAGAACCACCATTGGCTTGAATAGGTTTAATCGCAAATTGAACTGTGCGAGTGGCATCACCTGAGTCATTAGGGTAGTCATAGCCATTCACCTCGGCAGCCATTTCAGATATTAAACGCATTTGAAATGGGTATTGCTGTGCACTCAAATTAAAAGCCACATTGAGCCTTGTACCGTTAGTGCCAGATATAAACGGGTACCAATCGATAGATTTATTATACAGTGGGTAAATATAATTACCCATTTGGCAAGCGGAGCCAGTTATACAATCACCTCTGTTCGCACGATTTATAGCCGTCCAAAATTGCCAAGTATAAGCATACGGGTACGTGCCTTTATCCGTTCCTGCATTTTTCTCAACCCAGCCAGGGATACCAGCCGCTACATTGAGCATTTTATTTTTAGGTAGGTATTGAAACGAAAGTTCCTCAGCTATTTTTTGACCGTTTTCATTATTTAAAGAGCTCACAGAGTTCGCTGTTGCTGTGTTGGGGTTACTACCAAAATCTAATAATATACCGTCATACTGTTCATGATCTTTAAATTTCCCGCCAATAAAAGAAGCCACCTTATCAGCATCATTATTCTGATTAATCTGTTGAATAGCTGATTGATCAAATCGATAAGAAACAATAAATCTCACATTTGACACACCCAGCGCCTTTAGTTTTTTGAATGACTCCTTTATCACTGCTTTATCTAAAAACGGAACGCACTGATACCCATCATCCTTAGAATACGTTACGGTACAAGCCCCATAGGCTTCATTGGTTAAGTAAGCATAGGTATAGTTTGTAGTGGCTTGCGCGGTAGCTAACAAATCTTGTGTATTTTCAGACTGCATATCAGTAAACGCGGCAAAGGCGGGCTTTAGCGGTGGGGTGCAAGCTGTAGTTGAGGCTGAGGGACTGCAAACGACTATCGCGGCTTGTGCTTTTTTTTCACTGGCAAGCGGTGATGATGGTAATAAAACTAACAGAACCAAAACCATGGCGATTAATGTTATTACCCTTTTATTAGCACTTGTTGTTAACTCTCTGATCATTACCCACTCATGCAGTCATTACTTATGATTTCATTACCATACAACTATAGAACAGTTTTTCACATCAACAGTAACAATACAGGAATATTAATCATGCTATTACTGTAAATGCGCATAATTATAACCACTTGAGTCTATCTGCTTGATTAGCGAGAAGACTCATGCAACAATTACCAATAACAAAATCGGGGAATAGCAGTGATACAAAAAATGAAATCAAATGAAAAAGCAACCAATATGCTGAGTAAAAAAAACATATGGCAACAACCATGCTTATTATATTTAGATAACAAAGAAACACTTAATGGCGTCAACCCCGCTGTTGTTGAAGTATGCCCCACCAGCAGTATATCCTGAGGGGACTACATAAACCGGACAAATCTATTCTTGATTACTTCCGCCATAACCGGGGATATGCTTTATATAAACGCTTGGGCTTTTTACATTACCACCTATCCAATCTAGGATCATATCCCAAGTACTATTGTTTCCAGCATTCCAAATGGTATAAAAACTTGGTATCAATAAACAACTAGAAGATACCTGAAAACCAGTGCCCGAATTACAGTTCGTAAAGTTTTTTGCGCACTTGGCATAACATGTATCTAACAAGCTCGCTTTAGAATCAGTTATCTGATAAAAAGCAACACCCCTCATAGCTACGCCATACCCCTCCTGGGCATACGGATAAACTTGGTTCAGTGCATTATCATAAAAAAATGGGGTATTTTGATCCTCACCATAGCCACCACTATAATATCGGTTATAAATATTACAAAAGGTTTTTGGAGTATTTTGTAATGACCTGTTGCTATAAATATATGTAACCGCGTTTAATTGAGCACATACATACTGATTCATGATATCAGAGAGTTTGTAATAGGTCCCCGCTTTTTCATTAGGAACTTGCTCTTGCTGCCTATACGAAGCACAATTTTTAACATTTGCATACTTTCCGCCACATTGCATTGTAGTATATGGCATAGCTTTTGAAGGATTAGGACTTGAAGAGTTTGCCGCTCCCCAATAAAGTACGCTTTTTAAGTACTTATCGGTATTTACAACAGGGCTATCAAATGTTCCATAAGATGGTGAGTTACCAGCTGTAGCAGATGCACCTAAGCCTAGTTGATAATAGCCAAATGGCGCTGATATTGTAGCTCCGCGACTAGCTACGCTTACAGGCTGCAGATAGTCATCAGAGCCAACCTGATAGGCAAAATTCGAAATTAATTTCATTTGATATGGGAAATCAATAATCCCCACATTGAAAGTAGTTGTTCCTTTAATTGGATCATTAACAAGATTTTTTCCCGCAAACCCAATAGTCAATGAACCACTGTCATATATAGAAGGAATCATGACCCCCATATGACAAGGGTTGTCTGAGTTAACGCAAGAAGTATTAACGCTTCGATTCAAGGCAGGCCAAAAACTCCATTCATACTTTTCTTTATAACCAGAGGCAACATTGTTTTTGTCGGTCTGTCCAGCCTTTGCGGCAAAAATATTGATGGATTTACTATTAGGAAGAGCAATAGATAGTGCATTTGCAAAGTCAGCACCTTCTTGGCTAAGCATAGCTCCACTTTCTATATCCAAAAATACACCAGCGGCATTCAAGTTCGTACCAGAGACCCCTTGCGGAAATAAAGTATTAGAAACCGCATCAGCTGCATCTTTTGAGAAAGAAGCACCCTTAGCAATCTGCTTAACGGCATCAGCTCCAAATTCAATACCAATATAATACTTTGTGTTGTTAGGATACCAGGACTCAATAGCAATTATCTTATTTAAGTTAGTAATTTGTTCTTCTGGTGATAGAGTGGAGTTAGGGAGCGCCTTATCTTGATGCAAACATCGAATACAAAAATCATTATTTAATGTACTCTTTTTGCAATTTCCTGCCTTGGTGGGATCATAGTTCAATGTGCACACCCCCCCCAAATAAATCGACCAATTAACTTCAAGTGCAGCGGCAGAAGAGCTCTTGTATGTTTGCAATACGTTACTGCCTGCCTGAAGGTTTGGTAAATTTAAAAACACCATTAACCCTATTGAAAAATCCGGTAGCTTGCAAGCACCGTTACTGGTGCTTTCTGTACTTGGCGAGCAAAACACACCGGTTGAAGTGGAGCCTAATTTGTTAGATATTTTATTCAATGACGTTTTGGTAGCTATAGTTTTCTTTGCTTCAGCAAAATAACCACTCAACGGCACCAGCAATAAAACACTGGCGACCATAGATATTACAAAGGTGCTGACTTTACCGATTGCTGTGATACTCATATGCGTAACCTAAATACTTCAGTGTTATAAAGTATAGGGTATAACTGCCTTGTCAGCGCTTAATGTTTATGGTGTTTTTTTACTGACATAATAAATGGCTGCATATGAGGAGAAATATTATAAGACTGGATCCCGGATCGGGGTCCGGGATGACAAAAGGGACTGGATCCCGGCTCGAAGGCCGGGATGACAAGATAGACTACATACGCTCGATCATAGAATCACCAAATGCAGAACAACTCACTTCTTTCGGACTATCCATCAAACGTGCAAAGTCATAAGTCACGACTTTAGCGGCGATTGAGGCTTCTAAGCCTTTAACTACTAAGTCTGCGGCTTCCAACCAACCCATGTGACGTAACATCATTTCGGCGGATAAAATCAATGAACCAGGGTTCACTTTATCTTGACCGGCATATTTAGGTGCAGTACCGTGAGTGGCTTCAAACAATGCGACACGATCACCGATGTTAGCACCCGGTGCGATACCGATACCACCCACTTCAGCAGCCAAGGCATCAGAGATATAGTCACCGTTTAAGTTCATGGTAGCAATCACATCGTATTCGGCTGGACGTAATAAGATTTGTTGTAAGAAGGCATCAGCGATGACATCTTTCACCACAATGTTTTTACCGGTATTGGGGTTTTTAAATTGATGCCATGGACCACCATCTAATGGTTCTGCACCAAACTCTTCCACCGCTAACTCATAGGCCCAATCTTTAAACGCACCTTCGGTGAACTTCATGATATTACCTTTGTGCACGATGGTCATTGAATCGCGATCGTTATCGATAGCATATTGCAATGCACGACGCACTAAACGTTTAGTACCATCACTTGAGATGGGTTTGATACCGATGCCACTGGTTTCAGGGAAACGGATTTTATCAACACCCATTTCGTTTTGTAAAAAGTCGATCACTTTTTTGGCTTCTGCTGAGCCTGATTGCCACTCGATACCGGCATAGATGTCTTCTGAGTTTTCACGGAAGATTACCATGTCGACATTTTCCGGGTGCTTCACTGGGCTTGGTACGCCTTGAAACCAACGCACAGGACGCAAGCAAGTGTATAAGTCTAACTTTTGACGTAACGCCACGTTCAATGAACGAATACCGCCACCAACTGGTGTAGTCATTGGGCCTTTAATGGATACCACATAATCACGCACCGCTTCTAACGTTTCTTCAGGTAACCATTCGTTTTCACCGTATACGTGTGTGGATTTTTCACCCGCGTAGACTTCCATCCATTCGATGGACTTGTCACCGCCATAGGCTTTTTCTACAGCCGCATCGATTACCTTACGCATCACCGGTGTGATATCAGCACCAATACCGTCACCTTCAATAAAAGGGATAATAGGTTTGTTAGGTACGTTTAATGACAGATCATCATTTACGCTAATTTTTTCACCATTGCTTGGCACTTTGATGTGTTTGTAGCTCATTTTTTTTCCTTATTGTACTGAATCAATGAATGCGGCAAGGATACCACTAAAAACTGGCTAAATAAATCTTCAGTTATTCAGTCGCTCTGCTCACGGTTAAATTTAATGCGATGCATTTTTGCATACGGCTTTCACTATTAAGTAATCATCGCCAAGCGCGACTTCAGTTTGCTGCTGTTTGTTTTTAATACAGTCGCAAACATAGCGCCCTTCACAAATATTCCGCAATCTAAAGAATACTTGTTCACTTAAATCCTGAAATAACTTGCCGTTAATCGCATTGACTTGTTTAGGCGTTGGTTGATTTGATGCTTCAGCAGCAAACGCTGCACTAGAAAACAAAAAGCCCGCTGAAATTAAGAGTGTTATCATCGTTCGCTTAATCATTGCTTCTCACCCATGCTTTATATATACCCAAAGCAGTATAGTGCATATTATTTGATCGATTTAATTAATACCAAACACATTTTTTATGAATTTTATAGATGAAATTTCCTCGTTAAAACACTCAATTAGTAAAGATCAGCTTAATTTTATATGGTTATGATATAGCTGTGTGATACAAAATAATAGTTAGTGTGATGAGATTACCAAGAAACTACCGCGAATTAGAGATTAGCTTATACCTGCCATCGGGAAGAAAAACACAAACCATTGCTGGTATGGGACAGCCACTAAAACAAACATCGTCAAGTGGAGATAGCAATGAAACCAAAGCATACACCAGTGACGAGGATGACTGTGAATTTGAAGAGTGCCCTGAATATGTAGAACAAACAATGCATTGGTTAAAATCACACGGGACGACGACAATACTTAATTTGCATGAGACAAGAGATGATCGTGCAGCTGCTGAAGCCGAAGGATTAAAATACATAGACATGCCGCTGAAGGACTTCGAGTCAGTCAGCTCAAAGCATTTAGACCAAATATACAGCCGTGTTACCGAAGCAATGTCCAATAATGAGCCGGTCGTTATTCATTGTGGCGCAGGCAATGGCCGTACAGCTGTTGCGCTGGCTAGTTTAAAAATACATGAATTATTACAACAACAATTCATTGCTGGCAAACCATTTAAAAAAGTCACTGCACAGACTAGGGCAGCACTTACTGAAACTGTCACTTTTACAACTAGCGAGCCTGACGCTAGGTGCTCACCAATTACCAAGGCCGCGATTGGCCTTATCAGGGCAGCGGGATATGAAGGCACAAACCATGGAGCCAGCTCAATAGAAAAGCCTGGTGATGTGGGCGATTTAAATAACCATGAAAAAATTCTGAATATACGGTACGGATTTTACACAAGCAAATTGAATGAAGACCCCACAGGCCAAGCAGCCTACACATTGGCCTTAGATAAAAATATCGAAGAATTGGCGTCCTTATTAGACGCCAGGGGCTATAAGTTAAGTGTCGAGAATATTGAAAAATATCGCGCCCTACCGAAAAAAGTCAAACCCCATTAATGAAAACTGCAATCGCTAGATCTTCAGTAAAAAGCGCACCTTCATGGATACCTCATACCGGCATACGCCCAACCCGCCGCCCCATACCACCACCCCCACCTAAAGGCGTGGAAGAATTCAAACAACCACCGACCGCAGCAACCACACCTCGCATGTAACGACACTTGCCCTAACAGCCCCTTTAGTGTTTAATCAGCGCCATGAATAGCTCAGAAAACAAGCAAATCACAGTGGCGATCGGTATTTCCGGCGGTGTCGATTCGTCGGTGGCGGCTTACTTGTTGAAACAACAAGGCTATCGTGTATTTGCGATCTTTATGCAGAACTGGGAAAGCGATAATGATGACCCGCACTGTACCGCTGAACAAGACCTTAGCGATGCACGTACGGTATGCGATGCGCTTGGTATCGAGCTGCATACGGTGAATTTTGCTCAAGATTATTGGGACAATGTGTTTAGTCATTGTTTATTAGAATTCAAAGCCGGTCGTACGCCGAATCCGGATATTTTATGTAATCGCGAAATTAAGTTTAATGTGCTGCTTGAGCATGCCAAGTCTTTGGGGGCAGATCTATTAGCAACCGGGCATTATGTGCGTCGTGGGGATACGGATAATAAAGCCACATTACTTAAAGGTGTCGATGATAATAAAGATCAAAGTTATTTTTTGTATGCGATTACCCAGCAGCAAGTGGCGCAGAGTTTATTCCCGGTTGGTGAATTGATCAAACCGGATGTGCGTAAAATCGCTCATGAGCAAGGCTTTATTACCAGTGCTAAAAAAGACAGCACAGGAATTTGCTTTATTGGTGAGCGTCGCTTTAAAACGTTTTTGAGTGAATTTATTTTAGCGCAACCGGGTGATATGGAAACCGAAGATGGCAAAGTGATCGCTAAACATGACGGCATCATGTTTTACACCATTGGTCAGCGCAAAGGTTTAAATATCGGCGGTATTAAAGATGCTAATGAAGATGCCTGGTATGTGTTGGACAAAGACATCAACCGCAATGTGTTGATCATTGGACAGGGGCATAACCACCCTCGCTTATTTAAATCTGAATTGGTCTGTGATCAATTGACATGGATTAGCGGCACCCTGCCTGATCCATCGAAAACCTATCGCGCTAAGACCCGTTATCGTCAAGCCGATCAAGCCTGCACGATTGAGGCCACCCCTGTCATCCCGGACCCCGATCCGGGAACCAATCAAAACAGCCGTCTCAAAATCACCTTCGACGCCCCACAACGCGCCATCACACCCGGCCAATCCGTGGTGTTATACGACGGTGAACTTTGCCTGGGTGGCGGTATTATCACCTAATGCAATCAATCACTTAATGCATTAACAGCCCTATTAATATAGCTTTAATAGTGGTTTGATATGATGATGCCTTCTCAACCTATATGTAGAGCGACCATGGCTGAACGACACGAAATCACCAGACAAATTGACTTTGAACTAGGTCTTCAAACCCCAGCACAAAGTTCTGCCAAAAACCAGAGAATTGATAGAACCACAGAAGCATTAAAGTCAGTAGGTATAAAAGGTAAAGTAAACGCTGCCTATTGGACCAAGCTTTACAGCAATGAGACCGGAACAAAGGCACTTTCTTACGCAATAACCAAAAACCATGCCGACGCGATTACCATACTAGCAGATCACGGTTATCACTTAACGCTGTCTCTATTAAAAAAATCAATGAATAGTTCCAGCTGTCAGGCAGATACCCGCATTGCTGTTATAAGAGCCTGCAAAAGACAAGTCTTAGAAGCCTATATTCAACAAGGGCAAACACCACATCAACAACGTTTATTCTATCTATATCTGCAACCAGAATTCATACAAGCAAATTTTGCAACGCAGCAAACCTATATGAACTTGTTATCAAGCAGTGAAAACGCACAAAATGCATTTGCAACTGCAATTGATAGCAACGATACCGCAATGATCAAATTATTAAAAAAATGTGGTTACCGTATAACGTCAGAAACCTTATACACAGCTATTGCCTCAGACAGATGCACCGCAGAAACCTATCAAGCAGTTGTAGCTGCTTGTGATCGTGTCACCCTGAATTCTCCCCACAAACCAGACAGTAAAATAACACCATTGATGCAAGCTGTAACTCATGGGCGAACAACTGCCATAAAAGCCTTAGGCAGTGATAGGCGAGTTAAACAGTCCACCAAAAACTCCCAGGGACATACCGCCTATAGCCTAGCTAAAGCAGGTAACCAGGCCGATGTGTGCCGATTAATGAAATCCTGTTTCATCAATACAGGCCGGGTCGCAAACACCATTAGTCAATTAGAGCAATACAAATCAGAAAGACTCCAATCTAAAAATAGTCGCTGGATTGCAACAAATACAGCTAATGGTAAAAAACGTGATACAACCGTTAGTGCTTTAATTCAATCGCTAAGAAACTTGCAAGATAAGCTTGGTGATGAACCCAGCTACACCCCAGAGGACATAGCCGCCCTTCAAACTGAAATACAAACAGTTGAAAAAACAGGTGGATCCACAGCACACTGGAAACGCTCACTGGTCTCGATATTTGGCAGCGAACGCAGTCACTTTGATGATATCGTCATGCCGTTAAAGCGCATGCTAAAAACGGCATCAGAGGCACTGTCAGCCGAGGCGCAGCAGCCTGTTATGACTGCTCCGGTTGCTTAGCATAATGCAGCAGCATTAATTCGTTATACATAACGAGAATCGCGGCGAATACCCATGGTCCAATAAACGTCATCACTATCACCTCAAGAACTGATAATAGCAGATCCGACAAGTGCATCAGTTTAGCAAAGGTTAGAATAATAAAGATAAACGCATTGGGTGTGATGATAACACCAAAAGTGCGAAACACATTCCCCCACACCAGTTCAACGCTCGCTTTAATCGCGGTGAATGGCTTCACTTGTTTAAAAATAACCAGCGGCATCACCATGGATGTTACCGTGATCACAAACAGGCCCGGAATAATAAACAGCACCATTCCAATAGCGGTAAAAAAAT
Organism: Coxiellaceae bacterium; assembly: GCA_029212925.1. GTDB lineage: Bacteria > Pseudomonadota > Gammaproteobacteria > Coxiellales > Coxiellaceae > JARGNX01. Next base: position 312,343 of record JARGOB010000001.1, on the reverse strand, counting down.
ACACGACCACAATTGCCATGGTTAAACCTAAAACACGTGGATGCGCATAAGCAATCGATGTTGCTAACGGCACCCGCTCATCACGACCAACACTCATTATTTGGTGCATAATGATAATGGAGGAATAACACACGACGAAGACACTGACCACCAGCGCCAATATTACCAGCCAGCGTACCCCGCTGGTTGAATCTTGCATATTAACCAACTGCGGCACATGATTGACCACTGTAGTAATCACCGCCGAAATAAAACTAATGACTAACACCCTCACCAAAGAGGCTCGGTACAGCACCACACTGTTGACTATCATCTGCTTTACGGTTTGAGAGGTTTTCATAAATAACATCGGTCATCAGCTCCTATGACTTTTGTTTGGCCGCGAATCGCGCTACTATGGGCGACCATAAATATAACGACAATTTTAGCCATGATAGCATACAAGCCAAGCCAGTCTAATACACTGAATAATAAAAAAGAATCGATCAAATGGGGCAACTGTATAAACAGTGCGCCTTCTTTATTAATCGCCGAATATATGCTGGCGCATTCACGGCCATTACTGGTGGTGACAGAAAATAATCAAGCCTGTGATCAACTGGCGGATGAACTTAAGTTCTTTGGTGTTAAGTCAGAAGACATTTACTTATTCCCTGACTGGGAAGTGTTACCTTACGATGCCTTCTCGCCGCATGAAGAAATCATTTCGGATCGTATACGTACTTTGTATAAAGCCAATCAACTGCAACACGGTGTCATTATTGCGCCTATCACCAGCTGCATTCAGCACTTATTGCCCAAAGATTATTTGCAAGGCAATGTATTAAGCCTGCATGAAAAACAAACACTAAACGTTGAACCTTGGACTAAACAATTAATACTAGCGGGCTATCAACGTGTTGCTGAAGTGATTAAGCCAGGTGAGTTTGCGATTCGTGGTTCCATTATTGATTTGTATCCGCTTGGCAGTCCGCATCCAGTGCGCATTGACTTATTCGACGATGAAATTGATAGCTTGCGGTATTTTGATAGTGAGACTCAGCGCTCGATCGACAGCTTAACATCATTGGAAATTCTGCCAGCGCATGAATACCCGCTAACCGAAGAAGCCATTACCCACTTTCGTGGCCGCTGGCGTCAATTGTTTAGTGGCAACCCCAATGATAGCGTTGTATACAGTGGCGTCAGCAATGCTGAAGTGGTGGCAGGTTTAGAGTTTTATTTACCGCTATTTTATCCACATACCAATACGCTGTTTGATTACTTACCTGACAACAGTCATATTTTATTTATGCCACAGGTCACCGAGCGCTTACAGCATTATTGGCATGATATTGAGCATCGTTATGAACAATTGCGTTATGACATTCAACGGCCGATTTTACCACCGAAAGAGCTGTACCTCAGTAAAGATGAATTATTCACTGCTGCCAAAGCATTTAGCCAAATCAAAACACAGCTAACCACCTTACAAGCCAAAGCGGGTCAAGTTAATTTTAAGATTAAACCGTTACTTGATTTGAGCATTGAGCATAAGCAGCAACAGCCATTAAAGCGCTTAACTGATGCACTAGAGGGCTATGAAGGCAAAGTGATCTTTTGTGCAGAAAGCGAAGGTCGCCGTGAAGTATTGCATGAATTACTCAATAAAAGCATTAGCGGCATTATATCCTGTGATCGCTGGCAACAAGCGATTGACCAGCAAAGCCCATTTATATTAATGATTTCGCCACTGCGTGATGGCTTTATGGTGCTTGATCCAAATGTCATGCTGATTACTGAAAATGACTTGCTCGGTGAACACGTTCAGCGCCGTAAAAGAAGTGCAATACAGCAAGACCCGAACACTATGATTCGCAGCTTAACTGAGCTCAATATTGGTGACCCTGTGGTGCATATTACTCATGGTATAGGTCGATACTTGGGTTTAAAACATATTAAAACCGGTGGTGTGGATAATGAGTTTGTTGAATTGGAATATGCCGGCGGCGATAAAATTTTTATTCCGGTTGATCGGCTCAATCAGCTTAATCGTTATATCAGCAGCAATATAGAACACGCGACACTCAACCGGCTTGGCAGTAAGCAGTGGAGCAACCAAAAACAAAAAGCGCTAAAGCAAATTCAAGATGTCGCTGCCAAACTGTTATCAATCTACAGTGAGCGTGCCAGTAAACCGGGTTTTGCGTTTAATAAAACCGCGGAGGACTTTACACGCTTTAGGGCCAGTTTCCCTTTTGAAGAAACACCGGATCAAGAACAAGCGATTGACTCTGTGATTACTGATATGTCTACCGATAAAAGCATGGACCGATTGGTGTGTGGTGATGTAGGCTTTGGTAAAACCGAAGTAGCGATTCAAGCGGCGTTTGTCGCCGCACTAAACAATAAACAAGCCGCTATATTAGTACCCACCACCCTACTCGCCAATCAACATTTGCAAAGCTTTCAAAATCGCTTTGCTGATTGGCCGATGAAACTGGCTCACTTTACCCGCTTTAATACACCGAAAGAACAAGACGAAGTGATTAAGGGTTTAGCCAACGGCAAGATAGACATTGTTATCGGTACCCATAAACTGCTGAGCGAAAGCGTTAAGTTTAAAGACTTGGGCCTGTTGGTTATCGATGAAGAACATCGCTTTGGTGTTAAACAAAAAGAAAAAATCAAAGCAATGCGCGCTAATGTGGATATTTTAACTTTAACCGCCACACCGATTCCACGCACATTGAATATGGCGTTTCACGGTATTCGTGACCTCTCCATTATCGCCACACCGCCACAGAAGCGTCTGTCGGTAAAAACCTTTGTACGTGAAAACAGCGATGCGTTAATCCAAGAAGCAGTAATGCGCGAATTAATGCGTGGTGGACAGGTGTATTATTTACATAACGATATCGCCACCATACAAGCTACTGCTGAGAAATTACAAAAGTTATTACCTGATGTAAAAATCGCTGTAGCTCACGGTCAAACCGCTAAGCATCAACTCGAACGTATTATGTTGGACTTTTACCATCAACGTATTCATATCTTGTTATGCACAACCATTATCGAATCGGGTATCGACGTACCCACAGCCAATACCATTATCATGGATCGTGCTGATAAGCTCGGTTTAGCACAACTGCATCAATTACGCGGCCGTGTCGGTCGCTCACACCATCAAGCCTATGCTTACTTATTAGTGCCGACATTAAAAGCTTTACGCAAAGAGGCCAAAGCACGTCTCGAAGCGATTGCCGCTTGCGATGAACTCGGCGCTGGCTTTAATCTCGCCAGTCATGACTTAGAAATTCGTGGTGCTGGTGAAATCCTCGGTGAAGAACAAAGCGGTCATATGCAAGTGATCGGTTTTTCTTTGTATATGGACATGCTTAACCAAGCAGTAGAAGCATTAAAACGTGGTGAATCAATTTCTACCTACCACACCCCACCAGAGATTGAAGTTGAATTACGCATCAGCGCATTGATTCCCGAACACTTTATTCCCGATGTGCAATCACGTTTAGTGTTATACAAACAATTGGCTGACTGCAAGGACACAACCGCTATTGATGAATTCAAGGTCAGTATGATTGACCGTTTTGGTGCATTGCCTGAAGAGGTTAATAATTTATTAGCCATCAGCCGACTGAAACTAGAAATCAAACCGATGAAAATCAAAAAAATCGAATGCAACGGTGGCTTTGGTTATTTACATCTCGATAAAGAACCCAACATCAACGTGCCTAAGCTGTTAGAGATTATTCAAAAACAGTCTAAACAATATCAATTGATCGGCGGCAGTACATTACGATTCCAGCTAAATGCTGAAACCGTCAACGACAAACTGAAAAATGTGCACTCAATCATAGAACTGCTTAAGATATAAGGCTAATCTCTACCGGTGTGACTAGCTTAACTCTGAATGAAAGGACTGCGCCCTGTCATGCCGGACCCCGGCTCGGAGGCCGGGATGACAAGCACGGGGCCAGCATGAGCGCTAACTATCAGCCGCCGCAGGCTTAGCAAGATCCGACACCATCATGGCATTGCGCATTTGTGCAGAGATATCAGCCAAGCCGCCCGGTGTATGTGGAATCAACACGGAAGTGGCTTTTGAGGTTTCACCCAAGCCTTTTAACATATCAAAATACTGGGTGAGTAAAACCAAATTCATCACTTCGTGTGCGCCCGTGCCGCCCACAGTCTTTTGGAATTCATCGATTGATTCCTTCAGACCATCGATAATGGCTTTACGTTGATCCGCAATACCACGCCCTTGCAGCGCATTACTTTGCGCTTCAGCTTCAGCTGCTTTAACACGCAAAATCTTTTCAGCTTCACCACGTTCATTTGCCGCGACACGTAAACGTTGCGCTTCATTGATTTCATTCATCGCAGCTTTCACTTTAGCATCCGGGTCGATATCCGTTACCAACGCCTTAACAATGCCATAACCGAAGTCACTCATGATTTCCATTAATTCAGATTTTACCGCATCAGCAATTTCATCTTTCTTTTCAAACACACCATCGAGTTTCATTTTAGGCACACGCGCACGTACCACATCAAAAACAAAAGAAGTGATTTGTTGCTCAGGGTTATCTAGCTTATAAAATGCTTCAAATATCTTTTCCATCAGCACATGAAACTGCACCGATACTGACACACGTACAAACACGTTATCTTCAGTTTTGGTCTCCACCGGCACATCCAGTTGACGCACGCGCAAGCTTAAGCGGCCACCCACTTGTTCAACCAATGGAATTTTGAAATTCAAACCCGCATTTGCCATGCGCACATATCGGCCAAAACGCTCTACAACAGCTGTGGTTTGTTGTTCAACAATAAAGAAACCAGACCATGCAATGACCAGCAAAACAAAAACAATAATACCAATTGTAATCACGTGACTCTCCGCTTTAAATAATAAAGCCGAAGTTTAACACATTATTCCGCAGCTGTTGATGGCGTTTGCGGCGAGGCATACAGCGCAATCATGCCGACAATAATCGCCAAAGCAAAGTAAGCCACCATCCCCCATATTTTGTGCGTATGATGCGCAATGGTTGCTAGCACTAATGGCGCTGTTCCGCCAAATAGACTGATCCCCAAATTAAACGAGGTAGCAAAACCACTAAAACGGTATTGCGGTTCGAAGAGTAAAGTCATTAATGCATTGATCGGCGCAAAGGCCACCGCAATGCAAAACGATAAGATTAACAACCCGATTAGCACAAAATAATCATTATTAAAATGCAGCATCAAAAATATACCAGGCAATAACACCAGCATCAAAGCCGAACCTATCCAGATGATATTTTTTTTACCATAACGATCAGCCAGCATTGCCATAAATGGCTCAACTACCGCATCAAAAACCAAAGCATACGTAACATAACGAATCACCGTAGAAAGATGCAAAGCAGTGGTTTCCACCAAATAGGTGTTCATAAACACAAAGCTACCAAAGGTAATCACGCCGACAAACCAAGCAAAGCCTAATACGCATAAAATACCGCGTTTATTATGCTTTAATGCTTGCAGTAAAGGTCCCTGCTTAACCGCTTCTGCTGTCTTGCAATGCTGCAGAAAACTGTCGGTCTCTTTGACTTGTGAGCGCAAAAATAGCACCACAATTGCGCCGACCGCAGCAAAGGCAAACGCTAATCGCCAACCCCAGCTCGGCATGGATGGCGCCACCAACAGCGAACAAACAAACGCACCGATCGTCATGCCGAGGCTGTAAGCCGAACTGGTTAAGCTCGAATAAAAACAACGTCGATGCGGCGCGGCATGTTCAACCATAAAAATCGCAGAACCAGCAAACTCGGCACTGGCAACAAACCCTTGCACTAAGCGGCAGGCTACTAACACCAATGGTGACAAAATACCCCACTGCGCATAACCGGGTAAAATAGCAATCACAAGGGTGGGTATCGTCATTAAAAGAATTGACCAAGTTAGTGCTAGCTTTCTTCCGTGGCGATCACCCAAATAGCCAAAGAAAATGGCACCCACCGGCGCCAAAAGATACCCCACAGCAAATACGGCAAAGGTATTTAGTATGGCAATAAACGGACTGGCTGTATTAAAGAAAGTCTTGGCGATAATCGGCGCTAAAAAGCCAAATAGCGAGAAATCGTACCATTGTAACAACGTGCCTGAAACAGCGGCAATGACTTCTTTTTGCTTGTTCACGTATTTATCCCTGTGGTGAATGGTGATATAGTCAGTTGGCGTTTTACCATATATAAAGAGCGATCACCATGGTTTTTAAATCGACATTACGTCTTGTTGTTATACTGCTAAGTTGCTGTGTTTTAAATGCTGCACTAGCCGAAGATGGCGATACCAAGCAGTACCAAATCGAGCTGATTATCTACTCACAAATCACCCCAGCAGCGGTGCAATCCGAACAATGGCCAATCACACCCGCATTTCAATTACCCAGTGGTCAATATGCTTCATTAGTGAGAAATGATATCAGCACACTGGATGGCGAGACGGTAAAAAATCACATTCAGTTATTACCACGCAGCCAATTTAAACTAAAAAACGTACAACGCCATCTCAACAATAGCCGTCAGTTCAAAACCATTATGCATATCGCTTTTCGTACAGCCGTGCAATCACCACGCCAAGCAATTCCTATCCATATTACCGGCGGTGACTACTTTAACGCCAATGGCGATACTGTAAAACCTGACGATGACACCACTGGTTTGCAACCACAAATCGATGGCATGATGTCAATCAATGTGCAGCGTTATTTTAATGTCGCATTTAACTTAGTATTTTCAGCACCATTAAAACAAATCGCCGCAATGAGCAAAGATGATTATTACAATACGCTTGACAGCGGTGTTATGCATTTTAACCTATTACAAAATCGCCGCATGCGCAGTAAAGAACTCAACTATATTGACTACCCGCTTTACGGCATTGTGATGGAGATTTTCCCTTTATCCTAAGTGGATATTTAGCTCAGCCTAGCCTACGCTTGATAGACGTATATTAAGGTGGAGCCGTAACATGAAAACGCGTAAAGACTACTTAGTTGAAAACCTGGACCCAGAGCAAATCCGCCGCCATGGTGCCATTGGTAACTTAAACGAAGGCATTGAAATCACCTTACAAAACATCCCTACTCGCCTTATTGCGTGGCCTGGCAATGGCTACCAAACCGAAAGCATTCACGTATTAACCCTCTCTCCCGGCATGGAAAGTGGTACATATAATTACCCGATTTCAGAAGAAGCCTTAATGTGTGTTGAGGGCAGGTGCGAAGTTTTTTTACATAATAAATGGCTGGAAATATTACCCGGCGATATCGCGTATTTCCCTGAAAACGTACCGCATGCAATTCGCGCTAGCCAAGACAATGCCGGTGACACTTTTGTTGTTAGCTCGATCACACCACCGCTTATTAGTTTATACAAAGATGCCGGCTTTTATATTGAAAAATTGGGCCGGTTTGATTATGAAGCGGCCGAAGAAGCTAAACGAAACAGTAAACGTGGCAACATCACACCGAAATGTTATTTACGTTACAACGCTACGCACCCCGACTCACGCGCGTGGAATATGAAGTCGAGTGATGTTCGAAAAAAAGGAACGTTATTTAATATGTTTCGCGGTGCGGAGTTTGATGCTAACGGCAGTCCGATGCGTTTTGTTTTATGGCCTGGGCATGGCGTGCGTCAATGCGGTTTTCATTTAACTCGCTGCGGTACTGGTGATGAATTCGCAGCGCATGTGCACCCTATCTCAGATGAATGCGTCATGGTATGGGCTGGCCAAGCACGTGGCCACTTAGATGGTCACTGGCTTGAAATGAACATCCATGATTGCTTAATGGCACCGTGCGGTGTGCAACATGGTGGACCGTTGAACGTGAACATGAATACCAATGATTACCAAGAACAACCGGGCGACACCTTATGGGGCGGCTTTGCCTCACCACCGCAAGGCGACCTTTACCTGCGCAGTGGTTACGTTGATCATCGCCAAATGAAAGACCCCAAATCAGTTCGATTTAAAGACATTACACCGCTAGGTAAATAACCTCATCAACACACTTAATGCCACCTTAATAATAGTAATATAGAATGTATTTATAACTAATTGTATGCAAGATGAGTATATAGAGATTATTCAAAGAGGTAAGTATGTCCAGAGCTAAGCAGCATCAACAAGAATTATTAACAACACTACAGCGATTATCAAGCCTAATTAAAGGTCAGCTTTGCAAACTGCCTGAAGAGCAAAAAGCCGGGTTTAAAACAAAACTAGCTGAACAACGCGACCATATGGCACTTGAAACAACAACGTTAAGTGATATGCGAGATAACGCATTGCGCGTACAACTTGGCAAATTAGTTGCATTACACGACAAACTAGTGGGCGCAGAAACTCAGCTTTCCAGAGACCTCTCTCGTCACGCAACCGCATCAAACACCACACTAAAAACCCTATTGGACACTGTTATGGTGCGTGTAAGAACGGTAACCATACAAAAAAAATCAGGGGCTGGTGAGTTTAAAAATATATCAAACGGTATTGATCGCATATATTCACAACTCCGACACAATGTAACAAAAATCGACGAAGCAGCAGCACAATCCTTAAGCCGCCTGCTCAAAGAAGTAAAAGCAGCGGTTGCTGAAAACAAATCAGTTACCACTAGTCGCCAGTACGATGATTCTGACTTTGCCTGGAGTATGCTGTTTGGAAAGGCAAAAGAAGCAATACCGGCAGCGGTACCTACGAGCCCCGGCGCTGTGAGTGTTGCACCTGCCCCATCGGATGATACCGATGATGACGTCGATGCAGCATCAGAACTAGCTGAATTTGATAGTATTAAAATTGGTGATTTCCTTCGATGATAATGAACACGAAAAAAAGCGCTTTATATAACTAGTAATTTGAAAGTTAACGTTATATCTTTATAAATTCGAGATATTAAGGCTCACTTAATTAATTACACAGTGTCGGCTATTTACACCATTGTTACATTCTTATAAGTTACGGTTAACTCTGGATTATAAGTATAAAGATTAGACTCATGAGAAAACAGCCGATAGTAATTGCCCTGCAATCCGTATTAACACGTAACCTATCTGACCTACACCTTGACGCAAAGCGTGATGAAACACTCAAGGACTTACAGCATTTTGAGCTCAGCAAAGGCCGGCGACATAAAACCCTGTCGGGTGCCGGCAAAGCAACATCCAATGGTATCAAGGTTAAGCAAGTCCGATTCAATGACAAAGTGAGATTACATTTCATCACCTTTACGCATGCAGCCAGGCGAATTCGTTTTGTCTTAGGCATCAACACAACGCATAAACCCGAAAATGAGTGGTATATGCAAACTGACTCATTAAATACTTTTTTAATCAGGCATAAGGATTCTGTGTGCGCGGAACTGGATCGATACATTGAAGATGATTCACGCGGTATCTTAAGTTACGATCCCGGCGCTGGGGTTATCAATCTGTTGGAATCAGAAGCTAGCGAAACGACATCAGCCGAAGCGGTAGAAACGGTAGCGCTTGAATTGTATAACCAACACCTACTGCAATTGGCCAGCGATCAGCAAGATGTGATGGCCACATTGCTCACGGGCTTAACCCAAGCGCATATCGAGCAGTACATTGCCATGACTGCAGGCGCACCCGGTGCCGGAAAAAGTTTATTAGCCTATTTATTATTAACGACCATACTGGGCAATGAAGCCGTTCCTGCTGAACGAATTTATTTTACTGTGGAGTCCGCGTATTTACGTAACGCCATGAAAAAAGAAATCAGTGATGAGCGTGTGCAATTTAACGGTTACAAAGATTTATTGATAGCGGCCGGTGCAATCACCGAAGAAACACTTATTGTAGACCAATACGACACCCATACATTTTATGCTACCCACAATGGTCGCTTTGTTGAATTGGCCGACATTTCCAGCACACAGTTTTTACAAGAGTGCATGGTAATGGCAAACTGCAAAACACTCGAAGAATACCAAGGCATTGGCCTCAGTCAGTCATTATTCCATAACGATGCGCGACAACAACAATTATGGCAATTGTTCCAACAATACCAAGAAAAACTAACCACCAACAAACAGTTCCACCTTCAACTATCACGCATCGACCCAACCGCCTCACGACTGACGCGTGATGATATTGTGATTGTAGATGAATCGCTTGATTATACATTGACCCAAATGCTCAACATGGTTAATCTCGGTGCACGTATCGTGTTATTTGGTGATGGCAACCAAAACGTGCGTTATACCACCAACACCAGTGAAGCCTTCCGTCACGCCTTGCGTGACAAACCACCCGAATCAATTGATATTATCAAGCTGAATCAAAGCCATCGCTTTGGCAACCCGATCGCGACCATGGCCTCTAACATCCTTGCCGCTAAAAAGTCCATCACGCCTCATGGCTCCATGTTAATTGACACTACTATCACAGGTGATGACTCACGCACCAGTGCTATCCATGTATGCCCCCTCAATCCAGATGATCTTCTCCAGGCTGATTCTGCAAAACAAATCGCTGAATTACTGACAAAACACGGCAGCACAACGGCCGTGATTTGCCAACCTGGACATGTCGAAGATCTCAAAGCACGCCACAACCATTCTCAAGTGTTTACTGCAATCGATGCCAAAGGCTCAAGCTTTAAAACCATTATACTGTGGGACTTCATCAACGAATCATTTGCCACCAAACTCATCGAACTGGTTACAGGCCCAAAAAAATCACGTGAAGAACTCACTCCTGAAGATATGCTGTTCGCCCTCGAACTTAATGCGTTGTTTGTAGCATTAACCCGTGCAGAAGATCAATTGATACTCGTGCAGTCCAACAGCAGCAAACCGATTATCGCTCAGGCGTTAGGTATTTTATTAGATGGCGTTGAGATGAGCGCTAAATCACTGTTAGAAGCCTATGTGCGTCCAGATGATACCGCACACAGTTGGTGTGAGCGTATTCAATACTACATGCAACAAGAAAATGACACCGCACTGCAGACGGCGCGTGATATTGTTGAACGGCAAGCACAGCAACCAGGAGCGCAATCTGCAGAAACACTCACTGCCTTTACTCAGTTGTGTGTTTGGCTAAGGGCCAACCCCACAGAACCCAACATAGAACTTGCCTGGATGATTGAGCGCTTATTTGAGATTCGCCCTCCAGCTGCAGCAGATGAAGACGAAGAAGAAAAAGAAGAAGAAAAAGAAGAAGAAAAAGAAGAACACGATAAAGCAGCCGCTAGTAGCGAACTACCTGCAACTGAAGCTGCTGTCACACCTACAGATTCCGCCTTAGCTACCGATGGAGCCAAACAACCCAGCAGCGACAGTTGCATCACCATCACCCATCGCAAAGAAACGCGATCGATCGACTTATCACAACCGCTCTCTCTGGATGATCTAACCTGGATAACCTCGTTACCCAAAAAGAAATTTAAACGAATCGACCAATTCAAAATGCAGTCGATACTTACCGCAGCACCCTATACTGGGGGGGTATCTGATGAATATGCCGAACAATTAGTAAAGTTCCTCGATAAATGGAAAAACCTTGTTTTTGAAGATGCAAGACAATATTGTTGTGCGTATACCCCACCAAACTGCCTCGGACTTCACCTCATATCACACCCAATAACCCGAGACTATCTATTTGATAAGGCATTTCCGCTACTGATCCATATTATTTTTACATGCTATGATGCCTCTTTAACTCTTGCTGCAGAATTTCTATCAAACAATATTTTGAAAAAAGCATTAGCGAAAAAACTAACAAATCTTAACGCCAAAGATAACTTTAACTTACTTGCCATATTAGCAACCTATCGTCCTCACTTTGTTCAACCCATATGTGCAGCCATACGTGACTATCAATTACTGCAGGACCCATCCAAACCTGACACACTAACCACTGAGCGGGTGATAACCTTAATCGATAGCATATGTAATGCCCGAGTAAAACATATAACAGCCACCACCTGTTTCTATAAATTCTTAGGCCAAACACCACAACTAACAATACCCACCATCACGCAAACCAAACAGCCCAATATGTTAACAAACATCTGTCGCTACGCCCCTGGCGCATTACGCGGCATCACAAAACTCGCCTTAAGAGACAGTGAAAATTATGCACTGCTGTTCACAGCGATGATCACGTGCCCGACAGGCAGTAACAAAAACGCCCTTTATTACTGTTTTAACTCAGATGATCAAACAAATCTTCTCATATACCTCTACTCCCTTAAACACCACCCACAATATATTGGTCGTTTTTTTAAGGTTATGCACACATCTCAATCTATTACTGGCTGCAACTTATACCATATCTTCTCTGCCTTAGCGCACAACAAAAGAAATACTGCAGAAGGCAATCGGCTATTCGATCATATCTATGATCTCCTAACAGTGGCGAGCGAAGAACACGCTTTGTTGTTTTTTACCCATTTAAACGATCATATCAACGACACCGATACATCAACCCCTCTGTTTATGCTGTCATCTAGTATGCGCTACATCGCGCCATTAATGGATTACGTCCGAGGACGAAATGCGCATACTACCGCCTTCATTACTGCACTGGGATCCAAAGTCACTGTTAATGGTGAAGTGACAACACCACTCAAAAGATTGCTACGATCATCAATGGACAGCATCAGCACTATCAATTCATTGATCAAATTATCGGATGGAAACATTGATGCTTCTTACGCACTCGCACAAACATTAACAGCACATAAGGAGTGGTTTGATAGATATTCCAGCAAAGCCAGCGAAGGACGTGCGTGGTTAGAGAGCCGTATCGAGAGCTTGATGTCAAGTATTCAATATCAAGCTTTGCGCAACATGTATAACCCAGCACCGAAATAGATAATAAAAATACCATTAGAAAAATGTATAACTAATACCTGAGGATTTTGAAATATACGTTCTCGCTCAAGATTTGCCAATGATACCTTACTTAATAGAGCGGTTAGATTTGTGGCTAGGTGACACAGCCTGTGTCATCCCGGCCCCGAGCCGGGATCCAGTCTGTATTAGCTGGACCCCGGATCAAGTCCGGGGTGACAGAAACTTATTCGTGCTCGGGGGAGACCATGTATATTCCCGGGGCGTTTCTGAGATAGTCTTTATAATCCATGCCATAGCCAAACACATAATGATCTTCAACTTCCAAGCCACAGAAATCGGCTGATTGCACACCGCTTTCTTCACGCACGTGTTTTTTATCGACTAATACGGCTGTGTAGACTTTTTCTGCGCCTTGTTGTTTACAAAAATCTACAATGCCGGCTAGTGTGATGCCGCCATCGAGAATATCATCAACAACGACGATAGTACGGCCTTTCATATCGCGGGTGGGTTTCACTTTCCATTGCAGATCTTGCCCCACCATACCACCGCGGTAACGTGTTGCGTGCACATAATCAACTTCTAATGGAAACGACAGGCGTGGTAATAGATTACCTAATGGAATCATACCGCCCACTACAACACACAAGAAAATCGGATCGGAATGCGAACATTCGTAGCTGATTTCGGTCGCCATTTTATCCAGTGCCGTTTCTATTTCTGATTTAGTATATAAGCAAGTGGCTTTAGCAAACACCTCGCGAATAGTATCGGGTACTGATTGCAGGTTATCTTGCTCAGCTTTAACATCTAGTGACTCAGTCATGGTGTTCAATTCCTTCCTCTTGCTTTTCTATACGAATACCTTGAGGCACTTCCAACGTGGTGGTTGGGAAGGCACATTCGGCACCGTGCTTAGTAACGATTTCTATCACCTGCAAGAAAACCTCTTGCTGGATGGCTTGGTATTTTACCCAATCCGTCGTTTTTGTAAAAGTGTAAATCAAGAAATCGAGCGACGATGCGCCAAATTCGACTAATTTTACAAACATGGTTTGATTCATATCCAAATCGGGATTGTTTCTTAATGCCGTTTCGACCTCAGCTAACATCGGCGCGATGACATTAGCATCGTTGTAACGTACACCTACCGTAGTTTTAATCCGACGATTACTCATACGCGATGGGTTATTAATTACGATGGTAGAAAACAAACCATTGGGCACATACAGTGGTCGCTTATCAAACGCTCTAATTTTAGTTAAGCGCCAACCAATGTGCTCAACGGTTCCTTGAATATCGCGATCCGGTGAGGCGACCCAATCACCTACCTCGAAGGGTCGATCAACAAAAATCATAAAACCACCGAAGAAGTTTGCCAACGTATCTTTAGCAGCCAAACCAACGACCAATGTGGATGCACCACCAAATGCTAATAGCGCCGACATCGGAATACCAAACGATTGCATCAGTATCAGCACCAGCATCACGATCACAACCACACGGATCAACATACAAACGGCGGTCACGGTGGTTTTATTGACGTTAAATTCGCTGTCTTTCGTTGTACGACGTATGATTATTTTTTGTATATCGTTGATATAACGCTGAAGAAAGATAAACACAAACAAGATCAATAGCAGTTTATAGGCGACACCCCAATCAGGTACGAGCTTTACACCTAATAACGCATTGACACCGATTCGCCAAATACAAGTAGCAATATAAATCCAAATCAACACCAACAATGGTCGATGCATGGCGCGCACTAATGCGCCATCCCACAGGCGATGTGAACGACTAAAACGTGGCAGCAATGAGCGGTATACCGACATTTCAATCCATGTCAGCACCAAACCAAAAAATACTGAAATTGCTATTTGCACCAGTGGAGCATAGTTGCCGACCCATTGATTTAAAAAGCTGGTGTAATTATGCATGCCAAGGCCCTCGTAATTGTTCTACCCAACGCGTAATGCGTTCAACATTGACTGGAAATGATGACAAGGATACCTCATCAACCACGTTTATGGTAGCTGCGCGATCATTGCACAACAGCAATAAATCGCAGCCGGCCTCCGCTGCCTGTACACATCGATCCGCGGGTGAGCTGTATTGTGAAGCCCCCTGCATCGATAAGTCATCACTAAAAATCACGCCATTAAAGTGCAATTGATCACGCAAAATATCACGTAACCAATGGGCTGAATACGTCGGTGGTTGGGAGTCCACTTGCGGAAATAAGACATGCGCTGTCATCATGCCACTCAGTAACGGTGCTAATTGGGTGAACACTGACATATCGTGATCAGCAATTTCATTGAGTGAACGATCATCCACCGGCATATCGACATGCGTATCTAAACTAACACCGCCATGCCCGGGGAAATGTTTACCAATCGCCGGCATATTATATTCATTCATCACGGCAATCACCACTTGCGCCAACTCAATCACTTGTTTTGGCGTTGCACCAAAGCTGCGCTCACCTATCACTTTACTAATGCCGTCATCCAAATCCAACACCGGGGCGAAATTAACATTAATGCCGCAGTCAGTTAGCTCGGCCAATTGGGTTTGAATCATTGCTCTTAAATGTTTTTTGCTTTCGCTAGGATTCGATGCTGCCTCTGCTGCTAAGGTTCTCATCGCTGGAATATCAGTAAAGCCCTCACGAAAGCGTTGCACGCGACCACCTTCTTGATCAACCCCAATAATCAACGGTGAACGTATCTTATAGATAGAATCGGTTAACGCCTTTAATTGTTGCGGATTTTCATAATTGCGTGCGAATAAAATCACCCCCGCCATTAAGGGATGCAATAATAATTCTTTATCCTCTGAGCTGAGTTCGGTTCCCTCGATATCAAGCAGCAAACAACCCGGTTGCAATGGTATCACTCCGAATAAAATTATTTATTGAGATTGCTATTAGCTTCTGGGTCAAAACCGCCACCATGGATATGGGCAACGTTAGTGTTCTGCCCTTCTTTATCACGAATGCGTGCCGCTCCGCGATCGCGCACTTCATCGATACGCAAAATAGCATGCATCGGAATATAGCTGCGCTTCACACCTTTGAATTCTAACTTTAACTTTTCTTCTGCAGGATCAACCACCACAGATGACGTATCAGAAAACACCAACTCATCAACTTCGATAAAACCCATCAATGTATCTTCAGAAATATATTTCGCATATACCTCATACACTTTTTCAAATTGGGTAAACACCACCTTATACATTAAATCTTTGGTGTCATTATTATTGTTATTATTCGAGCTGTTATTTGACATATTTTCCTCTGCGTTAAAAACTAATTTTCTAAATGTTGATCACATTCGGCTAAAAATTCTCTTTCATTTTCATTCGATTCGCGCTGCAAAATTTCATTACGACGCGGAAAACGACCAAAGCGTTTAATGATATCGTAATGATAATTAGCAAACTTCAAAAAGCTATCGTATATCGATTGCGTTTCTTCTAATGCATATTGCGATAACAAGTAATAGGCATTCACCGATTGCTCTTGCATATAAATATCTTCTGAGTGCAACAACGGAAAATAATAAAACACCCGTTCAATTAAACTCAGCGTATGCTCTTCTTCATTCTGTGCGCCGTCTAAACAAATCGCTAGCGCTTTTTCATCTTGGCCATAAGCATCGGGGGTATCCCGATAAATATGACGTGTAAATTGATCCAACAATAAGATCAAACCCAACTGGCCACGTGCCGTTTGCATCCAGCTGTTGTATTTTCCTTTACAAGCATGGTGTAGATCATCAGTAAAACGCTCACGCATTTCTTCATCGATGGTGGGGTCTTCAGCGAACCAGATTCGAGCGCGGCGTGGTGATGGTGCAATCGTCTCTTCTACGTGTCCAAACCAAAAGTCTAATATCTCCGTTAAGCGATCTTGGTGTTCCATAGCCCCTCATTGTCGGTCATTTCAGTCATAAGCTGCATTTTAATGGCATTTGGGGACGATGTATAGGGAAATGGCATGATAAAGCTTATAATTCACGCGGGTTAATTCAGTGATACCAAGCATGCTGGCGGTAAACACTGGTCCTATTTTACTTCATGGCTCGCTCCGCTGCGCTTTACTTCCGTAAAATAGGACCAGATATTCACCGCCAACTTGCACTGCCCCGCCCCCGAGTTTTGTCATCCCGGCCCCCGAGTTTTGTCATCCCGGCCCCCGAGCCGGGACCCAGTCAGAAAGCAAAAAAACATACACTCCAGTCAATGTTTACACATTAAATATTATGATAACTAATTGAGCAAATTTTAGTTCTATATATTCAAGCAATTACTGACACTAATTCCAGTTATTTGCGTTGATGTTTACAAAGAGGTATAGTCCGGCCAAGTTGGTTGCAAAATAGACTACCAACACTTACCACAACTGCTGTCATTCCGGGCTTGAACCGGAATCCAGTAAACAAAACGCTGTGATTCCGGACTTGATCCGGAATCCAGTAAAACAAAAGGAATCCATTTAATGAAATTAGCAAAATTATTAGTCGCCGGATCATTAGCAATAGCTGCCAATCTAGCCTTCGCTGGTGGACTGTCATTTATAAACAATACAGACAAAACATTCACACCCGCCTGCAAGAACACACACACTGGCCAAAACTTTAAACAATCTCTGCCGCTACCCCCCTCTAAAAATGGCAGACCAACAACACTTCCGTGGGTAATTCTCTATGCAGATGGCGCCGGTATCGGTCAATTGGCATCATGCGAGTTTAATGATGGTTCAGCTAACGTTTACCATGCAGAATTTACTATCCATAGCGACATGAACAGCGGTGACGTAAGCAGTGCTTACAACACTGGCGACAGCACCTATAAAGTAACTATCGATCAAAGCAATCCACAAAACATCACGGTTACTTTGAATAACGGTTAGTTATTTCACTGTCATCCCGGCCTCCGAGCCGGGATCCAGTATTACCAATGATGACAAATCTCTAAAGTGTATCCAACTCAGCACTTACCTGAAAGCCCAACACATCGGCATTAAGTCGTGCAGAACCTGTCACACTAACAGGGTTTCCTGAGCGTTCACTATTTACTGGCACCCTACCTGAGAAGAAGTGAGCCCAACCAAAGTTCGCTGTAATCGATTTGGTGACTTTAGCCTGAATACCCAACGCCGCCGCAATACGGTTTTGATCCGGTAAACGGTAGTCACGGTAACCATACTTGGTTGGTGTAAAGTCAAAACCACCACCCATTTTTAACATAATACGCTGTGAAATATGGTAATGCGCGCCAACCGCAAAGTTCCATGTATTGCGGTAGTTTTCTTGAATAATTAAATTTTCTAAGTTCAAACTAGCCGGTAGCGCTGTATTATTTAAAGCGAGGGTATTAAAGCGATTCCAATTAACCCACATGGCCGTACCCATCACATCCCATTTCTTAGCCACATTAGAAAACATCGATAACGTCGCATACCCTGGCAAATCCAGCTCAGCATTTAAATTATCAGTTGAATTACCGGGAATAAAAGAAGCCAACGCTGGATTATTGCTTACTGTGCTCGTCCCTGTCGCCTTCAATAAAATATGTGAACGATAAGATAAGCCAATACGATTACGCGAATTAAATTGGAATAACATACCCGCATTCCAACCCCATGCTGTATCTGACAAACTATTATTAAATTGCGCTGTTACATCAGCGAAGTTATTAACAATACCAACAACACTATCATAGGTAGCCGTACCATAGACATAATCAACACCCGCCGCAACCGATAGTTGTTTAGTAATCGCAAACGCTATGTTCGGGTTGATATTAATCGCTTGCAAACGAGTCACCGTAGCACCCAAAGCCACATTATTGGTCCATGGATAACTGGTAGCTAAACCAAACGGTACCGTCACACCAAAACCGGCTGCCCAACGGTCTGAAAATGGATACACGGCATGGAAGTTAGGCACAAAATTGGTGGTATCACCATTTTGCCAGCCGCCTGTATTATTTGTTATGGGAGGAAGAGGATTTATATGCTCGATGATATCCCCATTAAACGCCACACTTAATGGAATCAACACACCACCGGCACTAACCTCAGGGTGTTTTAAGCGTGTCATACCCGCCGGGTTATAAAATTCGGTACTGGCATCATCCGCTTCAGCCGCATAACCCGAATGATAATCACCGGTCTGCGCACCACTTTGTTCGTACAATTGAAAACCAGAAGCCAAACTCGAAACGGCAGTAAAAGATAACGCCGCACTGGCTGCTATCATCGCGATCTGTTTTACGGAAAATCTCATTCAAAACCTCCTAATGGTTTTATGCTGTGGTTCGGAGAGAAAGGGATTCGAACCCTTGTGGAGCGTAAGCCCCCAACCGATTTCGAATCGGTGCCGTTATGACCACTTCGGTATCTCTCCCTGCAGATGGCTTGATTCGACGTGTATTTATTTTTTATACAGACAATCGGTCAGCAATGATTTGATATGATTCAACTACATCACCCAGATCCCGTCGAAAGCGATCCTTGTCCAATCGCTCTTGTGTTTCCGCATCCCATATGCGGCAAGAGTCTGGACTAATTTCATCGCCAAGACATACGTTACCTTCTGTATCAACACCAAATTCATATTTGGCATCGACTAGCATCATGCCAGCGCCTGCGAATAGCGACGATAATACGTCATTGATTTGTGCTGTCAACGCTTTCATTTGATCGAGCTGTTCACGCGTTGCCCAACCAAAACTCAGCGCATGATTTTCGGTCACTAAAGGATCATGCAACTCATCATCCTTTAAAAATATTTCATACAACGGTGGATCTAATGGTGTCTTTTCTTCAATACCTAAACGCTTGCACAAACTGCCCGCTGCCATATTGCGCATCACACTTTCGAGAGGAATCATCGTTAAGTGCTTCACCAACATATCGCGATCGTTTAAATGTTCTACAAAATGCGTCGGGATGCCTGCCTGCTGCAAACGCTCAAAAATAAGTGAACTGATTTGATTGTTCACTCGACCTTTATTGGCTAACTTAGCTAACTTAACACCATCAAACGCCGATGTATCATCACGAAACTCACTGATCAAATACCTCGGGTCATTGGTTTTATATAACGACTTCGCCTTGCCACTATAAAGCAGCTCACCTTTTTCAAATTCCACTTCTTTTACGTCCTTCGGTTTTTCTGCCTATTAAGGCCTCATCTCAAGAATCTAACAACTGTCATCCCGAACTCTGCATTGTCATCCCCGCCGCTGCATTGTCATCCCCGCCGCTGTATTGTCATCCCCGCCGCTGTATTGTCATCCCGGCCTTGAGCCGGGATCCAGTTAATACCTGGATACCGGATCGGGGTCCGGTATGACAAATCTCGGAGTCCGGTATGACAACCGACAACCTCAACACTAACCTAAATGTTTTTGAATCTCATGCAAAACACGATCACCAATCTTGCTGTCTAGCTTCGCATTATCATGACTCGCCATCGAAATGTCTGTCTGCTGATCATTCGCTTTTAAATTAACGCGCAAGATAGGTGTTTGCTTGGTGATCTTATTATGCGTCTCTTTAGCATCCAAAATAAAATATGCACCCATTTCACTGTCTTGATCCAATACTTGGTAACCACTGGCCTTTAATGCCTTACCTACTTTTGACCAAGCCACACGGTTGTTCGCCGCTACCACTAATGTTTCATCACCGGATGTAGATTTCACCAAGCGTGATTTACCTTTAGGCACACTCACACTACTCGTTTGTAACCCACTACCTGGTGGCTTAATGGAGGGTGGCTTACCATGCAAGTCAGCATGAGATGGCACGGGATAATATTCACCCATACTGTGTGCCTTAGCACCTGCTGGAGCATCCATATGCTGAACTGTACCTGCGCCACGTGCATAGTCATTATCATGTCGATGCAATTGACGGTTTGTGTAACTGCAACCCGCTAAGCTTATTACTGCACAGGCAATCCCTGCTGTTATTATTATGCGCATTTTTCATTCTCCACCGTGTTAATGTCAGCCTGCTGCAATGCTTGCACAACCGCCGATTTGTACTCTTGTTCCAACTCTGCCAATGGCAAACGAACGTTGTTATCGATCATTGCCATTTGTCCTAATGCGTATTTAACCGGGATTGGGTTAGATTGCAAGAACAAATTTTTATGCAATAGCGACAATTTGTCATTTATCGCGTTTGCCGCCGTGCTATCACCCGCTTTTGCGGCATCTACCATCGTACGCATTAATTGCGGTGCCACATTAGCCACCACTGAAATAACACCATCACCTCCGGCCAAAATGAACTCACAAGCATTGCCATCTTCACCACTAACGATATCGAAGTCGCAGCCTAAATCACGTAACTGCTTCACACGACTAACATCACCACTGGCCTCTTTAATACCATGCACGTTAGCATTCTTAGCAATCACCGCAGCAGTCTCTGGCAATAGATCAATACTCGTCCGCGATGGCACATTGTACAAAAATTGTGGTATCGCAATTTTCGCCACTTCAGCAAAATACTCAATCATGGCTTTTTGTGGTGGCTTTATATAATACGGCGTCACAATCATCGCCGCATCAGCACCGAGCTGTTTCGCTTGCTCTGTTAACAGCAAGGTTTCATTCAGCGAATTAGTTCCCGTGCCAATCATCAATGGTACGCGTTTATTGATATAAGCCACGGCATGCTTAATCATCTGCGTGCGCTCATCATGACTGATATTGGCAGATTCACCAGTCGTACCTAGCAACACAATCAGCTGTGTACCCTGCTCAATATGCCAATCAAATAACTTTTCGAGTGCGGCATAATCCACCTCATTGTGTGCGGTAAACGGCGTGACAATTGCCACCATACTGCCTTGAAACATAATGCGTTCCTTGTGTTAAGATGCAAGTGATCAATAGTAGCATGACAACAATCACAGGAACAAACATGACCAAACAAGCCGAACTCAATCGCGTCGTACCTGCGCAATCATTTACCAGCAGCGACGAAACAGTATCAGATTTTAAATCACTGCGCGGCACAAATATCGTGTTGTATTTTTACCCAAAGGACAACACACCCGGCTGCACAACCGAAGCCAACGACTTTAAAGCCGCCATTAAACAATTTAAAAAACTCAACACGGTTGTCTTAGGTGTTTCACGCGACAGTTTGGCGTCGCATCAGAAATTTATCGACAAATTTAAACTGCCATTCCCATTAATTGCAGACACCGAAGAAAGCTTATGTCACTGTTTCGATGTTATTAAACCGAAAAAATTATACGGTAAAGAATACGTCGGCATCGAACGCAGCACATTCATTATTGACGAAAAAGGCAAACTCAAACACGAATGGCGCAAAGTAAAAGTGAAACAACACGTGGAAGAAATTTTAGAATACATTAAATCCATGTAAAGACTGCATAAAACAATTAAAACGTTAGCGTTAAAAATTAAATTAACACTGTAGACTATGGAAATGCAATTTTTCGGTGTCTATAGTGGCCGTTAGTGGTGCCATGAAAAGCCGTGCGTATCCCCTCTTTCGATCAAGACACCGGATCGCGTGAGAAGCATTGTGGTACCACTCTCCATAAAACACCCCCCAGTTAACTTTAGACTTTGTTGCAAGCTCAATCATCATCAGTTATGTATGCCAAATACACGCCCTCGATTCACTCGCTTGCGCCGCGTCTAAAGTTAACTGGGGATGTTTTAGGTATTGTTGCAAGCTCGATCATCATCGGTTATGTATACGGTTATGCAGTTGCAATATTGGCATGATCAAGCATCACCTGCAGCAATGGCGTCACTTGCAGTAAATCATTAGCCATTGCATAGTCCATAAGCTGATCAAAGGTTTTAATATTGAGTTTTGCTTTGAAGCGAGCGATATGCTCTTCGATAGTGCGTGGTGAAAGACCCAATTGGCGCGCCACCTGCTTAGGTGATGCGCCTTGGATCAAAGCATGAAAACACTGCAATTCACGCATCGTTAATGTCTCCACTCCCCCCCCCCAGGAATAGTAGTGCTATTCGTCATGCTGGCACTGTTTGCTCTAGCATGCGACATAATTTGTTGTAAATCGTTATTCCACATAAAGAAATTACTAGCGATTTTACCATCACGTATTTCATACTGATTCATGGCTTCAACTGACTGTAATATATTATTCTCGCCATCGCGCATTTCATATTCAGACCACACCACCATGCTGTCGTCTGGTTGTAATACAATGGTAGGCTCGTTCTTTAAGTGGGTTGACACCCCCAGTTCACGCGACTGCTTAACATAGCTATGGACTTCGTCCATCGTCATATGTGAACCTTGCGTATTAAAAGTGATGTCACGATCAAAATACTCCAATAATGCATCGGCTTCGCGCTGCTGCCAAATCTGCGCATTAATTTGATCCATTAAATGTTGAGCTTGAGGCATTTGCAACATATTACACCTCCACCGCGGCATGCAATTGCGGCGAAACATGAAACAGCCCACCGTTAAAGGCATAGCTAATGGCGTCACTCAGGTAGGTTAAGCCCAGCTTTTGTTTCATATGACTTAAGTATTCTTCAATGGTGCGTTTAGATAATTGCAGCTCATTGGCAATTTGCTTCGCTGTGCGCCCTTGTACGACGTATAAGAAGCATTGTAATTCACGCGGTGTGAGAGCCGCCTTAATCTGTTCAGCCGACAGTGCCTCCTTAGCGGGCATGGATTCAAGTAATGTCGTAAGCTGTTGTAGGGGATAATCCCACATATAAAATAATTGAGTGACCATTTTACCCTCAATCACGTAATTCATCATCGATTCAACCACCAGTCGTTCACAACCGCAGGGGTCAATAAATTTCCAAGAAGAAATAACCATCAGGCGATTACCGCCTTGCACAATGGCGTCTTTTACATCGATAACCAGCTTTAATTCACTGTTTTTCAATGCGGATAAAAAGCCAATCCACTGCTCAGTTGATTGCTCAATTTGACCAGCATATGCCTTAAATGTAGTGCTAAAATGACTTTTGAAAGATTGGACTGAAGCTTGCGACCACACATCTTGATGGATAGATTTGGACAATGCCAGTATTGAATTGATCCCACTCATCGACTTAACCCCACAATCTACTTTACTCTTTAGCTGATGCACGTGCTCAATCGTGCTCACCCCGTTATACATCTCCTAATCCACACTTTCAGACTACGCCTCGAACCTTAAGGTAATATTAAATCAAGATAACTAATTATAGATTTTTTATATATCTGAAATTCATATAATGGTTATGGCAGAAACATTAAGGCAAAAATTACTTTAAAGCAAAGGCATAGCCTGTTTCGGTATAATCGCCCCGGCGTGCATCAAAACCGCCGATGCCAACGAATACCCCAATCGACCACAATCTTTTAAGCTTTCTGAACGCAAGACACCACTGAGAAAGCCCGCATTAAACGCATCACCTGCCGCGGTACTATCAACGACATCTGTGATAGCTTTAACAGTCACATATTCAAGCGCATGCCCGTCTTCCGCCAGCCAATATCCGCGCTCAGCCGCCTTAATCACCATCTGCTTAACACCCGAATGCCTAAGGTGCTGCACTAAGTCTTCGGCAGACCGGTTATTATTTGCCGCCATGGCCCGCGCATCCGCTAATGAATACAACGCTAAATCCACCAAGCGCTCAAATTGACGCAATGCCTGACAACAACTGTCACCATCTGGCCACAACGAAGATCGGTAGTTATTATCCATCACAATCCGCGCGCCGCGATCTTTAGCCGTTGCCAAACAATCATATAGTGTCTGACGCGACTGACGATCTAAAATAGCTAAACTAATGGCTGATAAATAAATCATATCGGCTTTTTCAATCGCAGAGCTAATCCGTTGACAACAAGCGCTATCGGCAAACATATAACGTGCAGCGGAGTCATCACGTTGATAACGAAAACTGCGCTCGCCATGCTGATCTAAATCAATCCAATACTCACCAACTGACTTATCATTCACACTGCCTACAGCAGATATGTCGATACCCGCTTGTTGCCACTGTTGCTTCATTAATTGGCTTTTATCGCACTCGGCCAGCGCTGTGGCGTATTGCACACAGACTTCACCTTGCGCTAATCGTGCTAAATAAATAGCCACATTTAACGTATCGCCTGCAAAATACAATTGCTCATCATTCGCACGATGCTCTACTAAGCATTCGCCTATGGCCAAAAAAGTGTTTTTCATACGAGTCCATTACCGTTATCATGACAGCTTGATGAAGGAGTCTAATCGATGTGGATCTATTTCGCTATCACCGCACCACTGGTTATCGGCATTTTAGCCGTTATTATGTATTTGCTGCTGCAAAAACAAAACGTACAACTGTCACTGATTGCTGAACGCATACAACAACAGCAATCTGATAAAGACAGCATCTTGCGCCTGTTACAAGAATCACAACAGCAAGCGGTAAAGCAACGTGAAAGCTTCGACCAACACCAGATTAAAAGCCTGACACTGATTCAAGACAGCTTGCACAAAGCCGCACAAGAGTTACGTCAACAAATCACTACAACATTGCAACAAAACACACAGTCGATGAATCAGCGCGTTGATCAACTCACCAAACAGACCGAACAACAATTACAAAGCATTAGCCAACAAGTCGATAAAAAACTCAGCCAAGGTTTTGAAAAAACCACCGCGACCTTTAATGATATTTTAAAACGACTGACTATTATCGACAGCGCGCAACAAAAGATCACTGAACTATCAACCAACGTTGTCACATTACAAGAAATCTTAGCCGATAAACAATCGCGCGGCGCGTTTGGCGAAGTGCAACTCAACGCATTAATTCGCAATATGATTCCCGAAAGTCATTTCTCATTGCAACACACGCTGTCCAATGGCAAACGCTGCGACTGCATTCTATTTTTACCCGAACCCACGGGCAATATGGTAGTCGACGCTAAATTTCCGCTTGAGACCTACAAGGCCATGCAAAAAACTGGCGACTCAAATACCGCTACTGTCTTATCCGCCTTTCGTCGCGACATTAAAAAACACATTAATGATATTGCGAATAAATACATTATCGATGGCGAAACCGCTGATGGTGCCATGATGTTTATCCCAGCTGAAGCTATCTTTGCTGAAATTCATGCTAATCACCCCGATTTGGTAGAATACGCGCATCAACAACGCGTATGGATGGTATCGCCAACAACCATGATGGCTGTACTAACCACAGCGCGCGCCGTACTCAAAGATGCCGCCACACGCAAACAAGTGCATATTATTCAAGAACACTTAATCGCATTGGGTAAAGATTTTGGTCGTTTCCAATCACGCATGGATAATTTAGCTAGACATATTAATCAAGCCAATGATGATGTCGATAAGGTGTTTGCATCATCGAAAAAAATCAGTTCGCGCTTTAGTAAAATTGAAAAAGTCGAATTAAGTCAAGATGAAAACAAACCTAACCTAATTGAAACAGATTAAGGGAATTACAGCCTGTTGAACCTGTCACGATTGTCTTGCTCGCCTTGCATGAGGCGATATACCCCCTCTCGATGAACTTCTTCACCCAAGTCATAGACATCAACACCAAAACTGCTTGGTGCCATTTCTAATTCAGATCGCCTTCCACGCGAAAAAAATTTGCAACAAGATGAAGGTGACGGTAAGCAGTTAAAAGAAGGAAGCAGTGGCTCATGGTTTTGACAATTACGAATAGTTCTGGCGACACAGACCACCAAAACACTTATACCAGCCGCGGCCACGAATGGCACCCATAATGGAAGGTCTAGGTGTTGCTGCTGACTCATACACACTCCTCTGCTATGCATCTTTTAAAGCTTAAATTATTAACATCATCTTACCATGACTTCTCAAAAGTGCAGTGCAGTGCCGTATATTTAAGCAGTACTTAAGGTATTTATACTAACGCTACACTCCTCCACCTCTAAAACCTTACTCGATTTTACGGTCACATCTCAGATTTAAGGAGTAACAAAGGTATTCCTATCTTGTTGATTCTCAGCTAATATAAAGAAAAAGGAAAAAAATTGCCACAACCTAATCAACAGCGCTATCTCCCACTCATCCTAGCTATCATTATCGGTGCCATCGCCGCCATCCTCTTTGGCTACGCACAACATTTAGCAATCTCACGCTCCACCATCTCCACCGCATCAATCGGTTATGTCACTCTCCCCATCATCTGCCTTTTTATCTTTATAATCTTCGGCGCCTGCGGCTGGCTGATAGGCACTGCTATCGAAGCATTAATCAATCAATCACCTCATCGTATGATCAAATTCCTCTCTGCCATCATCACACCTGCTGTTTTCGCCGCCGTTATTATCACCTACACCCAAGCCGGCTATGACACCGAAGCCAGTGTTAATAAAACACTGGCCATGAACTCTGCACAATTAGAACAAGCATTCGATACCTATAAAACACCCGATTTATATAATTTCTATTTATTTAAACTCGCCGCCATCGCTCAAAATAATCATGCGAGCCCAAAACTATTGCATCAAATTGCTTCGCTCAACGATGACCGATTAAATAACAAATTAGGCAGTCTATTCAATGTTAACGGCAAAAACGCAAAGGGTTTATCAGTCTATAGACTTATCGTGCTCAACCCGAAGGCGACAGCAGCCACATTACAATTACTCGCCCAACAAAAAAACGATCACTTACTAGGGAACATCGCAGCCAACCACAAAACTCCAGTACCCCTATTACGCAAGCTCAACAAAAAAGGGGGGTATCTTATCGAGTGGGGCTTAAGTTATAATAAAAACACGCCCACCGACATACTCACACAACTATCCAAAAGTACTAATAAATATACACGCTACTATATCGCTCTTAACCCCAGCACACCGGCTGCTGTATTAAAAATACTAAGCAAAGATAAAGACAAATCTACTCAACGCGCCGCACAAAACAATTTGCGGCGACGCTGAGAAACGGCGGTTAAACATCACCATGACGGCTTCTGGGTGGATGGGGGAATATAGGGTTGTGTCACAAAAATCCGAACCTATGAAATACTGCAACGCTTATTGGCATGCAACCGCATATCATCCGGTTCACTTTCATCATTGTAACCCACACGAAAAATCAAACCGCAGTGTTTAGACTTTAAAAAATTATAAAAACGTTTAATACTAGATCGTGCTACTTTTTTCACTGGGGACCGCGCCTCTACAGCCACAGCATATATCGACATCAACACCGCTTTATCGGCAAGCACATGACAGAACCTCTCAACATCCCCCACTCTAACCATTGCCCCTCCGCGCATCACTTGCAACACGACGTGAAGCATCTTTAGCAACTTGCGGCACTCAGCTGGTGATGATGTTGTATGCTTATACACCGCTGATGCAATAGTTTCAGCAATGTCCAACTGACAAGGACCCACCATGGCTTTACTTGAAATATCGGCCACATGATATAACACATCAAGCTTCCCATCGCCGCCAGGCTGAGTCAACGCTTCTATGTAACGCTGCGTCAGCTTCCCAAGCTCACCATGATGCCGAACGTTAGCGGCAATAGCATCATATGCCCCCGGGGTCAGTCTGCTAACATCACAGCGTTTAACCAGTTCTTGCGCCAGCTTAAAATCTCGATAACAAGACATCGCACTGGCAAGGCGTGAAAAATCAGCTGATTCGATTATTGCAATTTCACGACCTAGCTTTCTTTGTACTACTGCAAGAACATCCAGAAAAAAAGAATTGTCATCAGTAGTTTCATAAAGGTGACTAATGAAACGCACAGCCAATCGATAAACATCATCTTTATATAATGAAACATCAGCGACCGCAGTAACGTGGCGAAGCTGAACATGCGCAATATCACCATGCTCCACCATATACGTAACATGGGCCTGCATCCCCTGCCTACGCATAGCCAACGCCAGGGGTGATAGACCAAACTTGTTGCCATTAAAATACAATGAAGGCTGCGTGGTGTGCAGTAATTTTTCAGCCATACTGCTAGTTTCACACATCAAGGCATAAGTAAGCGGTGTATTACCATAGATGTCAAACGCATCCGTGGCAGCACCAGCATCAAGTAACACATCAACCACTGCTTCTTTACCTGATTTAATCGCCAGCATTAACTCAGTTCTGCCATAAATATCCAAACAATGATCAACGTATGGTTCGTCTCGATAGTCAATAATAGACTTAATTGCGACCACAGCACATTTATCTGCCGTTAAACGTATAGCAGGTAAATCATCAGCAGGCATCAAAAGTAACACACGAAGAATTGCACCATGAGCAATAACATGCGCATCAAGCAATGCGCGCCTCACCACTGCATCCCTACTGCTCATTAGTATTTTTGCAATGTCTGCAACTGACAGCTTCTCTATATCAAGTGCTGCCAATAGCATGTTTTTGATCTCGTGATTATAATCATTTTGTTCGAAATGACTTAGAATATCTAAAAAATCAGCCGCTGTGACAACGCCACACACACTAAGCAACTGCTGTATGATTGGTGCAGAAGAGTTAAGAGTAATTAAATGGAATAATAGATTTTTGCCTTTATAGCGCTCGTTAACATCAAAACCTTTTGCGACAACCGTGTGTAGCAAAGTTAATTGCTGTTGTGGTGTATGACCATAACAAATCATCTTAGCCACAGTCTCGGGCAATAGATAAGCAAAACTAACCATATTCTCGATCAATAAATCCACCACAGCGGTATCCACATGCCTACGTAAAGCTGCCATAACCCTATCCGCATTAACAACAACGCCGAGATCTATAATCTTTTGCGCCACAAGAGGCGAACATCCAGCACTAATAGCACTAACAAACAGTAACTCTATACGGGTGTCACTTGTTTCTATTAATTGCACTCTTAGCAATACTGCATCAATCAACTCATCAGGTGCAGATTTTTCGACTAATATCACAGTTGCGCTAACCAATCTTTCCGTAGCTACGGTAGGTAGTACCTGTAAGGCTGCAGGGTAATTACCCTCCATCACCATCCTGGAAAAAAATAACCACGCAGCATTAGCATCATACGCCAACATAGAAGCGCACTCAGTTATCAGATCAACATAATTATGTGGCGCCTGCACCATAGCCGTTGCAACACTAATACGATAACGTGATTCAAACTGTGCAAAATCATCTTTAGTAAAACGTAGCAAAGCATGCAAAATACTATCAGCTTGATTATCATCGATCGCTTGTTTCAACGCTTTAACCAGCTTACTTTCAGCTTGATGATCACGCAGCACCTCCATATGCGCTATGACACACTGTTGCTGACAATAACTAAGATCTGTATTGCATTTTACGAACTCATCTTTGTTATAGTGACCCGCTTCAATACCATGCTTTGAAAATGACAAGTTATCTCCGGTTTTTCTTAGCATGTTCATAGCGATCGATTCAAGCTTGCCAAATGATTGCTCTTGCTGCTTTGACGCCTTGACTAAATATCCACCTGTCACCAGTTCGCTGGCACCATTGTAAGCGGACAGTTCTTTTTCGTAATGCGCCCGACCAAAAACCCGCGGCAAGTCTAGTTTATGTGCCAAGGCGGCAATATAACTAAAATACAACTTACGCTGCTTCTCTTCATCAGTAGCACCCGTAACCAAATCAGCGTAACGAGGATTACCAGCATTCACTAAAACATCGCTATAAAATGCAATGGTTTCGTCATCTATATCCATATGCTGTCGCAAAAAGCGAGCAAATGCCTCAGCAGATAAGCGGTTATAGCGTAAGAATGTTTCAAGCTGGCTCGGCCCTGCCTCAGACTCGCGCCCCACCCTGGAAAACATCATCATCACTTGCATGATAATCACTTCTTGCGGTGTTAAGTGATGACAAAAGTGTTTAAACTCATCTGCGGCAGCATGATGCTTAAAATAATCAATCGTTGGTCTCACCAACATACTCACCCGCATGTGATGCGCTAAAGCATGATTGTGACGTGCTACACCAAAACGCGGGTCGGTTACTTCCTTATAAGGGTTTTTTAAAATCTCATGCACTTCACGTTGCGCTAATTCAAGCAAATACGTTTGTTGATACTCGACTTCAGCACCACGAACAATAGAAGCCATAAAAGTACGTTTTTTTGAACCTGGCACCTGTTTATAGGCGCTAAACCTCAAATATGAAGGCGGAAATATCACCTCTTTTTCCCTCGGAAACTTCGAAAACAACTCAACACAAGCGTGCCGTTGTTTGCGATCAGTAAGCTGTATTCGATTAGCGGTTATACGACTGAAACCCATATTCTGTGAAAAGCTCAACGGTGCCGCACGCAACACCACTTGGCTTTCTGTTTTCATGCGCTCAAGCATATCCACTGGTAACTTATTCGTTTCACCGCGCGTTAACAGTTTTCGCTGCTCAAAGTCACTGCTTGATCGATGCTTATTGATACCACTAACCATTAGCATGGCCCGAATAAACGTTTTTTCTAATTCTTTATTCGGGTAGTTGCATGGCATAGCACGTAACAATGCGTTTATTGCTTCAGATTCCTCATCGGTATATGCATGAATTGCTACTTGTTCTGTAGCATATAAAGGCACCGCCTGTGCTGAACCACCAATGTCGGTAGTCAATTTGTCTGCGCGCTTGGCTTCACCGTCGACATCAGTTCCACTCAACTCTCGCTCGCAACGCTTGATTATCTCCAGTGATTGACTGCTTTCATCCAACATCCAATAGTCAAAATTGGCATGCTTTAATGCCAACGATAAATTATAACGGCGCCCATTCGGACAATTGGCAAACCATAAATGGCTGTCATCTTTCTCTAATATAAAAGGAAAAGGATCACCAGCGTCAGTGTATTTTACTGCATACAGTTCAGCTTCGTATAAAGTATTACTGATATGCTCAATACCTAACATGCAGCGAAAAATATACTCAACTGTTTTCAACGCTAAATTTTTCTGTGCTGGCCCTTGATGTAACGCATCAGAGTGTATTTCGCGAGTGATAGCAAGATTAGACTTAAGGTATTCTACTGTTGCAACATCTTTACGGATCATCGCTAAAGTAAGTGCAGAATGTTCAGCATC
Organism: Coxiellaceae bacterium; assembly: GCA_029212925.1. Classification (GTDB taxonomy): domain Bacteria; phylum Pseudomonadota; class Gammaproteobacteria; order Coxiellales; family Coxiellaceae; genus JARGNX01. The sequence goes on along the minus strand of JARGOB010000001.1, from coordinate 280,356 downwards.
GATATCAATCGACTCCGACGCGCCTAGACGAGTTAAGGTTTTAACTGCTTTAAATTGCTCTGATTGCACGGCTGTGTACAAAGCCGTTTGACCTGTAGTGATATCAGGTTTATTTATATCGACCTCAGGCTCCGCTAATAAAACATGCATTCGATCAACATCACCCACCATAACAGCTTGAATCAGTTGCTTCTGCAAGCTTGGTTCATCCAAAAGCACGTTAGCAAAGCGTTTAGCTATACCTTTAGCCGATGTCATGCATTGCTGATAGGCATCAGGCAATACAACATATCGCCCTTCAGTATCAGGTCGCATTAACATATATTGCGTACGTAGAAACTGAGCACCCGCCATGAATTGCTGTATTTGCTTAACGTAATTCAAGCTAGCCGCAATCGACGATTGCTGCCCAACCAATAATGCTTTTTTTAACAAATCTAAGTGATATTGATAAGCCCAATTGAGTTGCCGCAACCGTTGGTCAAGTAAATGAGTCGCTGCTTTATAATAGGTTTCGCTAACACGCGCACCCCTGGTCGGAATAATTAACGGTCTATGCTGCTGTTTAAACAACCGATGCTTCGAGACTAACGCTGCTGCTACCACAACCAACTGATACGACGCGTGTGCTGCCTGATAGTTGAATGGCACCTGCCGAACGAGATCACCTCTGGCACATTTTTTAATGTTGTAAAACGGGTTGCGATAAGCGCCATGCTTTAACGTAAGATTATACATACCTTTATTTACATCAATTGCACGATCACAGTGAGTGGTGAATGCTTTTAACCAATGTACTCTGCTCATCTACATGACAGCCTAAATATTTAACTACGTTATCAACTCGAAGACAGTATATCTCAACTGTATATTCTAGAAAACTAGTAATTACATATAATGCTATCTTAAGGAAAATGTACTGCAGCCTTACCGACAAAAGCAGCAGCTAATGGTATCCACAATGGAAGACCCAAAAGCTGCTGCTGTCCTGCACAATACCCCAACGTATTGTTCTGTTTGTTAATTCCGTTTCATTAAGGTCATGCTAACACAACAACTCAACAGTACTTTGACTTTGTTTCTTTCTTAAGCATTTCTTAAGGTTTATGTTGTTGTAAAAGCTTTAAAAATGCTGCTGCACTAACGGACTTATTGCCCTTTGGCTGAATTAATTGTTTATATGTCAGGTAACCTATTGATGTCTTTGCATTATTAAAACGTGCAATCGATTGATAACTATCACCATGCTGCGGCTGAATTAATGTTGGCGATTTGCGTATATCATCTTTTGAATAGGCATATGCCATGCCCAATAACTTGGCTTCACTTAATGGCTTGCCCAGCAGCTCCATACCAACAGGCAATGGTTGCTTGCCATCGGTAAAGCCGGCGATAAACTCGACCTCAGGCAAAGCTGAATTTGATGACACCACGGTATAATAATCCGTAGTGAAATCAGCCACGGGCACACCATGCTTGCTGGTTGGCAATAACAACGCATCTAAATGGTTTTTACTCATGATATCGCTAATGATATTTTTATTATGATGAAACATCGCCACTACATCACGATATACCACACTATTTAATTTCGAATTATTTTTAACATATGCTAAACATTGTTTTGTATCACCAAAGGTAATCGTACGAGTAGAACGACATATATCGTCAAAGCTTTTACGCGTAGATACAAATGATTTCAAATAAGCATCCACCTGCTCAACTTCACCAGCGGTATTATGCTTACGATGCGGATTAAAATCGTTTAGTTTTATATTCGGCACTAACGTAGCACCGAGCTTTTCAAAGCGTTGTTTCGCTTTTTCATAAATAGCTTTCGCGGCAGGCGTATCATAATCTATTTTTTTATCAGCATATGACACCACTATTCCAATTCGTTTACCCTTTAGTGCATTTGCCTGCAAATAATGACGGTAGCCATTCTCTAGTGGATTAGCAATGATATCCATCACCGTTGCGACATCTTTTATATTATGTGCAATCGGCCCTGCCATGCCATCCAAATGGCCGCGTGGGAAAATCCCTGCTTGACTGACCATGCCGCGACCGGCACGAATGGTATACACACCATTGGCTGCAGAAGGTATACGCAACGAACCACTGTTATCAGTACCGATACCGACCACAGCAAAACCGGCACTCACCGCTGCGGCTGGGCCCGACGATGAACCGCCCGGCAGTAGATTGGTATTGTAGGCATTCCCGGTACGACCCAAGCGTGAATTAATTCCGGAAATGCCTGATGCAAACTCATCCATCCCCGCCTTACCTAAGATAATTGCGCCGACGGCACGCATTTGATTAACAATAAACGCATTACTTTTTGTTTGTGAGCCCAATAACGATAAAGAACCGCAAGTCGTCGGTGTATCCAATGTATCGATATTGTCTTTAACCACAATCGGTACACATAACATGGCTAAACTTTTATCACGCTTTAAATGCTGATCAATTTGTTTCGCTTCAGTTAATGCAAACGGGTTTAACGCAATCATGGAGTTAATCGGTGCCTGACTGGCAGTATGCGCCAAATCGTAGGTTAAGATGCGCCGCTGGTAACGTTGAATTAGCTCATGGCAACTGATTTGGCCACTACTTACCAACTGTGTGATTTGTTGAATGCTTTCGTTTGGGAAATCGATCAGTGGCTTGGACAATGCCGCAGCACTGATGACAAACAAAACCAAACCAACTATAAATTTATATCTCATGACAAAACACACCCTATTAATAAGTGCAACGCATGCTCCACTGCCGCTTGGCGGATAGCCGTACGATCGCCGCTGAATAATTGCCTATCCGCAATGACCTGATCGCCAATAGCAACACCAAACCATACAGTGCCCACTGGCTTATCATCTGAGCCACCACCCGGCCCTGCAATGCCGGTAACACTTAATGCAATATTGGCTGAACTGTGATCAAGCGCACCGTGTGCCATTTGTTGAGCCGTGGCTTCACTCACCGCACCATCACTGTCCAGTGTTGTTGACTTTACTGACAACATATCCATTTTGGCTTGGTTACTATAAGTAACAAAACCGCGATCGAACCAAGCGGAACTGCCCGCAACTGCTGTAATTGCCTGTGCAATACCACCACCTGTGCAAGATTCAGCCAATGCGAGCATGTGTTTTTTTTGCCCCAATAAGTCACCGAGTTGTTGGCTCAATGCCAAAATATCATTGTTCATAATTGCCTCTTGAGCTCGACGTTAAGTTTGACTATGCTGTCTGAAATTGACTAAGACCTCAAATGGATAATAACTCATGTCGACAGAACAACACACCCCAATGATGCGCCAATATTTAAAAATCAAAGCGCAGTATCCAGACATGCTGCTGTTTTACCGCATGGGTGATTTTTATGAGTTATTTTTTGGCGATGCGGAACTCGCATCAAAATTATTGGATATCACGTTAACTGCACGTGGCAAGTCCTCAGGGAAACCCATCCCCATGGCCGGCATCCCCTACCATGCAGCTGATAATTATTTAGCCAAGCTAGTGAAAGCCGGAGAATCGGTCGCTATTTGCGAACAAGTCGGTGACCCCGCCACCAGTAAAGGCCCAGTCGAACGCGAAGTGGCACGTATTATTACTCCCGGCACCGTGAGTGATGACAGCTTAATTAATGCTGACCGCGATAACGTATTATGTGTGATTAGCGAATCAAATAACCGTTTTGGTTTGGCCAGTGTCACATTAACCAGTGGTGATTTTGTCATCAGTGAATTTGACAACCTTGAATCATTAAGCGCTGAACTGCAACGCTTACAACCCGCTGAACTCTTAGTAGGCGATGACAGCGAGCTCGACACACAACTCGGCATACACGCTGCGGTTACTCGTCGCCCGATCTGGGAATTTGAATTCGAACAAGCGCAACTGACACTGCGCGAACATTTCAAAACCGACAACCTAACAGGCTTTGGTGTTAACGATTACCCACTGGCACTGCGTGCGGCAGGTTGCTTGATTCAATATGCGCAATATACGCAACGCACTGCATTACCGCATATTCACAGCATTCGTGTTGAACAACAATCGCAATACATTATTCTCGATGATATCACGCAAAATAATTTGGAATTGACTCGCAATTTACATAACACCAAATCGAACACCTTATTAAGCGTCATAGACAAGTGTCATACCACCATGGGTTCACGCTTATTGCAGCGCTGGATCACCAGACCACTGCGTGACCTTACCCATTTGCAGCAACGCCAATACGCCATCGCTGCTTGCTTGCAACATAACATTGACGAGCAAGTAAAACCCGTGCTGAGCACCATTGCCGATATGGAACGTATATTATCACGTATGGCATTGCGCAGCGCGAAACCACGCGACTGCGCGCAATTACGGGATTCACTATTGCAATTGCCGATGCTCATCGATTACCTACACCCATTACAAGATCCACATGTGCAACACTTAGCGAAACAATTACATGGATTTGATCAACTCGCCTCACACCTCAGTATTGCATTAATCGACAACCCACCAGCTGTAATTCGTGATGGCGGTGTTATTGCTGAAGGTTTTAATGCTGACTTAGATGAGCTACGTCAACTCAGCAATCACAGCGCACAGTTTTTAGTTGATTTAGAAACCCGCGAAAAACAACAAACCGGTATAAGCACACTAAAAGTCGGTTACAATCGTGTGCATGGTTACTACATTGAAATCAGTCGCGCGCAAAGTGATAAAGCGCCGACTCATTACACGCGCCGTCAAACCTTAAAAAATGCCGAACGCTTTATCACTGAAGAACTTAAAGTATTTGAAGATAAAGTATTAAGTAGCAAGTCGCGCGCCCTAACCCTAGAAAAACAACTCTATACCGAACTGATTGAAACCATTAACGACGACTTATTAGCCTTACAGCATTGTGCCGCTGCACTGGCCGAGCTCGATGCACTGTTAAGCTTCAGTCAATGCATTAGCTTTAATCAATGGGGTGCTGCACAATTTCAAAACGAGGCTTGCGTTAATATCGAACAAGGACGCCACCCGGTTGTCGAAACCGTTATTACCGACCCGTTTATTGCTAACGACACGCACTTCAATCAACAGCAACGCATGCTAATGATTACCGGTCCGAACATGGGTGGTAAATCTACCTATATGCGTCAAACCGCATTGATAGTAATCTTGGCTTATGTGTGTGGTTATGCCCCCGCAACCCAATGCACACTTGGACCGATCGATCGCATCTTTACTCGTATCGGTGCTGCGGATGACTTATCCAGCGGTCGCTCTACCTTTATGGTTGAGATGACCGAGTCGGCCAATATTTTACATAACGCGACTGAGCACAGCTTAGTATTAATGGATGAAGTCGGTCGCGGCACCAGCACGTTTGATGGCTTGTCTTTAGCGTGGGCATTTGCAGAATATTTAGCACAACAATGCCAAGCGTTTACATTATTTGCTACGCACTATTTTGAACTCACCACGTTGGCTGAACAATTACCTCAAATGACCAATGTGCACCTCGATGCGGTTGAACACGGTGAAGACATTGTATTTATGCACCAAGTTAAACCTGGTCCTGCCAATCAAAGTTATGGTATTCAAGTGGCTAAACTCGCCGGCATACCACAAAGCGTGACACGCAAAGCACGACAAAAACTGCATGAACTCGAAACTCAAAATCCGGTAAATACTGCTTTAGCGCCGCCGAAACAAACTGAATTATTTACACCCTCCCCACATCAAGCGTTAATCGATCAAATCGATACTGTTGATAGCGACACCTTATCACCACGCCAAGCACTGGATTTAATTTACCAATGGCAACAAGCGATCAACAAGGATGAACTCTATGCGACCAAGTAACCACCGTCATTTGCGTGAATTATTAAAGCCTGTGCATCAAGGTAACAAAAAACCGGTTTATTCCGTAGCCATTTTTGATTTTGATGGCACACTGGCTGATACCGAAGGTCACTCAGAAACCAGCCTCACAACTGCTGTGAAACAACAAAAAGATTTACACCTTACTGACGAGCAATACCAAGAAGTGGCAGACTATTGTTATGGTCGTTCACTGCATGCGATTTTAGATTACATGTCAGCAGAATTTTCACTCGACCATCAGCGCTTAGTCACCGATTACCGTGCCATATGGCAACAAGCCTTACATCGCAATATGGCAATTGAAAATTCGGTTGCTTGTGCCAAACATTTACACCAAAACGATTTTGAATTATCAATTTGCACCGGCTCAGAAGCGCATCAAATAAAGGGCTTATTGGATTTAATTGGCATCAGTGAATTGTTTAGCCATCTAGTGACCGCTGAAAACTATCCAGCTGAACACGGCAAACCTCACCCACGGCCATTTGAAATGGCAATCGAACACCACCAGATTGACCCAGCTAATGCCGTGGTATTTGAAGATTCCATCAATGGCGTTACTGCCGCCAAAGCGGCCAATGTCGGCTGCATTATTGGCTTAACCGAAGATGATGATTATGGCCAACAGCTAATACAAGCCGGCGCTCATTTTGTTAGTGATAACTTGCATCACGCTGATATTTATCAATTGTTGGGCATTGCTAGACCTTAGCAATAGTCGATAAAAATTAATATATTTATCAAGTTACGATCATTCTTAGACCCACATTTAACTTCAGCTTGATTAAATCAACCGTATATTATAATATTATTCGTAATAGTTATTAGTATTTATTATAGTATTTATGCGCAGGTAGAAGTGATGAGAACATTAGATTTTAGCGAGACAACACACCCACTGTTAGACACAACACAAGCCTGCTTAACTAACACAGGCAAAGCCCACAACCCCTTTCGCACAACCAGACGTTGGTTAAGTCGAACTAAAGCACAGCGGTTCCACAATATTCGCATACAATATGATGGCGACTTGGTGCGAGCACAGGCGCTGTTTACCGGCAACACACGACCTGCTCGCCATGAATTAATGACCATGGCCGCGGTATTGATAGCACAACACCGACACCTTAAGCTAAACAAACAACCGCTTGCCATCCCTTGCAGTGGCAAATCGATGACAAGCGCCTATCACCTTCAAGCCAGCGAATTACTCGAGTACAACGTTGCCGAACTAAAAGAAGCCTATAACCACTATCGTGAAAAACTAGCAAGAGAAAATACAGCAAACACGCTCAATAAAATAAAACAAATACAACAGATGCTAGCCGGAGCACTTTTTTTACAGCAGCAATACCAGCTTATGCAGCCTAACGATACCGGGCATAAAGTCATGACCATGGCCGGTTATGAACAAGCTGAATTAGCATCACGCCAGATAGCGAAACACTATTGCTCAGCGGGTCTGAATGCGCCCGGTAGTCAACCTGGACTACATCAAGCAGCATGGCACGGAAATATCGAACAGTTACGCATTCTTTTAGCTAATCCAGCAACCAACATAAACCAAACCGACATTTCAGGTCGAACCGCCTTATATATTGCAGCACAACACAATCAACTCGAAGCCGTTAAGCTACTTATAACTAAAGGCGCGAAATATTCACAAGCAACCGCAACCCAGGATTCCGCACTAACCGTAGCATTATTGAATGGACATCATGATGTGGTTCGATACCTATCAAGCTGCACAGTAGATGAAACACAACAAGGTAAAAACCTTATTCCCCTGCATCAAGGTCCCACCAAAAAGAACCTTGCCTTACGCCACGTTGAATATATCTTTCATTGCCTACTCGATGTAGATTTTGTAAGTTACCCAGACGAAGATGATCACTATGCGCCTAAAAATGATGGCGCCGGTAGACCCTTGACATTTCGTTTAGAAAAAACTGAATTCGATTTCATTATTGCCCACTGTAAAAATGGCCAGAGCTATAACCTTTCGTTAGCACTCAAACATGCTAACCTGTGTTACTTTCAATTAACTGAAAGCGCACATGACCGTGACATTATCAAACGTTGTGAGACATTACTTGGCTACACTAACGAAGCCAAACTAGCCAAGGATCTCAAATCAAGTATTGGCGGCGGTGCAGAAAGCATCCCCTGCTATCAAGCAGAGAAAAGCGCTATCTGGAAATATACCGGAAGCCTTCATACAGCAATGAATGCTTTATTACGCGGCACACCAACAAGTGACAGTGTTGCCGACATCCGTAACAATTTTGTTATATCATTACTTGCCATCAGTGGTGCAAATAAAAATATCCATGCAGAAAGATTCGGTGAAAGAGCACACCTAACACGCGGGGAAAGGTCTTTACCCGTTGATATATTTACCCGCATGCAAACAGCCGGGCAAATCATAAGACGATCCGGCTTATTGAGCTTTACAAGTGAAGCTAGCTCACGCCGTGAAGAAAATAGATTACAAATAATATCCAATCATCAATGGCAAGGCAGTGTGGCGCATTTTTCACAATATAAATCTGAAAGTGAAGTTTTATTCCCACCCTCCCACCTTAGATTTATCGATTATAACCGTGGCAGTATTCACCGCGGAAACCACTTCAACACACAACTAGTACGCGGTGTTTGCACCGACTACCTGGATGATTATCACACCACGAAAGCCATGCAACAAGCACTTGATATCCTGAAAAAACCTTATAAAAATAGCCCTGACCCATGGTGTGGCATTGCACGACATAACCATGCACTAGCACATCACATTCGAGCCAGCTTTCTCATTGAGCCAACGATTAATTACTTTAAACAACATGCTGCTGAAGAGGATTTTAAAACATTCTGTGACAGCTTACAGCCCAACGAAGTCATTATAATGAAAGTGATGATGATATTTTCAAAAACAGGTAGAGAATCAGAAGTAAGTCCCATCGGTTCAGGTCATGCGCAGTATATGCTGTACCAACAAGCATCTGCTGATAATCTGTCACGCTTTATGCGAGACGTGATGCACTGCGACGAAGCGACAATCGCTTTCTATGCGGAAATCATGCTGCATATGGGTAATCCAAATTACCCATCACTAGTCACCGGAGCAAACGAAGAAGAGAAGCAACGCAAGTTATACATTAACCACATCACCGCACTGGCTCATAAACTGGACTTACCGCGCGTTTATGGTAGAAGCCAATACGATAACACGATGTCAGGCTACAACGGCACACGCCAAAAAACCACTGACGCACTATTTATCCAGCCATCAAGAGAACAAAAAAACAGCTTACGCAAACTCGAGTCAATTGCTTTGTCATGCATTGTAGCGACCGGTGACAACCTGTGTTTTTCAATGCACGGCATCGAGGCTGTAAATTACAGTGAGGACCTGTTCAAACAGGCAAATACTGACGTTGATCATTGTGTGCAGCAATGTGTAGTAGCCTCTACAAAGGCATTACAGCAACATGGCGATAGCAAAATGCTAGTAGAAAAATTCAAACTAGCACTGCGTGATCATAAAATACATGAAGCGTTAAGGCTGTTAACTCAATTTCCTGCACATCAATTATTCAAACACCAAGGGGTACAACCATCTGCTTTTAAAATATTACTCGCAGCCGGTGATGAAATCACACCAGTGTTTGATGCCATCTGTCAATTAGCAGCGCACTCACCACACGACTTAGCAAAAGGCTTACATGTTGCCTTGAAAAAAAATAATGTCACGTATGCGCTGCAATTAATTCAGCAGTTACCGACTGAAATGCTCAATATGAAAGTTGAAAAACAATCTGCGCTCATCGCGGCACTACGTTATAGCAGCGACCCAGAAAGTGTAAATGCGTTGTTAGCGAAAGGTGTCGATGTAAATGAAAATTACATTTATTGCAATGAAGCTGTAATTACCGCGTGTAAATACAGAAGAGAACATGCCTTACAAAAAATACTTCAACATGCGTCTTTCAAATTATCCACAATGAATCGTGCGCCAGGAAACATAACACTAAAGACTATTCTAAGAGATAATACACCTCGCTCTATGATCGTACTGTTACTCAATCACGGGTTAACCATCCAACTTGAAGATATTATTTATGCAGTAACACACCCCGACCCCAATGTCAAAATATTACTGATTGAAAGCATCAGCCAAAAAAACCTATGGCTACAAAACAGCGAAAGAAGACATAAGTTCGTGTCAACATTACTCGACTGGATAAATACTCATAAGTACCGTCAGACTGCACACAACATACCTCCAACCTTACACGCACTCAGCATTCGAGGTTTTGATTTATATTATACAACCTGCAATACAACTGCGCTTGGTAGCGCAATTGATCGCCAAAAAAACGGCTTAAGCACCTGCCAATACCTTATAACAAATGCACCGCCAGGTTACTTAGAAAAAACCATAGGCTCTCAGAAACAAACAGCATTATTACATGCTGTAAGTGTCGGCAACATAGTAGCCACAGACATCTTACTAATGAACGGTGCCAATATTAATGCCGTCGACTGCGATGGCAACACAGCACTGATACTGGCCTTTAAACAGAAAAATAAAGCCGCTTGTGAATTACTACTACCTTATTACAAGGCTGATGACTTTATACGAATACACAAAGGTGGAGAGTCAGCGATATCTATTGCTAATAGCTCGCCTGAGTTATACCAGCTCGGTATTGAAATGATGAAAAAATGCCTACTCACACAGTTAGACATATGCGATTTTTTACATTGCTTCGACAAAGACCACTCTCTGCTCTTACAATACGACCTAGTGGACCATTTTGGTAGCGAAGCCATTGTTAATCTGTTGCAGAAAAATTTTAGCGATGCAATTACTTCAGACACGCTTGCTGAACGGTATACGCCGCATATTAAACGATTACTGTTACGCCTTTCAAAAAACTCCAACACCCTGGTTTTAACTGCAATGCGGACTATGCTCACTGAAACACAAAGCTACCTCAGCATTGAATTACAATTTGCATTACTACGAGGCATTGTTACTCAAAATATCATGCTTAGCCATCCCGACAACGCGGCGCTGCATGGAAAGGTTAAATACGTAATGGATACATTATGCACAACACTTAGTAAACTTCCGGGTAATTATGAAATGCTTATTGATTACCTCAGCAACCCTGCGACACTAGAAGAAATTTTAACTAAAATAGAACACAGCGGACTACTCGCGTTTGACCCTGAAAAGAGAATAAAGCTACAAAATATTATTAACGAAGTCATACCAGGATCTTATGCAGAAGGTGACACTAGTTTGCAGGTGAGTGACTTTGACGAATCAACATGGGCCACTACTTGGAATATATTCCGCAGTGACTGGGGTGAAGTAATACTAAGGCAAGCAATCGATGATCATACATATCACGAGTTCAAACCCTAACCATCAGACTATACTAACTACATATGAATCAGTAGCAGAGAATATATTATGAAAACATTCAAATACTTAGCAATCGGGTTATTCGTAAGCCTTCCTTATATGATGACTTCATATGCGACTGAAGCCGTTAATCAACAAGTCACTGACGGCATAACTCAAGCTAACGTTAAAGTCGTAGGATCTCAGGCCGCAACTGCGGACGGCAATATGTATGAGAAAACCGCTCAGACCGAAAAATTGATTGTTGATCATTGCAAGAAAACTTCCGATGTTTGTTTTTGCTTAAAAGACTATGAACGAAAACATGCCTTATATAACAACGACACTTCACCGGTAGAGCAAACACTTCGCACCAATAATTGTCAGCCTTAATCAGGTCAGACTATTATTCCGCACTTCCCTTACCATCTATGCTTTCACCCCATTATGCTCAGCCAGATACAGCCAGGTTTCAATCACGGTATCGGGATTCAACGACACACTGCCAATGCCCTGCTCGACTAACCATTCCGCAAAATCCGGGTGGTCCGATGGCCCTTGCCCACAAATACCAATGTATTTGCCTTGCGCATTACACGCCTTAATCGCCATCGATAACATCGCTTTTACCGCATCATTACGTTCATCGAAACTGCCGGCGACAATACCCGAATCGCGATCACAACCCAAAGTTAACTGTGTCATATCATTTGAACCAATCGAGAAGCCATCAAAGTATTTTAAGAACTGATCAGCCAATACCGCATTCGATGGAATTTCACACATCATAATCAGCTTCAAGTCATCACGACCGCTTTCAATTTGGTTTTCTTTAAGCAGACCAACAACCGACTTGGCTTCATCAACAGTACGCACAAACGGAATCATCACTTGCACATTACGCAGCCCCATCTCATTGCGTACTTTTTTAATTGCTTCGCATTCCAATTCAAAACAAGGCCTAAATGATTCGTCGATGTAACGCGCCGCGCCACGAAAACCAATCATTGGATTTTCTTCTTCAGGTTCAAAGTAGGTACCACCAATCAAATTGGCATATTCATTCGATTTAAAATCTGACATGCGCACAATTACAGGTTTTGGATAAAACGCTGCGGCTAATGTCGCAATACCTTCCGCCAATTTATCGACATAGAAATCACGCGGTGTGGCATAAGCGGCCGTTTCTTCATTAATTTCTTTGACCAACTCAGCAGGCAGATGTTCGGGCTGTAATAAAGCCTTGGGATGAAAACCAATCACCGAATTAATAATAAATTCTAAACGTGCCAATCCAATGCCTTCATTCGGCAAGCTAGCAAAATCAAATGCACGATCAGGGTTAGCTACATTCATCATAATCTTAAATGGGATGTCTGGCATGCTGTCAATATTCACTGTTTCAACTTCAAAAGGAATATTACCTGGGTAGATAAAACCGGTATCACCCTGCGCGCAACTCACCGTTACTTCATCACCGTGCTTAATACGATCAGTCGCTTCACCACAACCCACTACTGCTGGTATCCCCATCTCACGCGCAATAATCGCCGCATGACAAGTGCGTCCACCGCGATTAGTCACAATCGCTGAAGCAATTTTCATTACCGGCTCCCAATCGGGGTCAGTCATATCAGTCACCAACACATCGCCCGGCTTAACTTGATCGATTTCATCAGGCGACGACACCACACGCGCCACACCCGCACCAATCTTCTGACCAATACTGCGACCAGTTATAAGCGGCTCCGCACTGGTTTCTAATTGGTAATTCTCAATCACCTGACTATTACTTTGACTGGCTACTGTTTCAGGACGTGCCTGCAATATATAAAGGTGGCCATCTTCACCATCCAAACCCCACTCGATATCCATCGGACGCTCATAATGCTTTTCAATTAATACGGCGTACTTAGCTAATCGTAAAATCTGCTCATCGTTTAATGAAAACTGACGCTGATCTTTTTCATCAACGTCTTGCTTGGTCACTGTCTTACCCGGCTCATGCAAATCGGTATACACCATCTTAATCGCTTTCGAGCCCAACGACCGACGAACAATCGAGCCATAACCGGCTTGTAACGTGGGTTTATGCACATAAAATTCATCAGGATTCACTTCACCCTGCACCACCATTTCACCCAGACCGTAAGCTGAAGTAATAAATACCACTTCATCAAAACCCGATTCGGTATCGACAGTAAACATCACACCACTTGAACCAATATCACTGCGCACCATGCGCTGAATACCCACCGACAATGCCACTTCATTATGATCAAAGTTTTGATGTTGGCGATAGGAAATAGCGCGATTAGTGAATAACGAAGCAAACACTTGATGCATCGCTTCTAAAATCGCATCGGCACCGCGGATATTTAAAAAGGTCTCTTGCTGACCGGCAAATGAGGCTTCCGGTAAATCTTCCGCTGTCGCTGAGGAACGCACGGCCACCGCCGGTGGCTCAGCTGCATCACCCTGCATTTGCTGATAACTATCGCGAACTGCTTGTTCAAACTCTTTCAAGAATGGCGTGCCCATAATCCAGCCACGAATATCTTCGCCGGCAGATGCCAAATCGGACATATTGTTCACATCAAGATTATCCAGGCGATCAGCTATTTTCTTATCTAGCCCGCCTTGTGCTAAGAATTCACGGTAAGCATCAGCCGTTGTGGCAAAACCGTTAGGCACTTTAACGCCCATTTCACCCAGCTTACTAATCATTTCGCCCAGAGAAGCATTTTTACCACCTACTCGTGGTACATCACCCATGCCTACTTCTTGAAATGGCAGTACATATTCCATGCAATTCTCCTTGGTCATCAGCGTCAAAAAGCCAAGCTGTATGCTAGCGGGCATTGCCGCTAAACACAAGAAAACAGCTTATGTATCGGCGGAATTTATTGCGCTAAGGCTTGGTATACGCATTGTGCATAGCCGTTCGGTTTATAAGGACTGACTGACGGTGTGTTGTAACCGCGTCGATGGGGGCAATAGCTTTGGCCATCCGAAGAAATTGAAGCTTTTGTGGTCAATGTTGCACCGGTTGGTGATGATGAACCGGGCTGAGGTTTAGTTTGATACATCTGCCCCACTTTGCCACCCTGACCACCGTTCATTTGCAGTTGATCCTCCAAACTTTGCACTTGAGCTGAGTTACCTGAATCACCATCTTCAGGTGACGGCGCTATATTACTTTCAACCGTTCCCACAAAAGCACTCGCCACCGCCAACGCCGGCATTAATAACAGTATCATCACTAATCGCTTAGAAGGTCTCATCATTCCGCTCCAGTGGGTAAGTAGCACTGACAAACAGTATAGAAGACAAAGTGAGATATGAAGTGACTTAGCCGGCTACACCGCAGCTGTTAACGGCTGTATTTCACCTTCATTCGATATCTGCTGTTGCGATGGATGCTTATTGCACAACATTAAAACCGTATCACACAGCAATATTGCTGCACTCAGAGCAATTGTGCCCCAGGCAATATTACCCACCTGTTCCATATTGTCTTTCATAAAATTAAAAGTACACTCCGCTGCAAAATAACCGCACCTCTCAATCGATTGATCAACCAGTGGTTGATGTATCGATGAAATGGTTATAGGTAATGCCAAAGTGAACAATGAAATAGCAGTGATACGATTAGCAACAAAAGCATAAGTTAACAACGAAAGACATTTATTATTCTTTGGCTTTAGTTGTGAAATGGTTGAAGGCACACCGACAACATTCTCCATATCACGGCTTTTTCTCAGATGCCAGAACAAAAGGCGGGCACTGATATAAAGAGCACTTAGCGCAGGAATAACACCAAAATAGCTACTAGGTGCATCATCCACACCAGATGTAAAATCAGCTTTATAGGGTGCCAGCATAACCAATTGACCAACAATGCCAAGCACAATAGCCGTCCAAGCTGCCGTTAATGCCATTTGCTGGTGTGCTAATTGACTATAACCACCAGTGCAAGCACTCAATTTATTATGCAGGAAATCTTGTTGATTATCTGTCTGCTGAAAAATTTTAATTACTCCACCCTCAACTTATCATTTTATTTAATTGTATTTTGTAAACTCGAATCAGTGAATACTAACCAATCACACAATACACGCAAGGTTATTGAAGCAATCGATTAGTTACTATTATCTAGTGTGATAGCGCTCTAGTATTGATAAGAATGGTAACCAGTAATTTATGGCATAAATACATTTGTTTGGTTTGTTTTTCTACCGTACTGTAGCCAGTCATCGTAGACAAAACTTAGGCAACATAATGAAGCGATCGGATATAGAAATAGAACTACCACAAACTGTACAATCCCCTGAAAACAATAGAATGACAACAGTTACTCCTGAAACAATACAACGCCTAAGAGATTCACAGACACTATTTGCCGATTGCGAAGTATCGCGCGAAAGTCATGAACACCCGCTATGGCAATACCATGAGGCAGCCCGAAATGAAAGACTAAGAGCCGCATCAGCACCACTAGGAATAATCAGCGCTACAAATGGCGGTATATTTGACCCAAAAATCACAAGGGCAAGGGCAGAAACTGCATGCGCAGCAATAGACAATAAACATAATAATGCGAGAAGCAGCAGCCCCGTCCCTATGACTGATAAAATATATTTTAAATAACAGGTAAGCTTATGCCAACAAATACCCCACGCACAGAAAGAGAACTGGATGACTATTTAGCAAAAAAACACGCAGCACTTCCGAAACGGCGCAGGCTACATGAGCGCGCATTACAAGAAGGCGAACAGGCGTACCGTGATTATTTAAACAGGCATAAGCCTGTCGACGCGGACACGCAAAAAGATCGAGCAGCCACAGAAAAGGTATTAAGAAGTGAAAAGCTTAGCGATGAAAGACTAAAAAATATAAACGATCAATCTTACAGGTTGAAACAGCATGATTATAAAAAAGCACACAGGTTTATAGCAGAGCATCCATTTTTAAATCGAGATGAAAAAGTTCAGATGGTAACACTGGCACATCGATGCGCCACCTACACTAATCATAATCCCTATACTTTTATTACTAAGGTCATTGACCGATTGATCGATAGAAAAACAAATACCCGATCACAATCATCGTTAGCTGCTTTACAACAACCTGCACAAGAAACAAAGCATCAGAATGAAACGCCGCCAAAACCACGCGCACAATCCGAACCACAACCGCGTACTGTCTCTGCACCTACAACCACAAATCCAGCCAGTAAAGAAATCTGCGATCAACGTAAGCGAGAAGTAGAAGCTGTCGCCGTCTTTCGTGAACGCATGATAAAGCAGACATATAACGGAGGCAGACGTTACCATCGGGATAGAAAGAGCCCACTTGCCCTATTAGCAGAGTCCGGGGCTAAAGATTTTGATCTTGACAAGCTTAAGCAATTATCTGAATCACAGTTTGCGCCCATAAAACCCAACTAATTTTGAGTCTAATTTAACCAAATAACGCTATTGCTTTTCATTGCTTAAATCTCTATCGTAGGCGATCGAGGATCGACGCTTACAAGGACAATTTATGACACAAGAGCGCCATGTGTTTTGCTTATCAGACGGCACCGGTATTACTGCTCAAACTTTAGGCCAGAGCTTACTTACCCAATTCGACAATATTAAATTTGTTCAAGTTAATATCCCTTATGTTGATACCGAAGAGAAAGCCAATGAGGTGCTCAAACAAATCCAAGAAATCTACCGCGACACCCATAAAGATCCGATTATCTTTACCACCATTATTCAAAAGAATATCTCCAAGATTATTCACCAGGCTCCCGGTGTGGTATTAGACTTCTTACAAAGCTTTATTGGGCCGCTGGAAGAAACACTCGGCGAAAAGTCGTCGCACACCACCGGCCGAAGTCATAGCATGGCCAACTATGAAAAATATAAAAAACGTATCGATGCGTTGAATTTTAGCTTGAATACCGATGATGGCGCCTGCACACATCAATATGCCAATGCTGATTTAATATTGGTCGGCGTATCGCGCTGCGGAAAGACCCCTACCAGTTTGTATTTAGCGCTAAACCAAAGCATCTTTGTTGGTAACTACCCCATCACTGAAGAAGACCTCGACAGCTTTATGCTACCCAAAAGCCTGCAAAAATACAGTGATAAACTGTTTGGCTTAACCATTGACGTGGAACGCTTAATGGCGATTCGTCACGAACGCCGTCCCGATAGTCGCTACGCTAGCCGCAAACAATGCGAACATGAAATCAAACGTGTGGAAAAACTGTTTAAACGCGAACGCATACCGTTTTTAAACTCAACACACCTATCGATTGAGGAGCTCGCTACGCGGATTATGGCTGCAAAACAACTCTAGCTGTCATCCCGGCCCCCGAGCCGGGATCCAGTCTAAACAACTTATGATCCCGCCCCCGGTGATTGTTATTTATACCTATTCCCCGTAAAATAATACGCATAGCCTCACTACATGACCCTCAAAAAATGAAAAAAATCAACCTAATACTAATTCCACTTTACTTATTAATCTTTATCGATACGCTGGGCGGCTCAATGATCTCTCCATTAATCAGCCCATTGTTCTACCAACAAAGCGGATTAATCTTACACTTAAGCCTACAGGGGCGCCAAGTTGATTTCGGAATTGCGAGCGGCATTTTCTTTCTTATGCTATTTCTTGGCGCACCAATTATCGGCAGCCTATCTGACCATTATGGTCGAAAAAAATTATTACTGACTTGCTTATTAGGCTCCATCTTTGGCTATTTGCTGGCAATTATTGCCATCTACACACACCACCTATCTATTTTTATACTGGGAAGAGTAATCGATGGTTTTACAGCAGGAACCTTAGCTTTGGCCCAGGCGGCGGTTGCAGATTGCGCTGAAGGAAATGATAAAACCAAATATATTGGTTACGTTTTTACGGCATTAACTTTAGGTTTTTTAATTGGACCGGTCCTAAGCGGTTATCTAGGGCAATTCAGTATTTACCTGCCTTTTATAGCTGTAATACTACTAGCCGTCATCAACTTATGGCTATTTGCTACATTTTTCAAAGAAACCGTTACTGTAAAAGCAACTAAACGGCCTTCATTGTCACCATTTAATAAACTCAGCCATATATTCAGTAAAAAATCACTGGCATTGTTATTTTTATTATTTTTTATATTACAACAAGGGTGGTCGTACTATATCTTCATCGTGCCTATTTATCTTACCAATAAATTTCACTATAACACCGTACAAGTTGGTATTTTTCTCACTGTTATTAGCGCTGGATTTTTACTTGCGACGTCATATATAAACCCCTACATTTCAAAGCGCTGTCGTATAAAAAGCATTATTGTCATAGCATTTTTAATTTTAGCCATACTGATATTTGCCGATAATATTTTTGCAAGTAGCATAATAAGCTGGATAACTGCAATACCACTAGCCATTACACTTGCCCTCATTTATACAAGCATCACAACGCTTATTTCAGATCAATCGCCTAAAGATAAACAAGGATTAGTCATGGGGAATGCTTCATCAATTGGCTCACTTGCATTTGCAATTGGAGCAACTTCAGGTGGTTGGCTAAGCGCTATCAATATAGCATTACCTTTTTACTTAACCGCTATATTTTCATTTATTGGCTTTATCATCGCTATATTTGCCATCAAACAACAAGTCCCAGACACCATGACCTAAACGCTCGCCGCGCTTTTCAAATTTAGTCGATGGGCGCAGCTGCTGATTCTCAACATACTTACCATCGCCGCATGTATTATGCAGTATTTGATTGCCTGATAAGACCCGCATCATTTGCTCAGCATAATCCTGCCAATCGGTTGCGCAATGAATTACGCCACCCTTTGTCAGTTTAGTCACTAACATCGCAACAAATTCAGGTTGAATTAAACGACGTTTGTGATGACGCTTCTTGTGCCATGGATCAGGGAAGAATATCTGAAAACACGCCACACTGTGGTCAGACACCATTTGTTGTAACACCTTCACCGCATCATCTTGTATCACACGTAGATTAGTCAGCCCATGCTTTTCAACACCCGCCAACAATGCCCCCACCCCTGGGCCATGCACTTCTATTCCTAAGAAATTTCGCTCAGGATACTGAGCTGCCATAGCCACCAATGTATCACCCATACCAAAACCGATCTCGATCGTCACGGGATTGTCATTACCAAATAAACTAACGAAATCTAATATTCGGTCAGTTAATTCAATGCCATATTGCGGCCATAGGTTTTTCAATGCCTGAGACTGACTAATTGTCATACGCCCTTGGCGCAATACATAGCTACGAATTGTACGTTTTGGATAATCTTGTTTCATGGACGAGGATTTTACATGTCTCCAGTGGATTCGTCTATTACATGTCAATACAGCAACAAGAACAGCAACGACCTAGCCGCCTGCATCCCGATGTTACAGTCGTTGAAGATGAGCTAACCCTACTCGCCAAGATGAGCCTGCTTAGTCAACCTGTTGAACCCATCATTCAGCTATTAGATGACAGTAGTGATGATGATTGCACGAGTCCCGGCATGTATGCCTGACATTACAATATCAGCGCCTTTACCATAAAATGAATAGTAAAAATTTTGTAAGGTATTTGCTTAAGAAAACCGTGGGGGCTGTGGTGCAGGTTTGTTGCTTACCCCTTCATCACCGGACCTTTTGGCCTGATTAAAAATTATGTGCCTACTTTGACCGTGCTTATCGACAGGCACAGGTGACACTTCTTTATCAGGCGCATTATGCCCATCAAGATCACTCTGAACTGTTGCTGTACAGCCAACAGACTCAACCTCTGTGTCTGGGTGATTATTGCGAAATGTTTTTAGCCCATCGAGTGATATATTAGGATTATCTGAACAATCAAAACTTGTTAAATTCTGTAGTGCTGCTGCCATCATAACCACCTTAATCCATTATCAGTGATATCATTATTCGACAAATCCAAATGGGTAAGTTGTGTTAAGTTCGAAATATACTCACATGACTTATCGGTCAGTTCGTTATTACTTAACGCCAGGTGTTTTACTTGCGGGTAAGCCATCAATCCTTCGACTAGCTTTTTTACACCCTCATCACCCAATCGATTATTATTTAACACTAATACCTCAACCTCTTGATTACAAGCGATATCATGTAAGATATCGTCGATATCGACGAGCGATAAATTCTGGCTGTGGCGAAATAGTGTCTTAGTACTCATTACTGCTATCACTTTGTTAATTATCATAAATCACACTATGGTATAAATATATTATAACTTTTGCCGATTAACCAATTATTAACTGCATTAAAATGTTGGCAGAGTATTTTTTGATCAATGCAGGTGGGACTTTACCGAATACGAAAATCGTGTAGCATAGATCCTCTATTGTTAAACAAGGGGTTGCACCATGAAATCGCTAGCGAAAGTTATCGGCTATATCGTACTTATTTTAATAGCCATCCTTATCATTGCAGCTATTTTGCTCAAAACCATGGTAGACCCAAATGATTACCGTGACAAAATCACGCAGCTGGTTAAACAAAAAACTGGCCGCACACTACTGATCCAAGGTGAAATCAAACTGCAATATTTCCCCTGGTTAGGGGTCGATGTTAACCAAGTCACACTGGAAAACCCAGCCGGCTTTAGCCCCAACCCGTTTGCCAAAGTGGGTGATGCAGCAATTAAGATGAAACTGTTCCCGCTGTTTTGGGGGGATGTAGAAATTAAAAATATTGCACTTAACGATGCAACGATTAACTTAATCACACAAGCCAATGGCACGACCAACTGGCAATCAACATCAGCGAACAAACCTAATACAACAAGCAGCAAGCCTTCAACAAACAATGACAATCAACAAGCAACCAATAAAAAAGGCAAAAAAGCCGATATCAGCATTGCTAATATCGAAATCAATAACGCCAATGTGCATGTGATTAATCGTCAATCAGGTCAGCGTTTTGATTTGACTCACTTTGACCTAGACAGCAACAACTTTAACTTAAATGGTCATAGTTTCTTTATAAAAACACAATTTTCCCTCGCTCAAGCTGCGCCACAAGTAAAGCTGGACATGAAAGCCTCAGCTAACATAGCGATTGATAACAAAAATAATGACATCAAAATGTCAGATGTAGATATCTCAGGCACAATTTATAATCTGTATGCCACACTAAAAAAACCCGTGCACTTTAATACCAGCTTCGAAAAATTTGTGGTGAATCAACAAAAATTTGAACTCGAAGGCTATGTATCACAAATTGCCAATCTAACGGTAAAAGCAGACTTAACAGCTGACCGTGATGATGGTTTAAAAAGGGTGAATGGTACGATTGAAATACCTAACTTCTCACCCAATGAATTCGCCAAAGCGCTCAACTTACAAACACAAGGCTCACAACAATTCCAAATCAAAAAGGCTTCTGCCGATATCAAAATAAACACCGACGGCAATAAAGTTACTCTTGATCCGTTCACCGTAAAACTGGACGATGCCACGGTAAATGCTAAAGCGATTTATACCACTGATCCAAAAGCAAACATACAGTTTTCACTAAACGCTAATAAGCTTAACCTTGATGAAATATTACCGAAGAGTAACGCCAAAACAACACCCAAACCAATGCCCATTGTGCGCCAAGCAAAAGCAGCAGCTGCACCGACAAGCGGCAATGCAAAAACCACCTCAACCGATTCGCAATATAAATACAATTGGCAAGGGAAAATTAATATTGGCACATTAATAGTGAATCAAATTACGTTTAATAATTTGAGAATACACACCACCAATAACGCAGGTCATATTACACTCGCTCCTATTTCTGCGAATTTATATGGTGGTGATGTTAATGCACAAGCCACGATGCTAAACAATAAAACAGTTCCCGACTATAGCCTAACCGCATCCATCACCCACGTTAACCTAGGCAAAGCTTTAGACAGTCTCGCGCATAAAAATGTAATGGACGGTAAAGCTAATTTCAGCACGCAGCTAACCACTTCCGGTAAAACACAAAATGCTATTATGCGAAACCTCGACGGCAGTGGCCAGCTGTTGGTGAATAACGGCAAATTATTTGGATTTAATCTAGATAAATTGGTTGCTCAAGCCTCCGCCTTTTTAAAACAAGGCAAAGTCGGTAAGCCAAAACTGACCACCGGCAATGAAACTGATTTTTCACGCTTAAGCGGTAGTTATCATATTAATCACGGCGTGCTAACCAACAATGATTTGGCACTTGTCACTGCCGGTGCTATGGCTACCGGTCGCGGTCAAATCAATATGGTCAATCAAACTATTAATTACCGCATGCAAGTCGGTCCTAAAGCGGCCACTGTCTCGCAACAACCGTGGACATTCCCGCTGGTGATTAATGGCTCTTTAGATAACCCTAAAATCACACCGAATATTGCATCAATAGTCGGGCAAGTGATTAAAAAGGTCATCCAAGATCAAACCAAGAAAACCGGTAAGCAGATCCAGCAATTCTTTAAAGGACTGTTTAATTAAATGAATGCTTTTGCTCGCCGCCTAGTTCGTTGGCAACAACGTTACGGGCGGCATGATTTACCGTGGCAGCACAACCCCAGCGCGTATCGTGTTTGGATCTCCGAGATCATGTTGCAACAGACGCAAGTCACCACGGTTATTCCCTACTACCAACGTTTTATGCGTGAATTGCCATCGCTGAAACAATTAGCCGCCGCCCCTCAAGATCACGTACTGCAACTGTGGTCAGGTCTTGGTTATTATTCGCGTGCACGTAACTTACACAAAGCCGCGCAAATGGTGCAATCAGAATTCAAAGGTCGCTTTCCTAAAGATGTAGACACACTGATGACCCTACCTGGCATCGGGCGCTCAACCGCTGGTGCTATTGCTAGCTTTGCATTCAACCAACCAACGGTTATCTTAGATGGCAATGTGAAGCGCGTATTAGCTCGCACACATGCTATCGAAGGCTGGTATGGCAAAGCCGATGTATTAAAACGTTATTGGCAGTTGGCTGGAAAGTTAACGCCCACCATTAACACACAAAGCTTTAACCAAGGCATGATGGATTTAGGTTCCAGTATTTGCACGCGCAGCAAACCCAACTGCAGTGAGTGCCCATTAAGTAAGGACTGTCTTGCTTATCAAACCGATACTATTAAGCAATACCCAACACCCAAAGCAAAGGCCAGTAGCCGGCGTATTGAACAACGCCACTTTGTTATAGCCACCAACAAAAAAAATGAAATATTACTCTACCGCCGCCCTGAGTCAGGCATTTGGGGCGGCTTATGGAGCTTACCCGAATGTGACCTCAAGCGGGATCTTCGCACAGTTGCGCAAGATGAATGGAATATAGACTTACAGTCGATCAAGCATTTAACGCCTCGCAGTCATCAATTCAGCCACTACCAACTCGATTTATTTCCTGTACTTGCACGCGTCAACACAACAAACGTAGCACTTCAACCGATAGTTTGGTATAACTTCGATCAAGCATTACCGGGCGGCATTGCCGCACCGATTCAACGATTATTGCAGGAGTATCAACATGAGCAACACGGTATTTTGTCAACGCTTGGGTAAAGAAGCAGAACGTTTAGACTACCCTCCCTACCCTGGCCCATTGGGTGAGCGCGTATTTGAAAATATTTCAAAGGAAGGCTGGCAAGCTTGGATAAACCATCAAACCATGTTAATCAACGAATACCGCCTTAACTTGACCGATAAAAAGTCACGTGAATTTTTAGAAACAGAAATGACCAAGTTTTTATTTGAAGGTGGCGACAATAAACCAGAAGGTTATACACCACCTGAAGAGCAGTAGCCTCACTTAAACCCACGCCCCTTACTGGCATGGCGACGCACATCGACACAAAAATGCACTTCTACAGGGTTAAGATCCCCCCTGCCGGTTACTGGGAACATGCCCTCACGTCGACAGATTCCTCGATAGTCACTCAGGCCCTTTTTAACAGCTCGAACCTCAAAACTTGCTTTCCCTTTTAACTGCTTTGTTCGAGCTTGCGGGTTGGTGCAATCAGCTGCTAAATTGGTACCTTGAATTGAGCGAACCGTTGAGCCCCAACGCGCCGGGGAAACCCACTGTTGTATTGCCTCAACAACATCAGTACGGTATGTTGGGCCCTCTTGTAGTAATACAGCCACATAAGCAGGAACAACGCTTCGGCGCCCCTCAACCAAATGGGCTGTCTGTGTTGCACCGTTATAGTTAAACTCAAACTCATCAGGATATCCTGCCGCCCTTTCAGGTTGCTGTGCTACCACAGGTGCATCATCAAAATCACCCGCACCCGCTACTCTTCGAGCCGCGGCGCCCGTCATGGTTCGTCGCACAACTGAGGCAGCCATAGACGGACGATGTTCTTCCACAAAATTAGGCTCTCTCTCTGGACGTTGAGCTACAACTTCTTGCACCCAATTGCGCAGCTCATGTTGATTCACCTGTGAAAGCCCAACAACAGAAACCTCTAATGGATTTTCTGGATTAACGGTAATCTCAGACTCAGGAAACACTAATTGCAACTTGTTAATATCAACATCAGTTTCTGATCTAAACCTCAACAATCGATTATAACAAATACCGAATGAATCTCCCTGCGCAGCGGTAGCCGGAAGTGCACTAATCTCAAAACCCCTATTATGATAAATTCTTTTATTGATTCTTTGCAGCATATTAAATATATCAAATGACACATTTGAAAGCTGCCAATAGGCATTAAAACACTGCTTCACGGATTTAACATTTACAGAGGCATGTATAATGATTTTCCCATTTACATGCTGCATATGTTGACCATACTGAGCATCTCTTAAACTGACATAGCGCATCATGCCCTTAACTTCATCATCCGTTAATCGCTTGCCACGATATGATAACGTTAAAAAATATTGGCTTTGTTTGTCAGTTGTCACCTGCTCTATATCAATAGTTAAATACAACCCTTTATCAGCCAGTCCCTCTATTATTTGCTTTGATTTCTTTTCAGCATGCCTTTTTTCATCAGACACGAACAAATTGACAACTGGATTATATATCAGTGGCGTCAGTATAAAACTAGCCGTTGACAGCAACGCCATTCCACCCGCATTAACAAAATCTTCCTTCGGATGACGTAAAGCAAGGTAAACAAACATTGAACACAACGACAAGGCCGCTGATCCTAATGCCCAAGTCACAAACGTTGAAGCTGGCTTATACTTCTTTTTTGTCTCATCGCTGTACTGCTCAATAGCCGCCTGATCATCCTTCTTTTCACCTGTAAGCTTTACAGGGTCAGCGCTAGAAACATAAGTCCTGGTGCAGCCATAAGCTACAACACCTGCCAGTAATAACAGCGCCATATTACAAACCAGTAAAGTTTTGTTTTCTGCAAATGCAGTAGCGGCACTCTTAAGAAAATACTCAAATGAATCATTAGCCGTGGCGACCAACTTGCCCTCTAAAGTTTCTTGTAGGCTAAAAAACTTGGGCAGCAATGCAAATATATTTCGCTGAAGATTACGTAAATAGTCAGGATCTTCATTACCAGATGCCAAGTAAGCCAGTGATCCAGCGTTATCAATAGCCTCACGGTCTACCAGCGTTTGACCCAACATTTTAAGCACCCTACGGTAAGCGTGATCGAGCGCCTTATACGTAGTATCAGCTTCGCCGTGCTTAAATACAGGAATCAGTTCATTTAAATAGTCGCTATAACATTTTACTGACTCAGCATCAGTCACCCAATGAGCTACACCACCCGGAGCCAGCTGCGCCATGCACTCAGTGACACTATCGCTTAATCCATATCTCTCAGCTAACGCTAAACTTTTATCCATGCTGAATGCAGATGATACTGCATCAGTAAAAACCGACAGCCTCTCCTCGTATCGCTGCTGACTGTAACCGAACAACGCCTGCTGATAGTCAGCGGCATATTGTTTCCAAAGATCATCAAACAACTTAGTGACATCCAAAAAGGATACTGCATTGAATATACTCAATAAACTAAAAAACATTGCCGTATTTGAATGGGACTTTACTGCTGCGTTGTGGCGTACCAGCTCAGCATGTTTTGCACTTTTGAAAATAATAAAGGGGTCTTCTGCCGAACGCTTTCTCATGAATTTTACTCTCTCTCAGCTAAAATACTTATTAAACAGTGATTATTGTAATTAATTTTGTACAACAATATACCACGACCCAAAAAAACGCGCAAGCAGTGACAGCTGCAAAAAAACTATTAAATAGGTACAGTTAGGCCTTGACTCATTTCAGCTTAGCGGGTTTAATGTGTCCTCAATTTGATACGGCCGGATAGCTCAGTTGGTAGAGCAGTGGACTGAAAATCCTCGTGTCCCCAGTTCAATTCTGGGTCCGGCCACATCAATGTCTATACAGTATGGAGACGAAGGGATGTCAACTGAATCAGCACTTGCCAAAATTCTATTAGATATTAACGCCATCGCCATTAACGCCAATGAGCCGTTTCGTTATTCATCAGGCATGCTATCACCCATCTATTGCGATAATCGCTTAGTTATCTCATACCCTGAACAGCGCCAACAGATTATTGATGCTTTTTTGCAGTCGATTGTCGAGCACGCAGGTGCCTTTGATGTTGTTGCTGGAACAGCTACTGCCGGTATTCCACATGCAGCCTGGATTGCCGATCGATTAAATAAACCCATGGTTTATGTTCGTTCGAGCGCTAAAGCACACGGCAAAAACAATCAAATTGAAGGGCTATTACAGCCAGGACAAACAGCGATTGTTATTGAGGACCTGATTAGCACCGGCGGTAGCGCTATAAACGCCACAGACGCGCTACGCGAGGCTGGAGCAACTGTGTCTCACTGCTTCGCCATCTTTACTTACAACTTTGCTACTGCAGATCAAAATTTCAAAGACAAACAATTAAGCTATCACAGCTTAACTAATTTTGATGCGATTATGGAATGCGCAGAAAAAATCGGGCAACTTAATAAAGAAGAACGCCAGCTTGTACAACAATGGAACCAAGCACCAAAAGACTGGGAAAGTCTGTATAACGCACGCTAAAAAAAATAAAAAAGCTATTTAAATTTAAATAAAACTCGTGTTAACATGATGGTCCCCCAGCATGGAATCGGAAACGAAAAATGGAAATTTTAAACCCGCCTGTACGTGCGGCTAGTTTTGCCGCCGAAAAAACCCTTAAAGAAAACCAAAAAGTCGTTGCCAAACGCTTTAGACATATTAAACAACTTTGGCGAGCGATTGATGACCGCGAAGCGGAATTTTCAAGTTGGCTAGATAAGATGACTGCGGAATTACCACACTAATTCAGCAAGTTAGATTACAATCATCAACTATTATATCTAAATTTTAATTTAGTCTAAATTTTCACTTGACCAATGGTAAACAATGCCGTACAGTGCGTACGGAACGTGATCATATTTTTGACATACTTAAAAATAACATTAACAAGTGAGAACGAAAATGACAAAAATGTCTACTGTAGAAGCTAGAGAAAACTTTTCTGAACTGATTAACCAAGCAGCCTATGGCAAAAAGCGCATCGTGTTAACACGTCGCGGCAAGCCATTAGTAGCGGTTATTTCCATTGAGGACTTAAAACGTTTAAACGAGACTGACGTTCAACAACCTGTTGAAGCTTAGTCACACATACAGCCTGCTAGCGCCCGCATTAACACACGGGCATTAGCGGGCTGTAATCGTTAAAGCCGTTATGTGGGGAGAGAACTGGCTTTATGAAAGCTTCACCAAAGCTACATTCCAATAAAACACTATTTAATGGCAGATTGTGTGCCATTTTTTTTGTATTAATGCTCAGTATGGTTGGGCTATCCACTATGCTAGGCTTACAAATGCTTTACAGCATTCAAGTGCTGCAATTAACAGACAGCCAAGCCAGCTTATTATTTGCCACCAGCATTGCCCTGATGTTCACTATGCCCGTTCTTGGCAGCTATCTCGCGATTCACTGGCTGAATAGCGTTAGCACAATAGCGATTGGTTTATTATTATCTGCCATTGGGCTCTACCTTATCTGCATCACATCAACCCATTATTTTTACCTAGGCCTCGCAAGCTTTATTATTGGAAATGGTTGCGTACTAGCTAATTTAGTCGGCATGCTAAGCCGCATATACCCAAAATCCGATCAACGCCGTGATCGCGCCTTTATTATCTGCTTTACTGGCATGAACGTTGGCTCATTTATTGCCTTAGCCTGCTTAACATTAGTGGCCATTAACTGGGGCTACCACTTCGCTTTCTTAACCTGCGCTTACTTAATGGTCGTCGCGCTGTTTATATTTATTTCTTCAGCCAATAAATTACAAGTGTTTACAAAATCAAACAACCAAAAGCGAGTAACCTCATTTAGATTCATCAACACCTTCCTGTGCTTACTAGCAACTATTTATGGCATCAGTGTAATGCTGACCCATTCCAAAGACCACTCATACACATTAGCTATTGTGGCAGCAGTAGCGCTTACATTTATTGCACTGGCGCTAAGGGATCTTGCTCATATCAGCAAAAAAACCTTATTGGTCGCTATTTTTTTACTAAGCATTGCCACTGCATTTTGGGCGTTTTTCTTACTTGCGCCCAGCCTAGTAACGCTATACATTGAACGGACACAGCACCATGCATTTTTCAATTACGCCTTTCCGAGCACTGCTTTTTTTGCACTCAACCCATTATTTGTGATACTTGTCGGGCTCGCCTACGGATTTGTATTGCGTAAGCGTCGCCATAAAAACCACCACCACACCTACTGGTCCGCTTTACCTTTTTTATGTGGATTGGGCTGCTTAAGTTTAGCTTTTTTAATCCTTAGCATCGTATATTACACACCGCTACACTGCCTGATCCAAATCATCAGCTTTTATTTTATGCTATCGATTGCTGAATTATTGATATTCCCGCTCGGCGCATCAGTGATGTCACGCTTATTACCGCAGGGACGAGAAGGCTTACTCACTGGTATTTGGTTATTATCGATCAGCATAGGAAGCTTAATTTCAGGCTTTATTGCGCGCATGGTACTGAATACAACTGACACCAATCTGCCGCATGCAGTAGGCACTAATTACCCACTACACTTTTTGCATTTTTCGTTAATTATTGCTGCAATTGCCTGCTTACTCACACTGGCATACCACGTTGGGCAAAGAAATACGTTAACCACTCAGACTTCGTCAGCCTCTTCCTCTTCTTCAAGCTGATCATATTCGTGGCATAATTTTAAATCATGAAACGCCTGTAAATACCAGGTAAGCCAGTATGGGATCAGCACAATCGCAAACAACACCTGCAAAGACATGGCTTGATAAATGCTCATATGCCGCGCATACCCAACATGATCAGGCAACAACACCAACATCGTAATAAAGAAAAATCCAGCAAAAGCCAAAAATGCTTTTGACCAACCGCACTGCACTAAGCTCACACTGCGCTTTACGGCACTAAAAAAGGTTTGCTTTTCTAACAATAAAATCAAAAATGACATAAAGCAAAGCACATTAATATAGATATACGCCAAAGCAAACACCAGCATCACACCTAGCATGGCATAATTAACAAACTTAGAACCAGCAAAGAAATGAAATACATATTGAATTAGCAACATCAACTCAAACAATACACCTGCCGCAATCACATACAACACCAATAACAGTAAAATCAAAGGGTACCTAGCTAGCGCTTGATGCACAGCTTTCATGATTGGCATGGTATGACCAGTAAAGCGTGTGTGTAATAGACACAACGCAGTCAACCACAAAACACCGTCAATCAAACCGAGCACCAATTCAATCACCACCTGCCATGTGTATGAGTCAACGGATCTTACCAAGTAACTATCTACACAACCAAGCACAAACATCAAAGGTATAATAGGTGAAATAGTTATCAGCGCACGAACAAACAACTTACAACAATACCATATCAACTGCTTATTATTGCGTATTTCTTCATCATATAAAGGTGGAAACATATGGCATTCCTACTGCTGGCTACTCTTATTAACCCTATCATAATGAATAGATGAAAGATAAACAACCTAACTATTCCACAACCACTGATGTGACAGCAGTTTTCTCACCATGCAACGACACATCAAGACCCGCTTCTTCCTGCTCATCAGATACTCGTAATCCAATGGTTTTCTTGATGCACCACAAAATAATAAAACTTATGATACCGGACCAAAGCAAAACCACCACAACACCAAGCAACTGAACACCTAACTGCTGTAATAATGAATTATTTGCTGTAAGACCAACCCCACCCAGGTAACGACTTGCGGTAAAAGCCGTTAAAATTGCACCGACAATACCGCCTATACCGTGGACGCCAAATGCATCCAAGGCATCATCATAACCCAATCGAAACTTAATTTTTGTTGAAAAATAGCAAACAACACCAGCAATCAGGCCAACAACGATAGCGGACAATACTGAGCAATAACCAGCCATCGGCGTAATGGCCACTAAACCTGCAATTAAGGCAAATAACATACCATGTGCTGTTGGCTTGCCATCATAAATCCACTCAATTGTCATCCAACTCAATATAGCAGCGGTCGGCGCTAACACGGTATTCATTAATGCCAGTATCGCCGCAGAAAAGCTATGCGCACTGCCACCATTAAAACCAAACCAACCAATCCATAAAATACTCGAACCAATTGCTACCAAAGCCACATTGGATGGGTGACGCTGCACCACCTTGCGCTTGCCAAGCATCAAGGCCGCCACCAAACCAGCAATCCCAGCGTTGATATGCACCACCGTGCCACCAGCAAAATCCAAAATACCGAGTTGCGATAAAAAGCCACCACCCCAAACTGCATGAGTTATCGGGCAGTAAACTAAAATCACCCAGAAAGGGGTAAATATTAGTACGGAACTGAACTTCATTCTTTCAGCAAAACCTCCCACAATTAATACTGTGGTGATAATGGCAAAAGACATCTGAAAAAACACATTTATCATTCTCGACAAATGCAATATATCTAACGGATAAAAATTTCCAAGCCCCAACCAATAACCTTTAAAATTGCTAACCAGCGCATGACTGATATTATTGCCGCCATACACTGCCGCATAACCAAATAACGACCAAACAATGGCTACAATCGCCATCATAGCAATACCCTTAGCAAAAACTGCAAGTACGTTTTTAGAGCTCACCATACCACCATAAAAAAGAATAATACCGGGCATCGTCATAAACAGCACAAGAATACTTGATAGCATCACCCAAACAAAATGCGCATTGGTTTTGAATAGATAAGGTACAGAAGCATAGCTCAACACAGGTAAAGAAAATAAGCTAAGCAGGATAGCGAGCTGGGCTAGTCGTTTCATCAAGATCCTCCTTTAACTCGATGAAAGTAGATTAACACTATCTTTAAAGTAGTGACAAGTTTTTTGCTCGACAACATAACTAGCACGCCGTAAGGCTGCCAGGGATACCTTACAGCCTTACCCGTCATTGCGAGCCACGCAGTGGCGAAGCAATCTCATGAAAGAAACTAGATTAGATTGCTTCGTCGCAAGCTCCTCGCAATGACGTTAGTTTAAGCTGCCGCTTTCTTCTTTGCACCTTCTGATTTTGCTGACTTAGATGGGTCCATCAAAGCTTGCCAACCAGCATCTGGAGTAAAACGCTGACCAAAACGTGTGCTTAAGTCTTGCAAGCGATCAACGGTGTCTTTCAAACCACGATCTTCGGAGTAATGGATAGGGCCACCGCGAAATGGTGCAAAACCAGTACCAAAGATCATACCACCATCAAGCAGTTCTTTATCTTCAACCACACCTTCTCGCAAACAAGCCACCGACTCATTCACCATACGTAGCATCAAGCGATCTTGTATATCAACTTTGGTGATTGATGTGCTATCTGATTCACCACTCGGCTTCTCTTGCTTACCACCCTTATAACTATAAAAGCCTTTACCCGTTTTACGACCAAGGTTTTTAGCAGCAACCATATCCCGCAATTGCTGAGGAATATCACCGCCGTAATGTTGGCCTAGGTTTTCAGCAACTGCTAAACACACGTCCAAACCAACCGTATCAGCCAATGTCACAGGCCCCATTGGCATACCAAACTTCATCGCAACCTTATCAATCATCGTCGCGCTAACGCCCTCTTTCAACAATTCCATTGCTTCCATTAGGTATGGCATTAATACACGATTAACTAAGAAGCCCGGGCTGCTCTTCACAGGGATCGGTTGCTTACTGATCTTACCAACAAACGCCAACGCGCTATCAATCGATTCTTTACTGGTTTTTTCGCCATGCACCACCTCAACCAATGGCATCATCGCTACCGGATTAAAGAAGTGAATACCCACTAAACGCTCTGGGTTCGTTAGCACCTGATTAATTTCATCCAATGGAATACTAGACGTATTGGTCGCCAAAATAGCACCAGGTTTTGCTTTAGCTTCAAGGTCCTTAAATAATTGTTGTTTCACTTCAAGATTTTCAAAGATCGCTTCAATAATAACATCAGCGCGACCAACCGCTTCACCAGCAACATCCGGTTGCAGTCTATCCATGGCTGCTTGAATTAAACGTGGTTTCTTGAGTTTCTTTTTAAATAATTTATAGGCACGCTTAATAGCTGGTGCGATATTTTCTGGCGCACGATCTTGCAACGTGACATATAAACCACGCAAAGCACACCAGGCAGCAATATCACCACCCATCGTTCCGGCACCCACCACATGCACATGTTGCGGCTTAAACTTAAGACCTTTCGCCAAACCTTTCATACGTTCTGATAAAAAGAATACGCGCACTAAGTTACGACTGGTTGGCGTTACCAATAATTCGCTGATTGAGCGGGCTTCTTTATCCATCGCCTGACTACCAACACCGACTTTAACCCAGTTATCCACGACCTGGAATGGTGCAGGATAATGCGCTTTAATCGCTTTTTTACTTAGCTGTTTACGCATCGCTTTAGCTAGTAAAGGGCGTATTAACGCAGAATTTGTCATGCTTTCAGCAAAGCTGGCTTGATGCGGTTTCGGCTGATGACAAACATAATATTTAGCCGCACGCTTTAATTCACGCAACGGCACAGCGGCATCAACAATACCCATTTTTCTTGCTGCATTTGCAGATACCACCCGACCAGCTAAAATAATACCCATCGCTTTAGGTGCACCAATCAATTTTGGTAAACGAACCGTACCACCCCATCCTGGCTGAATACCTAATTTAATCTCAGGCAAACCAATCTTAGTTTTAGGGTCATCCAATGCCACACGGTAACGACAAGCCAATGCCAGCTCACAACCACCGCCCATCGCAAAACCATTAATCATCGCAACGGTTGGCACAGATAGCGCTTCCAAGCGATCTAAAATTTGTTGCGCTTGACGCACTAATTTATACGCTTCATCAGTGTCTTTTAACTTAACAAACTGATTAATATCGGCACCAGCAACAAAACCATTCTTTTTGGCCGAATATATTATTAAACCTTTAGGTTTTTTGTCTTTTACTTCACTAATAATTTTGTCAAATTCTTCAAACGTAGCAAAATCCAACGAATTCACTTTCATGCCTTCGCGATCAATACCTAACCAAACAATATTATCTTCATCAGTATCAATTTTAAAATTCTTATAACTGCCATAACTGCTCATCTCTAAATCCTCTTTATAATTCGCTTTATTGCTCAACACGCTCAATTAACATTGTGCCGCCCTGGCCGCCACCGATACATATAGTAGCAATACCACGCTTAGCATCTTTGCGCTTTAGAACATCCAATAAATGCAATACGATACGTGCACCACTTGCACCCACCGGATGACCACAAGCAATCGCGCCACCATCAACATTCAATCGGTCTGCAGGAATTTCACCCACCGCTTTATCTAAACCGAAATGTTCTTTACAGAATTCATCGGATGCCATCGCACGCACACAGCCAATTACTTGCGCAGCGAACGCTTCGTTGATTTCCCAATAATCGATGTCTTTCAATGTCAGCTTATTACGCTGCAATACAGGTACTGATGAAAATGCCGGCCCTAAGCCCATCACTTTTGGATCTAACGCAGCCCAATTAACATCAACAATCTTGCCCATCACTGGCAGGTCATATTTCTTTACTGCTTCTTCACTGGCTAACAATAGCAAAGCAGCACCATCAGTTACTTGTGAACTGTTGGCGGCCGTTACACGACCAAACTTTTTATCAAAGAATGGCTTTAGCTTGGCAAGATTTTCAACGGTACTATCACCACGCACACCATCGTCTTTTTCGTAAACCTTACCCTTCTCATCATATAGTGCAGTAATTTCGTTAGCAAAAGCACTGTCTTTTTGCCCTTCAAAAGCACGTTGTTGGCTGCGTGACGCAAACTCATCCATATCCTTACGCGTGATATCGAACTCATAGGCAATTTCTTCAGCCGTTTGCCCCATGCCAATGCCTAAAATCGGATCCGTTAAACCTTTTAACAACGCAATAATCGGCGTCATGAATTTCGGGCGGAATTTAGCCATCATCGCCATTTTGCTACCCATGCTCTTAGCACGCATCATGCTAGCAAACCAATTCACAGCGTATTTATTAAATAGCAATGGCGCACGACTCATGGCTTCTGTACCACCGGCCAACACAAGGTCATGACGACCACTGGCAATGTCTTTAACCGCTGAATCTAACGCCTGCATACCAGAAGCGCAGTTACGTTGTACCGTCCATCCAGGTACGCCGTTACCAGTGCCTAAACGCAAGCCAATAATACGTCCAATATTAGCCTCATTTTCACTCGGCATCATGCAACCAATAACAACTTCGTCTAATTGGTCTGGTGTAAAGTTTTGACGTGCCAATAAAACACGGCCCGCTTGCACTGCTAGGTCAGAAGCAGCAAAAGGCCCGGGTTTTCCGCGGGCCTTTAAAAATGGTGTACGTGAACCATCGACAACATAAACATTAAGTGGTTTTTTGGTGCTGTTGTTTGTCATTCAGATTTCCCTTTTTCTTATTTTTTCCAAATTCATCGACTTGCAATGAATCCCATACCAAAGCATCGAGATGAGCTAATTGCTTATATTCACCTTCGCTAATAATGTTTTGTTCTAATGCCGCCTTGGCTTTTTGTTGTAAATTTTGTTTCGCACTAACACGGCCTTGCTTAACCGCTTGTTTCAATTTCGCGATCAGTGCCTCGTTAGCAGTTAATGACTGAAAAGCTGCCTCAACCGAACCGGTTGGATCATCTTCACCACCAACGAAAATACCCCGCGTTACATAATCACGTAATGGAGAATTAGTTTGCAAGATCTTGGCAATTTCAAAGCTGGGCTTGTCGCCAGGGTACTTATAAGCACGTCCCCACGGGAATACCATCACTTTTATAACACGAGCTACCCAACGATTCGGGAAGTTATCAATTATCTCATTAAACGCTTGCTGCATTTGATACAAGCAGTATTGTATCGACCAATCAACAAACACCAACTCTTCTTGTTTAGAACCGTTATCTTTAAAGTATTTTAATACCGCAGAAGCCATAAATAAGTGACTCAAAATATCACCTAAACGAGCAGACAATGCTTCTTTGAACTTTAATTTATTACCCAACACAGCTAGTGAAGCTTCAGTCAATAAAGCAAATGCATTACTCATGCGCGTTAATTGGCGGTAATATTTCTTCGTACTAGCATGACCACTCACCGCAATAAAACGACCGCCGGTCACACCATAAGCAACCGAACGCACTACTTCTTTAAGCACCAAACCAACGTGCGAGCACAGCAGGTGATCGAATTCTTCTTGGCTGGCTTTATCATCTGGTTTTTCACTGGCACGAATTTCTTTTTCTAAATACGGATGACAACGCAACACGCCTTGACCAAAGATAATCAAGTTACGCGTTAAGATATTAGCGCCTTCTACCGTTATGCACACTGGGATAGCCGTATATAAATAGCCTAAATAATTCGATGGGCCCATTTGAATACCGCGACCACCATGCACATCCATGGCATCATCCACCACTTTACGACCAATTTCGGTCAAGTGATATTTAACAATTGCAGAGGCTACTGACGGACGTGTATCGGCGTCAACTGCTAATGCGCTCATTAAACGCGTGGCTTCACATAAATATGCCAAGCCACCAATGCGAGACAGAGCTAATTGCACACCTTCGAAGTCACCGATCGGACGCTTGAATTGTTCACGCACTTTGGCATAAGCACCCGTCATACGCGCTGAGAATTTAGCCGCACCAGTAGCCAGTGATGGCAATGAAATACCACGGCCAACCGCCAAGCATTCCATCATCATTTGCCAACCACGCCCCACATTGTCTTTACCACCAATAATAAAGTCGAGCGGAATAAATACGTCTTTGCCACGCAATGGACCATTCATAAAGGCTAAGTTTAATGGCGCATGACGTGGGCCGGTTTCTACGCCTGGGTGTTTTGATGGGATCAATGCTAATGTAATACCAATAAAGTCTTTATCACCTAACAAGTGATCCGGATCATACAGCTGAAACGCCAAACCTAACAGCGTGGTAATCGGTGCTAAGGTAATATAACGCTTATTAAAGTTTAAACGGATACCCGTCACTTCAACGCCTTCGTATTCACCCTTACACACCACACCGGTATCCGACAAATTGGTCGCATCACTGCCCGCATTCGGTGCCGTCAAACCAAAGCATGGAATTTCTTTACCTTCCGCTAAGCGCGGCAAGTAATAATCTTTTTGTTCCTTTGTACCATAGTGAGATAAAAATTCTGCTGGCCCCAATGAGTTTGGCACCATAATACTCACAGCAGCACTAACACTGCGGCTGGCAATTTTACTCACAATCGCCGAATGCGCTACCGCAGAAAATCCTAGACCTTTATACTCCTTATCGATCACCAAACCTAAGAACTTTTCTTTCTTGATATAGTCCCATGTCGCTTTAGGCATGTCTTGATCATCATGCACCATCTTCCAATCATCTAACATGCTGCATAGAGTTTCGACCTGGTTGTCGATAAACGCTTGCTCTTCAGGCGTTAATGTTGCTTCTGGCATTTTATCCAATTCTGACCAATCAGGATCACCATCAAAAAACGCTTTTTCCCACC
The DNA here is from genome assembly GCA_029212925.1 of Coxiellaceae bacterium. Lineage (GTDB taxonomy): Bacteria > Pseudomonadota > Gammaproteobacteria > Coxiellales > Coxiellaceae > JARGNX01. The sequence continues at coordinate 242,900 of JARGOB010000001.1, read as the reverse complement.
AAACACCACCAGCCTCTAAAGCAATACGCTCAGCAGATGTCAAAGGGGGTTGTTGCTTACGAAACCAGAACAAAAAAGGCACAGTAATAAGTTGCATACGTACTTTGGTTAACATCATGGTTAATGATGCCACCAACCAAATCGCCCAGAAGATGGTCAACGTCACATACGACATCGCATGTAAACCGGTGTATACCGCTAAAAACACACCCACTACTGGAATCCACACCATTGGCTTTGCACGATAATAAGCCAAACCACCGACAACAAACAGCAGCACTACCCATGCCAATAAAGTTAACATAACTACCCCTTTCCTGAGAATTTCGCTGTCGAATTTATACCAGTTCTTTCAGGGATCTGCAATGTTTATGCCGACAACTCGTTCACTCTATTTATATACATTTAAACATAGGTGTAATTATAGTTCAGTTTTAACACAGGGCGCTTAACGCAGCGTGCATGCTTAGTTGTTTACGATAGTCAGCACACCGGTATCGGTTTCATACTTGAGAAAGCGTGTTTGTGGATTCGCGTAGTGAAAATAGCAAAAAGAATCCTGACCAAAGATACTGTAATTGTCAGTATAATGCTCGACCCCTCTATTGATCGACGTCGTACTATTGGTCATGACACCATGCCACAAAGCTTCACAAGCCACATTAGTCATGGCATTACTACCTGGCCAGCCAGTACTCGTCATGGGAATGACAGAGCCTTGCATGGTAATTGTGGCAGGCTTGCCTTTAAGCATCCACTTCGCATGCGCTAAATTCACAGCTGATTGAAAAGAAGCAAAGATTTGGCCTACTGTGGCCTTATTGGCGCTTCTTGTAAGATTAATAAATTTCGGTACTGCGAATGCAGATAAAATAGCTAATAAAACAATAACAATTATCAGCTCTACTAATGTAAAGCCAACCGACTTTGCTCGGCTAAAAATACTCATACCAACCTCTTGCACACATTTTTAATCACATATATGTGCATGAGGTTACAGTATGAATATTAAGCCAGTATTAACGATTAAAATTAACCAGCCTGCAATTACTAGGGGTTAGCAAGCGGGTTTCTATGACTACCGGGTTCTACTAGCACCTCATCTTTTGCTGCTGTTGACGTAGTAAAAGTAGCCGCCGCAGGTGCGGTAGCACCGTCCACACGATTTTTGTTACAACACGGAAACAAACTACCACTCATACCTAAACGACGCATAGTCACCCCACCACCATACATACTGCCTGCAGTAACTGCAGCGTACGCAAGAAATGCCGTACAGCCTGCAACGATTGTAGGAACAGTATCATCGCTCCATGCTTGACGAACTTCATCATAAACGAGTTTCGCAACACCACCCGCTACTAACGCGCCTACCATGCCAGCTAAATACATGCCAAACATGAAACGAATTTCACCGACACCTCGCTGTTGATTATCTTGTCTCGCTCTCATTGTTTCCTACTCCCTTAATCTAAAAGGGCGAGAGTATAACACTTAATTGTATTTTTCTAAATAAACTGTAATAGTTAGCAGTCTACAGCCGCATCTAAACACCATGCTGTAATATAATCACAAAAACTACGCCTTATATATAAAGCAAATGCATACTCACCCCACCTAACAACGAGACCTGAAGTTTTAGCTATTTTGGTTTGCACACATGCACCCACAGGGAAGTGGCTTGGATGGAAATCATAATTGCATAGCTTTTGTAATAAGGTATGAACTGTTTGACCTTGCATATTAAGCTGCGTCATGCCGCCAGTATTATCGACTAACTGTACGTGCCCAGAAAGGTCAGCACGCAAATGGGCATCAACAGTAGTTAACTTAACTTCATCAACAACAATAAGCCATTCATCAAACGAAATGTAATAAATTGCGGCACACACACTCTTTGCCATTTCTCTTGGGTTCTGCGGCAAATACAGTTTTAAATGTTTATATAACGCCTGCTCTAAATCTGCTGAATTCTTATCACCCCTTAACACAAAATAAGCATTACCGGAAACTTCAGACATCTGCAGATATGACTCTTTATCTTGGGTATCTAATAACTCTTTGTTAAAATAAAAAAGTGGCGATTCTTTTTTTTCCTCGATCTCTGCATTATACATGTTGGCGTACTCCTTTTTTAATTCGCTATCGACACTATGCATGTTGGCGTACTCCCTCTTTATCATAAAAAATAGATTCAGTTATGGTCGCTTCAATCATTCGACCAAAAGGTGTGTAACAAAACACTGTCTCACCCATACGATTTAAACCAGATTTAACCAGCGCTAAAGCAACAGAATGTTTTAAAGCGGCGCTGTAGTAACTAGAAGTAACATGCCCTTGCATCTCAGATGGTGGGGTTGATTTATTGTTATTTACTATCTGGGCACCTTCAGGGATAACCTTCAAAGGATCATTAGTAACGAGACCAACCAATTGCTTTCTGTTTTCTCTCATCAAATCTTTACGTGACAGCCCTCTTTTTCCGATATAACTAAATGCTTTTTTCTTAGATAAAGCCCAACTCATATTTAAATCAACCGGCGTTACTGAACCATCCGTCTCTTGACCGGTAATAACATAACCCTTTTCAGCACGCAAAACATGCATTGCCTCTGTGCCATAAGGCGTTATATTAAATTCAGCACCGGCGTTAATCAGCGCTTGCCAAACATACCTGCCGTAATTTGCATTAACATTAACTTCAAAAGTTAATTCACCAGTAAAACTAATCCGAAACACACGCGCTTTAACACCAGCAACGGTGCCATACCTATGATCCATAAACTTAAAATTTTCGCTTGATAGGTCAATGTCCGTACAAAGCTTTGACAGCACCTTCCTTGAATCCGGCCCCGTTATAGTAGCTGTAACATAATGATCGGTCACCGAAGTAAAATACACTTGAAGCTCAGGCCACTCTGTCTGATGCCAACATTCAAGATGCTCAAACACTTTCGCTGCACCACCGGTAGTCGTATACATTAAATAATGATTTGTACCTAAACGGGCACATACCCCATCATCAAACACCATGCCATCTTCATTCAACATCAACCCATAACGGCATTTACCAATGCCTAATTTCAAATAAGCATTAGTATAAATGCGATTTAAAAATTCAGCCGCATCAGGCCCTTGAATATCTATCTTACCCAACGTAGAAGCATCTAATATTCCAACACCATGCCGAACAGCCAAACATTCGCGATCAACAGCTTGCTGCATAGTTTCATTTATCTTTGGGTAAAACCAAGGGCGCTTCCATTGCCCAACATTTTCAAATTCTGCACCATGCTCTTCATGCCAGCGATGCAAAGCTGTTTTTCGAATAGGATCAAACAACTGACCCACATCTCGCCCTGCAATGGCACCAAATGTTACCGGTGTATAGGCTGGGCGAAAAATAGTAGTCCCCGTTTCAGCGATAGACTGACCCAGCTTATCTGCCAATATTGCCATACCATTAATATTACCCAACTTACCTTGATCCGTGCCAAACCCTAAGGCGGTATAGCGCTTCACATGCTCAATCGATGTAAAATTCTCACAGGCAGCTTGCTCTATCCCTGCTTTAGTCACATCCAACTGAAAATCAACAAATTGTTTAGGTGCACGCGCGACTGTATCAGTATGCGGCACGCTAAAGACAGCTTGATATGAAATTTTGTATTCATTGTTAACCAGAAAATGAGTGACGTCTTTACTTGATAATATACCGCATAGCGACAATGCTTTTTTACTTGCATCAACACCTTCAGAAAAACATGCCGTTAAACTTTGCGCGCCATTGCAGGCACCAGCCGCATGCATATCATCTAACGTATTACCTGGAATGAAACCAATACACTGCTCTGACCATTGCGGCCTGCAACCAGTATGTGAATGCAGATGAATAACGGGACTATAACCTCCAGAACTTGCTATAAGATCACATTGTATCTCAAAAGCATCACCCACTACTTGCTTAGCAGCCCCATCTATCGGAGCTACAACAGCACTAGTAACTGAATTTTCACCTTTAACATCAATTACCGCATGGTTAAAGTAAACATCAACACCAAGATCTTTTAACTGAAATAAAAGTGAATGCGTTGTAACCTTGCGACAGTCAACAATAGCGGCAACGCTGCCCCCCGCCTCTATAATAGCAAGTGCGGTAAGGTATGCCGTATCATTCGCTGTAAACAAAACAATATTTTTACCCGGTAAAACACCATAACGTCGAATATACATATGAACAGCTGAATTCAACATCACACCCGGCCTATCATTATTTGAAAACACAATGGGGCGCTCAATTGAACCCGTAGCTAAAATAATTTGTTTCGCACGTATACGATGTAAGCGCTCACGACTTTTCAAACCACCTTTTTTATAGTCACTACGCAGCTGCTTAACAGCGACAAAGTTGTGATCGTAATAACCAAAAGCCGTGCTATGGCATAAAACAATAACATTTGAAGCCTTATTCAATGTATCAACCGCCGCACGCAGCCACTCTGAGCACTCCACCTCATTAATAATAATATTTTCTGACAGTAAACAACCGCCCAGCTCATTTTGCTCATCGACCAGCATAACGCGCGCATTGGTATTTGCCGCATGCAAAGCTGCAGATAAGCCAGCAGGTCCAGCGCCGATGATTAACATATCACAATGATGCATGTGCTTGTCATAAACATCATCATCATTTTGTTTAGGCGCATGCCCCAACCCTGTATTTGCTCGAATGGCTTTTTCAAGGTATGGCCACAGCAATTTTGGCTTCATAAATGTTTTATAATAAAATCCTGGCGACATAAACCTAGCGAGCTTACCAATCACATAGCCTTTAATAATACTTTTCTGGGGACCTACACTCTTAACCACCATACCGTGAGCTAACGCTGTTTGTGTTGCTCGTATATTTGGAATGGTGTATGCACCTTCATCCAATTGAAAAATCGCATTTGGCTCTTCGGCACCGGAACCAATAATGCCCCTAGGACGTCTGTATTTAAAACTATGACCAACTATTTTAACATTATTAGCCAACAGTGCAGACGCGATCGTGTCTCCATGATAACCCGAATACACCTTGCCATTAAAAGTAAAATCAACACGATTATCACGCTTAATGCGGCCACCTTGTCTTAAACGATTAACTTGCGTCATACATAAGCTTCCTCATTCTGTTTTACGCTAGACTTAGAGCTTGCAGCATGCAACTTTTCACTCGCAAGAATTTCATAACTAACGGTATCTCTTGTTACATTGAAATATTTACGGCAAGCCATCGTATGTACCCACATTTCTTGATGAACGCCTTTAGTATTTTTTCTAAAATATAAATAGTGTCCAAATGCTTCATCCGTTATTTGATCTATATTTTCTGGGCGTTTAATGTGTGCTTGACCGGCGTAAGAAAATTCCTCCTCTTCGCGCTCTTCTTCACAATAAGGGCAATATATTTTTAACATCAGTAAACATCCTATAATTTAATGTGCAACACCAGCGGCACCATGTTCATCGATTAGCGCACCTGAATAGAACCTATCCAAACTAAAGGGCTTAGCTAATAGTGGTATATTTTTATTTGCTAACATTGAAGCAAACACATGGCCTGACCCAGGCGTTGCTTTAAAACCACCAGTCCCCCAGCCACAATTAAAATAAAGGCCTTTGATACTGGTTTCTGAGATTATTGGACAGGCATCAGGTGTGGTATCTACAATCCCACCCCACTGCCGATTCATTCGCACACGCGAAAAAGATGGAAACATTTCACAAATCGCAGCCAACGTATGTTCGATCACACTAAACGAACCACGCTGGCCGTAACCGTTATATCTGTCTATGCCAGCGCCAATAACCAAGTCCCCCTTATCGGATTGACTTATATAGGCATGCACTGCATTAGACATCACAACGGTATCTAAAATCGGCGCTAACGGCTCAGACACTAAAGCCTGTAAGGGATGAGACTCGATGGGTAATGCTAGACCAGCCATTTTGGCTACTGCAGATGAGTTTCCAGCAACAGCACAAGCAACCTGCTTCGCAGCAATAAAACCTTTTTGTGTATTAACACCAACGACATGATTATTCTCATGCACGATATCAAAAACTTCATTTTGTTGAATGATATCAACACCCAGCGCATCAGCTGCTCGAGCAAACCCCCATGCCACAGCATCATGACGTGCAACGCCACCACGCGGCTGCCATGAGGCACCTAGAATCGGATACCGAATATTTTGTGAAAAATTAATCAATGGTACAATTTTTTTTATTTGCTCTGGAGTTAACACTTCACCATCAATGCCATTCAAGCGATTAGCGCTAACACGCCTATTGATATCACGCATATCTTGCAAAGAGTGACCTAAATTTAAAACACCGCGCTGTGAAAACATAACATTGTAATTTAATTGCTGAGAAAGATTTTCCCACAGCTTCATGGAATGTTCATACAGTTTTGATGACTCATCCCATAAATAATTTGACCGAACAACCGTTGTATTTCTGGCCGTATTGCCTCCCCCTAGGTATCCCTTCTCTATCACCGCAACGTTAGTGATGCCGTGTTCTTTAGCGAGGTAATACGCGGTAGCAAGACCGTGCCCGCCACCACCGACGATAACGATATCGTATGCTTTTTTAACTGTTGGACTTCGCCACACCTTTTGCCATTTTTCATTAAATGAAAATGAATTTTTAACCAGACTCCAAGCTGAGTATTTTTTCATCGTATTCCTTATAAATGGCGTGTAATAGCTGCTCGTAGCGGCTCATTTCAACACGTGAATACTCATGAAGACAGGATAAAAACGACAAAAATCAGTAAAAAAAAGACATGACGAATAGTTAAGCTTTAAAAGCTTGTTTATAGGCTCGAGAAAAATGTGAACCATCAGTAAATCCACATTCGATTGCTACATCCGTCATGCTTTTAGCGGTATTTTCTAACAACCAACGTCCATAATGAAGACGTGCCTTGCGGTAAAACTTTTGCAGACTAATGCCCAACTCTTGTGAGAACAGTCTTTCAAGTTGCCGTTTGGAGATATTAATTTGTGATGCCAATTCTTCTGTACTTAAAGGTGTCGATATATTTTGTTCCAGTAACAGCAGTGCTTTTTGAACATTGGGGTTTTGGATTTCTGCATCATGTATAGGTTGTGGAGTAGTGTTCTTTTTACAAGCATCCATTATCATAATGCGCAAACTTTTCATCGCCAATCTTTTATTGAGGTGTCGTGCAATTAACATTGCAGCGACATCTATAGCGGCGATACCACCTGCGCATGTAATTATATTGCCATCATCGAGGTAGCGCTGTTTAATCATTGGCATAACGTCTTTATGCTTGCTGACTAACTCCTGATAATGTAGCCAGTTAACACAACACCGACGATTATTCATCAATCCTGCTTCTATTAATGCAAACGACCCGGTGCACAGCGCAATAAGTGTTGTTTGTGTTTTATCGACCTGTTGTAGATACTGATGAACCTGCTTGGTAGCAGTAGAGCAACCTTGTTTTAAACGCCCACCTACCACAACAATATAATCAAAAGAACCAGGCGCTTCAAAAGCTTGCCACGCCTGAATTTTTACACCGCAACTCGACGTAATCGACTTACCAGGCTGGCCCAAAATAGTCCAATTACAATGGATTTGTTGGCTATTATCATTTTCATCAGCCGCTAGACGCAAGGTATCAATAAAACCCGCGAATGGCAGTAATGTAAATTGTTCGAGCAATATGAATGCAAACTTTAAGGGGCGTTCGTTATCAAGTTTCGTCATCCTTTAAATCATCCACTGTATCTAGAGTCAATTGAACTTCTAAGCACCTGGTTATACTGGATCCCGGCTCGGGGGCCGGGATGACAGGCCATGCACCAAGATGACAGGCCATGCGTCAAGATGACAGGCCATGCGTCAAGATGACAGGCCACGCGTCAAGATGACAGGCCTACAAAGTTAAGTAAGCAAAAATTGCGCGGATTGCATGCACCATAGCCCCACAAGGACGACCCGGCCGCTCATCATTATTCCAACCAAAAATATCAAAATGCGCCCAACGATTACCATCAACAAATTGCTGCAAGAACAAACCCGCAGTAATCGCACCGGCAAAACCAACACCGGATGTATTCACATTATTGCAGTCAGCGATTTTGGATTTAATAAAACGTTTATATGGTTGAAACAATGGCATCTGCCACACCACATCTTGCACTTGTTGACCGCATTGCTGCAAGTCGCGGGCGAGTTGGTCATCATTGGTCATCATGGCATGCACTTCAGGACCTAACGCCACACGTGCCGCACCAGTCAGTGTTGCAAAATCCAATAACAAATCAGGTTTTTCTGTTACCGCCTCTGCCAACGCATCAGCCAACACCAATCGCCCTTCAGCATCCGTGTTATCAATTTCCACGGTAAGGCCATTGCGCGCTGTTACCACATCACCCGGGCGTATACTGGCTGAACCGACACTGTTTTCCACGGCAGGAATTAATAAACGCAACTCAACGGGTAACTCAGTGGCCATAATTAATCGCGCCAAACCTAAGGCATGCGCGGCACCGCCCATGTCTTTCTTCATGTTTTTCATTGAGCCACTGGGTTTAATCGACAAACCACCGGTGTCATAACAAACACCCTTACCTACTAAGGTTATTTTCTGCTTGGGCGTTGTTTTGCTTTTCCAGCGCAAATCAATCAAACGCGGCTGGTTAATGCTGGCTCGGCCTACGGCATGTACTAAGGGATAGTTTTCTGACAACAAATCATCACCAATAATCACTTCACATTGAGCACCAAACTCATCAGCAACATAATTAACCGCTTCAGCCAATTCAGCCGGCCCCATATCTTCAGTGGGTGTGCTCACTAAATCCTGCACCAAATAATAGCTGGTTAACTGGTTTTCTAATGCTGTTACATCAACCGCTGCTGGTAACTGCAATTGTGCTTTATGCTCTTTGCCCTTGCTGTACGCATGAAATTGATAGGCGGTTAATCCCCAAGCTAAAGACATCAAATTAAGCTGTTCAGTAGTAAATTCACCTTGAATTTCATACTGTCCTTCTGGTAAAGCACTCGCGCCACTGCCAAATGTAATTAAATCATCAACATCAACAATCACAACCGCACAAGCAACCCCACCCTCGGCATTGGGGTAAGACAAACAGCTGCCTGTTGATGCATCATGCGACTGCGTTTGTGCCCAGCGCTGTGTTATAGCGTCTTGTTGCGGCAACCAGTCTTTATATTGACCTTCGGTTAATGGGTAAAGCGCAATGAGATTAGCGCTATCAGAACTGAAACAATTTAACATTTTTTATACCTCTTTCCTGGATCCCGGCTCGGAGGCCGGGATGACAAACTCTCATACCGAGACGACAAACTCTCATACCGAGATGACACAAATACTGCTGGGGATGATACTACCAATGACAAATTAAATATACAAAGCTAAAACAGCCATCATTACAAATCCTAGCATCACAATACCGAGCGAAGCTAAACGTTGTGGCATCGGAAACGGATCACGCGTCTGGGTCAAATGCATAGTCATATACAAGAAGGTTCCCGCTGCTATTGCATCGAACATGCCTTCGGTTAACGAAGAAATTTGCATATGGGCATAATGCGTAATATATAACCCAATCACAACACCCAGTGGCGTACTCAAAGAAAATACGGTAATCATTAAATAGCGGTGTAAGCTCTTAAAACTTGAATAACGCAGCGTCATACCAAACGCAAAACCGGCTGAAGCTTTATGCAGCATCAAGGCAATCATCAGCACAATCGCCGCCATCTTACCGCTTTCCAACCCCAATGAAACACCAACGATGATGGAGTGAAAAGATAAAATAATTAACAGGATATAAGATAAAATCGAACACTCAACGTGCTTAGCATGCTCACTGTGATCCTTGTAGATAATACCGACACGCTCGATTACCAGCATGATCAAGAATCCAACACCAGTAAGTGTGGTCGCAACAGGGTATTCCCAGACAGAAATTTTACTTAAGTTGTTGATCGCATCAGGTAACATATGCAGCAAACTAGCACCTAAGAAAGTACCTGAGGCAAAGGCTTCACCATAATATACCAAGTGATTACGCGGTCGATTCATCGCCGCCAACTGCGTCGGTAGCGCACCCGCCCAAGCAGCGATAAGCAATAATGCTATAACAAACAAATAGATGGACACTTCGGACGCTTCCCAGTTAGCTCAGTACGATGAATTCTAATTCACCCCATGGTTTGTTGCAAGCGCGATAAAACTCACTAAAAGTACGAAACAGCTAATAATAACTTAATACTATATTGCTAATATCTAATCGTAATCAATATCAAACTATATATGATTAATTTTACTAAATAAAAATATGCGCCAAGGGTAAGGAATGAGCAGAGAAGAAAAACAGAGTGATGAGGCAGATAGCCAAAACTTAGATAGCGTAAGCTTAGACAGATATAGATTAGAGCACCTACGCTTAATCATAGATTCAAGTATTACATCAGCTACGTACTACTGCGAACATGCACGCAAGACAAGCAATCAAGCCGATGATTCGCTTAACAAGTTAACAAAGAATAAAGCAAAAGAGAATCATATCACCTCTCAAGGTGAAGCTATCACTGAGCCAACCAGTAAAGATGTTGATAAATTAAATTCGCTTATCAACGAATTAAAACCACTCATAACTCAAGCGCAGAGTGCGCAAGAAAACGCTCAAAATCTATATGCCTATGCCACAAAATGCTATCAAGATGCAAGAACCGCTCTCAATGATCCAGAAAAGTACATCGATCCTACACTTGACGCCACAGAGCAAATAAAAGCCGAACAACAAAAAATCACAAAGGTGAAAGCCAGCATTCCCAGCGAAACAGACTATCAAACAGAGTACCACTCAAAAATAACAGCCTCACAACAAAGAGTTGCAATACTTCAAACCAAACTAGCTGAGCTTCAAGAGAAGCACAGTGCAGCAAGCGCTGCCGCGGCAGTTGAAGCAAGGCAGCGTGCTGTGCATACCGAGCACAGAGATGCAATAGATACAACACGCATACAAGCACTAGAGGCCGATACGACTGCTCGTGGCGCTATCAGCTCAACACAGAGTGAATTAACTAAGGCAGAATCACTAAGAGAGCAAGCCCAACAGATCCATGGCATTGATAAAGCCTCTCTGCAAAGCAAACATGCATTAATTAAGCAAGCCAAGCGCTGCATAACTCGGGCAACTGCATCTGTAGAAACCGCCAAAGAAAAGCAAGGAGAAATTAAAACTTGCATCCAAACCATCGACAGCACTACGGCAGCAGCGCGTGAAAACCTAAGGAGCATTACCCCCGACTCAACATTGGCTAAAACAATTGAACGGCGACTTAGTGGTATATTCGCTGGGGCAGCAAATGAGGCTGCAAAATTAGATAAAGCACGAGAAGAGGATATCACTCATGTCAGCGCAAAAACCGAAGCGCTCTACGAGAGCTTAGAAGAACTTATGGCAACACTGCCAACCGATGAAGAAATACAAACCACACGACAGCTGAGTAATTTAGCAAACACACAAACACAACATGCAGTAATACATAAAAGCACCGTCGAATTAAAAGCACAACAAACGGAAAATAAAGCAACAGAAGCACAAGATAAATTAATTAAAGCAAAAGAACTTATAGCAGCAGTAAAAAAAAATGAACCCCATCAAACAGCCAACCTACCATCACTAGAACAGGCCAGAGTATTACTGGCCGAAGCAAGTAATGCAGTAGAACAAACCCAAGTCGCACACCAAGATGCAGAAGGAGCTTATGAAGAGGTTATCAAGGCAAAGGAAAAAGCAGAGGAAACTTTACTCCAGATTCCAGACAAACCGGGACTCAAAGAACCAAGCATAGATGAGTGCGGTAAAGCGATACATTCTGCAGTCACTCAAGCTAACAGCCATCGTGAGCGTGCAAATCAAGCGAATGGCGCTGCTAATAAGTGCAAAGATGAAATAGATACACTTAAACAACAAATAGCGGAACTAAGAGTTCGTGAACAATCAATCTTAGCCGTGGCAGGCCCAACGGCTCAGCAACGACAAATTGCAGAAGAACAAAACGAATCAGTGAATGCGCAAGCTGATATAATATCCAAAGGCAAAGCCACCATTGAAGCTAAAGCTGTTCAAGCCGCAAGTAAAGCAACAGTAGCAAGTAACATTCTAACAACTATTAAAGCACATATTGAAAAAGTTAAGACGATTGCCAATGGCGATTCTCGAGTTGAAAAATTAGGATTACTAAACGATGCTGAAGATTTACTAAGTCACGTAAGTCAAGCGGTTGAAGAAACCGAAGCTGCACACCGTGAGGCATCCGAAACATTTCAGGAAATACGCGAAGCTAATACCGAAGCTCAAGCATGTATAAACAGAATCCCGGAGCAGGCAGGACTAGCCGACTCCAGCATAAAGCAGCTTGAAAAAACTATACTTCCAGCAATCGATGAAGCTACGAAGCATCTGCACAGCTCCTCTCAAGCAAATATTGCTGCTAGCAAGTGTAAAACTGAAGTCGATGCACTTAAAGAGCAAATAGAGAAACTAAAAGCAGATACAATATCCTTCACAGAAGAAACAGGCCCCGCACAACAATCAGCAGCACATGATGAATACAAATTGGATACCGAAAAGTACCATGAAGCCGCATTCAACAAAGACCTCTATGCGGTGTTAGGGGTAGCATCGAATGCAACCACCACTACAATCAGAGATGCTTTCCTAGAATGTGCGAGGAGGGCACACCCCGATAAAGACCCACAAGCTAATGCGGAGCGTATACAATCTATAAACGAAGCAAGTGAAGTCTTGTTAACGCCAAGATATAGAGTGGCATATGACGATTTTAGAAAAAAAACCACCCCTCCCTCGGATCTTCCAACGGACGCACCTCCACGTGAACCACAAGCTCAACCTGCAGTGGTAACACCTAGCAGTCAAGCAATACCCGCAGTCGCAACCAGATCTAGAAATCCCGGCTCATCAGAAACGAGTTCGGCAATCGTTACTAGCCCCAAACAAGCAGCTAGTCGTTTTTTCTTAGCACGAACAAAACAACTAGGGCAACAACCCCAAGCAAATTCATTTAGACAAGTATTTGCTGCCATAGCAAAACAAAGTCAGCACGCCGCCAGACAACAAGAAGATCTAGTGCGCAGCATAGCGACTGATGCAGATAAAAAGCGGAAAGAATCAACAGCAACAAAAGCAGCAGCTGCGCATGAAGCACCTAAAGATAAAACCGAAAAACCAGCAGCAGAGATACCAACAACAAACCCAGGTACTGCTTCGACCAGTAGCACGGCGGATAAATTTGATAAATCAGACCCCGACCCCTTTAGCATGGGAAAAGAGGAATATCAAAAATTTGTTGAGAAGCAAGCTGAAGCATTAGAATTTTATCAGGACGAAAAAAACAAACCCCAAAAAGACACTCAACAGATCGAAATTCGTGGTGAAACAAAAACAATAGACGTTTTAGTCTTACCTTTTCATGAAGAAAAAGCTGCTCATCAATTCCTTGATTCATTCGTTGTAAATCATCCAGAACTAAAAGACCAGGTATATCAACTCAATCCAGAGTATGCTCAAACAAAACAAGCGCTTGTTACACCACAAGCCGCATCAAACGAACCGCAAATGCATGGCCAGCTAAGGCAATCTTCATCAGCTGAACAACAACATAGCGATACAGAAACTGATACACTGGCGTTATCCGATAAGCCCCACCGCACCCCTGATGACAGAGCATCTCGTGTTCATACCGGTGATCATTCAACAAGCCCTCAACGTTTAACAATACAATAGAAAAATTGCAAAAAGTAAGCGAGTAACCGGGGTTTACTGGGTCACTTCACTGGTAGCTAAATGAGGATTGCGAGCGCGCTTTTTAACGCAGCAGTTCGCCACC
>JARGOB010000001.1:179282-228823 GCA_029212925.1 Coxiellaceae bacterium | reverse complement strand
ACTGGTAGCTAAATGAGGATTGCGAGCGCGCTTTTTAACGCAGCAGTTCGCCACCCATGCCAGTTTTATTGAAAAAAACGAGTGAGTTGTTTATAGGCTTGCTGCATCAGTTCCGGATCAAGCCGCGCATACGGCATATGATGCCCATTGCGTTTATTAATCACAAAATCGCCGCCGGGGTAAACACGCACTATTCTGTCGCCGGATATCACACCGTAATCGCCGTAACTGCCTGCGATCAAAAATGGTCGCCCACCTGGTTCGAATAATGATCGACCCATACTGTAGCTTGCCATGGGATTTGAGCAACGCAATACATCTTTCATCAATGTTGGTACAACATCGTAATGCGTGGTGAAATAACGGTAGTTATTCGGCAATTTTCCTGGCCATGAGATAATCATGGGCACGTGTAATTGGAATGATGTATAAGCGCTGGCATGGCTCCAATAATTTAAATTTTCATCATCAAACTCTTCACCATGATCAGCGGTGATAATGACGATGGTATTTTTTAATAAGCGCTTGCGCTTTAATTCTTTTAGCACCTTGCCTACTTCGCTATCAATATAATGTACGGCGTTATGATAACGATTCAGATAAGGTCGTGGATCAGTATTTTTAGTTAACGAAAAGCGCTTACACTCACTTATTGCTGGCTGAAAAGGCAATTGATTACTACTGGATCCTCCGCCGCAATAATTATGCGCGGTATCATAAAACAGAAACCCGAAGAATGGTTTTTTGCGATCATATTGATTTAAAAACTGGTTAAATTTTTGGGTTACTGTTTGATCGCGCGATATAGAGCTATTACCATGCATGTGCGTTTGCAAGCCTGGCACCTTTGAAAAAACGGTACGATCAAACGCTGGAAACCGCAGCGTCGCACTGGCTAACACTTCCATTTGATAGCCTGCTTTTTCTAACTGATCGATAAACACCGGGCCGACGCGCTGCTGGTCCATTGCTGTCCAGTAGTTTGGTGGTATGGCATAAAACAACGTAAAAATACCGGGTTGCGTTGAGTTACCACCACTCCAGTTATTGGTAAATTTTAAACTACGCTGCGCAAAACGATAAATATTCGGCGTAATGCGTGCTGTTAATGCATCATAACGCCAAGTATCCAGCACAATCATAACAATATTTTTTGGTTTTTTAGGCGGTTTGCAGACCATAGGGATACGCGGATAAGCCAGCGGTTGATTCATTTGCCGCGTTTGCATGCGAATAAACCCTTTATCGGTTTCCACGTAACGCACTTCATTTTCAGTGCCTGGCACTACAGCAGCAAACAAATCATTGAAATACGGCACATAACGCGCCGCCTTTAATAGTAATCGACTGTTCTCTGCACTTAATCGATAGCCGGGTGGCATAGTAAGCATGCACGCCATTAAACCATACGAGTACACGACAATAATAATCATTGACCAATACACACGACGACCATGACGCACATAATGCCTGAGCTTAATACTGCGCCATAATACATAAGCAATAGCTGAACATAGCAATAACAAACCAACCAGTATGAATATACCCAAACCGACTTCTGTCGATGACATAGGCAACACTTCAGCGAATGCTTTGGCACGAAACACATCTAAAGCGACATGCATATTATGCGTATGAAACACTTGATAGGAAATAACATCGATGATTTGCATCACATCGATTACAGCTGCAAAAATTACAGCAACCATAGCAACAAACCAAAATCGCGGCACAATAACTACAACAAGTAATACGATAAAACACAATGCAAAATTGATAATCAACGCTTGGGTTACATACGACGCTAGCAAAAACGACCAGGCAAAGATCACGCGGCCTACGGTAGCACCAAAAACCATATTTAAGTTTGGCATCAAATGGATGTAACCCATCTGAATGGCAAAAGACATCGCTGTATTTATTAAGAAGAACCAACCCGTCCAGCGAGCAAGTTGCAATCTTAGCGTTGGGTGACTCATAACGGAATCGTACTCCTTCGCTAACCCATTGTTTTATAGAATAAACTTTAAACAGACATTTATCAAGTGATTGAATACTTAATGCTCAGAAATGGCTGTGCAAATTCTGGATTAGCATACCCCCTCGTGATAGAATGCGGCGCATATAACAAACGGATACCCCATGAAAAAACTATATATCAGAACTCACGGTTGCCAAATGAATGAATACGACTCATCCAAGATGGCAGATGTATTAATCGAATCACACAACCTTGAGCTCACTAAAGATGCTGACGAGGCAGACGTGCTGCTGTTGAACACCTGTTCAATTCGTGAAAAAGCACAAGAAAAAGTATTTTCTGAAGTGGGCCGTTGGCGCAAATTAAAACAAAAACGTCCTGATATTGTCATTGGAGTTGGTGGCTGTGTTGCCAGCCAAGAAGGCAAGGCCATCACTCAGCGTGCACCCTACGTCGATTTAGTGTTTGGTCCACAAACATTACATCGCCTACCAGAAATGCTCAATGAAGTACTCGCTGGTAAAAAATCAGTGGTTGATACCAGCTTCCCTGAAATTGAAAAATTTGATCGCATGCCAGCACCTCGCGCCGAAGGCCCCACTGCTTTCGTATCGATCATGGAAGGCTGCAGTAAATATTGCAGCTTCTGCGTTGTGCCTTACACGCGCGGTGAAGAAATTTCTCGACCATTTGATGATGTCATTGCTGAAGTGGTGCAGCTTGGTGAACAAGGTGTGCGCGAAATCAACTTGCTTGGTCAAAACGTCAACGACTATCGCGGTTTAATGCATGATGGTGAAATCGCTGACCTAGCATTATTAATACATTACATTGCAGCGATTGACAGCATTGCGCGCATTCGATTCACTACGTCACACCCTAATGCTTTTTCAGATAACTTAATTGAAGCCTTTGCCACCGAACCCAAACTAGCAAACCATTTACACCTGCCAGTACAAAGTGGTTCAGATCGCATCTTAGCCGGCATGAAGCGTGGCTATACTGCATTGCAATATAAATCACGCATTCGTAAATTACGCGAAGTGCGCCCTGATATTAGCTTGTCGAGTGATTTCATTATAGGTTTCCCAGGTGAAAGCGATGCAGACTTTGAAGCGACGATGAACCTTATCAATGATATCGGCTTTGATACCTCATTTAGTTTTATTTACAGCGCACGTCCTGGCACACCTGCTGCATCATTACCTGATGACATCACAATGGACACAAAAAAACAACGCTTAGCGATATTACAAGATCGCATCTTACAACACGCCGCTCAAATCAGTCGGCGTATGGTGGGTACTGAACAAGTGGTCTTAGTAACCGGCGTGTCTAAAAAAGACGCCAGCGCACTCGCCGCTCGCACTGAGAACAATCGTGTGGTAAATTTTAAAGGTGACCAACAGTTAATTGGTCAGATGGTGACTGTAAAAATTACAGAAGCCAAACCTAACTCACTTGGAGGTGAACTTGTCAGCACAGAAGAATCAGTCCCAGCGTAAAATCACGCTTGCACCACTTGATAATCGCCGACTCGCAGAACTTTGCGGTCAATTCGATGAGCACTTACACATCATCGAGCATCATTTGGGTGTAGAAATCAGCAATCGTGGTAATGAGTTTCAAATTATAGGCATCCCTGCTTCGATCGACAAAGCCTGTGATGTTATTAACCAAGTATATGAAGAAACCGGTAGCAAACATGAGCTGACTAAAAATAACATTCAACTGATCATTAAGTCTTGTGACTCTGGCACAGAATCCTCTAACGATGCCGACTTAGATGAATTTAAAATTGAAGCGGCTAAGTGTACGATAAAAGCACGCACACCGAATCAACACCATTACCTATCGGCATTACGCAAATACGATATCAATTTTGGTATCGGCCCTTCCGGTACAGGTAAAACCTTCTTGGCCGTTGCGTCAGCGGTACACGAACTGGAAAACGAGCAAGTCAGCCGTATCATCTTGGTTCGCCCTGCAGTTGAAGCGGGTGAAAAACTAGGCTTTTTGCCCGGTGACTTAGCGCAAAAAGTTGATCCTTATTTACGCCCACTGTATGACGCTCTGGTTGAAATGCTCGGCGGTGCAAATGTTGGACGATTAATTGAAAAAAATGTTATCGAAATTGCACCTCTGGCTTATATGCGTGGTCGCACACTGAATGATTCATTTATTATCTTAGATGAAAGCCAAAACACCACACAAGAACAAATGAAAATGTTCTTAACGCGGATTGGTTTTGGCTCTAAAGCGGTGATTACCGGTGATATCACACAAATCGATTTACCGAAATCCACGGCTTCTGGCTTGCGTCATGCGATTACTGTTTTACAAAAAGTGCCGGAGATCAAATTCACTTTTTTTAAAGCAGATGATGTCGTTAGGCATACTTTGGTGCAAAAAATTATTCGTGCTTACGAACAACACGAATAATATATCACTCCACTTAGCTCTAGGCATTGTTAGAAGATCGACAATCTCGCTTGCACCTCGCCTAGAACTAAGTATGATAATATATCAAATTATTGAGGCTTAGGCTTACCCGCAAAATCCACACCAATTTGATTGGTATTTACATTCACTCTATTGGCAGGCTGAACGCGCGTTGTTTTTTGCACCGCATTAGGTGCTGCACCAACAGGTTTTGTCACCAACTTATTCTGTGCATTCTTACCAACATAATCAACATTCATTGACTTAGCACCTACATTGGTCTTGCCGTAAGGTTGGCCACTTAATGCTAAACCAGCAACCGGTAAACTAAGACATGATACCACGGCTAACACTTTCACTATACTCATTTTCACTCTCACTATAATTGATTTTATAGCGATAATTATAGTGCAGAATAGTGAGATCAGTTTGTTTTTGAGGCTAATAATTGCTGCAAAACTTGCTTACCAAGTGCTGAAAAATCAACTGGATTCTTACGTAAACTTCCCAAGCCTGCTGTATAAACAATAATGGTTTGATATTTAGGCACATACATATAGATGGCTGTATGCCCATACGTCACACCCTCATACATCCAAATAGGGCCATATTGCTTCGAGGGCTGCATCATCACACCCAAACCATAACCCGGCGTATTAGTTTGCATCGCTTGCTGCAGTGTCATTGGCTGACCGGTTTTTACTGACACTAAACTCTGCATTTGTGTCAACTCTTTTGGTGCTAACACTTTACCATTAAACAAATCCAACACCCATTGCGCGACAGCTTGTGGTGTCGCAATGATACCGCCTGCCGCTTGTGCTAACGACAAGTTGTAATTGGTAGTGTCTACATTATAAAAATAGTTATAGCCATGCGCCATACGCACCAACGTTGATTGCGGCACATCACCGATATAAAAATAGGTATCTTTGAGGTTAAATGGCTTAACAATATGATGATTAAATAAAGTGGCCAAATCCCAGTCTTTACCATAGATTTTTTTATTCAATATTTGAATTAATTCACCAGCAATTACATAAGCTGTATTGGAGTAATGATAGCCAGCACCTGGTTTAAAATGCGTATTGGGATCACGCTTATAAGACATATCAATCACTTGTGGTGCTGTCCATACACGGTGTGAATATTTAAACACCATTTTCATAAAGGCATCTGTATTGGCATCACTGACTATACCGCTAGTCATATTCAATAGCTGCTTAACGGTGACATCAGCCCAATCCGGATATTGCGGAAACCACTGGCCGATTTTCTGATTAATATCGAACTCAATCGGGAATTTTTTTGCCTTATTATGCGTTGCCATTTCCAGCTGTAAAATCATTGCTGCAAAATAAGACTTGGTGATGCTGCCAATTTCCCATAAATTATTGCTTGTCAGCGGTTGCGGTATGCCCTTTCGCACCGTGCCACTGAACAAATAACACAACGGTTGATTATCTTTGGTTTGGCTAATATACAAACTCATGTCATTAATCATGTGCTTTGTAGAGCTATTATTTTTGCGAAACTGATTAAGGGTTACTTGCAAATTTGCACAAATCTTTGGCACAACATGCTTAATAGGCTTAGCTACATGTTTAGACTTAACGTGGTGCTTTTCATGCTTAATACGTTTTTTATGCTTATCACTTTGCGCGTAAATAGACGACGTCGCTGTTAAAATTAACACAGCAGATAGCGCTACAAACTTGACCTTATTGAATAACATAGCAATTATCTTGCCACTTCTTGTTCAACAAAACAATAAATCAAATTACCATTTATCAAATGAATCAATAGAAGCCCTGCAATTGTACATTTACTGTTTAATTCGATAAAATGCAGTCATGAAATCGATAATCACCATCATACTTATTTTATTTACCACCACATGCCTGGCTGATGAGGGCACCATGTATTGCTACAATCAGTGGCTGTCATTAGGTGAAGGATCACAGTTTATTTTTAAGCTGTGCGGCAAACCCACTCAAATAAAACACTGGACTAAAAAATCATTTATTCGTTATGGTGACAATTTAGTAGAATCAGATACTCACTTCCAACGCTGGATATATAACCGCGGCAGCGATACCTTCATCGAATACTTAACCTTCCGTGAGGGTGAACTAATCGATATTCAAGACGGCGAATATGGCACAGATTAACCCATGCCATTATCACTAGAAGTCCAATCGTGTTTTCCCACAACATGCGGTATGTTTAGTCGCTACGATAGGCGCTTCAGCTGAAGATAGCAATGCCGCCTCACTTGTACCATCATCATCAGCCGCCACACGCTCGGCTTTGGGTTTAAACAAAGTATGCTGCTGGCTAGCATAAAAACCTTGAGTTAATGCAGGTACAACCGCTAAGGCGGTTACATCATCACCTTCTTGACAAAACAATTCTTGCACCCTTGCCTGGCTATCTTTAATCGCATCATTTTCTGTTGTAAATTCTTCTGATTCAACAAAATTATCATATACCTTTTCTTCAGGCCTAAGGTCAGCCTCGCGCAATTCCGCCGCCGCTTTATGTGCCGTTTGCTCACGCTGTAGACTATCTAATCTAGTACGTAAAGCTTGCGACCTAGCCAATAAACCAGCCAACTCTGGTGTACCTTCTTTTGCAGCTAGTCGCTTAAGCTCTACACGATTGCAAACATGCGACATAATCACTGTTAAGCAATCTTGTGCGGAGGGACTATCACCCAATGGGCTTAAAATTTCACGTAACTGTTCGCCTTTTATTTTAGAAAAGCTCACATCACCGGAAACTTCAGTCACACTGTGTAAATCATCAGTAACACCATCGGTCAGTGGTAAAATAATCGTATCAGCAGGAATATTGACAGAGAAATATTGCTCCTCAACACGCGTACGCGTTCCCGGCACACTGGCTGTGCCCCAACCTTTCTGACATGCTGCTATAAAGTTATACACCTCACCTGTCTTTGGGTTATAACCAACTAGTGAGCAATCACCAACGCCAACACCATACAACTGCACACTGCCATCCGCTTGATTGACACCACGCGCCACAATTAACGTCGAGGTTGCCGCACTGCCATGCTTGGGGTTTTTCGCCATCGTTTCGCGTGCAATCGTATCAAAAAATGCACTACGAAAATCTTTATTCGCCAAATCAGCAGCACTGTACGTGCCAATCAAGCGCGATGCATTTTTAACATTAAACTTTGCAGCACGGCGGATAGCGCTGTCTTCGGTATTATCAAAGTGGCCACCACAACCATCTGCTATAGCAACAGTAAAGCCATCTTCAGTCACGGTTGAATACGCCGCATCTAACGTAACATGCGGCTTAGGATTTTTATCGTCATCTAAAGTACTTTTTATGATCGGCATTTTATTGGTCACAAATGTACTACCCGCTGCCACGGCTGCAGATACACCTTCAGCCTTACTCTCAAGTGCTTTGATACCAACCCTATTGGCTGGTGCAACAGTTGAATCATCACTCATAACATCGCGAGAAAAAACATGCTCAGCACCGCTGCTTTTTACTAACTCAACCTGCCGAATACCCAACAATGCTTGCTTCCAACTGGCTTTGTCACCTGCAATCGCGTTTTTTAGCGCATCAACACGAAGCTTACTGGGATACGACTCCAACGGTTGCTCAGCGGCATCGCGCTCTTTTGCTTGACTGATCGCGACGCTTAAAAGTGAGGTAATCTCTCGACGCCTTTGCATAACATTTCTAGCGCTTTGATGGATGTAGTGATAAGTGGCTCGCGCCAAAAAGTGCGCTTTGCTATCTACATCAGCTAATTGATCCGCGGTAATAGAGAAATGACCACCGATTTTGAAGTCAATGTTATAGTTTTCGTCACCACGCAGGTTAAGAAAATCTCTAATCAAAGCCATATAATCTTCAAGCGAATGAATGTTAATTGTTGCTGTTTTTTTAGTGCGCATGCTTACCCCATGTATCGTTAATCACCCCTTAGTTGCATGATCATATAACACACAAATGCTATCACCTAATTACCATAATTAATGAATAACATTTTAATAAGCTAATATAACAATAATTGTATATAATCTAATGGTGACGCCTTAACGGAAAGGAACCAAATGAACAAAATTATCACGGGAATATTCTGCATATTACTTCCAACTTTAGCTGCAGCCAATCAACCACTGTATAATTGCGCCTGCATTGGCTGGTCTAAAGACCATAAATACTATGATTGCAAAGACGTTAATAACGATAAGCGCGACTATAAGCGCGGCACACATTTTGCTAAGCTCACTTACAAGCAGGTTGAAAAGTGGGTGCAAAAGGAACGCCTAGCCAAATATATTCATAAAGGCCCTGTTTACGAACCCCACACCGGCTGGTATTGCCAGGAGATTAAAAAATGACCAAACATAAGCAACAAGCCAAAGTCACCTGTCATGTAAAATTTACAGCCAAAGCTGGCATGGTAAAACAGTTACTGGAACATTTGAACAAAACCGGCAAAGCAACCCGCGACCAAGACGGTTGTGAACACCATGAAATACTACAAAGCATCGACAACCCGAATGAAATTACTGTTATTGAAAAATTTACTGATCATGAGGCTTTCGTAGAACATACCAACAACTCCACCATTCAGCATTTTGTGCTTACTGAAAAAGACGCGCTAGTCGATTCAATGACAAGTCATTTATATATTACACGCATGGATTGCCAGGGCGAGATCAGCGATACTGATGCGTCGACTATTTCATGGAAGTAAGCCAGTGAAAACTGCCATACCAAAAACGGTTGGAATCGCAGTTCAACTTCTGATATTAGCTACCATTTTATTTATATTATTTATGGTGGCTCACTTCACAAGTATAGTAATGCTTGAGCAGTCGGCCATTACACACACCAGCAAAATACTACTCTGTGATGCGGTCATTTACATTATCGTCATTATCGTGAGCTTAGCGGGTATTTCTCAATAAACAGTACACTGTCCTCAATAACCGACACAGCGATTCAGCTGTTGATTATGGCAGTATTATTAACTGCCATTTATCGTCAAAAAGCATGGGCACGTATTGTGTTGACGGTTTATATTATCTACAGACTGTTATTCCACATTTATACCATACACTACATGACCTACCCTAAATCCGTTGAACTGTTGGTTTATTTATTTCATATATTGAATTTTGCCAGCTTAACCATGCTCTATTTTCCAAGCAGTAATTTTTGGTTTAAGCACGTAAAAAAAAGTAAACCAAGCTCAAGAGCCAATCACCTGCCATAAAGTTGTTTTAAACGCTTATCACGACCACAATTCCAGCGATAAAACTTATAACGCACAGGGTTCTTTTTATAATAATCTTGATGATATTGCTCGGCAGGATAAAAATGCGTTGAAGCAGTGATCTCAGTATATACCGTTTTAAATTTTTGCTTAATTGGTATAAGCGACTGCTCAGCTAATTTCTTTTGCTCAGGATTTAAATAAAAGATTGCAGAACGGTATTGAGCACCACGATCACAAAACTGCGCATCCTTCGCCGTGGGATCTATGTTTTTCCAAAAGTAAGTTAGCAACTGTTGATAGGATACTTTTTTAGGGTCGTAAGTAACTTTTAATACTTCGGCGTAATGAGTGAGACCAGCAGATACTGTTTCATAAGTGGGGTTCGGCTTAGTGCCACCGTCATAACCAGACTCAGTCTTAACCACACCAGGTACCTTGTCAAAATCGGCTTCCATGCACCAAAAACAGCCACCGGCAAATATCGCCGTTTGATCTTTTGCCACAGCAACCATGCAAAACATACTCAATACAGTGATCAATAATATACGCATTATTTGTAACTCCTTGTTAAGTCAGCGCCTTAATATAAGGTAACGTAAAGTCACTAATACCACCACCCTATATGACACTTTATTGTTAGCATTTAGCCATTGATTACAACCACTTAAAGAAGTCAGACCACATCATTTCATATTCAACCCATTGATAATCCGTAGCCATGAGAGACATAATAATTGGTTAATGTTGACATGTTAAAATAGCGCAATAATCAATAGATAAAGTATTAGAGAGCGCGAGTATGTCCAGAAGCCATGATGAATTGATTGCTGCTTTATTAGCAAAAGATATAGCAGAGCAACAAGACTACCCTAGCCGGGAATCTCCAATCTGGGACATGGATTACAACACTCATATCCCAAACCTTTTGCAAAACGCCCATATTTTTCTAGCAGTACTACTATCCGGCAAGGATAATAGCCCCTATTTTTTTCCAGCTGATTCAACTGATTCTAAATATCTTTTAAGGGCCGCATTACTTGTTGCAATCCTTAATCACTTTACAAGTGCTACAAATCCATTAGGCGCTATATGTCACACTCTGCTAACAAAAGCAAATCCAGTATTTGACTTAATGGCTAAGCCATCGCCTAGTATGTCAGATAAGCTTAGCGCTAAAGGCAAGGCAGATCGATTTATAGTGGCACTTAAGGAGTGCCATGCAGCACTAAAATGCATGCCACCTACACAAGATATAGCGGCATTAGCAAAGGTGCTTGCATTAACAACACATTCCTGTGCGCTAAAAATGGGTACGAGCTCGCTTACCGCAAGCTACCAAACAACACTCGACGAGATCAGCACTAATTTTCAGACATTGGCCGTTAAGCCAGTAACCGATGCACCTGCAGTTGAAGCTAAAGCTGCAGATGATGAATATGAAGAACCCACACCTGCACCCGCAGTTGCACTTCCCCCCGAACCCAGACCAGCGCCAGCGCCAGCGGCTGAAGCCAGCAGCTTATGGAGCGCCGGTGCATGGGTGCTTTCTTGTGCTGCACATCCATTGGATACAGTCACTTCAATGGGTTCACATATGCTAGGTGCGGTGATGCGAGCTCCAGGACCCACTACCCCAACTACCTTAGCCACACCTCCAGCAGTTGTTGCTGCTGCTGCCGCCGCTCCTCCCCCACCCACTGCAGCAGCACCATCTCCACCCATGCGCGAAATGGCTGCATACAGAGTGCCTGAATACATTAGTGATTTGGAATCTTCACTTGGGAAGTATTCCTTCGCGCGTACTAATATACATGAAAATCGCCTATTTAAGTCCAACTCACTTTCACGTAGAACTGGCAATGGCTTTACAAGAACAACAAAGCTTGCGGCCGCTCATGCATTAACTCAAATTTTGAGAGGAGGTGATTCCATCCTAACTAAGCCAGATAAGAATAAAACAGAAATAAAAATGCATACACTTTATTGTAAAGCGCTATTACAAAAAGACAGTGGTTTATTAACAGCCGTTACGCAACATTTGCCCGAAGATATAAAATCAATTACTGAAAATAAATTACTATCAGCTACAGACAGGATAGCAGCATTAGTTGATCGAATTGAGCAGGACAGAAGACGCCCAGATCATGCAATGGTAATGGCAGCGGCAGCACCAGCACCAGCACCATCGATATAATTCAAAACATACCGCACCCAACCCTAAACATCTACTGCAGCCACATGACGCGGTCTTTCAGCCTGTGCAAGCAAAGCACTGTCAGCAAACCGTTGCAGATCTTCATATTCTACATGTCGATGCTGAAATCCAAGATGCTGCTTAATGATTTGCCCAAAAGCCGCAAAGCGACCATTAACATGCAATACAGCCTCGCCACCACTACCAGTGATTGAACTTACTCCCCTAGCTGTCAATGCCACTTTTATAATTTCAGCTAAATGAATCTTAACACTTGCTTCAGTAATATCAGTTAAGTGAGACACCCGCCGGCGAATCGTTGAAAATTTATCACCATGAAATAAATTATAGATACTAGAGCTGCCATGCTTAAGCGCCGATATCAACAACAGTAATTGCGTTTGAAACTCCGCACTGGAAATACAACGGTGAGGAGCAGTTGGCAATGAGCGGCTACGCGTCATGGCAACTGGTTGCGGACTAACATGCTCTGCTTTTTTCTCTTCAAAAACAGCAGAAATGACTGGCACATTAGCCTCAGGCATCGTCATACGCAGTGATCGCGGATAAACATGCTTTAAGCCCATCACCAAACGCGACAACACCGACCGATCACGCCTACCCGTTGCTAACGTTCTACCGGTAACATCAGTTACGCCGACTTCATTGACCTTAACCTCATGTACTCGACTACACAGCAAATGCTCGGGATTCATACTAGCACTTTGACTGTACATAAAATTAGTGACATGTGCCAACTGCTCCTCAAATGCCATTGGTCGTGTGTTGATCTCACCAGGACAATTAGCTTTGCTTGCATTCGCATGTGAAAAGCGTTGCCGCATATAGTTAGTCATCATATCGCGGTAACAACCACCACCAGGCACATGATCAGAAGCTGGATTGACTAATGATATCGATGTAGTCGCATGATCAATTTTAGCAGCCGTACGATAACTCATCTCAAAAATATCAGACTGACTCAACACCAAGCGACCCTTCATCGCTGGCAGCTGATCTCGAACGCTATCAATAAATTCCAAAGTATTTCTTTCCCCAACTCCCAGACTGGGCAAACAAATATGTAATTCCGGTAAATGTGTTTGCGGTTGAGCATTATACGCATCGATCATAGCTTTTAAGTTTAAAACAATGGCTGCCTCAACAACTGCTTGCGGTTGACCATCCAAATAAGCACCACCACCCAATAACGGACTAATCATAATGGTGTTTTTACCATTGGCGGCCGCTTGTTGATTTAAAGCGTACAAACCTAAAGCCCATGTTTTTAACATGGCTTGATAATACCGCGGTTTATTTAGTTGACTACGCGTCACAAATGCTTGCCTATCAGCCACATTGCCATAACGTGCGTCGATGCGTAAATTGGGTGCTACCATCGATGCAATAGATATTGGAATAATACGGTCTTCATCTTGAAATAGTTGCGCATTCGAACAAATGACGCGCTGCTTGGTATAACCTCTATCTTCAGGTTTAATCGCGTAACCGCTGGCGCGGTCCAACCCCATCAGTAAAACAGGGTCTTCAATCACTCCACAGGCATACACATTAACACTGCTTTGCTCATCACTGCCTTCCGACTGGGTCAACTTAAAATAATCATAAGCCCTTTTGCGCCACATTAAATGTGCAGCACGATCAACACGAGTCGTATCAAAAGCATTGATAGGCAGTTCAGCTAACATAGCATGATCTGTAGTACCTAACTCTAACGTGCAATTTTCTTTCACCAAACCATTCATGACTGATCTCAATTGCCGCAAGGATAATTTTAAATCACGTGACATCTTATATTTCTCAAGTGTATTCAAGGTTAAAACCAAAGCTAACCGTTGTTCAGTTGGCAATAAAACGTCTTCGTTAGCCATATAAATCGGCGTTAAACCGGCAAGCTCTTGCGTCAAGTTGGTTAACGCCATAATCGCCTTACGCTGCCTAAAATGTAACGATGATAACGCACTCACCTTTTCACAGTGATAGTTAATTACAACACTAAATTGTTGCAAATACGCCGGCTTAATATGTCTTGCAATAGACGCAATTTTTTCATCATCCAACCACAGGGGTAACTCTATAAATACAGAGAACATTGCTGGGTTATTCTCAGCTATACGTTCACAATAAGCATTAAACTGCATCGAAGAGTCAAACGGCACATATAATTCAAACTGCTGCGTATAACGTGCAATCAGATATCGTTTTTGATCTGTAGATAAGGCGTTAAACTGTGGTGAGATAATAAATTGAGTTACTTTAGCACAGAGCTCATCATCAAGCTGTGTTACAGGAAAATCCGAGTGAAGCAGCAACTTAACTAAAAATGGCGCATGTTTAGTAATTTCAAGTGTATTGAATAGCTGTTTAAATTGCTGCGCAGTCAAAACTGACAACCGATCATCATCCATAGCACCACTGGCTAATAATTGTTGTTGATAATCTCCCGGCAAACGCGAAAACATTTTTCTATTCAATAATAATGGTTGCATTATACTGATATCCAAACCCAGTTCAGATATTACCCCTGGGAGACTGTCAACAAATATACGCCATGTAAAATCGTTAGCGGTTAACGAATCTGGTTCACCAATAGTCTTCGCCAGTAAAACCTTTACGCCATCCTCTATTTGATAAGTCGCCATCAATGTAAGCTGTGCTAGAACTGTCTGATTGATCCAATCAATATTATGAGTAGTCACCGCATAAAAAAAGGATTTTACAAAAAGCATCTCACGCAATTCATCAGACACCGTAATGCATGGGTCAGCAGCGCTCTGTTGCTCAAATAAACACCGTATAACACCCAGTTGATTACCGTGCTTTACATCATTCAATAGTTGTTGCAGTGGTGGCGGCATATTCGCTATATGACCAGTAATACTCAGTGATTGAATAAGCTTAGTTTTACCTCGCAATACTAAATCGCTTGCCAATTGATGCTGCAAGGTATGTTGTATAACACGTTCACGCTGCGTAAGATCGAGTATTTGACGGTATTGTTGCCAGCGTTGCACTAAATGATTAATGACATCTGGGTGTTCAATCGATGCTCCACATTGAACCATTGCGTACACTGCATCATAGTTACTACCTTCAGCAACAATTCTTCGCAAAAGCTCAGGATTATCGAGCTGATGATGAACAATATATTGCCTTAGTCCGTAGCAATGTAAAATAAATTGAATAGTTTGTCTTTCATATTCCTGGTCAGATAAACCAGGATCCCATGTTTTTTTTGTACTGACTAAATGATGAAATGCTGACTGATTAATTGTCATTAGCTGTGTTTTTGTGGCGTTAAATAAATCAGTCATACCGAAAGCGGCTAGCAAATAAATCCATTGCTGTTTCAGACTTACTTTTTTTATATCCGCATCGTATGGCGATTTTCGCAACACAGGCAAGTCAATGCCTAAACTATGTAACACATATAACTTTTTATGCACCGCATTAAAGCCTCCTAGCAATCCTTCACTCGTTGCCAATGTACTGCCCGGGATTACAATCCCTGTCGCTGAGCGTAATGAGGCCTTATAGCGACAATCGTTATGTGACAAAGTGTCAGTAGGTATAGCTTTTTGTTCACTACGTAATTGATCAACTGAAATTAATCGCGGGCCTGCCGTGCCTGCATACACCGAAGATCGCATGGCATGTCTTACCGCCCTTTCGCCACCCAACCACGGCAAACGTCGGCCATACATATCTTTTGTACTGCAATGTGTTAGCACGCCACCGTCGGTAGGATTAGCACTAAATAACCAACCAATCTGCCTACCAGGAAATGACCGCGATGCAGCCTGATAATAATCAGCACTTGGTTTAGCCAGTATTCCGGTAACGGGATCAATGCCACGACAATAGGTCATTCGTCCATGCGGCGGTAATAAAGTATAATGCCCCGCTTTGATTGTAAGCTTACCTGGCTTTGGCATCCCTCGATATACATTCACATGACGGGTTCCCCACTGCATGGAAACCGGATCAAAACGAATAGAGCGATTGCGCTCATCACCCATTTTTGTGTAATGATACCCGCCGCCATTACGGCTACTACCATACACGGGCCTGTTATTAGCGGGGTCGCGTAATTGAGCAATGATATAGTCCCAATCTGCCGTATCCCAAACACCACTGCTTGTATGACGATTAGTATGCCGCGTGCCAAAGCCTGACCAAATTATTTTGATTAATGCATTATGCGCCGCATAATCCGCCTGTACGCGCTCATTGGAAACAACCTTTGCTTTAGCTCTAATATTAATTTGATCAAACTGTGGCCTACTCATCATTACCTCCACAACATTTTATTAACCATATTTAGGTGACTGTCGAATACTATTAGCTTCTGGTAACCCCTTTTGCTCTGTACGAAATTCTTCATATCGCTTTTCAGATAAACGTACGGTAAATAAACCGTTATAGCGACTACCATCAACTTGCTTTAAATCAGTTACCCCTGGTTTTTCAGACAATAAGTGGTTACCACGAACAAACGACTGCGCTTGTGAATTGCTGCTAAATATAAAATGAACCCAACCGGAACTCCCTCGACTCAGTTCAGTAACGTGCATAGCCGTTAACGTAATGCGCGCTAAATCAGCTGAGGTATATAAAGGCTCTGCCGCTGAGTAGGGTGGCGCAGTTGCAACACTCTCGTTATTGACTAGATGTTTCGTATCGTTTCGCATTGTTTTCTCCAGTTATTTATTACTTATAAATAGGTGCCGATGGTAAATCAGATACTTTTGGTATGGTCGGGAACTTTGCACGCAGTGCCTTGAAATTAGCTTGGCTCGTTCTTACCGCAAATAAACCGACATAACGCCTTGGATCAGGTCTTTTTAATCGTCCTGGATTACGATCAGACATTAAATTTTCGCCAGCAATAAAAGCACTGGCTTGCTCACTGGCATTAAATACGATATGCACTTGACCTTTACTGCCGCGGTATAATTGGATATCACAACGGTAGCTAACCAAAGTGACTTTATCGCCAGCTGAATAACGACCAGCAGTAACGGCGGGTAGCGCTGAGTGTTCGATCATCACCCAATCATCTTCAGCTTTTGACTCTTCTACACTCGATTTTGATTCCACCGGCATTTCACGCAACAGAAAACGATCCACATGTGGCGATGGCGTTGGAAAACTACCGGTAAAATGAGGGTTGTTGCTAACCGTGCCAGCTCTTGTGCATGACTGAATAAAAAATGGCGGTATACCTGACAGAAAATTAATTTCAGCTTTTTGATAGCCAATATTCACCCTACCTAATTTACGCCTCTCACCGGTTCTTACTAAGTTAATAGCTAATAACCGTGAGTCATGCTCTACAGTACGGCCATTAAATTTAATCGTGTAGACATTGTGCGAATACAAACCAGCATAAGAAAAAAGCTTGGAAGTGGAAACGCCGTTACTACCGGTATACTGACTACTGTATTTTGGATTACGATTCAGCATAGCCGACATCGCTACAAACGGTTTAAATCCATTAGGAAAAATAGTTTTTGGATCTCGCTTATCTCCGCGGTATAAAGTGACGCCATATTCGTTGTGAAACTCAAGCCTAAAGGCTTCTGCTATTACTTCTCTATACAGCGTTGCTGACTTGCCTTCTAATGCGACCAAAAAATAGCTATTAAAAGATTTTCGACTATCGCGACTAGTAGAATTCCACACGGAATCAAAGTTTTTTATACGCTGCGCACATAGCGGTATCGGATCATATGCTGATAACAATGAATCCCTAAAGTCAGCAGCTAACTTACGATCTGAATTTGAACTAAATAATTTATCAAAAAGGCCACGTTCTTGACTTTCTAATGCGTAAAGCGCTTCATCACAAGCCTGTAGTATAATTGCCTTTTTCTTTGATCGACTCATTGCTACCACCTCATCCACTTATTTCATGGTGATAGCTTACAAAAAGAAAACAAATTGAATAAGGTGGCAACTTGAAACGGATTGTTTACCCAGGAGAAACAATCCAGAAAAAATCATATAACCTTGATAATATTACATAATCATTTATCATAGTGCCGGAGCATGTGTGGTTAACCAAACAATAAGACGTACCATGCCTGAAGATTCAAATTCCAACGAAATAGACATAGCTACCATCATCACACCTTTGCGTATATGCCGTGCGCTTGACCGCATAACCAGTCAGCTTTCCTTACAACAACAAAAGCTAGTATCGCAACAACAAATGTCACTGTTTCATGCCAAAACACGTCCTACGTTCCCATTACTTGATTATATATACAGGATAAAAGAACACTCAGCATGTGATGCAGACGATTTTGCCTATTGCTCAATCATCGTGATCATATACCTTGATAAATATATACATGCTACCAAGAATGCATTGACTGGATATAATATTCATCGTTTGTTAGCTACAGCATATTTATTAACATTCAAACAACATTGCGATGAACGTTATAATAATAAATATTTTGCTTACGTTGCAGGTATGCCAACAAGTCAATTAAATGGATTAGAAATTGAATTTTTAAAAAATATAAACTTTTCACTGCATGTTCGTCTAGCTATCTTTTGCAAATACAAAGAAGAGTTTCTCAAAACAAATAAATCAACAGATGAACCCTCCGCAATGGAGATTTCACCGTCAAGATGATCGCTGCTGGGTAATAAATCGATCAAGCTGATTAGCAAATGCTTGTCGGTGTTGCTTGCTTAAACTGTTCGGTCCGCCGGTAGTTACACCTGAGTCACGCAGCTGTTCCATCAAGTTACGCATTGCCAAACGTTGGCGGATATTCTCTTCTGTATAAAGCTCACCGCGAGGGTTCAACGCCAAACAATCCTTTTTTACAACCAAATCAGCCAATGGAATATCAGCAGTAATCACCAAATCACCCGCTTCGGCTTGCTGAACAATCTCATGGTCCGCCACATCAAAACCGGCAGCGACTTTCTTCATTTTAATGTACTCAGAAGGTGGAATATTTAATCGTTGATTAGCCACCAAGATCACCAAGGTTTTTGTACGCTCTGCAGCACGAAATAATATTTCTTTAATCACATTTGGACAGGCGTCTGCATCGACCAGTATTTTCATGCGCTAACTCAGCTTATCAATAAAACCAGCCATATTTTACGCATTATTGCTTATAATGTCTCGCTTTATATTGTCGAATTTAAGACCCCTATTAGCATCAAACTCAACGATACGATAATCGGCTATTCTGTGCTGATAGAATGGATCTTCAACAATAATTTTCTCAGCTTTTACTTTTGTAACAGTCGCAATAATCACGCCGCCCTCGCGCGGCTGTTTCGGCCCGGAAGCAACAAAAAAACCTGTAGCATAATATTTATCTAAGAATTCACGATGCAATGATAGATATTTATCGACTTCGCTCAATGCTTTTTTGTATGTCAGTTCAATAATCACCATTATCATTCCTCCGTTTCACTAAATAATCGACAGGTCCAATCTGCAATTAATCCCGCGTCTGGATTATCGATATAATCATTAAAGAAACGAGTCACATAATCCCTAGCACAATGCGCATCAAATGCCTTTATGTTTTCATATTGCTGCAACAATACGATTGTATATTTTGACTGTCCAGGTGAGCCCGGATGTGAGATTTGCCGCGTGGCACTTGCTCTAATGCATCCGCCCTCTTTTCTGGATAGTGTCATTAGCTTTTGACAAATCCCCCATAGTTCTTTGTCTTTACCCTCTTCTGCAAGCCATTCTGAAACCACAAATACATGATCTGACATTTTATACACCTCTTAATTAATATGATTGCCCAATTGTCGCGCAGACTTCATAAAGACACTATGAAATATATTGTGACAATCGATAGAAACATAGGCATTTTTAGTTTCATACATATGAAAGCACAGCCGTTTTTTAAAATCCCAATGTTTCCACTGAATATATAACGTGCCATCTTTACTTATGGCATAACTGCCGGTATCGATCTTCGGTTCATCCTTGGGCTTTATACCCATCTCACCAACAACAACGCCCTTACCATCTAAATAAATCGTATTACTATCATTCACTGTCTTGCCATCCAAGTTATCCACCGGGATAGACGTATACGTTTTATTGAAAAATGCTTTTTCAATTTGCAGCTTATCCATTGAATG
Source organism: Coxiellaceae bacterium (assembly GCA_029212925.1). Taxonomy (GTDB): domain Bacteria; phylum Pseudomonadota; class Gammaproteobacteria; order Coxiellales; family Coxiellaceae; genus JARGNX01. Next base: position 208,768 of record JARGOB010000001.1, on the reverse strand, counting down.
CAATGTCGCTGCCAAACTCACTGTTGAGATTAATAACATAATTAACACACCGATTAATTGCTTTTTCATGACACCACCTCTTTTAATAATCGCAAAGCGTTCGATGCTTTCGCCATACCCGCATAAAAAATCATTTGTAAAATAACCTCTACAATTTGTTGCTGCGTAACACCAATTTTTAATGCGGCTTCATAGTGCGCGCGTAATTGTGGCTGAATAGCACCATCGGTAATGCACGACGCTATGGTCACCAATTCTCGGATTTTTAAATCAATTCCCGGGCGGCTATGCACCTCACCGAAAGCCCAGCGAATAGTCATATCAACCAATTCGGGTGATAACTCAAACAACTCAGCAACCATCTGCTCACCGGCTTGCCCACCGTGTAATTTATTCAATAATTTCAACCCTTTATCATATATTGCATCTGTCATTGTTTTGCTCCTGTTGATTAATACAAGCATTCTATCACTTGCATTATTTAATGATAATACCTAATATTATCAAATCATAATTGCGGAATATGAAATAATGAAAATTGAGTCACTTATAGCATTTTGCATCATATACGAGCTCGGTTCGTTAACCCAAGCGGCAAAAAAAATAGGCATTTCCACACCTAAAATGACGCGTCAATTACAACAATTGGAATCTGATCTGAACACAAAATTGTTTCATCGCTCAACGCGCGCACTCAACGCTACCGAAGCGGGTGAACTGTTTTACCAGCAAACCAAAGAATTGCTGCTGCAATACGAAGCCAGCTTAAACTCTTTGCAAACATTAACCACCACCGTTTCTGGCACCATTAAAATTGGCCTGCCCGCCTCTATCAGTCAATTATGGATTACACCCACACTGCAACATTTATCAGAAAAATATCCCGAACTTAAATTTAAACTGGTGATCGGCAATCATCTGCTGGATATTTTATCCGATGGTTTTGATCTGATTATCCATTGTGGCAAACTGCCTGACTCAGGTTTTTATTTTCAAAAATTACGTGATTGGCATAAAATTACTTGTGCTTCACCCACGTATTTTAAAGCACACGGCACACCAAAACATCCCGATGAATTAAGCAAACACAACTGCCTCGATCATTATGATAATTTTTCAAACACGTGGAGCTATATTATCGATGACAAGCAATCTGCTGTTTTTATTGAAGGCAACGCACGCGCCAATAGCAGCATGGATCTAAAAAACCTTGCCCTATCGGACATGGGAATAGTCTACTTGCCTAGCTTTACCGTCATTGACGCCATTAAGGCTAAAAAACTGAAACCCATACTGCATAAATATACAGCTGACAAATATGCTATGTATGCCGTTTATCCTTCGAAAAAAGAGATCAGTAAGAAATTACAAGTTGTGCTGGATTATTTAATCAAAGTGCTGCCCTAATTCGCATAGAATCCTTACCCTGCGATTATTTGGAAAATAAAATAGCAATAAAGCCCAACAGTAATGCGACACCTGCCAACCAAAACATGGCAATATAACTCAACCCAGATGCCACCATCGCCGACATACCATAACCACCACACGCTTGGCCTAGCGCAAAACATAAAGTAATTCTTCCCCAATACTTGGGATGATGATGCATCGGAACCACTTCACCTACACGTAATGAGGTAAGATTTACGGTTGCAAATAAATAAATACCTATAAGCACTGACGACACCAACACCCAAGATGTTGAATGCGTTAATACCACCATGAGTATGGCGACAATACCAATCACATAACCAGCACATAACGTTGCATATACGCCAAATCGCGCACTTAACACACCGCCTAAAAATGAACCCAACAAACAACCTACACCAAACAGTGAAAATAATAGCCCGCTATTGGCTAAGCTCACCTGTAAATCTTGATGTAAATAGTGTGATAAAAATAACGTATGCGGTACCACGCCAATGCCGCAAACAAAATAGGAAAATGCTAATAAAGATAAAATAACCTTATTTCTATTATGACCCTCATGCGCATCTTGAGCATTTGTTGCTTCAACCACTACCGTTCGGCGAAACATTGACCAAGCAATTATCGTACAAACCAATGCAAATACAGCAAATACGATCCACATATAGCTCAGACCCAATGAAGCCAAAGAAGGAGTCACTAAACTGGAAATGATAATACCGAAACCAGCTCCGGTAAACACAACACCACTGGCCACATGACGCTTAGCATTATCAACAAAATGCAACACAAATGCCGGCGATAAAATGACAATAAACGCACCAATAATGCCCGCCAACAATCGCCACCAAGCCAACCACCAATAACCTAACATCCACGCTGAAAATGCTAACGATAGCACGGCGATAGCTAGGCTGTAACGCACCAAAACACTGCGATTGATAAAGCGTGAAGCAGTAAATGCCAATACAGCACCGATAAAATATCCAATGAAATTATACGAGCCAACATAGTTTGCTTGAGCTGCTGTCAGCCAATCTTGATTAATTAAAAAAGGAATCATGGGTGTGTAAGAAAATCGACACAATGCCAATCCAAACATCATACAAATTAAGCCAACAATACTCGGGTACCAAAATGAACTCGATTTGGATGGTTGTTGCACAGCAGTCTCCAATCTCTTCCTTGAAAAAACATTGTACCACATGAATACATGCCTGCTTATCGAAACAAACGGTCAACAAATAGCCCATCAGAGACTTAATCTTTCAGTTTATTATTGTTAAACTCTGGTTATGAACATACTCATCGACTACCAAATCAATGTTGAAAACATCACCGCCCCCTCTTACGATGAGGTGCAAACCTGGGCGGATGAAGTGGTTAAAGCCTTACCAGGAGACAAAGAGGTATCAATACGCATTGTCGATGCCGATGAAATGACCTATTACAATGAAACCTTTCGTAAAAAAACCGGCCCAACGAATGTCCTCTCCTTTCCAGATGAGGTACAACCGCATGAACCACCGTCGAACTATCTAGGTGATATCGCAATTTGTGCAGAAGTGGTCCAACAAGAAGCGGAAGACCAAAACAAATCGCTTCAGGCACATTGGGCCCACCTAGTTATTCATGGACTGCTTCACTTACTGGGTTATGACCATGTGAAAGAAAATGAAGCCAAGATGATGGAGCAACTCGAAACTAAGCTGCTATTAAAGCTAGGCTTTAGCAACCCTTACGATTGAATTCCCGCTTTTCAATTACTTATGCTATACAACCCATTAAGATACATTAACGCAGACTCACTGTTAATATATAAATAACAAAAGTTTGTTATTATATAACCATAGAGGATAAACATGGGAGTGTAGCCTTGAAAGATAAATTTGGCCTTGAAACCAGTATTAGCAATGCAGACGCAATAGACTCTCTTAATCGTTATTTCACTGAACTCACCGGGTTTGGCGGCGGTGCAGATATCATCGTGAAAGCAGCTGATGAATTCCCCGATGCCTTACTTGTACAAATCTGCGCAGCGCAATTTTATTTCTATGGCCAAAACGGCGACGGCTACCAAGCCGGTTTAAAATACCTAGAACACAGCCGAGAACTAAAAGGCAGTGGCATTACTGAACGAGAAGCTATTTATCTAAACATAACTGAAGCTTTTTATAAAAATGACTTCTACAAGGCAATCGCCATAGCAGAAAACTGTCTGCTAAATTACCCTCAAGATCTTCATCTACTAGGCCTACTACAGTTCTTTTATCTCGTTGCTGGTCAATATTTTAATGCTAGCCGCTTTGTTAATTGTTGTCGCGTTTGTGAACCTTACTATGAAAACAATGCCGATTTTCTAGCGATTTACAGCTTCGCCTGTGAGCTACATGAAGATTATGACAAAGCAGCAAGCATTGCCGAGAAAGGCCTGTTAATTCGCGAGGATCACCCCATGATTCACCACGCGTTAATGCATTGTTACAGCATGCTTGGTGAGGTTGAAGCAGGCATAAAATACATTTCTCAATTTGCTAAAGGTTGGCAGAACGGTAACGTTGTTGCTGAGTCACATAACCCTTGGCATTTAGCATTGCTGCGTATGATGGCAGGGCAACATGATAGCGCGTTAGCCATGTATGACAACATTATCTGGGTTGAGCATAAAAAACCACTGGTGACTACTCAATGCGATGCTGTTTCATTGTTATGGCGTGCAGATTTAATGGATATGAAGCTCGGTGATCGCTGGCAAGACATAGCCGATTATACCGAAAAAAATGCTAATGACTGTGTGGTACCGTTCGATAGCATGCATATGATTTATGCCCTAGCGCGAGCACAGCGTGATGAAGCAGTAGCGCATATGTTAGAAATAACAACACAATACGCTAATCAACAACAAGGCATGGCCCAAGAAGTTTGGCAAACCAACGGGCTACCTGTTTTGCAGGCGACCGTTGCATTTGCCCGAGGCGAGCACGAAAAAGTCTGTCAATTACTACAACCTATCGCCTATCACACAGCGTTTTGTATCGGTGGTAGCGATGCGCAGGTAGGCGTGCTGATGCAAACCTATTTGACCAGCTTAATAAAAACCAAACAGTACCGAACCGCTAAACGATTTTTTACTTTCCGCACTAGAACGCGTAAAACACTTACACACTGGGATCAACACTGGTTAGAGAAAATGCATGAAAACAAATAGCGGAAAATTAATTTTGCTCAATGGCGCCTCTAGCGCTGGCAAGACAAGCACTGTGCGTGAACTGCAGAATTTGCTCGGTGAATTTTATCTACGCCTTGGCATTAACACCTTTTGGCAAGCTATGCCTACCAAACAACTGGCTATAGATACCGCCACACCAGATTATTATCAACATCGACAATATCAAAAAGATGGCTTGGTGTATTTTGAAATTATTCCAGGACCGAAAATTGATCAGTGCATGATCACTTCCTATCAAGCCATCGCAACTTATTTAGCCGCTGGTATTAATGTTATTTCTGAACAATTATTTTGGAAACCCGGATGGTTTGCGGCAGCACTAAACGCGTTGCACCAATATCATGTCTTTTACGTTGGTCTTCATGTGTCAGATGAGGAGGGGGAACGACGTGAGCAACACCGCAATAAAAGCTATGATGGCAATCCATTAGAAGCCATACGACCTCAAGGCTGGAGCCGCAGCTCTGCCATCACCACGCACAAAAACATGAGCTATGACTACGAAATTGACAACAGCGAATTGAGCATTGAAGAAACGGCCAAACAAATTTACAGTGCATTTATTAACAACACAAACCCACAAGCCTTTCAAAAACTCCATAAGACATGGCCGCAAACATGAATGTGATTTTACTTATAGCCAATAAAAAATGACTATAAAATCTCGGTAATCAACAACTGCAACTTACGACGGCCACGGTATTCATTGATATCCAATTTATAGATCACATGAATTTTACTGCAATTGTAGTTAGGCCAATGATCAGTATCGACATTAAATGCAATCGCATCGCAATAGACATCAACCCCTTCAGCCTTAAGTAACAATTTCAAATGGTTTTGACCCACAATGCGCTGATCAACCAATTCAAACATACCGTCGAACACAGGTTCAGGGAAACCCTGCCCCCATGGGCCAGCATCACGTAGCATTTCTGCTGTCGGTAAATTAAAATCAGCACTCTCAAGGCTACCGTCAGTCATCACCTTGCCGCAGCAATCTTCTTCAGTTAAATGTTTTTCCACTTCTTCCGCAAATGCGGTTTGAAACATTTCATAATGATTAATGTTCAAACTCAAGCCGGCTGCCATCGAATGACCACCAAACTTAGTTAACATTTCCGGGTGTTTCTTAGCAATCTCTTCTAACGCATTACGAATATGAAAACCAGGGATCGAACGTGCCGAGCCTTTAATTGTGTCATCGTCGACTTTAGCAAAGGCAATCACTGGACGATGCAATTTCTCTTTAACCCGCGAAGCCACCAGGCCAATCACCCCTTGATGCCATTCAGCATCATACAAACAAACGCCTAACGGCAATTGCTTATCCAATTGCATTTCATCAACAAACGCATAGGCTTGCTGATTCATATTATTCTCGATGCCCTTGCGGTCTTTATTTAAACTGTCGAGCTGCTCAGCCATCGCCACCGCCGCTGAACCGCTGTCCGCTAGCAAACATGAAATACCAAACGACATATCATCCAAACGCCCCGCCGCATTTAAACGCGGACCAATGGCAAAACCTAAATCGGCTGCCACCACATTATCTGGATTACGCTTAGCAACACATAATAACGCGCGCACACCTGGGCAGGCATAGCCAGCACGAATACGACGCAAACCTTGATGCACCAAAATGCGGTTATTTTGATCCAATGTCACCACATCGGATACAGTACCTAAAGCAACTAAATCTAACAGTTCCGCCATATTAGGCACTTCAATATCATTCAGCTCAAACCAATTCATCGATTTTAAACGTGAGCGCATCGCCAACATGACATAAAAAATCACACCAACACCAGCTAAAAACTTACTGGGGAATTCATCATCAAATTGATTGGGGTTGACAATCGCAACCGCATTCGGCAAACCTTTTTCATTCGATGGTAAATGATGATCAGTCACCAAAACATCGATACCTAACTCATTGGCTTTATCAACGCCGTCATGTGATGAAATACCATTATCGACAGTAATAATTAGGTCAGGTTCACGCTTGCTGGCTAACTCTACAATTTCCGGTGTCAATCCATAACCAAACGCGAAACGATTCGGCACCAAATAGTCGACATTTTCCGCTCCAAACGAACGTAACGAACGCACAGCAACCGCAGTACTAGTCGCGCCATCGGCATCAAAATCACCAATGATTAATATTTTTTGTTGTTGTTGCAACGCCTCAACTAAACGATCAACCGTTTTTTCCATACCAATCATGCCGTCGTATGGCAATAACGATGTTAACTCACGATTCACCTCGGAGTCTGAATTGATATTACGTGTCGCATATATGCGCTTCAGTAAGGGTGGAATTTCCGAAGAAAAATCAACATCATCACTAGCACGTTCACGGTGTATAACTTGCTTTGCCATTGCGCGTCCTTTCGTTTTTTATAATCACAATATGCAGCTATCTTAACTGTTTTAATCACACTTTTCTACTAATTAGTCAACGCACCACGCGTACTGCCAAAACAGTACATTGACAAATATTTTTTTAATCCATAGACTGTGCCGATGAATATGACAGCAAAAAATATTAACACCAAGCAACCACGCGCATTAATCTATTTATTTATGACCGAACTGTGGGAACGCTTCTCCTATTGGTCTGTACAGTCATTGATCGTACTGTACATGACACAGCATTTTGGCTTTGCTGATAGTAAAGCTTATCTTGTATATGGCGCATTTGGCGCACTGATGATGGCAACTCCCGTTATTGGTGGCTACATTGCTGATCATTTCGTTGGCTATAATCGTGCCGTTATTTTAGGTGGTCTTTGCTTAATGCTTGGTTACGCTAGCTTAGCGGTGGGGCATTTTGTTTCATTTTATGCTGGCATGTCAGCTTGCATTATTGGTAACGGCTTACTCAAACCAAATATTTCAACCTTATTGGGCACATGCTACTCCAACAAAGATAAGCGACGCGAAAGTGGTTTCACCATCTTTTATTTTGGCATCAACACCGGTTCGATTTTAGGCACCATTGCCTGCGGTGTCGTGGCTAAATTAGCCAGCTATCAGTGGGCATTTGCACTGGCTGCATTTGCAATGGTTATTGGTGTGATCGTATTCAGTATCGGCATTAAACAGGTGCAACGCGACCAAATACACAGCCACCACCGTTTGGTGAAAATTTCACAATCCATTAATCGAAACACCTTTGCTGTCGTCATCGCTTGCATTATCATTATCGCTTTGCTGTATTTGTGCCTATTGCATCCCACCATTGCCAATACCATTATTGCTGTGTTCGGCGTACTGTTGCTCAGCTACCTCGGTTACCAATATAAGCGCACACAAAAACAATTACGGGGACGTTTCCTAGCTGCCATTATCTTAACTATTACCTCCGTTGGTTTTTGGGCATTGTATATGCAAATGCCAATGAGCATGACGCTATTTGTTGCCCGCGCTGTCAACCTCAACATACTGGGTTACAGCATCCCACCCAGCACAGTCACCGCATTAAACAGTTTCTTTATTCTTCTATTCGCACCAGTAGCCGTTAAAGTATGGCGCTCACTAAAAGCGCGTGATCGCGACTTTAGCTTTGGCGGTAAATTTAGTTTAGGTCTGCTGTTTATCGGTTTAGGTTTTCTGGCATTAACCTTTGGTGCATTTAGTGTGACACCGCACCACCAATCATCTCTTATACCCGTAGCATTTGGCTACCTTGGTTTAACGCTGGGTGAGCTAGCGCTATCTCCGATTGGTTTAGCAATGATCACCTTATACTCACCTCCTCGCCTACGCGGCTTTATGATGGGTGCCTGGTTCTTTGCACTAGCTGCGTCAACTGCCATTGCCGGCCAATTGGCCAAAATTGCCAGCATTCCGAATAAAACCATGAGCATTGTCAGCATCTCAAAGATATATGGTCATGCTTTTATCATTTTTGCAGCCATATGTTTTGCTACAGCCATTTTAATAATGATTCTAACGCCTTGGTTGAAAAAATTAGCTTCCGAATCGACCAGCGCTGCGGCATAATATGGGTCAACTAAACAGCAAAAGCCAATTATTATGAGTATAAACTTTGACCTGCCGTTTCCAGTACTTGAGCTGAATGATGAGCTTACGTTACGTGAACACACCACCGATGATATCAAGTCATTTTTTGACTACTACACCAATCCTAATGTAGCCAAATACATCCTAGCCACCAACCCAAAATCACTGACTGAAGCAGAAGCTGAAATCCACTATTGTCGAAACCTGTATCGCTTTAAGCGCGGCATCTATTGGAGCATCTCCCGCAAAAAAGATAACGTCATGATCGGCGCAGTTGGCATTACCACCAATAGCTTTAATCGCCGCGGTGAAATTCATTATGATTTAGCGGAGAAATACTGGAGCAAAGGCATCACAACAGCAGCTATTCAAAAATGCGTTGACTATGCCTTCGACACCATGGGCTTAAAGCGCATTGAAGCCATTACCGTGACAGACAATGAGGCCTCACAAAAGGTATTAACCAAATCCAACTTTAAGCATGAAGGCACACTGCGTAATTATAAGTTTTTCAACAACCAATCAGTAGACATCGAAATGTTTGCGATTATTCCTGAAGATCGAGCCAGCTGATGATGCAAATTCTCGAAGAAGAAAGCCACGATAAATATGTGATTCGTGGCTATACAGCGGGTAAAAGCATTAAGATAAATCATACCGATTACCAACACAGCTTAATTATCAGCTCACAACAGTTAATTGATGACTGGCAACCACAAAGCGTAAATGAATTAACCACCTCACATTGGCAAGCCATATTAGAATTAAAACCGACCATTGCATTGATTGGTACGGGCGAAAAATTTCATTTATTACCGCATGAGCTGCTCGCTGAATTATATGAAAATAATATCGGCGTGGAATGCATGGACACTGGCGCAGCTTGTCGCACCTTTGCTGCACTGCAAGCTGAAGGCCGCTCGGTTGCTGCTGCTTTATTGATACATTAATGATCGTGGAATAGTTTAGTTATGAGTCAACTGACATTAACCTTAGCGCAAATCAACCCGACCGTTGGTGCGATTGAATCAAACACACAGCAAGTAATTGCTTGCTGTCACCAAGCGGTTCAAAATAATTCAGACATTATTATATTCCCCGAGCTGGTATTAACCGGTTATCCACCAGAGGATTTATTATACCGTGATGAATTGTATCAGCGCGTTGAAATCGCATTGCAATCAATTTGCCAACAGCAATTAGCGATTACCATTGTCGTTGGACACCCAGCCAAACAGGCAGACATCATGGTTAACCAGGCGAGCGTTATTCAAAATGGTGAAATCATTGCACGTTACAATAAGCAGCACTTACCCAATTACAATGTATTTGATGAAAAGCGCTACTTCAACGCTGGTAATCAACCTTGCATTATTAGCGTTAACGATGTGCGCATAGCCATTACTATCTGCGAAGATTTATGGTGGCCAGGCCCAGCACAACAAGCACAAAAAGCTGGGGCACAATTAATTGTTAGCTTAAATGCCTCACCGTTTCATCGCCGACAAGCAGAACATCGCATTGAAGTGCTGACAGCATTAGCCCAACAAGTGCATCTGCCCATTGCTTATGTCAATATGGTGGGCGGTCAAGATGAATTAGTGTTCGATGGCGGATCATTGATCACTAACCGCAATGGTGAAGTATGCGAACACGCACCCTACTTTGAAACCGACACTTTACAAGCCACATTAGACTTTAATGTGACACCGAGCATCAAGCCAAACAATGGCGTTATTAGCTGTAACGACCTTGCGTTAATTTATCAGGCTTTAGTGCTGGGACTAAAAGATTACATCATTAAAAATGGTTTTAAAAATGTCATCCTCGGGCTATCAGGCGGCATAGACTCTGCATTAACTTTGGCCATTGCCGTGGATGCCTTAGGTGCTGAACATGTTGAAGCAATATCCATGCCATCGCAATATACCGTAGATATGAGCAATGAAGACGCAGCAGAGGAATGTGAGTTACTGCAAGTTAAATACCAACAAATTGCTATTTCACCGATTTATGAAGCATTTATTCAGCAGTTAGCACCCGCGTTTGAAGGACGTGATAACGATATTACCGAAGAAAATTTACAAGCACGCTGCCGCGGCATGATTTTAATGGCTCTGTCCAATAAGCTTGGCTCACTGGTATTATCCACTGGCAATAAAAGCGAGCTCGCCGTTGGCTTTGCAACATTATATGGGGATATGTGTGGTGGCTTTGCCGTACTAAAAGACGTACCAAAAACCCTAGTCTACCAACTAGCCGAATACCGTAACAAACTATCACCCGCCATCCCGCAACGGGTTATTGATAGACCACCCACAGCTGAACTGGCTAATGACCAACTCGACCAAGACCGACTACCGCCTTACGATATTTTAGATGCGATTATTGAGCGCTTTATTGAGTGCGACCAAAGCGCTAAAGATATCATCGCTGCAGGCTTTGATAAGCAAACCATTTATGATGTGATTAAGCTGATTAAACGCAATGAATACAAACGCTCACAAGCCGCTATCGGAACCCGCATAACGCAACGCGCGTTTGGCAAAGATCGCCGCTACCCGCTAACGCATGAACTCTTTTAATAAAAATACTCACTAGACTTTTTTGGTGCATCTTTGGTAAAGACTTGATTGGCAGGCCTATTTTGAAGCGATGAATCCTGACGTGTATCATTATAATAGGTAGACACGAAGTACAAAGGCACTAAGATTGCCAAAAAAACCGCTACTAATCGTATAATTGCCATGTTAAAACCCACTAAAATTACTACAAAACCAAAATCACTATAGAACCACTATGTCATGTATATAAGGTATTATTTTAAGCTAGTAGCCTTAAGGCTTCCTTAAATTGGAATTTAATGCTTTACAGCTTCATTCTTCATGACTAATAACTCAGCGATTTGTACCGCATTTAACGCAGCACCCTTACGCACATTATCCGCTACCACCCACATATTCAAGCCATTAGGGTGCGAAAGATCATTACGGATACGGCTGATGAAGACCTCATCACTGGTCGCCGCATGACTGATCGGCGTAGCATAAGCGTTATTTTCGTCGATCACCTCAATGCCGGGGATCTTTTCAAGAATAGATTTTGCGGTTGCCGCCTCTATCGGCTCACCCGTTTCCATATGAATCGCTTCAGCATGACCATAAAACACTGGCACACGAACCGCTGTTGGGTTAACCAAAAGATTTGGATCATTAAAAATCTTTTGCATTTCTAGCACCATCTTCATTTCTTCGCGCGTATAGCCATTATCTTGAAACTCATCAATCTGCGGAATCACATTAAAGGCAATCGGCTTGTCGAATACTTCTGTTTCAGCTTCTTGACCATTAAACAAAGCGGCTGTTTGTTTAGCCAATTCATCAATCGCATCACGCCCAGCGCCAGATACAGCTTGATACGTCGACACATTAATACGCTTAATGCCTACTTGGTCATAGATAGGCTTAACTGCCACCGCCATTTGAATCGTCGAACAATTCGGGTTTGCAATAATTTGACTGTGGTAAGTCACCAACGCCTCAGGATTTACTTCAGGCACCACTAACGGAATGTCTTGGTCGTAACGAAAGCACGAGGAATTATCAATCACAATCGTGTCTTGCTCCGCTGCCTTTGGCGCGTATTTTTTAGCGATCTCATTCGACGCCATAAAAAACGCAAAATCAATGTCAGTAAAATCAAATTCAGCCAGGTCTTTTACGACCAATGATTTATTGCCATACAGTACGGTATTACCTGCCGAACGCTCACTGGCTAACGCAACGATTTTATCAATTGGAAATTCACGCTCATGCAAAATCTTTAATAGCGCCTCGCCAACAACACCTGTTGCGCCCACTACCGCTACATTATATTTATCACTCATTTATTTTGTATCCTTCTGCTAATGTATACTTATATTATTTTTTCTGGATCCCGGATCAAGTCCGGGATGACAACCCAACCACGCATCTGCCAACACTAAATTCATCATCGCTTGCGCCACTGGCACGGCACGAATCGCAACACACACATCATGCCGCCCTTCTGTGATCACTTCAGTCGCTTCACCATCGGTATTAACGGTTTTAGCCGGAATACGAATACTCGATGGCGGCTTAACTGCCAACCTTACGGTGATATCCTGCCCCGTCGAAATCCCGCCTAAAATTCCACCCGCATGATTACTAGCGAAACCATTAACTAAAATTTCATCGCGATGCTCTGATCCGCGCTGCGTTACAACCTCAATGCCATCACCAATCTCAACCGCTTTTACCGCATTGATACCCATCATTGCCGCGGCAATTTGTGCGTTTAACTTTGCAAATACCGGCTCACCTAAACCAACCGGCACACCTTGCGCACGTACACATACACTACCGCCAATTGAATCACCTTTTTTACGTAAATCAGTAATGCGTTGATGCAACTGCTCAAGCTGTGAAGCCTCTAAAAAATAGCAATCGTTATGATATACGCCATCCCAATCATATTGCTGCGCAACAATATCACCCATTGCCGCCAAACCAGCTTGCACTGTAATATCTGTATGCTGTAATAGCAGCTGCTGTGCTATCGCACCCGCTGCCACCCACATCGCTGTTTCACGCGCCGATGCACGGCCCCCACCGCGATAATCGCACACGCCATATTTTTTATGATAGGTATAATCGGCATGCCCAGGACGATAGCAATGCTCCAGCTCATCATAGTGATGCGGTTTAGCATCTTGATTCTCAATCATTAATGCAATTGAACTGCCGGTGGTTTGACCACGAAATACACCGGATAAAATTTTCACTTGATCGCTTTCTTGACGTTGCGTTACCCACTTAGAACAAGCCGGCTTTCTGCGATCTAACGCTTGTTGAATCAACGCTGTATCTAATGCCAAGCCCGCCGGGCAACCATCAACGATCGCCACCATTGCTGGGCCATGCGACTCACCCGCCGTCATTAATCGAAATTGTCGACCAAAACAATTACTCATCCATTAATCGCTCTTGTTTTAAAAAGGTCACTAAATCCTCACGCGTTACCACAAACAAACCACTGGTGTCAGCATCAGTATCCAACCAAACAAATGGCGCATCTGGATAGCGTGCAATCAGCGCCTCATCCGAAAAACCAACTTCCATAAATAACACACCATCATCGGTTAAATAATCTGGCGCACCTTTTAATAATCGTATGACAATATCCAAACCATCATCGTCCGCGCGCAAAGCCAAACTTGGCTCATGCTGATACTCCGCTGGCACATCGGCCATTTCTTCATCACTAACATACGGTGGATTGCTGATAATAATATCATAGCGCTGTGGTGATAGCTGCTGGTAACAATCAGACTTAACTAAATGCACACGCTGCTCTAGCTGATGGCTTTCCACATTGACCTTAGCTACTGCCAATGCCTCATCACTGATATCGACGGCATCAACTTGCGCTTGCGGAAATTGATAAGCCGCTGCGATAGCAATACAACCGCTGCCTGTTCCCACTTCTAATATATGCTGCACCTGATCAGGCTCAACCCATGGTCGGCAATGATCCTCCAACCAACAACCCATCAACGATCGCGGGATCAGCACACGCGGGTCAACATAAAACTCCAAGCCCATAAACCATGCGCGCTGCATTATGTAAGGTAACGGTATGCGCTGCTCAACACGCTGCTGTACCCACGCCTCAACTTGCTGTTGTATTTCAGGCGTTAATGGCTGCTCAAGCACAGAGCGATCACTGTCCAATGGCAACCCCGAGGCTGCTAGCACCAAATAGACGGCCTCATCCCAAGCATTATCACTGCCATGGCCATAGTAAAGTTCTGCCTGCTCAAAATGCTGACACACCTGATTGATTGCTGATTCTATCGTTTTCATGCCGAGATGGTACAATAGGTCATGACTAAAAAGCCACCAAAAAACAGCAAAAAGCCAAAAATATCAGCTGAGGACCAAGAGGACTTCCAGCAGGCAATGGGTGATATCGATCGCCTGCCAGATCACGGACGACACACCAAACCGCAGACGGCATTCAAGATCAAACGCAAAGCCAACAATGACTACCCGTTTGATGACAAAGCCCGCATGAACATTTACTACTCACGTGGCGCCGACTCATTAGGGCCCGATGATCGCCTGAATTACGAGCAACCGCATATCTTAAAAAATGACATTAAACGATTGAAAAAAGGTGATTTTCCTATCGAGGCGCGATTGGATTTACACCTCTACACCGTTGAACAAGCGATTGACGCGCTGCATGATTTTATTGACCAGTGCCAAACGGAAGATATTCGCTACGCACTGATTGTACATGGCAAAGGCCACTATTCAGCTGATGGCGTGCCTGCGATCAAAAATATGATCAATCAATGGTTGCGTAACCATCCAAACGTGTTAGCATTCCAATCAGCCAAACCCAGGGACGGCGGAACTGGCGCTATTTATGTTCTTCTCAAATGCGGGGGTAATTAAGTGAATCATAAGACCATCATTATCGGCGTTGCAGGCCCAACAGCCTCAGGCAAAAGCTTACTGGCTAACACCATTGTTGAAGAGCTGGGTTGCGACCAAGTAGAAATCATCTCCGAAGATGCCTACTATTGCGACCAAAAGCATATGCCATTTGATGAGCGCTTAAAAACCAATTACGATCACCCAAACGCCTTTGAACACGACCTATTGATCAAACACTTGCAAGCTCTGCAAGCCGGTAACAGCATCGAATTACCCATGTACGATTTCACCAACCATGTACGCAGCGATAAAACGCGCACCATTGGCTCAAAACACATCATCGTTATTGAAGGCATTTTGCTGTTTGTCGACAAGGCCCTGCGCGATATGATGGATATTCGTTTATTTATGGATACTCCACTCGACATTTGCTTATTACGTCGACTCAAGCGCGACATCATCAAACGCGGCCGTTCGATTGAATCAGTGATGGAACAATATCAAGAAACCGTGCGCCCGATGTATTTACAGTTCGTCGAACCCTCCAAACGCTATGCCGATGTTATTGTGCCTCGCGGCGGTGAGAACCGTATCGCTATCGAAATGGTACAAGCCAAAATGCGCGAACTTCTAACCAAAGCCAATATTGCTGTATAGCGGTTGTAATCCATCTGCGCCTATTGATATGATAGGCAGCTGGTATGCCTGCTGCTGCAGCTGATGTTTTGGAGAGTTACAACCATGGAACGAGTGAAAGACTTCACCTATGACGCTTGCGCCAACCACCAAAACTTAACCAAAAAATGGCAAGCACCGCAAATCCAACCACTGTCTTCTTTCTGCACTCAAGGAGGGTTTACAGGTGACACTGAGAACGATGGCACCCCACCAGACGCTAGGCTTTTTAGTTAAATCTATTGTGGACCGAACAACGTTTTAGTATCAGTGTCAGTGCCAGAACATGTGCCTGTACCACAACCGCTTACCGTGTAACAAGCCGTCTCAGGCGTCCCACCCTCAGTCCATGGAGTCAATTCAGCAGCGTATATTTTTATCCCAGTGATTGCTGCTATTTCACCACTATCCAACCCTGCAATTGAGGCGTCGTTGGCCACCGCTGTGCCATTAATATTCCACCCTGGGGATTCGCGAGCTTGCCACTCTTGCTTTTCGCCATCTGTTTGGCTATAGCTGTCAGGGTATTCCGTCATGCAGTTCCCAGCGTGATAAAAAAGAATGCTAGTTTTGGTTAAAAAGTTATTTGAGGTGCCAGACAATATAAGATGGCCTGCACTTCCAGCATATTCTCCATCAGTAAACAGTGGCCCCATTGAACCTGCCGATGCCGTCATGGTAACCATAGCTAGCATTAATATTGCTATTGGCTTTTGCATTTTTATTCCTTTCCCGTTGGCCTGCCAGCTTGTATTCTATCATTGTCTTTTATACAACGCCTATTGCTGGGACTCATGGATTTTTCAAATCACACCGAGGGATTACTGAACAGGGCTTACTGGCGTGCGCGCGAAGGTGGTTTTGCTGAAGTGCATTTCAATAAAGCCAATCAAAATATCACCCTGGTGCGAGACCCTATGGGGCTTGAGCCGCTGTATTACTATCTTCACAATGGCCATTTTGATTTTGCTAGCACCCTTCCGGACTTGCTGGCAAAGCTACCAACAAAACCAAATTTTAACCATGAACAGCTGATTAGCTTAATTGAAAAAAATCAAACCTACAGCGATGAGACCTATTACCAACATATTTACCGCGCCGAACCCGGCGTCATTACCACGATTTCAGCTCATACAAACGTCAGTAAGAAACCGTTTTGGCAACTTGATGCTGATGCAGATGATCATTTACTGGCGAATGATGCCGCCTACCTTGAACAGTTTTCAGCGTTGATGCATGAGTCGCTGTCGGTTTGTGTTAAAGGTAAGCACGATCAATTATGCGGAAAAATGAGTGGCGGCCTGGATTCCGGCGCCATATTTACCACCGCCTATCAACAAGGTATTCGGTACCCGTTATTTATGCAAACAGCACTCGATGATGGTGTGTTAGTGGATGACAAAAAAACAGCACTGTGCTTGCTGGCTCACTTTGGTCATACTGACATTACCTATGTGACACCAGATCAATTCGATCCAATATCATCATTTCAATATTGTGCGCAGCAGTTTGCCGGCCCTGCTCCTTACCTGGTTTACATGTATATGATGCACTTGTACAAAGCCATTACTCAATCCGGAAGACGCATTGTATTATCTGGCGCTGGCGGAGATGACTGCGTCTCAGCACATGCCCCTGCACATACTTACCTTAAAAGTGCCCTTGAGCAGAAAGGATATAAGCAGCTGTGGTATGAGATTTCACAACTGAGGCGCAATGATCATACGTCAGTGCGTTTGCTAAGGCGCATGGCGACATTGATTAAGGTTTCACATCCAGCCGCATATTATTATTTTGGTCAATCAACAGGAATTGACTGGCTTGTTAAACGATTCATCAAAAGACAGGTGAGCCATCAAAATCGACATAAAATTAAACGCATCAAAACAGTGCGTGAACAAGAGTATGATTCATTGCAAGGACTGCAGAGTTATGGGCTAAGGATGCGCGTAGAATACAATGCGGTATTAGCTAAATCCATGGACTTTGAGTTTCGTTACCCACTATTAAACCCCAAATTGCTTGAGTTTTGTTTTTATTTACCTATCAATCAAAAAAGACGCGGGACCATGGGCCGATATTTAATGCGGCAATATTTAAAAAAAATGGGCGCACCTAGCCAACTGTACCTTCAAGATCAAAAGCAAGGAGGCATAATTCCAGGTGTGCTTGAGAAATGCTATCGCTGGCTGGAGTCTGGGCAATTCACGCATCATTTTTCTAAACTTCCCTATATGCAATATGCCGATTTAAGCACAATACACAAAGAATTAATCGCAAAAACAGCGATGTATATGCTTAAACACTCGCAGCTATAAATCACCATTCGAGCCACATAAATACACCTAAAAAACATTCACCACTTAAGGTTGCGTTAATTCTAGTATATTAAAATCTGTTACTTATAACATCTTGTAAATTCATTATAAACTAAGAGCATTAATCATGAGAAAGGCAGGCTCGTATTACCGTATATTCCATACCCAAGCAGTTGCCACCACATTAGCAAGCAAAAAATTCACAGAGCAACATGAAATTGCCTATGCCAAATTTTTAGTCTTACTGCAAAGCAACGAGCTCACAAAAGGCCTGAATGCTGAAATGCTCGATAAAAAAACGTCACGCGTTTTAAGTTTGCGCTTGGAGGGCACAGGACGCGTGATCGCAAAGAAAATAACGGTAAACGGAAGCAGTGCCTGGCTATTATTAGAGATGCTGCTTGAACACGAATATGACCGCAGAAAATCATACAATGCAGCGCATTTAGCTGAGTTAACCGCTGCCTGTGAAACGGCTATTGACCCAACTGATGATACCAGCGACCACAAGCCTATTGTTTTACCCACCCTTGCACCGACTGCTGCCAGTGCTGATGACGCCATGAGCACACCAGTTGAGGTGATGTTTTATAACAAACAAGTCGTCCACCTGACCGATAACCAACAAGTTCTCACTGACCACCTAAGCAAACAACTGCAACAAGATCACTTTATTGGCTTAGTTACCGGCGCACCTGGCGCGGGTAAAACCCTATTAGTTTTTTGTTTAATCGAACAGTTAAAAAGGCAAGAAGCTGCAACTGGCAGCCTCAACGATATAATTTATATCGCCAGCTCCGAGCGTTTGCGTGATGAAATGCAAGAGCAATGGGCAACATCGACTTTATGCAATGACGGTAACGCTGCCAGTGTCAGCACCTGTCAGTATATAGAACTACTGCATCGTTTCGATGTTATCGACCCATCATTAACTGCTGTTGATGACAAAGACTTGCATGATTACTTCGACACCATTCGCGCTCAACAAAAAACAGCACACAAGGCCAGCAAACACCGTGCTACTGGTAAATCACTCACCACATTACAAGACATCGATTACGACACTTTTTATCAAGAATGCATTATCATGGCCAGCGTTGATAACCTTGAAGCCTATCTGGTTGCCGGCCGCAGCCATTCATTACTGCATGGTAACACCACACTGCAAACCGCCTTGTGGCAAGCATTTAAAAACTACCAAAACAGGCTAACAGAAAAAAGCCAATACCACCCGGCGTTAACACGTTTTGATGGTGCACATAAAGCTGCTGGCACAACATTAATTATCGATGAAGCATTAGACTTTACCCGGCCACAGCTGCAAACCCTGATGTCGCTAGGTGTGAAAGCATTGTTTACAGGTGATGGCAACCAAGATTTGAGCAACCTATCGGATACGGTTAAATTTCTTAAACAACAGATTCCCTTGCACACCCCTAACCCCTACATTGCTAAACTCGGCAGTAGCTTTCGTTGCAGTAAAAACATTGCCGCCGTCGGCAGTCGATTGTTGCTAGCCAAAAAGAAAGTCATGCCTCACGGCTCAAAGTTGGTTGATACTGAACTGGCGAGCGCACTTGACGACACCGGTAGCGTTCGGCAATTACGCCGTGGCGATACAGCAGAAGTCAAAGCACTGTGTGCCAACACCAATACCGCAGTCATTTGTTCGGCAGACAACAAAACAAAAGCCGAAGACGCTTGTGACACCGGTGCGGTGTTTACCGTTGAAGAAATTAAAGGCTTAGGTTACGACCGCATTGTATTATGGAATTTAATCACCGCCAAAACCGCAACACGATTACTGTCCATCATTAAAAGAGAAAAAATAAGGGGTGATGATATCCCAACAGAGGATATACAATTAATCGAACAGTTGAATCACTTATTTACGGCGCTATCGCGCGCGCGCATTGAGGTCGTGTTTATGCAAACTGCAACACACCCTAAAGTGGATGAACTATTAGCCTATATAACGCAAGATATCGTGGCAGCCAGTAACAGCAGTACGGATAAATTAGACGACAGCAAAGTGACTGATGACGACTGGTTACGTGAAGCTGACCGACTAGCACGCCTAGGTAAAATGCAGCAAGCTCATGCCATTCGCCAACGCCATGGCGTTGCAACTGTAAGTGGTGCTGGTTTATTTACACCGCCACCGCACACGGTGCACGCAGCAGCTGAGGAATATAAAAGCGAAGCTACAACGGCGCTACCAAGCAAGGCTCCAAAAGAACCAAAGGAATCATTAGCCGCTACAGCGACATCAGCCATTGAGTGTGAACTTAATATTAAACTGGCATTAACACTCAGCACAGCATCGGGTAAAAAGAAAAAGAAAAAAGCACGCAGCCGACGCGTTGAGATTGATTTTGCCAAACCTATTACCGCAAAGACTGTCCTGCAATTAATCGATGCGCCAAGTAGCCAACTGAGCAAACTAGAGCCGCAACATCTCATCATGTTATTTTTAAATCGAGTAGATACCAAACTTGAAGACTACGTCGAACTTATCAACAGTATCGCGCGTGAATACAACCGTGACAAAAAAATAGCAGACACTGTCAATGATAGCGCTTACTCAACCCCCATCGGTGATGATAAACGTCAGCTGGTATTGCAGCTGAATCGGCTCGCAGTATCTAAATTAGCCGAAAACAAAAAAAATGGAATTGCGCTTCAAGATACAGTTATTGCTAAATTAATGGCGAAACCAGAAACACGACTAGCACTCTACACAACACAGTACCGTGTATTTATCCCTACCCTCGCCAGCAATAAATTAATGCAGCTGTTTATTAAAGGCATAATGCGCGAAACAGCAGAAGCGATGATAAGCGGTCTCGATACAGAACACAGATCTCAGCTTTTACAACTGTGTGAGCTTAACCCTGCTGGTACAGCAGAGGCTGTTATCTCAAAACTGCGAAATATGGGAGCGAGAATGACCGAGGCGGCTATCGACACACCAAAGCAGATCACCGGTAATGAAGGAATGCTGTTATATAGCACACTGTTTATGTTAGCAACACGTCAACAGTTACAGTCTGTAGTCAAGGCACTATATAAAAACAATGTATACAGCAAACCTCCAGAAGTACGCTTAGTCTTAGGGATGCTTGCCGCTGAAAATAATATTGCAATGATTTCTTTTATGTGTCACCTCATTCCAGATATCGACTTAGATAAAATGTATGAAACCAACAATACATTAGTTCATATTGCTGCCACGTATAACCATAGTGATTTAATTATCGCATTGCACAAGCTCGGAGCGAATGTATCAATATTTAATGACGAAGGTTATACACCCATGCACATAGCCACCCGGCAATCCAGCCTGGATTGCATAAAAACACTGTGTTCAATAGAGCCGAGCCTAATCAACCAGGGTTCACGCCCGCACAATGAGACACCCGGTTATATCGCCGCTCGGATAAACTCAACAGCGACAGTAAAAGCTGTGCAGGAAGCAGGTGGTTGCTTTGATATTACAGAAACAAAGAATGATTATAATGCTATCTATTGTGCCATCGCTCAAGATAACGCTGAAGTATTACAAGCGATAATTGATGCAGGTACCAACGTCGACGTTGTCAGCAAACCAGATTTAATCAAAGGGAAAAACATTAATTCTTGGACCCCATTAAATTATGCCGCAGCACGTGGCCGTGTACGAATGGTTCAAATATTGTGTGATGCTGGTTGTTCAGTCAACGCCATCGATGACCATGGATGCCAGCTATCTGCCATACATCTCGCTACCTATTCAAAAAGCACAGAAACAGTCAAAATGCTCTACCAGTACGGCGCTGATATCAATCAACCATCACACCATGCCCATCGCAACCCCCCCCTTATAACAGCCATCAAAAAACGAGCGACTTCGTTAGCCTTATACCTTATGGAATTACCCGAGATAGACATAAATATAACCGAATCATACAGTGTAAAAAATATGCGAGAGTCAGCGCGCATGCAACCAGACAGCGAACAGAAACTAGCTATCATTAAACGATACAGTGCGGGTTTAGACCCTGACGATACGATGACATGCAACCTCGGTTTTCTGGCCTCGTATTATAAGTTGCCAGAAATCGCTGAGCTGTTTGAAAAAAAACAAGCAGAGGAATCAAGTAGGCCATCACCTTAAGTAAACCGATCATTGATCCAATGGTGATGGATGAAAACCTGGGAAGAAACGGTCGCAGCAGTACAATGCCCACAACTGCCAGCAATATATCACACCGAAACATAAAACAAATGCTATGACTGTTCCCAACCAGTTTATACGCACATGATAACCCAACAAATAACTGATCAACAAACAAATCAACATTAAAATCACACTAAACAATAAAGCACGCCGCAATAATAATAGATGTCGCAGATTTTCGTATTTATCATGTTGCTTAAAATATTCACGCTCCAGTGTGCCACGCCGTAACTTAATTAATACCGACAAATAGCCAACCGCAATTAATGCAATCGCACTCACTACAGCTGTCGCATGCAACAATAATGTATGCAGTAAAAAATAATGAATAATCTGCGTCAAAAACCACGCTGATAAACCCAAGCCTAACGCACCATACAACACCAAAAAAACCTGCATGTGCCAATGTTTATTTTTTTTATTATTTGCCATCTTTTGGTTTATCCTTTTCCAAATCCAATACCGCTGAATTAATGCAAAAACGCAAACCATTTTCGCGCGGACCATCATTAAACACATGCCCCAAATGTGACCCACAATGCGCGCATAAAACCTCTATGCGTGGCTCACCCGGCAATGAAATATCTTGCTGTGTTTCAACAGAACTAGGTTCAGCTTCCGAAAAACTCGGCCAACCGCAATCTGAAACAAATTTACTAGTGGATTTAAAAATCAATTGAGAACAACAAACACAGCGATAACTGCCATCATCAAAACAATCCCAATACTTACCTGAAAACGGTAATTCCGTGCCCTTCTCGCGACTAATATGGTACTGCTCATCCGTGAGCTGATCACGCCATTGCTTGTCAGACTTATTGACCTTGGTCATTAGGTTTAACCGCCTTGTTAAACAATTGATAGAAATTATGCGTGGTTTGTTCTGCCACTTGTTCGTAGCTAATCCCTTTAAGCTCAGCAATTTTTTCAGCCACATAACCGACATATTGCGGGCCATTCGGCTTACCACGGTACGGCACTGGCGTTAAATACGGCGCATCCGTTTCTATTAATAATTTGTCTAGCGGCACCGCCTTTGCAACCGCCTGCACATTGGCTGCATTCTTAAAGGTTACAATACCTGAAATCGAAATATAAAAGCCCAACTCCATCGCCTCTTCAGCCATTTCCAATGACTCGGTAAAGCAGTGCATCACTCCACCACAACCGGTGGCATTATTGTCTCGCATAATTTGAATGGTATCTTGATGTGCTGCACGTGAATGTACAATCACTGGCAAATCCAATTTATTGCCTAAGCGCAAATGCTGCGCAAAGCTTTCGCGCTGTTGCTCCAGCCCAGTATCGTTATAATGATAATCCAAACCACTCTCACCTAACGCCACCACTTTTTTATTATCAGCCGCCTGCGTAAGAATTTCATCGGTTAAGGTATAACTCACCGCCTCACTAGGGTGCACACCAACCGAGGCAAATACATTCGAATAACGGCCCGCAATCGATAACACTTCCGGCATATTTTCTTTATCAACGTTGACACACAAAAAGGCCTCAACGTCTTTCTGCGCTGCTGCTTGTAACACATTATCCAGATTATTATCAAACGTACCCAAATCAAGCATATTCAAATGACAATGCGAATCGACTAACATTTTTTCACCTCATTACCTAAACAAGCAGAATCGACTAACATTTTTTTCATCCTCACTTCACTTCGCTCCACTTTAACAGTAAATATTCTAACAGCAATTGCGGGTTAATACTCTGCGAGCTTAACCATAAACGTTGACGCTGAGAGAGCTCCTGCTGAAAAGCCAACAAGTTAACCAGCGGTAAACGTTTCGCCAAATAACTCAACTTAGCCAGTTGATCCTGATGCACCAAATACTCGGTTGTTACCCCTTGGATTAACGCCACCACGTCATTAACAATACTGGTCATTAAATTAAGCAGCACCACCATATCCAACTTACACAATGCCGTCACATCACTGATCGGGTCACGTTGCGACTGATAAACCAACCCCATATGATCAAGCATTTGATTGCGCCAATCAATGCGCTCACTATTGAGATATTCGAGCGCTAATAATGGCGCTCCTGACGATAAGCGCCAAGCCAATTCAAGCGCTGTGGCTTTGTCCGTTTGATCCGCCAACCAACTCAGTGCCTGCTGCTCATCCTGCACTACAAAGTTAACCGGCTGACAACGGCTGATAATGGTCGCCGGAATGGTCAAACGTGAATGCGCCACTAAAATCAACAACACCTCACCATTTGGCTCTTCTAAGGTTTTTAATAATGCATTAGCTGCTGCGGTATTCATTGCTTCCGCCGGGTGAATCACCACCACCTGACCACCGCTGCGCTGAGACGTATTCGATAATTTTTCGATCAACTGGCGAATCTGATCCACCTTGATCACTCGGCTTTTTTCTTCAGGCTGACACTCAAAATAATCCGGATGATTAGTAGCCTGCATCAATGTACAGCTACGACACTGACCACACGCTTTCTCATCAGATGATTCACATAGTCGTAAAACTGACAATTCGCGCGCAAAGTCCAATTTGCCCATGCCCTGCGGACCGGTCAATAAAAGCGCATGATGCAGGCGCTGTTGCTGCTGCGCTTGTTGTAACTGCTGCCACTGCTGTTGTTGCCAGGGGTATCCCATGCCTTCTCTCTTCGTTAAGAAAATGCGTGTATTGTACATCGCATGATCTGCTAGGTAAATGTGAGATTAACTAAGACGACAGCTTGCTTATTAATTGCTCAGCCAGCAGGGGCTTGTGGAATAAGTAGCCCTGACCATACACACTGGATTGAGGGTAAATACTCTCTAACGAACCCAAACAACGCAATTGATCCATTGTCTCAATACCCTCAGCAATAACATCCAAATCCAAACTAGCAGCCAATGTAATAATTGATTGCAAAATGCCAAAACCGCGCCTATCTAAACAATCATCAATAAATCGTTTATCAATTTTTAAAGTATTAATCGGTAAAATACGCAAATACTCAAGGCAAGAATAGCCTGTACCAAAGTCATCAACCGAGACATTGACACCGAGCACCTGAATGCTATTGACCACGTCATGTATTTCATGCATATCACTAGCAAAAACACTTTCTGTGATTTCCATCTCTAAAAGTATACCCATAGCCTTGAAGGAGTTAGAATACTTCTCCAATGCATCTATAAATGATTGATCGCTTAACTGAATAACTGAAGTATTAAAGCAAAATTTAAAGTCTTTAGGTATAGATTGTTTATTCTTAACAGCAAATTGGTATATTTTATCCAGCACCCAGTTACCAACTTCACAAATTCTCCCTGTTTCCTCCAGTAATGGAATAAAATCAATAGGAGGGATAAACCGCCCTTCTGGCTGCCAGCGCAGTAAAGCTTCAGCACCAACAATCTCTTTCGTCTTTAAATTCAATATAGGCTGAAAGTGAAGATCAAACTTATCAAGATCAATTGATACACTAAATTTTGATAAAAAGTAAGTGCGCTTTTGCAACTGATGATCAAGCTCCTCATCAAATAAATAATAATTATTTTTTCCTGATTTTTTTGCCCTACACAACGCATAATCAGCATGCCTAATTAATTCGTTTAATACTTTCCCTGAAAATGGTAATTGAATTGTAGGTGATAATTTTGAAACACCAATACTCGCAGTTATCGAACGCTTACTATCCTCCAAAGAAAATGGCCTATTCAATACAGCCATGATTCCCTCACAAAACATCTGAATGTTGATGTTTTTTTCTTCTTCCCTTATTAAGAACAAAAATTCATCACTACCAAATCTGATTAACTCATCCTTGCTTGATATCAGACTTAACAATCTCTTAGCGACCTCAGCCAACAGTAAGTCACCCACATAATGACCCATGGTATCATTAATATCTTTAAAATTATCTAAATCAACAAATACCACAGATAACGACTGAACAGCCTCTCTGGATAATTGCCGGCAAATGTCACCAGATAATGCTCTTCGATTAGGCAAGTTAGTAATGGGATCATGATTAGCCTGATAGGTTTTTTCGAGCAAATAATTATTGATGATTTTTTCTTGTTTCACACGACGCGTTATATCTGAAATAATCGCTATATACACCTCTTTATTTTTAAATCTTCCCATCTCAAGAAATACCTCAACATCATATACCGACCCATCTTTACGGCGATGCACTGTTTCAAAATTTATTTTTTCTGCTTCTTTGTGAAGCGACTGAATAAGCCTAGAAAACGAGCCTTTATTGTACTGAGGCTTCAAAGACAGCGGTGTTAATTCACGGATATCATCCAGCGTATATTGCGTATTACTTAACGCCCCTTTATTTGCCCAAATAAAGGCCAAATCTTGCTGATTAAAAATATAAATTTCATTTAAAGAGGAGTCCAATAGGCTCATCAAGCCCGCTGTGCTTTCCATATTAATGCAGTTACTCATCAACTCACCTCACGGATCATGGCAGATAAAAGCGCTGTTCAGTCTAAGTATAGATGACCTATAAGCGCATTAGGTTATATGAAATATTCTTATTACATGACAACCAATTAGTGATGCAATCAATTACTTGGCGCGTGCATACAAAAAAATCGAACCGATCACCAACAACATACCTGCAGCCTGTAACAGCGTAATCACCTCACTCAAAAATAGCCATGATAATAATAAAGTAGCTATTGGCATAATAGCGGTAAACATCCCTGCTAATGATGCCTGCACACCACCACAACCCATATACCAAAACGCATAAAACAATGCTGTAGAGAGCGTCACCACCAACACCACCAACACCACCAACCACGACATCAACGATAGGTGAACATTCATCGCATCTGGATGCACAACCAACAATGGCAGTACGACAATGCCATTAATTAAATTAATCCATGCTGCCAACAAAATTAGCGGCATACGTACTTGGTGAATTTTACATAACACGTAATACAGCGACTCAGGCAGTAATGATAGAACAATAATCAAGCTGCCTTTTAGATTTGACCCTCTCCCGACATGAAATCCATGCAAATTAATAATCACCAAACCCATGAAAGCTAACACCACTGACAGTATCGCTATCTTATTCAGTCGTTCACGTAATAATACCACCGAAAATATGGCTACCATTGCCGGGATGGCACTGGTGATAATGCCCGCCACACTAGCGCTAGTGTATTGCAACCCTGTTAACAATAATAAATTAAATAACGCACCCGCGCACAATGACTGCAATATCAAATAGGTGAAATCTTTTTTTTGAAACGCATGCGCTGATTGCTGTCGCTGGCGCATCCGCTTAGGCTGCAAATAATAGACCGCAAACAACCACACGGCCGCCAACCAAAAACGCGCCATTAATAGGAAAGTAACACTAATATCTTGCAGTAAATACTTAGACGCAACGATATTAACACCCACCATCAGTTGCGCTAGAACCAAATATACATAAAAGATCATTGGATATCGTCTAACACACGCTGCAAATCAGCCGCCACTTCCGCTTCCGTTTGACTCGCATCAACAACACGATAGCGCTGCGGTTCATTCGCCGCACGTTGCAAATATGTATCGCGCACCCGATGAAAGAACTCGACCCCCTCTTGTTCAATGCGATCCTTCTCACCACGCGCTTCTATACGCTTCAAACCCACTTCGACAGGAAGGTCCAATAAAATAGTAATATCCGGCTTAACATCGCCTTGAATCCATTGCGCCAAATAATTTACATGCGCTAAATCGATTTGGCGACCACCCCCTTGATAAGCAAAACTGGCATCGGTAAAGCGATCAGATACTAGCCACTTACCGGCAGCCAATGTCGGCTTAATCACATGCTCAATATTTTGCTTGCGTGTCGCAAACATTAATAACAACTCGGTTTCAGCACAAACTTTTTCATCAAATGGCGTTAATAAAATGCTGCGTATAGCTTCAGCAACCTCTGTACCACCTGGCTCGCGCGTTAAATGATAATCAATGCTTTTATTATCTAAATAATCACAGATGACTTTTACTGCCGTCGATTTACCCGCGCCTTCCACGCCCTCAATTGAAATAAACTTGCTTACTGCCCCACTCATTGTAGATGTCTCTCTTATCAGGATTTCGGTGAACGCTGCCATTCATTGACCGCTGCTTTATGCTCAACATAGGTATCGGAAAATTTATGACTGCCATCATTCTTGGACACATAATAAAGTGTCGTACCCTCTGCCGGATGTAACGCCGCATTGATCGAAGGCAGCCCTGGCATATCAATCGGTGTTGGCGGCAGCCCATAGTTGGTATAAGTATTATACGGCGTCTTCGTACGCAGATCATTTTTAGTAATCGGCGAGCCATAGGGCTTTTTCATACCATACACTACCGTTGGGTCAACTTGTAATCGCATGCGAATATTCAACCGCCTCACCAATACGCCCGCAATTTCACGGCGCTCATTCTCAACCGCCGTTTCTTTCTCTATCAATGAAGCCATAATCAATGCTTGATAGGCATCTTTATAAGGTAAATTTTCAGCGCGCTGCGTCCATTGATCACTTAACTCTTTTTGCATGCGATCGTACGAGCGCTTAATTAAATCAATATCACTATCACCCCAGGTATAGGCATAGGTATCAGGAAACAATAATCCTTCTAACGAATCGTGCGGCACTTTTAGTTTTTTAATTAATTCCGGCGTTTTCATCCTACGCAAATAATGCAATAAGTGCGGGTCAGTCTTCAAAGCACTTAATACTTGTTGATAGGTCCATCCCTCAATAATGACAAACTCACGCATTAACACATCACCAGCGACAATCTTATTCAGCAAATCACGCGCAGTATCATTAACATTCACTTGGTATTCGCCATGCTTTAACGAATGACTATCACCCATAAGGCGGCCATACCATTCAAACACTAGCGGATAAGGCTCCAAGCCTTGCATTTTTAATCGACGAGATAACGTACGTAGACTATCACCTCGGTAGACCTTTACTGTTACTGGACGCACATAGGATTGCAACATAGCCAGATACACAAACCAATAAAGCACAGCAAGGGCAACAATAAACATTAATAAAATAGAAATACGGCGTATGGTCATAAAAACAATCCTGTTTTTCTGGATCCCGGATCAAGTCCGGGA
>JARGOB010000001.1:0-179182 GCA_029212925.1 Coxiellaceae bacterium | reverse complement strand
TGACAATATCAAGTCCGGGATGACAATATCAAGTCCGGGATGACAATATCAAGTCCGGGATGACAATATCAAGTCTGGGATGACAACATCAAGTCCTGGATGACAATATCAAGTCCTGGATGACATCGTCAGGTCAAAATGACACTATGACAAGCGTTTTAGCAACAAACACGCATTAGCGCCACCAAAACCAAATGAGTTATTTAACACATACTCCAATGGCATTTCACGCTTGGTGTGTGGCACATAGTCCAAATCGCAACCTTCATCAGGGTTATCGAGATTAATCGTTGGCGGCACCACTTGATCACGTAACGCTAGCACACAGACTACGGTCTCAATTGCACCTGCCGCACCCAAGGTATGGCCGGTCATCGATTTTGTTGAGCTCATCGGCATTTTGTAAGCGTGATCACCAAATAAGGTTTTTACCGCTTTAGTCTCCGCAACATCGCCAGCACCTGTCGATGTACCATGCGCATTAACGTAGTTCACTTGATCAGGAGCAATACCACCGTCTTCAATTGCTGTACGCATACACGCAATCGCACCGGTCGCATCGGGGTCTGGCAACGTCATATGATAAGCATCAGATGACATACCAAAACCTGCTAGCTCCGCATAGATATGCGCACCGCGCGCCTTAGCATGCTCATACTCTTCAAGCACCACAGCCGCAGCACCCTCACCACAAACAAAACCATCACGGTCTTTGTCCCATGGGCGACTGGCTTTAGTCGGTTCATCATTGCGCTTAGACAATGCACGACAAGCTGCAAAACCAGAAATAGTCAATTTGGAATTTAATACTTCGGCACCACCGGTTAACATCACATCCGCATCACCATAAGCAATCATACGGGCGGCCAAACCAATATTATGCACACCGGTTGCACAAGCCGTTACTGCTGAAACAATCGGCCCTTTGAGCTTATTGTTCATGGAGATAATACCGGCAGACATATTGATAATCGCCCCTGGTATAAAGAAAGGCGACACACGATTGGGGCTTTTTTGCACCATTTTTTCGTGATTGTCTTCAATCCATAATAAACCACCAATACCAGCACCAAAAGCGGTACCGCAGCGATGGCAGTTTTCATCAGTGATTTCTAAGCCTGAATCAGTCAGCGCTTGCCGCGCCACTTCCGCACCATACTGTACGAAAAGATCGGTTTTCCGAATCTCTTTTGGCGTTAGGCTTAAGCTAGGGTCAAAGTCTTTAATCATCGACGCAAAAGTCGTGCTAAGCCCTTCTGTATCAAAACGCTCAGTAATAGGCGCTGCACCACTCTTGCCAGCTAGCATCGCTTGCCAAGTAGACTCCACATCATTACCCAGTGGAGTCACAGCACCCAAACCTGTAATAACTACGCGGCGCTTAGTCATACGCTACTCAGCAGAATTTGAGTCGATATAGTCAATAGCTTGTTGAATTGTAGTGATTTTTTCTGCTTCTTCATCAGGAATTTCAATTTCAAATTCCTCTTCTAAGGCCATCACTAATTCAACAGTATCTAGCGAATCCGCACCTAAGTCGTCAACAAAAGAAGACTCATTTTTTACTTCATCTTCTTTCACACCTAATTGTTCTACAACGATCTTTTTGACGCGATCTTCAACGTTAGCTGACATATTTCTATCCTTTGTTAATTCGAACACTCGATTGAAACGCTATTTTATAGTAGAACGGCTCAATCACCAAATATTTTTACTATTAACTCTTAACACCGCCACCTCAGAAGCTTAAGTGAGACTTAAATACCACCCAGGCGGTTGATAAACAAACAATCACCTGGTATTGTACGTTTCGTTAAAGTTAAATCATATAACAGGATTATCAGATGCACAAAAAAAGACGTTCAGTAACAAATGGACAAATAAAACAAGCACTAAATACAGTCAAAAAAGCAACCACTGATAGCACCGGACTTTTTAAACTGAGCTCTGTTATAGACAGCAGATACAGCTTCGACGACAGAACGCCTGAGCTCTATAACCACACCGCAAGCCTTCTCGTAGGGGCTGCTGCTGTTGTTGGTGGTTGTGCACTAAGCCTATTCAGCATATTCAACCTCGCTAAACCTACCGCAACCGTCAGCGACTTAAAAAACTTAGGTATTGGACTGTTCTTCACCGCTTCAGGCATTCGCAGTATGGCTTATGCACATGATGTGGATGTCGTTGAAGATACCCACCTCACCACAGGAACCCTAGGACTCAGCAACTTAAACGGCAGAAGACGCTAAAAGCAACTGACCTATTGAGACCAAGAGTCACGTAAGCTAACAACACGATTAAACACCCACTGATCAGGACTAGCGTCCTGATCAATGACAAAATAACCGGTACGCTCAAATTGGAAAGTATCGCCTGGCTTAGCATCCTTAATACTAGGCTCTAGCCAGCACTGTGAAAGCTGCTTAAAAGAATCCGAGTTAACATGCTGCGTAAAGTCATCTTGCGCTGCGGGATTATCGACAGTAAACAAACGATCATACAAACGCACCTCAGCTGGCACGGCTTGCTCAGCTGACACCCAATGAATCACACCTTTTACCTTGCGGCCATCTTCAGGATTTTTACCCAAGGTGTCGGCATCATAGGTGCAGTGCACTTCAGTCACATTGCCTTCAGCGTCGGTAATCATTTTATCACCACAAATCACATAGGCATTGCGCAAACGCACCTCTTTACCGATAGCTAAGCGCTTAAACTTTTTATTCGGTGACACTTCCATAAAATCATCACGCTCTATATATAAGGTGCGGCTAAATGGCAATTCACGTACACCCATGGGTTCATCTTGCGGATGATTCGGCGCCTTAACCATTTCAGTTTGATCTTCCGGGTAATTAGTAATCACCACCTTAATCGGATCAAGCACCGCCATCACACGTGGCGCTGTGCGATTCAATTCATCACGCACGCACTCTTCCATTACACCCATATCAATCACTGAATCACTTTTTGATATGCCGACTTGATCACAAAAATTACGCAGTGCCGCGGCCGGATAACCGCGGCGACGCATGCCGATTAATGTTGGCATACGCGGATCATCCCAACCATTAACAAAGCCATCGTCCACCAACTGACGTAACTTACGCTTACTCGTAATCGTATGTGATACATTCAAACGTGAAAATTCAATTTGCTGCGGACGTGACGGCATATTAAGTTGCTCAAGAAACCATTCATATAAAGGACGATGATCTTGGAACTCCAATGTGCACAATGAGTGCGTAATGGCTTCAATCGCATCTGACATGCAATGGGTATAATCATACATCGGATAAATACACCAGGTATCACCGGTGCGCTGATGCGACAGATGGCGAATACGGTAAATCACCGGGTCACGCATATTCATATTGCCTGATGACATATCAATCTTGGCGCGCAATACATGACTGCCCTCTTCACATTCCCCCGATTTCATGCGGTCAAATAAGGCTAAATTTTCTTCTACCGTTCGATCACGAAATGGACTGTTTTTGCCCGGCTGTTTTAACGTGCCGCGGTATTCGCGTGTTTGTTCAGCATTCAAGTCACAGACATACGCCCTGCCTTGTTTAATCAGCTCCACCGCTGCTTCATACAATTGCTGAAAATAATCTGACGCATGATGAATCGGTTGCTGCCACTCAAAACCCAACCACTCAATGTCTGCCTGCATGGCATCAACGTATTTTTGCTCTTCTTTCTCAGGGTTTGTATCATCGAATCGCAAATTACACGCGCCTTTAAAATCTTTAGCGATACCGAAGTTCAAACATATCGATTTCACATGCCCAAGATGCAAATAGCCATTCGGTTCTGGTGGAAACCGCGTCAATACCGCATCATGTTTACCCTGCGCTAAGTCTTCACTGATAATCTTTTCAATAAAATGCGCTGTAGGGCTAGTGGTCTCTGCCGTCATGGTGTTTTTCCAATCAATTGATTAAGCCGGACATTATATGACTTTGTACCCGCGCTGGCTAGGCGCAATGGTAGCAGCGAAAAAGTTAAGCGAGAACTGCTGAGCAGTTACCCACAATTTCTGTGGATAAAACTGTGTACCAGTTATGTAACAAACAAAATTAATTAATGTTTACATGGGGTTAGCCAATTGAATAGCAATTAACAACCGTACTAAATTGGTGCCCATGAATAAACAGATACAACCAGCTGTTGACCTCAATACACGCCGTGCTCTGAAACACTGCAAAAAATGGTTGGCTTTCGAAATATTGCCATGCATGACTACCAAGCCATCAATCTTGCCATCGCACAATCAGTGATTGAAAATCGTCTCTATGATATTAAAACCTTCACCAAAGCTGCCCTGTCGCTTGAATAGTTACCCACAATTTCTGTGGATAAAACTGTGCAGGACTTCTGTAGTAACCAATAATTTCATTTTAATTCAATTAGATAAAGACATGCTCAAGAGTTAACAAACCAACCATAGCGTTAATGTTGCACAGCGTTTATAATGCCGCGATGAATAACTACGATGTAATTATTATTGGCGCAGGAGCCGCCGGCTTAATGTGCGCCTTTGAAGCTGGCAAACGCGGTAGGCGCGTATTGGTGCTTGATAGCGCCAACAAGCCCGGCAAAAAAATCCTGATGTCTGGTGGTGGCCGCTGTAATTTCACTAACATGAACGTCAGTGACGATAACTTTACCTCGCACAATGCTAAATTTTGCAAATCCGCACTCAGCCGATATACACCCTGGCATTTTATTGATTGGGTTAAAGCCAGCAACATCCCCTTTCATGAGAAAACCTTAGGGCAATTGTTTTGCGACAATAAATCCAAAGATATTTTGAATATGCTCCTGAATGCTTGTGATACCGTAAAAGCGGCTATTCAATTAAAAACCAATGTGACCAAAATCACACAACACACAGATGGTGGTTTTACTGTTGAAACATCTAGAGACAACTACCGCTGTGAATCACTAGTGATTGCCACCGGTGGCCTATCAATTCCGACGCTAGGCTCAAGCCCATTTGGTTACAAAGTGGCTGAACAATTTGGCATCAAAGTGTGGCCAACTCGCGCAGGTCTCGTACCCTTCACCTTACATAATCACGATAAAGAAAAATTTGCGTCATTATCTGGTGTGTCTGTTGATTGCATCGCTAGCTGCAATGGGCACAGCTTTCGTGAAAACCTACTATTTACCCACCGCGGCTTAAGTGGCCCAGCGATGTTGCAAATTTCATCGTATTGGCAACCGGGCGACACTTTAACCATAACACTACACCCTGATGTGAGCTTATTTGAACAACTACAATCGGCGCAAGCACAACAACCCAAGCTACTATTAAAAAATTGTTTACATCAATGGCTACCAAAAAGCGTTGTTAGCGTATGGCTAAATGACACAACAGCTAACACGCCACTGCACAGCTTTTCACACAAACAATTCCAAGCGATTGCCGATCAATTTCAACGTTGGCAAATCAAACCGAACGGCACAGAAGGCTATCGCACGGCCGAAGTAACCTTAGGTGGCGTCGATTGCGATGCGATCTCTTCCAAAACATTTGAAGCCAATAGTACGGCCGGCTTGTATTTTATTGGTGAAGTTTTAGACGTCTCGGGTTGGTTAGGTGGCTATAACTTCCAATGGGCTTGGGCATCAGGGCATGCAGCTGGTAGCGTTTGTTAAATTGAATAGCCATTAGCAATCATGCTAGACTCACCGCATGTTTCGAAAATTATTGCTCACCTTACTGCTGTTCACCCCCATCACCTTAGCATGGGCACAAAGCCAAGACGCAACGTTAGTGTTTGCCAGCGATCTCATTCGTCACGGCGCACGCACGGTTATTCATCCGATAAAAGGCATTCACTATCCACCGCTGTGGTCTGAAAAAAACATCCCGCCAGCACAACTCACCAAATACGGTTTCTTTGAAGAGAAGACCAATGGCCAATTTTTTAAAATGCAATATCACGCATTACTACCAAAAAAATATGATGCCACACAAATACGCATACGCACTGATGGCTCGAACAGGACCATTATGAGCGCATTAGCAGTCGCCAGCCAGATGTACCCTGCATCACTGAGCTACAACATTGTCAGCATTCCGAAGAAAAAAGCCGCATTACTGCAACCGAAGAAATATCTGCGCGAAATGACATCAACTGCCCCCGGTTGGCAACACAATTGGCAGCATGCCGCCTGGGGTTACCGTTTTTATAAAAAACTATATCAGCGGCACTTAATTAAACATTTATGCCCATTAACCGGCAAACAAAACTATTTAGACTGCTTTAGAAAAATCAGCTTTATTGCGAGCAGTGTCACACCGCTAAAAAATTACTGCGGCCACGCCAGTGAACACTGCTCAACAACAAAAATTTTACATATTGATACACAAACCATGAATGCGATTGTCAAAACCAATAACTGGCTGCTGTATCATGCATTCCTACCCAGCCACGAAGCGGGCTTTATTGAAGCACTGCCCGCTTATAAAAAAATTGGTCTGCACAGCGGCTGCCTATTGGTTAATAACGTAATTCAGCATATGCAAAAGGTAAGCAACAACAAAACACCACTAAAATATATGCTGTATTCTGGCCATGACAGCACTATTTTAACGGTGTTAAATTATTTGATGACCCAAAACTTCAATCAATTTAAAAAACCACCAGTGTTTGGCAATCCTGATTTTGCTGCTGACGTTAGTTTTCGATTATATAAGCATGCAAAAAAACACTATCAAGTTAAAGTCATTTACCGCAATAATGCACAACTAGACACACCACAACATATAATATTTGATGGTAGCTTCAATCGATTTAAACAATTGTATTTTAACCAGCAGTGTGTAGGTCATTAGAAACTAACTGGATCCCGGATCGGGGTCCGGGATGACAGAACCAAGTTCGAGATGGTAAAAATAATTAATCTATTTGGGTGACACCGGAGGCGGAACCTTCGTGCGCGCAGCGTAAGCGAGCACACCAAGGTTGCCCGCAGGGGCGACGCCCATGAAATGGATTAATTATTTGTTTTGACTGGATCCCGGATCGGAGTCCGGGATGACAAGCTCAAGTTCGGGATGACAAGCTCAAGTTCGGGATGACAGAACCAAGTTCGGGATGACAATGCTACACCATGTGCATGCCGCCATTAACGTGAAGCGTCTCACCCGTCATATAACTGGCTTTATCGCTCGCTAAAAAGCCAACCGCATCAGCAATATCACCCGGTTCTGCCATTCGCTTCATGGGAATCATCTTTAATAATTCTTCACGTTGCTTTTCAGGTAATGCGCGTGTCATATCAGTATCAACAAAACCAGGCGATACATTATTCACGGTGATACCATAACGCGCTAACTCAATACCAAGTGATTTAGCAAAGCCTACCACCCCTGCCTTTGCAGCGCAGTAGTTAGCTTGCCCCAAATTACCCATGGAACCGACCACTGATGTGATATTAATTATTCGCCCCCAGCGCGCTTTAACCATGCCTTTCATAAATTTTTTGCTCACATTGAATACTGACGTTAAATTAGTATCAATCACTTCCTGCCACTGCTCATGCTTCATGCGCAACATAATATTATCGCGAGTCACTGCAGCGTTATTAACGAGGATTTCAACGCGACCAAATTGCTCGGTAATTTCATGCTCGACCTGATCGATACTGGCTTGATCGCAAACGTTCAACATCATGCCACAGCCTTTGGTACCCATCGCCTTGATAGCGTCTGAGATTTTTTGTGCACCCGCTTCTGAAGTCGCCGTACCAACAACCGTGCAGCCCTGCTCCGCCAATTGCTTTAATATCGCAGCGCCAATACCACGTGTTGCACCGGTGACCAGAGCCACTTTATTATCTACTGTCATAAGCTAGCCCACCTTATTTTCAAAAAAACCGTTATCAGACATGGCTTTGTAAGTTAACGCTTTATCAATGCGCTTATTCAAACCCGTTAAGACCTTACCCGGCCCACATTCGTAAATGGTTTCTACACCATTGAATACTAAAAATTGAATCGTTTCGACCCAGCGTACCGGGCTTGTTAATTGCTGCAATAACATCTGACGAATAGACTCACTGTCATTGTGATACAACACATCAGCATTATGGATTACCTTCATATTTGGCGTCGAAATTTTTACTGCTGACAAAGCAATCATAAAAGCCTCCTCGGCCGGCTGCATTAACGCACAATGCGACGGCACACTGACTGGAATGACT
The DNA here is from genome assembly GCA_029212925.1 of Coxiellaceae bacterium. Taxonomy (GTDB): domain Bacteria; phylum Pseudomonadota; class Gammaproteobacteria; order Coxiellales; family Coxiellaceae; genus JARGNX01. The sequence continues at coordinate 170,959 of JARGOB010000001.1, read as the reverse complement.
TTTGCCATGCGCGCTTTCGCTTCTCGCGCCAACTCAACCACTTGTTCAACCGCTGCTGTTTCACCTGCCACAACCACCTGCCCAACTGAATTATAATTAGCCGGCGTTACCACACCATCCACTTGTTCACATAACTCTTGCACTTGCTGATCTTCCAACCCAACAATCGCAGCCATGGCACCTTCACCAGGCTGCACACAAGCTTGCATGAGCTCAGCACGTTTTGCTACTAACGATATCGCATCTTCAAATGCTAAAGATTCTGCCGCGACCAATGCCGCATATTCACCCAAACTATGACCCGCTACCCATTCAGGATGCACGCCCCCCTGATGTAACCAACAGCGCCAAAACGCAATATCAGCGGCTAACATCGCCGGTTGTGTATACGTGGTTTGATTGAGTTGCTCAGCAGGTCCTTGCGACACCAATTGCCACAAATCATACCCTAGAATTTCAGACGCTTTTTGAAAGGTTTGTTCAACCACAGGAAAATGAGGCGCTAATTCCAGCATCATACCGACACTTTGCGAACCTTGCCCCGGGAAAACCATTGCTAGTTTATCAAGCTTCATTCAGCTGCTCCCTAATATTTAACTAATGCAGATCCCCATGCAAATCCAGCACCAAACGCTTCCAATAATAACACTTGACCGCGTTGTACCTTACCTTCGCGAATCGCATGATCCAATGCTAAAGGCACAGAGGCCGAAGAGGTATTGCCATGTTGCTCAATGGTCAGTATTACTTGTTCCATCGACAAGTTGAGTCGCTTGGCCATCGCCTTAATAATGCGCATATTAGCTTGATGCGGAATCAACCAATCAATATGTTCGTGCAACATATCATTATCAGCTAAAGCCTCATCAACACTTTCACCCAACTTACGCACAGCAATTTTAAATACTGAACTGCCATCCATATGAATATGCGTATCCACTTGTCGATCACGCATATTAGTTTGTGCAGATAATAAATCCGTGTAGGTGCCATCCGCGTGAATATGCGTCGACAAAATTCCTGGCTCACTGGATGCCTCTAATACTACCGCTGACGCACCGTCGCCAAACAAGACACAAGTGGAACGATCAGACCAATCAACTACACGGCTCAAACCTTCCACACCAATCACTAAAACACGACGCGCTGCACCCGATTTAATATATTGATCCGCAACACTCATACCAAAAATAAAACCAGCACAAGCTGCGGCAACATCAAAAGCAGGAATACCAGGAACATCTAATGCTTTCTGCACAAAACATGCCACACTGGGAAAATAATATTCGGGCGTAGCATTACCAACAACGATCATATCCAAATCGGCTGGCTTTATACCTGCCGCTTCAATAGCGGCTTGCGCTGCTGCGTGCGCCATCGAGGTAACTGTCTCATCGTCATCCATAATATAACGCTGTTTGATACCGACACGCTGCATAATCCATTCATCAGTAGTGTCTACCAGTTTTGAGATATCTTCGTTGGTCACTAATTTTTTTGGCAAGTAACTACCAGTACCCGCAATACGTGAATAAGTCATTGCTGTGACCCTTCTAAAATTTGGCTTACCTCATCCCCAATCAACGTCGGCAGTTGTTTCATCACTTGTAATCGCGCTTCCTGTAATGCATTTACAAAAGAGTAAGCATCAGCACTGCCGTGACTCTTTATGACCACACCATTCAAGCCCAACAAAGAAGCACCATTACGTTCACGTGGGTCAATGCGATGCGCTAAACGTTTTAAAATGGGATAAACTATTGCCGCAGCGGCACGGGTAAATAAATTACGTGAAAATTCTTCTTTGGCATAATGTGCAATCATCTTAGCTATACCCTCGCCTGCTTTCAGCGCAATATTGCCAACAAATCCATCACACACTACCACCTCAACTTTACCACCGAAAATATCATTGCCTTCAACATAGCCAATATAATTAATATGAGGCACGTTACGCAATAACTCCGCGGTCGCTTTCACTTGATCGTTGCCTTTAATGTCTTCTTCACCAACATTCAATAAACCTACCGTTGGTGACTCAACACCATCAACAGCACGGGTTACCAAAGAACCCATAATTGCATATTGCACCAACTGCTCAGCAGTCGCATCGATATTGGCACCTAAATCTAATACGCGCACATCGTGATCAGCTACGGTGGGAAGTCGTGCCATAATCGCTGGACGCGAGACACCGGGTAACGTTTTTAAAACAAATTTGGCGGTTGCCATCAGCGCACCGGTATTACCGGCAGATACACATGCCTGCGCTTGACCTGATTTAACCAAGTCAACAGCTACACGCATGGAAGAATCTTTTTTGCCGCGCAAAGCTAAAGCAGGCGACTCATCCATATCCACCACTTCACTAGCAGCATGAACATGAACACGATCCATATGCTTAAATTTGCGCTTGTCTAACCGGCGCTTAATACGTCGTTCATCACCCACCAGAATACATTCAAGATCAGGGCATTTCTCCAGTATCTGGCATGTTGCCGGTACTGTAGTCGCCAATCCATGGTCACCACCCATTGCGTCAACCGCAACTACCTTCATATCCAATATAGTATTACTCTTCGTCATCCTCTGTAACATCAACGCTTACCACCTGACGGCCACGGTAGTAACCATCTGGGCTCACGTGATGACGCAGGTGTTTTTCACCTGTAGTCGCATCTTCACTTAAACATGCTGCATTTAAACTATCGTGCGAACGACGCATACCGCGTTTTGAGCGGGTCTTACGATTTTGTTGGACTGCCATTTACCTATACCTCTGTTTTTAATTTGATGACGCTTAACTCAAGTAACCCGGTAAATCTACCGGACATTCTCCCTCTTCATGCCTTGGTACCATCGGCAACGCTAACAGTAACTCTTCTTCCAGCACTTCATTAAGGGTCACAGGCTCTACTCCCACCATCAGCGGTTCAAATTCTTTTGGAATCTGCTTAGCCTGATCATCACTATGGACCACCATCAGGTGGGGGTTGAGATCTAAAGCAATCTCGACCGCCTGTCCACAACGCTGGCACTCTAACACAACGCTGGCCTGAATGCGACCATTGACCACCGCCCGCCCTTGCTCATCTTGACTAAAATCAAGGCAGTAGCTCGCCTGATTGGACGGTTGTTCTTGCAGTACACTTGAGACACGCGTCAATGCTGACAGCGCCACCTCACCTTGCAAGGATTCGCCACAACTGGCTAAACGTAATGGGTCTATAGTTTTTTTCATAAGGCGCGCATAATAGCTGTGCAATCAGCAACTGTCAATTACCCAGTGGCTGATCATCAGTGTTAAAAATAGTTTCAAAATCAGATGGTAACGCAGCTTCAAAAGCCATCACTTTATCACCCACCAACAAACTGATACGACTGGCATGTAACATCATGCGTTTCACTCCCCGCTTGGCAACCAATCGGTTGGTTTGCCAATCACCATATCGCGGGTCACCTATAATAGGTAACCCCTCAGATGCACAATGCACCCGAATCTGATGCATGCGACCCGTCAAGAGCCGAGCCTCCAGCAAACTATACTGCTGACCAACACGGATGGGCTTTAATTCGGTATACGCCGTTTTCCCTTCTGAACTGACAATCACTTTACGTGCACCCTCTTTGCTCTGCTGTCGCAGCAAACGAGCATCAATCAAGCGCTTACCACCCTTATATTGCCCCAGCACCACCGCATGATAAATTTTATCCACCTCACGCTCAGCAAATTGACGCTGTAACGCAGCCAGTGTCGTTCTATTCTTGGCCACCAGCACACAACCTGATGTGTCCCGATCCAAGCGATGAACCAGCTCTAATCGTTTGGCCTTTAGCCTCAATAATCGCAACCACTCAATCACACCACTGTTTGCATTGGTACCACCGTGCACCGGCATGCCCGCCGGCTTATTAATTACAAGCACTTGATCGTTCTCAAACAGTATCCGCGACTCTAAAGACTCGGTTAATTCTTCATCTGGCGCTTGACGCTGCTTGGGAGCAGATACACGCAATGGCGGTATGCGCACCTCCTCTCCAGCCGATAAACGGTAGTCCGGTTTGATGCGAGAACCGTTAACCCGCACCTCTCCGGAACGTAACGCACGGTATATCCGGCTCTTAGGTAAACCTTTCATATGCTTTATCAGGTAGTTATCTATACGCTGACCTTCGTCATCGTCATCAACAACCTGCTTCTTTACTTTGGATTCCGACACATTCATACCGTGAGTCTATTGCTGCGGTGCCTAAAGCCTGATATATTGCGATACAGTCAGGCAATAGCCTGGACAGTCTACCAGACCACCCTATAAGTTCAATCTGTAATCAGGGACAAAGCACTTAAAAACTGCCAGGTAGCAAAAAAAGCGGCTGACCGTTAAACAGCCATGAATTAAATGCAGAGCGCTCCCACTGATAATAGTGTCACAGCGAGACATCGGACACCGAAGGTATTAAGTAGGTTTCCGGCGAACCCACAAAGCTAATAAATGCTTTAAATGTGGTAGAGCGCCAGTAAAAGGGTTTTAAAATGAAGAGAATGCTAATCAATGCAACTCAGTCTGATGAGTTGCGTGTCGCCATTACCAACAACGCACTCCTTGTCGACCTCGACGTAGAACGTCCCGGAGTGGAGCAAAAGAAAGCAAATATTTACTTAGGTAAAATTACCAGTATCGAGCCAAGCCTCGCCGCGGTATTTGTTAACTACGGCAGTGAACGTCACGGTTTCTTACCATTAAAAGAAATTTCACCTGAATACTTTTCTAGCAAACCTTCTGGTGATGAGCCTATCGACATCCAGAAAGTGTTGAAGCTAGGCCAGCACGTCGTCGTACAAGTGGATAAAGAAGAACGCGGTACCAAAGGTGCAGCACTAACCACCTTCTTAAGCTTAGCGGGATCTTATTTAGTATTAATGCCTAATAATCCACGCGCTGGCGGAATCTCACGCCGTATTGAAGGTGATGAACGTGATCAACTGCGTGATACACTAAGTAAACTGACCATCCCTGAAGGTATGGGCGTAATTATTCGTACCGCGGGTGTTAATAAAGGCTCTGAAGAGCTGCAATGGGACTTGGATGTTCTATTAAAATACTTTGATGCCGTCAAACAAGCCGCTGGCATGCAAAAAGCAGCACCTTATTTAATCCATCAAGAAAGCGACGTCGTTATCCGCACATTGCGTGACTACTTACGTCAAGATATTAGTGAAGTCGTTATTGACGAAAAAGAAGCACACCAACGCGCCTACAATTACATCAAACAAATTCGTCCTGACTTTGCTGAGCGCATTAAGCTATATGAAGACAATATTCCACTGTACAGTCGCTTCCAAATTGAACAACAAATCGAAACTGCTTATCAACGTGAAGTACGCCTACCGTCGGGTGGCTCTGTTGTTATCGATCAAACCGAAGCATTAGTTGCTATCGATATCAACTCGGCACGCGCTACTAAAGGTAAGTCAATTGAAGAAACCGCATTAAATACCAATGTGGAAGCAGCAGAAGAAATTGCACGTCAATTACGCTTGCGCGATATCGGCGGCCTAATTGTTATCGACTTTATCGATATGATGCAAAACCGCAATCAACGCGAAGTTGAAAATGCATTACGCACCGCGCTACACCCTGACCGCGCCCGCATTCAAATCGGTCGCATTTCACGCTTTGGTTTATTGGAAATGTCTCGACAACGCTTACGCTCCGCCGTGCATAAATCCTCGCGTATTTCATGCCCACGCTGCAGCGGCACTGGTGCGATCCGTAACGTTGAGTCACTTGCCATCTCGATTATTCACTTAATACAAGAACAAGCAACCAAAACTGACAAAGCGGTCTTCCAAGTGCAACTGCCTGTTGACGTTGCCACATTCTTGATCAACGAACAACGCGACAAGCTAACTGAAATCGAAAAAAATACCGGTGTTAAAGTAACTATTGTTCCTAACCAACACCTACAAACACCTCACTACAATATCCGCCAATTACGCAGCGGTAACCAAGGTGATCATGCTGTGCCAAGTTATAAATTACTACGTGGCAACAAACCGGAAGGTCAGCAAAAATCAACTGCCAATAATATTAGCGTAGAAGAACCGGTTATCAAACAATTCCTCGATAAAGACAAAGAACAACAACCGGAAGCTGCTGCAAGTGGTGAAGGTGTTATTCGTCGCCTATTGAAAAAAATGTTCTCTTCAAGCCCTGCTGAAGAAGCACCCAAACAGGAAGAACCACAAAAGAGACAACAAAACAATCGTAACCGCAGCGGACAGCAACGCAATCGTAATGGACAACAACGTAACCGCAGTGGTAATAATCAAAACCGTCGCCCATCAAATCGCAACGATAACCGCTCGGATAGTCGCACAGATAACCGTTCAGACAATAAAAGCGGTGATCGTCGTCGCACAGGCGGCAATCGCACACGCGGCGACAGTGATCGCAATCAAGATGAGCAAACTGGCAACACACAACAACGCTCAAGACGCGGCACACGTGGTGGTCAATCGAATAAACAAGGTTCGGGCAATCGCAACCAACAACGCCGCCGACCCTCTCAAGATAAGTCGAAAGAAGCGCAAGAAGAAGTTAATGGTAATGTAGCGCAGCCAGTAAACACCGTGATACCAAAAGAGAATGATGGCAACAAGCAGCCACCCAAAGCTAAAGAGTCACGTAAACCGGCAACTGCTGCTTCACCTGAAATTAACGACTTGGCAAATGAAAACAACTTGTCAGATAAAAAGCCAGCCACTAAAAGCAAAGCTAAACCAGTGGTTAAGCAAGCAGTTGAGCAACGTCAAATGACAGCAGGTCGTCGCATCTCGCCAGAGACTAAGAAAAAGCCTGAAGCGGTTGTTGATACAAAACCTAAAGCAAAGCCACCTGCAGGTCGTAAGATCATGGATGCTAGTGGTGCTAAGGTGACTGCTGACAACAACAAGCCTGACGAATAAACAGACCCATCCAGGTCAAGCATCACTGCCTGACCTGGAATAACTGGATATTATATATTTGCCAGTGACTCCCGCTTACTTTACACGCGGGGGATTTTTAAGGATGATTTTTTGAAAAGACCAAACCTTCTCCCCCAACCAGTAATCCGATATGCCTGCCTAGCTCTTTGCATAAAAACAGCAAATGCAGCCATTATCACCCTCTCTCCCGGCATCGCGTTTGAGAATAACGGACAAACTCAAACCTTACTGCTGGAAACGTCACCGCAAAATTTAAGCAACCAATACGTCAGCAACAATAATTGGCACAGCACATTATCAACACAGCTGTTTCTTGGGACCGATTTTTTTAAATCAAATCAAGTAAGCCTACGATCGGGTCTGACTATCGGGTTTAGTGATGATATTGAGGTTAAAGGTATTATTAATCAATTTGCATTACCCGACTTTGACAACCTGAACTTTCGATACAACGTGCAAAGCTTCAGCGCGATGGCCACCTTAGGCCTGTGTTTTTTGCCAAACCAGCAATGGCAACCTTACCTCAATGGCAGCATCGGTTTTTCAAACAACCATACCTACAATTACCAAGAGTCACCGCGCAACCTCAGCGCAGTACCCATGAACCCTTATGGGGCACGCAGCATTAACAGCTTTGCCTATAGCTTTGGCGCTGGCATTATGCATCAATTCAGCTCACTTTTTTCTGTCGGAATCGGCTACCAATTTGCTAACTTAGGGCAAGCCGAACTGGGTATCTCACCCGCTCAGCAAACAACACAAACGCCCAGCTTAAAACATGTCATGCTGCAACAAATACTGCTGAACCTCAGCTGGAAAATATAAAGGGTACAAATGAAACTAAAATGGATAATCGTCGGTATGCTTTTCTGCAGCTCACCACTCTACGCATCAACGCCACTGCTTAGCTTAATACCCACCGTTAAAGCACCTAGCACTATTTACCCAGGAAACACAGCAATTGCATATTATGCAGTTACCAATAACGCCCCTTTCACACTGCAAAATATAGGCGTTCATAACTTACCTAATGGAATAAACGCAAACTTTGATAGCTCTGGCTTGTCACCAGAAGGACTCATCACCTGTCGATCCTCTTTTGATTTAGCCCCTGGCGGCAGCTGTTTACTCAAGCTCAATATCATTGCGGACCAGCTTACCGACATCGTGCAAGACGGTCCTGAAGTTTGTCAAAATGCCACATCACCCTACCCCATTTATTGCTCTAAACCCAATGATGCAAACAATATTTTGCAAGTTCAACGTGCATCATCCATTCCAAGCAGCGCGCCAACATTAAGCCTTAGCACAAATAACTTATCGCTCGTTACCGGTGGTTTACAAACCATTACCGTCACGAATAATTCGACAACCGACACGGTAAACAACGTCACAGTTGATTTTTCAGGAACCGCACTTGAAAACAAAATTGAATTATTAACACGCAATCCTGGCGGTGAAAACTTATGTACCTCTATTGCCCCGGGCAGTACATGCACACTATCCCTAGTCAGTTATAGTCAAGTCGCCATCCCATCTACCAGCTTTACAATTTCAGGCGCTAACAGTCAATCGGTCACTGCATCCGCATCGGTTACCTATACCGCACCCAATGTCTTTTATCAAACGCTGCTACTTGATCAACTTAACACGGCAGATATCTGGGATAACACCCCCAGAATCATGTCAGCCAATTATGCATTTGAAGGCATACAAGGGATACCTAACGGCGAAGAAAATGTTATCAATGCTGGTGGCACGTGGAATATTATCAGCAACACTACACCCAGCACCTGCTATGCATGCTTTACGCCTGCGGGTGATAGCAACACTCAAGCTACCGCATTCGGCTATACCACTTATTACGAAGATGCCATGCCGATTTGCTTTAGCCAACCCGTATTACCCAGCACAGTGAACCCTTCTGACTTTCGCTTGACACTCAACACCGGTAAAGTCGTCACACCCGATGTCGCCTCACTAACGCCAAATTTTTATTTTAATGAGCGCAGTTGTGTTGTTATTTTTGGGGCATTTGGCAACCGTATCCCACGCAATGAACCTGGCGCCATTTACCCTACGACTGTTAGTATCGTAGCTGGGGCATCTGACGGAGTGCAAGGCTCACCCATTAATTTAACTTTAGTTGGTTCTGGTGGTGTGCAAACCTCAATGGTCGGTCACAGTTACAACGCTCTACAAGCTGCCGACCCCTACAGCCCAGGTGGCGGGCCAGGCTTACTCGCAGCCAAAATTAGCATCATGAATAATGCAGGACAGTGCACGCCGGCCGCGTTTGCAGGCCTAACGCCCAACGATGGAGTCGCACTCTATGGCAGTAGTCATGCACAATACCGCTTACGTATGTTTACCTCAGGTGGTTTTGCTTTAGGTAACTTTACCGCTGACCCTAACGTCGCTATCAGCATGATGGCCAATCAATACAATATTTTTTTTAAAGTCAAAGTAGTTGATCCAAATGGAGAAGTCACTTGGCTGTATCAAGATAATAAAACATATACGGTAAACGTACCCGGTGGCGGCACTGGAAGTATTACCATTGCTGGGCTTGCTGGCTTAGGTAAAGCAGGAACCCCATTTAATGATGCCTATGCCTGCACCAACAATAATTACATCGATATCGTGCTTTACGGCGATAAAGCCGCCATGCACGAAATCACAGAGCTCGATATCCCTTCAACTGGCATAAACCCTGAGACTGGTCAAGCATACTTAGCCGTATATAATCCTGGCGGCCCAGGCAACAACCCAACATCCGGTATTTTTTATACTTATGGCAGTGTTGAAATCAAACAAGCCGTTACAGATGCGATAGACAATGCCAACACCGTTAGCTTAAACCCACCTAATTGTGGGTTTTGAAAAGATTATCGAGCACCGTAGCGGAGCTTACGTTGTGGTAAGTGAGCAACGGAGCACAGAAAATCGTTAGAATTTGTCCGATATAGTAGAAATTTTAAGCGGATTTCTTCATGAGCTGACGAACACGCTCTAGATCAGCTGGTGTATCAACACCCACAGACACGGTTTCATCAGTCACCGCAACATGCACTTTGCCGCCAAACCATAAGACACGCAGTTGTTCTAGTTGTTCGAGTGGTTCTTCAGGGCAGCCTTCCATCTCAAGGTATTTTTGCAAGAAGCCAACGCGGTAGGCGTATAAACCGATATGAGCAAAATGATGGCCAGATACTTTTTTATCTTCGATATTATTGTAATCAAATTCACCTTGAACCCATGGAATGGGTGCACGTGAAAAATATTGTGCGTAACCACGGTGATTGATTACCACCTTCACGGTATTTGGATCAAAGATCTCTAGCATATTATCAATGGGTCGACATAACGTAGTTACTTTTACATTATCATGCTCTTCTAAGTCATGTGCTACTTGCGCAATTAACTTAGGGCAAATCATTGGCTCATCACCTTGCAAATGAACAACGATATCATCGTCATCCCAATCCAATGCAACAACGGCCTCAGCCAAACGCTGAGTTCCCGTTTCATGATCAACTGATGTCATGCACACCTGGGCATTAAAACCTTCAGCCACTTTTTTGATACGCTCATCATCGGTAGCAATCACAACGGTATCTGCACCGCTTTCAATCGCACGTGTGTAAACATGCTGAATCATGGGTTGACCGTGAATGTCTTCCAACGCTTTACCTGGAAAACGACCTGATTCATATCTCACTGGAATAATTACACTAAAGGTCATGGCTAAGACTCCTCTTCGTTCAATGCAGTCGCTTCATCCACTAGCATAACTGGAATCCCCTGACGCACTGGGTATGCCAAGCTATCAAAACGGCAGATCAATGTTTGTTCAGGTTTGTCATATACCAATTTGCCCTTACATAACGGGCAAGCTAATATATCCAGTAGAGCCTCATCCATTCGTATTTCCTATTAATCACGACACCTTAAATGTAGCATTATTTCAGACTTAATCAAGGAATCGGGACGGCAGGATTTGAACCTGCGACCCCTTGCACCCCATGCAAGTGCGCTACCAGGCTGCGCCACGCCCCGACGAAAGAAAACGGATTATAAAGGAATAAACAGAGCAATGCTAGAACTATGCTGCTTAACCAATCGAGGGTCGCGTGGGGATTTTACGACCGCATCATATCAAGGAAGCTAACGAGTGAAACGAGGTAGCTAGGCTGAGTAGCTACGCATACAATCCTGCATCTCTTCTAACCACCGCATAAGCTTTTCTTTATATGTTTTTTGCAGCAACTCGACATCGCGCGCCACAACGCAATCAACAAATTTTTGATGATCGATAGAGTGCTTACCCAGCGCAACATGCCCGTGTTCAGAAGACCAATCAAACCATAAACGTCGATAGCGTTCAGTCTGATCATACAGTTGATTATTCAATTTAATCATCGTATCAGAGTGACAGCCTTTGATTAAAGCGTAGGTAAATTCGCGGTGTTTTTGTTGCCATTTGGTAAAGTTAGTTGTGTTCATTTCACATTGTTCAATTTTAGTTAGCTGATGAACAGCAGCAACCAACTCAGCTTCTTCATCGTCCGTGATGTTCTCTATCACCTGCTTTAATGTTTCAAGCACAATAATAATACGTGCTTGGTAGATATCATTCAGGTCATCCATCGACAACGCTGGCACACGAAAACCTTTCATCTGCTCACACTCTAATAGCCCTTTAGCAACCAGGCGATTCAGCGCTTCGCGTAATGGGCTTGTGCCAATGTCGTACTGCTTTTTAAGAGCGCAAATCGACAGCTTTTCTCCCGGCTTAAATTCATTATTTAATACAGCCTGCTTGATCGTGCAATACGCCTGTTCTGATAGTGTTGCTTTGGTCATTTTACTTACTTCTCCCGGGTGCCGGATCACATCCGACATAACAAAGTTGGTCATTGTTACAAATCTTAATTCATATGTACACAATGTACCACATAATCGATAAAAATTCAATTAATCGTCTTTACTATAAATAATCGTTTATTATTGCTTTGTCGATTATCATGTGATAGTATTGTTTTCATATTGAACAGAACACTGAAATTACACAAATGAAGGAAAATGGAATGTTTACTAGCAAACGCTTTGATTTAATACTGCTTTTACTCGCACCTCTAATTACTTTAGTAAATGGCATAGCCATTGACCTTTATACCCCCTCACTACCCGCTATTGCGCATAGCTTTGGGATTAGTGCTGGACTGGCCAAATTTACTGTCAGCATCAGCATGATCGGCTTTGGGTTGGGTGTCTTTACTTTCGGTGGGCTATCTGACAACTGGGGGCGACGCTATATTATACTGGCCGGACTTACCATCTTTATGCTCGCATCGATATTAGGCATAAATGCTACCAGCATCGATACTCTACTCGCCGCTCGTTTCTTACAAGGTTTTGGTGTGGCCATGGCAGCCATGCTAGCACGCGCCACGTTAATCGATCACTTTACTGGCAAACAACTGCAGGCTGCCATGCTTTATACGACGATTGCTTGGGGTTTAGGTCCAGTAGTAGCACCCGCCCTCGGTGGCTATATCCAACAATATTTTGATTGGCAAGCTAATTTTATTCTGTATACTGCTGTCAGCGCTTTTGTATTGCTAGCCAGTGTTTTATTCCTTAATGAAACATTGCCCGCTAAACGCCGCCAAAATCAAAACCCATTAAAACGTTACAAAGCCGTACTGAGTAATCGCCAATTTCAATTATTCGCGGCAATATGTGTGCTGTGTTTTACCGGCTTTGTATCTTATGGCATCGTCGGACCATTCGTTGTACAAACACAATTACACTACGATCCTGTTACCTTTGGTCATACCGCATTGATGGTTGGTGCCGGTTATCTAGGATCTACTTTACTTAATCGTGTACTAATATCACGCTTTAAATCCAGCACAATTGTTAAAGCGGGTGTCGCATTGATCGTCCTGAGCGGCGCTATATTATGGTACTTCGTCATCAGCAATGACTTATCATTAGTTAGTTTTGTTACACCATTTGTGATCTTAACCGCAGGCGTTGGCTTAATCTTTCCCAATGCCATCACTCAGTGTTTAGCACCGTTCACCAGCAATGCTGGTTCAGCAGCTTGTTTACATGGCTGTGTTGTCATGACACTGGGCAGCATCACTACTGGGTTGGTGGGACTTATTCCCATTCATTCACTACTACCTATTGCTATGGTAGTTAGCGCTATCGCGATTGGTGTTTTTATACTGCTGAACATGTATCAGTTTGCTAGTAACTAAGCTGCTGTGCACACTCCTCGCAATGACTCAAATCGAAATGACACCCCCACCATTACATAGTTAATGACACCCCACCTCATTCTGTGTATAATCCGCACAAACGTACGAAATCCCTTATAAATAACCAGTTAGCAAGCTGATGAATACGCTTAAGGTATTGTATTAAAACACTAATTAAATGGAACCAAATATGACATCAGCTAAATCGTTTAAGCAGTTAGGCTTGGATAGCAACCTATTAAAAGCACTGGCAAACATCGGTTATGAGCAACCCTCTCCGATCCAAGAGCAAAGCATCCCAGTTCTACTCAAAGGGCGCGATTTAATGGCGCAAGCGCTGACCGGTACCGGTAAAACAGCCGCCTTTGCTTTGCCAATATTGGAAAAGCTTGTATTGGAGGAAAAGGATCCACAAGCACTAATTTTAGCGCCAACACGTGAATTGGCGATTCAAGTAGCCGAAGCTTTCCAAAGCTACGCTAAAAACATCCCTGGTTTCCATGTATTACCCATCTATGGCGGACAAGAATACAGCGGCCAGCTCAGAGCATTAAAACGTGGTGTACATGTTGTTGTAGGCACACCTGGTCGTGTGATGGATCACTTACGTCGCGGCACGTTAAAAACCAATGCATTAAAAATGCTCGTGCTAGACGAAGCCGATGAAATGTTACGCATGGGCTTTATTGAAGACGTTGAATGGGTATTAGAACAAATCGACCACCCGCATCAAACGGCATTATTTTCTGCCACTATTCCCGACTCCATTCGTCGTGTGGCTAAACGCTTCTTAAAAGACCCAGCGAAAGTGCACGTCGAACCTGCTGAAAGTACAGTGACTGCCATTGAACAAAACTACATGCTAGTCACAAAGAAAAACAAATTGGACGCATTAACGCGTTACTTTGAAGTGCAAGAACTCGATGCAGCGATTGTATTTACTGGCACCAAAACCATGTCGGTAGAAGCCGCTGAAAAATTAGCCGCACGCGGTTATGCCGCTGCTGCATTGAATGGCGACATGAGCCAAGGCTTGCGTGAGCAAGTCATTAAAAAATTAAAAAATGGCAAGTTAGACATTATTGTTGCTACTGAAGTGGCAGCACGTGGTCTAGATGTGGAACGGCTCAGCCATGTGATTAACTATGACATTCCAAATGCTGCTGAGTCATATATCCATCGCATTGGACGCACAGGCCGTGCCGGACGATCCGGTAAAGCATTATTGCTAGTAACTTCACGTGAACAACGCATGCTAAATGAAATACAGCGCGCCGTTAATAATCAAATTGAAGCAATTAAACCACCCTCAGTGCGTGAAGTGCAAAAGAAACGCGCCGCAAAACAAAAATCTGAGCTGTTGGATATACTGCAACAACAAAATATTTCTGCTTACCGTGAATTAATCACTGAAGTGGTTAGTGAAACACAATACTCAGAATTAGATGTAGCTGCCGCTGCTTTATTATTATCGCAAAACGAACAAACCGGTGCGATGCGTGACTTTGGTGACATCAGCTTTGATGACAACCAAGTGCGTGAACGTCAACGCTCAAACCGCCCTCGTCGCTCTTCACACCCGGCAGCGCGTCGCAAAGTAAAACGTGAAAAACAAGGCGGTGGTAAGTCAGGTGGTGGTGACAAACGTCGCGCTGAAAGTAGCAGCAAAGACAAAAAAATCGCTAAAAAGAAAAAGTCTGGTGCTAAGAAAAAAGCTCGGCGCTAACTCTAGCTAGACACCGAACCATCTGCATTCTCTACTGGAATGTGATGAGACTGACAGTAACCCGCTGTAATCACCTGCTGGTGATACTTATCTAAAAAGTGACTGCACGGTGGGTTTGCTTCAGACTGATAAGCTAACGCTAAACAGGAAGCCTGACTGGGCGCAGAAAAATCTCCCGCCGGACATTGTGTCGCACCTGCTTTAAGTGGTTTACAGGTTAATTGCGCACCGAAATGTAAACAGTGCGTACGATTCGCATTAACTTGATCATAAGGGAAACACATACAACCGATACTAGGATGTTTTAAGTCACAACCGTCTTCATCACTGCCACACACTAAATAACTACTGCTAGCAAAGCTGATACTAGCGGCCAATAACAGTGCCGATGCCGTAACGCGCAGAAATGATTTCAACATAACTCATCCTTGATTTATTCGGTGGATCACCATGCTATCACCACACCTTTTGAAGTCAATTGATGTCAGCGACCGACGTTTACAATCACTAACAAATTACACAGCGCGATTCTTTATCCTCACTCGCCTGAGTAGCCACATCAGTAGTGATCGTAGGTTGACCACGACGTGATTGCTGAGGCCCTCTAAATCTAAATGTTCCATACAAATCACGACTACGCTGCCTATCTGCTAACCCGTAAACCCTCCTCAACATACCCTCAATCACGGTATGTTTTTTTATACGCGCAACTTCAAGCGCATTGTTTCCTGATGTACGCGTTTTAGCATAAATATCCAACTCATCATGTGATAGCAATTGATTAACTATATTAACGTAACCCTTTTTTACTGCTAATATAAGTGCGGAATCACCAGAATAAAATGATTTTGCATTTACAGAAATACCCGTTTTTTTGAGTAAAAGCATCGCTATATCTCTATTTCCATTTTCTAACGAACATATAAGCGCAGAACCTCTTAATGGATTTTCTGAATTTACATCGATACTGACATTAGATAACAGTAACCTAACAATGTGCATATAACCATCACGCGCAGCAACCGAAAGTGCAGGTGCTAAGTGATCTGATGTAAAATTAACATTAATCGTATCTTTTGCTAGCATGGATTGGGCGACATTTAAATTACCCCTCCTAAGTGCATAGCAAAGCAACTCACCATGCAAGTCAGCTAGATCATATTCACTGGCCGGCATAAACGACAGCAATGTATCCAACCAAAGCGGATTATCATTATCGATTGCTTTTTTTAGCTGATCTATTTTACCTTGCAATGATAAGTCAGAAAATAAATGACGCATCACTGCTTGATCCAATAACCCTGGATTAGACTCTAAACCCAGACCTTTCATATAAGCAAAATAGTCATCAAGCGTTTCTAGCATATGTAGCATAATAAAAGGTGACGCATTATCATCGACGTTGACTACTTCAACGTCTAAACCATGCGACCCTTGATATAAAGCCATGCTGGCGTGAACTTGATCAAGCAACACTTCAGGATATGAATCCTGCCTTAATAGTTCAGACCTCACCGTTCGATCCACGCCAAAAGAAGACTTAATAAAATTATGGGTATATTGCAACCGCACATAAAAATCTTCAGTCCATTTATCCGGATCAACGATAATAGCAGACAATAATATGCGGTTAATTTGATACGGTGTTAAATGCTGCTCACCTGCGGTTAAATCTATCCACTGTTTTTGAGACAATAAAAACGTATCAATATCTTGAATCAATGCGACACCGGGGAATACCCCATCTAAAGCACCCACCAAATCATTTCGAACACCTAAATGACAACGTAACGTGCCACTTGCACCGCGATGGATGGTATTTCCGTTGCAACTCCAGCAATACTAAGCCGACACTTTTACAGGCGGCTGTATTCATGGTGGCTTCTGCATTACCGGTAATATTTGCTACTATTGCTGTCTCAGCTACTCTTGCTCTCATCTATCGCCTCTCCCACAAACCCAGTGCTTTTTCATTATTTTATTTGATCCTATATAATACAGACCAGGGGATACATGTCAACTAATACATTTTATTTTCCATATTATTCAGTTACTTACATAATTAATATCATGAACGAAAAGGTTTTGTGCAATGTGCAGCACAATGTTAGACTTATGAACTTTCTGTAAATACACAGTTTTGACTTATCAGGCACACAGCTCATGACCAGCAAAAATACCCTCATTACCTTAGCCATCATTGTTTTAGTTGCAACGCTACCACAAATATCAAACGATATTTATACCCCTTCGCTGCCAGCCATTGCGCACACCCTAAAAACAACACTGGGCCAGTCACAATTAACCATGGCACTTTTTATGCTCGGTGTCGCAATCACCAATTTAATTTATGGTCCGTTATCTGAGGGAATTGGCCGACGCTATACGCTCATCACTGGGCTAATCATTGCCGGTATTGGCACCATCATTTGCATTACCAGCCCATCGATTGGTTTGCTGCAATTCGGTCGATTTATTCAAGGCTGTGGTTTAGGTGCCTGCAACGCCCTATGGCGCTCAATCTTTCGTGATAATTATTCTGGCAAAGAGCTCGCACGCATGAGCTCTTTTTTATTGAATTTTGTCATCCTCGCCATGATGCTCGCGCCATTTATAGGCGGCTATATGCAGCAATATTTAGGTTGGCGCGCTACCTTTATCTTATTATTCTGCTGGATTTTCATCGTATTATTCGTTGTTTTCAAATCTTATAAAGAGTCGAATACGCACCATGGCGCTCATCGATTAAAACTAAAATTTATAGGCAAGTCTTATCTAGAAATCCTCACTAACCGCTCATTTATGGCTTTTGCAGCCATTAACTTTTTTAGTTATGGCGGATTATTTTCGTGGCTAACCTCCGGCTCAATGATTTTTATTAAAGGCATTGGCATCACCCCCGTAGCATTCGGTTATTTAATGCTGTCGTCTGGCATTGCAACCGCGCTCGGTGGTTTACTCAATGCACAACTACTAAAGCGCACCTCACTGAATAAACTGATTATCATAGGGCTCTGCTTGATGATACTGTCAGGCTTGCTGATTATCACAGGTGTCGCATGCTTTGGTGTCAATATTGTAGTCGTATTGATACCGACCTTTATTTTTATTACCGGCTCAACGCTTATCTTTATGAATGGTTTTGCTTTAGCATTTGAAAGCGTAGGCCACATTGCTGGTTATGCCGGTGCCATTTATGCCTGCATCCAATTACTCGGCGGAGCCATTTTTGCCAGTGTCCTTAGCCATCTCAATACACCCAGCCCTATCCCTATGGCTATTATGTTTTGTATCAGTGGGTTATTGTCTGGCAGTATCTTTTGGTTGCGACACACCTCGGTACGCTAAATTATAACTACTCCACATTTGAGCCATCAGATTTAATCATGGTTTTTTAATTTACCCTTAACAGAACACTGCTAATCTGAAGTGACAGTATATTAAGAAAGTAAAGTATATAAGCAATAATATAAGTGAGAAGCCAATGAACGACAGAGATTTTTTGACGATATTAGCATGCTGTGGAGCTACAGTAGCATTTGTATTCTGCTGTGCGCGTGCTCTTCAAAAATGCTACGATGTTGACGATGACAACGGTCCAGTTATTATCCATAACAACCCTGTCCAGCCCATTCCCGCTGATGTGGGCTTATTTGCTCAACCAGCTGGCGGCCCGCCATCAACACGCCAACCAGCACCACCAGCATTACAATTAACTGTCAGAAATCCTGCTGGGGGATTAATGTTGACCACAGCCAGGAATGGAGATGATTTTCGTCAGGTCATTGCGGCTCAACGACCTAGAGATTTAAAGACCGGTACAGGCAGCATTACTGATGCGGCTAACGAAGAACCCACTTCTAGCCGTACCCCTTAAAAACTCAATCAATAATACAACTAAAGAGAGGTAATAATTATGGATCATGAAGCAAAAATGCAATTGATGGCTATAGTGATTGCAGGCAGTGTACTCATCTGTGGTGGTATTACAGCAATGTGTTGTTATGCTTGCTGCTACTTTGATATACCTGAAAATGATGATGCTCACAGTGTTACTGATGTCGAAGCTGGCACAGCGCCTGCATCCCCTTCACCATCAGCAGCATAAGATAGGATTGTATATAAGTGATAATTTACAAGTAATACAACTAAAGAGAGGCAATAATTATGGACCAAGACGATAAAGCGGCATTTATGGGTTTAATAGTTGCTGGCGCGGGATTAGTCAGTGTTGTTGCTTTAGCGTTGTATTGCTATGCTTGCTGCGACTTTGACGTACCTGAAGATGATGCTCACAGTGTGTCTGATGTCGAATCTGCCTCAGTGAATGAAACTCCACCACCCTCACCATAAGCAGGAAATGAACTTACACTTCTTCCAGCGATCCTAATAAACGTTCAAGATCAGCCACGGCTGTTTTGAGTTTTTCTTTACGTCCAGTGCCAGTCGTTTTAGATGAGCCGGTTTGTTTACGCAACGCGGTGATTTGTTGACGTGCACCTTCGATAGTAAAACCTTGCTGATAAAGCAAGGTTTTAATCATAAACACCAATTCAACATCTTTGCGTTGGTAATAACGGCGATTGCCACGACGCTTGGTTGGACTGAGTTGCGGAAATTCCTGCTCCCAATAACGCAATACATGCGGTTTGAGGTTACATAACTTAGCTACTTCACCGATAGTGAAATAAACTTTGTCTGGAATATCCGGAATCGTCCAGCTTTCAGCTTCAATCCGTTTGCTCTTCTGGCTTGACATTGCTTTCCACCCTGGATTTCAATTTATGCCCAGCACGGAAAGTCACTACCCGTCTCGCGGTGATTGGAATATCCTCACCGGTCTTCGGATTCCGTCCTGGTCGTTCCGATTTATCACGTAGATTAAAATTACCAAAGCCTGATAATTTCACTACTTCGCCATGTGCTAAACAGTAACGCACTTCCTCAAAGAATAACTCGACGAGTTCCTTTGCTTCGCGCTTGTTCAACCCCAACACCTCAAAGAGATGTTCTGATAGATCTGCCTTTGTGAGTGCCATATTTACGCCCTCAATTGTGCATTAAATATTGATTGTAACTCATTAACTATATTATGTATAACAGAATTTACGTCCTCATCAACCAATGTGCGGTCGCTATCCTGAAATACCAGTTCGAGTGCAACACTTTTCGAACCTTCAATAACAGAGCCCCCTTTGTACATATCAAAAATAGCACAACTTTTTAAAATATCCCCACCAACCGCATGAATAGTTTCAACTATTTCTTTAGCAGCCACATGGTCAGGCACAATAATGGCTAAATCACGCTTCATTTCAGGAAATTTCGAGATTAATTTGAATTCAGCTAGCTTAGTATCTGCCAATTCAGACACCACTAGCTCCATAATATATACCTCAGTCTTGAGGCCATGCTGCTTTTGCAGCTCAGGATGTAACTGACCAATGCAACCTATCACTTTACCATCAACCATTACATTAACTGAGCGACCTGGGTGCAAATACTCCAGCTCTGCACGCTCAAAACCAACACCCCACTTGGATAATAATGTTTCAACATCGCCTTTGATATCGTAGAAATCAACTTGGCGCTTGTCTTTACCCCACTGCAAAGGATTAGCATGGCCCGCTATCACAGCGGCTAATCGCTGATCTTGCTTAACGGTTTTATCAGCCTGCAGCTGGAAACATGCACCATATTCAAACAAACGCACGGTGTCTTGTTGGCGCTTAAGGTTATGCTCTACATTATTGATCAATCCTGGCAACAAACTGGTACGCATCACTGCCATATCACTGGCCATCGGGTTGGACAAATGTAACGGCTTATCACCATCGAACAAAATTTGTGCTTGCTCTGAAATAAATGGATAGTTCATCGCCTGGTCATAATGTAAAGCGACCATCGCCTCTAGCCATTGATACTGCCCCTTATGCGTCTCAACTATCTCGCTAAGTTCAGCTGGCATCTTGCCGGTATGACTGGGAATATTGTTGTAACCATAAATGCGTGTAAGCTCCTCAACCACATCAGCTTCCATGGTGATATCCGAACGATAGCTCGGCACTGTAACAGTCCAACCATTATCATGTGCCTCAACCTGCATACCCAAGCGGGTCAGAATGGCAGCAACCTGATCGTCTTCTAGGCTAATGCCCACCAAACGCTCAAAGGTGCCACGTTGTAATTCAACCACAGCAGCAGTTGGTATATGACCATCATCTCTAGCTTCCGTCACTGGACCTAATTCACCGCCGGCTAATTGCACAATTAATTCACTGGCACGTTCAATCGCTTTAGTCTGTAATTGATAATCTACACCGCGCTCAAAACGATACGATGAATCGGTTTGTAAACCAAAGCGACGCGCAGTTAACATTAATGGTGCTGGTGCAAAATAAGCACTTTCTAAAAATATATCGTTAGTTGTGGCATCCACCGCACTCGACTGCCCCCCCATCACACCTGCTAATGCCAGCGCTTGCTTTTCATCAGCAATCACTAACGACTCAGTATCCAAGGTCACTTCTTGCTCATCCAATAAAGTCAGCTTTTCACCTTGAGTCGCCATGCGCACATGGATATCACCGCTTAACTTAGTTAAGTCAAACGCATGCATGGGTTGCCCCCATTCCAGCATCACAAAGTTAGTCACATCAACTAAAAAGTGAATCGAACGTAAGCCAGCACGACGTAAAGCTTCCTGCATCCATATTGGCGTAGTAATTTCATTATTCACACCACGAATCACGCGACCGACATAATGCGAACAACGCTCAGGTGCATCCAAGTGTACTTGAACTTGATCATCAATACTGTTTGATTGCAGTTGCACCTCGGGCTCACTGTATGGCAAATCCATATCAGCGGCGACATCACGTGCGATACCGCGAATGCTTAAACAATCACCGCGATTAGGCGTCAACTCAATATCGAATACGTTATCGTCTAAACCCAAATAATCATGCACAGTTTTACCTAATGGCGCATCTGAAGGTAACTCCATAATGCAACCGGCATCACCATCACCTAAACCTAATTCTTTTTCAGAACAAATCATGCCATGCGAAGGCACACCGCGCAGTTTAGCTTTTTTGATTTTAAAGTTGCCTGGCAATACCGCACCCACTTGTGCAAACGCCACTTTTAACCCTTGACGCACATTGCTGCCACCACAAACGACATCGGTTAATTCACCATTACCGGTATCCACTTTGCATACATTTAAACGATCGGCGTCGGGATGTTTTTCCGCACTGGCTATTAAAGCGACAACCACACCGCTAAACTCACCACTGACCGGCTCAACCTTATCCACTTCTAAACCTAACATGGTTAATCGATCGGATAATTGTTCTGTACTTAGGTTGGGTTCAACCCACCGCTGCAACCATTGTTCGCTGACTCTCATTGCTAGGGATCCTTATGAAAACTGTTGTAAGAAACGACTATCATTTTCGAACATCAGTCGTAAATCTGAAATCTTGTAACGCAGCATCGCTAAACGATCTAAGCCCATTCCAAAGGCGTAACCGCTGTATTTATTCGGATCGATACCAACATTAGTTAACACATTGGGGTGCACCATACCGCAACCCAACACTTCCAACCAACCACTGTTACCACAACCACGGCAACCATCGCCCATGCAACTGGTGCATTGGATATCGACCTCTGCCGAAGGCTCGGTAAATGGGAAATAAGACGGACGAAAGCGCAGCTCTAATTCCATTTCAAAAAACGCTGACATAAAGCGCTTTAATAAACCTTTTAATTCAGCAAACGTGCAATGTTCATCGACCACTAAACCTTCTAGTTGGTGAAACATCGGTGTATGGGTATTATCTGAATCACGACGAAACACACGACCTGGCGCAATAATTTTTAGTGGCGGCTTTTGCTCTAACATCGTACGAATTTGCACTGGTGATGTGTGCGTACGCAACAACATCTCATTTTCTAAATAAAACGTATCAGCCATCGCACGCGCCGGGTGCGTATCAGGAATATTGAGTGCTTCAAAATTATGCTTTTCATCTTCAATTTCTGGACCTTCGCATACTTCAAAACCTGCACTTCGTAATAATTGCTCGGCACGTTGGCGCACTCGCGCCACCGGATGAAAACTTCCGCGGGCTGACTGTCGTCCCGGCAAAGTTACATCGATGGTTTCAGCCTTTAATTTCTCAGCGCTTTCGGCTTGTTGCAATCTTTGTTGCTGCTGATCAAGCAGCTGTTGAATTTCTTTTTTGGCTACATTCACGGCTTTACCCATGACTGGACGCTGTTCGCCTGGCAATGAGCTTACTTGTTTCAGTAATTCGGTGAGTTGGCCTTTCTTACCTAGATATTGAACACGAAGTGATTCAATCTCATCCATTTGTTGGGTGGCAACGATGGCTTGTTTGGCATCTGATAGAAGTGTATCGACTTGGTCTTGCATGGTGCTATCCGTATTTGTATTCGTCAAATAATATAGTCTGGGAAGTGGCTAAGCATAGGGGTATAGGTCTCGTGCTCAAACACGAAAACTGCGCGCGTGACCTATACCCCCATACTTAGCCGCAGTTAACCCATACAATTGCCATTTAACGACCCAATGACGGGTTAACATAAAGCCTAACTAAGCGGCTAATGCAGACTTAGCCATCTCTGCTAATTTTGCAAATGCTGCTTTATCTTGAATTGCTAAATCAGCTAAGTTTTTACGATCCACTTCGATACCGGCTTTGGTTAAACCGTTAATCAATTGGCTGTAGCTGATATCACACTCACGTGCAGCGGCATTGATACGCACAATCCACAAAGAACGGAATTGACGTTTGCGTTGACGACGATCGCGATACGCATATTGTGCGGCTTTAATAACGGCCTGTTTAGCTACGCGATACACACGACTACGTGCACCGTAATAACCTTTGGCTTTCTTCATGACTTTTTTATGGCGGGCTCTTGCTGTTACACCGCGTTTTACTCTTGGCATTGTTACACTCCTCTGTTTTATATTCTTTCTGGTTCCCGGATCAAGTCCGGGATGACAGTATTAATTAATCAACCAACATCTTTTCGATGCCTTTAACATCATTTTTATGAGGACTGCTCAAGCCACGCAAATGGCGTTTACGCTTTGGACCTTTCTTCGTCAAAATGTGATTACGGTTAGCTTTACGGCGTTTTAACGCACCGCTACCAGTTCTTTTAAAACGCTTTGCAGCGCCGCTGTTACTTTTCATCTTGGGCATCTTTCTCTCCACCTATTGTTTGTTCATTTGTCGTCTCTGGTTTTTTCTTAACAACAGTTTCTGCCTTAACAGGGGCAAGAACCATTCCCATTTGCCGTCCTTCGGCTTTGGGTTGTTGTTCAACGGTAACCAAGTCGTGCAAATCACGTTGCACTCGACGTAAGATGTCCATACCCAATTCACGATGCTGCATTTCGCGGCCGCGGAATCGTAACGTCACTTTGACTTTATCACCATGCTCTAAGAAAGTTTTTATCTTCCGTAGCTTGATATTGTAATCGCCAATATCAGTCGCTGGACGGAATTTAATTTCTTTTACCTGGGTCTGTTTTTGTTTTTTACGTTGCTCAGTTCGCTTCTTATTCGCTTGGAACTGAAATTTTCCGTAATCCATGATACGGCAGACAGGAGGCTCTGCATTAGGTGATATTTCAACTAAATCTAGACCTGCATCTTCTGATCTTTTCAGAGCTGATACAGTCTTCACAATGCCAACCTGGTCCCCATTTTCATCTATTAACCGGACCTCAGGTACTCGAATCTGTTGATTAACTCGAGTTTTCTTTGTCGAATTTCTGATGGCCTATATCCTCATTGTTTATTAAATACTTGTAACGGCAGAGTCATACCGGTGATGTTGCCGGCTTTTGGCCCATGACTAAGCAGCTACGCTTTGCTTTTACGATCGATCTCAGCCTGTAAATAGTCAACCAGTTGTTCAAATGATTGCCCTTCTACCTGGCTGCCATCCTGTGCTCGTAACGCAAACACACCATCGGCAATTTCTTTATCGCCGATAATTAGCTGATAAGGTACTTTGGCTAAAGTGTGCTCGCGAATTTTAAAGCCGATCTTCTCATTTCTCAAGTCTAATCGCACTTTAAATCCATATTTTTTCAATTTTTTGTCCAATTCAACACAAAAATCCGCTTGAGCGTCCGAAATGTTCATAATAACTAACTGGATTGGTGCTAACCAGAGCGGTAATTTACCAGCATGCTCTTCTAACAAGATACCCAAGAAGCGCTCCAATGAGCCCAACATAGCCCGGTGGAGCATATAAGGCACCTGCTTTGAGCCATCCTCGGCGATATAGGTGGCACCCAATCGGCTGGGTGTCGATGGATCGACTTGGATGGTACCGCATTGCCATACGCGGCCTAGGCAATCTTTGAGCGAAAACTCGACCTTAGGACCATAAAACGCGCCTTCACCGGGGTTATAGTCCCAATCGAGACCGGCATCATTTAAGATCTGCGCTAAAATGCCTTCTGATTTATCCCACTGCTCTTCTGAGCCTACACGTTTCTCAGGACGAGTCGATAGCTTAACAATCACCGAATCAAAGCCAAGCGATTGATATACATTATAAATTTGATCAATAAAAGCGGTCGTCTCGGCATGAATTTGATCTTCAGTACAGAAGATATGCGCATCATCTTGCACAAAGCCTCGCAGACGCATCAGACCATGCAGCGTGCCTGATGGCTCATTACGATGACAAGAGCCAAATTCGGCATAACGGATTGGCAGGTCACGGTAACTGCGCAGCTTTTGGTTATAGATTTGCACGTGGCACGGGCAGTTCATCGGCTTGACGATATAGTCACGGTTCTCTGATGGCGTAACAAACATATCATCATCGAATTTTGAGGTATGGCCTGACAACTCCCATAAGTGGTTATCGACCAACATCGGCGTATTCACCTCTTGGTAACCAGCATCGGTTTGCACTTGACGCACATAATCACGCAGCGTGCTATTCAACGTCCAACCGTTCGGATGCCAAAAGATCATACCAGGCGCTTCTTGTTGCAAGTGGAATAAATCCATCGATGTCGCCAATTTGCGATGGTCGCGCTTTTCCGCTTCGGCTAAACGATGCAAATACGCTTTTAATTGTTTTTTATCCGCCCACGCGGTGCCATAAATACGTTGTAGCATTTCATTATTGCTGTCGCCGCGCCAATAGGCACCGGCTAGCTTCATCAGCTTAAAAGCCTGTAAAAAGCGGGTATTTGGTACATGCGGGCCGCGACATAAATCAACGAAGTCACCTTGCTGATACACGGACAAGGCCTCATCAGCAGGCAAGTCTTTAATGATTTGCACTTTGTAATGTTCGCCCATGCTTTCAAATAATTTTACTGCTTCATCACGACTTAATTCACGACGCGTGATATCAAAATTTTGTTTGGCCAATTCAGCCATTTTCTTTTCGATAACATCAAGATCTTCTGGCGTAAATGAGCGTTCAAATGCGATATCGTAATAGAAGCCATCGTCAATCACGGGGCCAATCGTAATCTGACAAGAGGGATATAACTCCTTCACTGCCTGTGCCAATAAATGCGCCGTTGAATGACGAATAATCTCTTGGCTCTCGTCATCTTTAGTGGTGATCAAACGTAATTGACTGTCAGCGGTAATTTGATGGCTCAAATCCACTAACTGACCATCGACTTCAGCGGCAATTGCCGCTTTGGCCAGACCCGGCCCAATTGCTGCTGCCACTTCGGCGCAGGTGACCACTTCATCGAACTGTTTAACACTGTTATCGGCAAGCGTTACGTTAGGCATAATTTCTTTATATCCATCTGTTTAAGCAAAATAGCCAGCAATTATAACAGGTTTCAACCAGCGCTCAACGCATTCTGGAGAGTGGCTCAGCTATTCACGTATAAATAAGTGAAATAGTTTAAGAATACATTAATATTGTTTGACTATAATAATATTTCTATTAATTATGAGCTGAAAGAGACATGAGAGAAGCATACGACAACGCAAGACGAGACCACAACGCTTTAACTCGTATATACAGAGACAATCAAGCTTTATTCAGAGACAACCGATTAGACTACTTTCAACTGACCCTCGTCGCCTGCCGGTCAAACATTATGGATATACATAACGTGATATCAGCTTTCTATAGACAGGATGACAATAGCACCCCACTGCCAGTTGCCCATGCCAGCTTGTATGACAACTTATCTAATCAAGTAGAGAAATTACTGGAATTCCGTATGACCTGTGATGGTGAATTTGAAGCAACACTATTAGCTGCAACGGGTCTCAGCATTACTAACCTACTAAATGATTTTATAGATAGCGTCAATCAACTCAGGGAGACAACTCAACAATTCATTGCTGATAGAACCGGTGAAGAAAAAGCAGATGCAGAAGAAAAAGAAGAAAAATCGGCCGCAACTGCAGCGCCAGCAATAAGCATATTCACACCTGCGCCTGTCATTTTGCCTGGAGAAAGTACACCCCCCCCAACTTCACCAGCAACCCCTTTTATTTCATTTAATTGCTCTTCAGACGAAGAATCAGGCGACGAATCGGATGATGACGACACCTCCCACCCAAACCTTACCGCACCCGCTGCGTAGCATCAGTAACTTATAGCTACTGCTTGCGCTCAAACGCAGCGAACTGTTGCTCCAATCGCCATTGCAGCTCTGCTTTAGGGCTGTGATCCAAAAAGCCTTGGCAACTGCTTGACGGCTGTTGTTCAGTATAAGGATTATCCTCACTACAAGCATCAACCAGTTGTTGGTAATTCGCATCTTGCCATAAATTTTTACCTTGGATAAAAGCGTAATAAAGACTGTTGCGATCAATGTTTTTGATTTGTTGATAGCTTAGCGGATAACGCGATACCGCCATGTAATACTCATTAGTTAAACTGGTATTACTCACACCCTGATCATCAGTCGACAAAGCTACAGGCACATGGTTATTGACATACATCATCAATGGGTGATGATAGCCTTTTACATTTGGGCTAGCATCAATGCAAAAATCTTTGCCATCACAAACACCCAAGATATCTTGGTTAGAGGTTAGATTTACTTCGATTAACTTATGCTGATCGGCTAATTGTTTTAACAAACCAGGAAAATATTTAAGCTCATAACCAATATCTACACCATGACCAATACGATCAGCGCCGGCAACATTTATCGCTTGATAAATATGATCATGCAAGTTTGCTTTAACCGTATCGTTCGCTGTTAATTCACCGGCATGCTCACTGAGCAACAACCGATGACCAAAACGCTGTTCGGCGTATTGGTTAAGGTATTTCAGCATTTGCATCTGCAGCTGATAATATTGATTCGATTTCGCAGCACTTTCAGGCGCCACTAAGTTTTCAGTAACATATAAATCCGGCGCATAATGATTAGCTAATATCCCTGCGACCATGCTGGCAAACACTTGGCTTGGTGATGTTACGCGAATTAATTGATATTGAAAACGCACAACCACATTACAAGCAGCGGCTTGGTGCTTACCGCCATCACAATGCAATAACTGCTTAGCATCGGCCACCATCTTGCGGGTGGGCTTAATAATGTGTGGTAATACCACTTGATCATACAAACCATTCTGGATCAAAAAGTCAGCCGCTTTATTTACTTGATAAGCGTCAATTGACTGCAGTGTATCAAATGATTTCAGATACTGCTTACCCATCGTTGCGGCGGAGTGTGGCTTATCGTATGAGTCCATCGCTACCATGAACTCTAAATAATTTAAGTGCTCATTGGCGGCTTGCTGCATCAGATTGGCTAATAGTTGTGGATAATAATCCGTGTCATGGGTCAGTGCCCCTACCTCACCAAAGGTGGCAAAAAAATGTGACTCACCAAACCCAGGCGCTTGATAATGAAAATCTTGCATGGTCCAAGCGTCAATTAACTGCTGGTAATTATCACTGCCTGGCTGAATTTTTTGCAGCCACTCGCCATGATCGTTAATACAATTATCATCGATAGTCACTTTATCATTCGACATATTTGCACAATAGTTGGTGTGCTTAGTGTCACTGTCTGCTATTTGAAGCAACTGGTCGCGATAAATAGCACCGGTAAAATGATTATGCAGGTCTCCGCCTTTGGGCAAATCCGCCACCCACTGACGCAACGCATCAGGTTGACTAAGCTTTTGATTATAAACAGAACTGGCGCGAGACAAATAAGGATCAAATGATTGCGCTATAACGCCGTTAAACGTCAAAAAGCCCAAAAGTACAATCAATAATTTATTCACAGCAGCCTCCAACCTAATCATCACAGTCACATAAAAGGCGTACTTTAATACTTTGCTGAGCATTTTGCAAAGATAGTATTACACCTCAACCGCCTGCAGTGCTTGTTTCTTTTGCTTAAAATCTGCCAAATCGACATCAATTAAGCGCTGAAAATCCGGCAGGTTTTTTAATAACAACGCGCCATATTGTTTACTGTAAAGACGCTTATCTAAAATAGTCACCACACCATAATCATCTTCTTGTCGGATCAAACGACCAACAAACTGAGTTAACTGAATCGATGCTTGTGGCAATGTGGCCATCATAAATGAATTCAGCTTATTCGCTTTCAACCAATCACTGCGTGTTTGCTCAATAGGCGTATTGGGTACACTAAATGGCAGCTTATGAATAATCACATGACGACAGAAATCCGCCGGTAGGTCTAGACCCTCACCAAATGAAACCAAACCAAACAATATAGACCGCTTCCAACTGCGTATGCGTTTTTTATGCTTTTCAATTAGCTGCGATTTATTTTGCGACTTTTGCATCAATACATCGCTGCGTATCGCCTTAGGTAATTGCTCATAAGTTTGCTCCATTGCACGACGACTGGTAAATAACACCAAGGTTCCTGCTTTGTCATCAATTAATTCAGGTAATAACTGTAACGTTTCATCCAGGTGTTTTTGTTGATTAAACCCTGATGGCTCATGCGTCATTTTGGGCACATACAATAATGATTTTTGAAAATCAAACATCGAGGGGATACTTTGTTTTATATAATCTTCGTTACCCTTTAACCCTGTCTTACGACAAAAGTAATCAAAGCTACCTAATGCACTCATGGTCGCTGAACACAATACCGCACCATTAACAAACTTATCCCATAGTTGTTTTTTTAATACATCACCGACGTAAATCGGCGCGGCATGCACAATAAACGCATTATCACGCTGCTCAAACCATTTAGCTACTGGGGCCTCTTTACCTTGGCGCTGATGGCAAAACATGCGCCATGTTTGGCACTGATTGGTTGCGCGACTGATAGCAAAACCCAAACCAGCTAATACACGGCCGCGCTCATCTTTATCTTTTTCAGCCATCGGTTCGCTGCCTTTGGGAAAAATAGCATCGGTAATTTCATTACCATAAGTCACCAGCACATCGGCGATGCGTGCAATCTCTTTACCTAACAAAAGAATCTCATCAGGCAAATCAGTAATCCGCCATACCCCATCATCAAATTGATTGGTGTTTAATGATAAGTAATCGCGTACTTGTGTCGCTACGTCTTTTAAATCATCGGTTAAATCTAATATTTGCTTTTGCTTATCGTCAGTTACTAGTTTTAAGCCACGTGCTTGCACCAACACTTTGCTCAATGCTTTTGACCAATCAGTCACCCCCATCACACTGGCACTCGCTGAAAAGTGGTCAGCTGATTTCCCCGGCAAATGATGACACTCATCAATGACATAGATTGATTCATCCGGCTCCGGCAATATAGCGCCACCGCCCATGCTCATATCTGATAGCAGTAAGCTGTGATTAACCACCACAACATCGGCTACGTAAACCCTTTTGCGGGCCTTTACAAATGCACAGTCTTCGTAATATGCACAAAGCTTGCCGGCACAACCATCGGCATCGGTACTGACTTGTCGCCATTGTTGATCATCGACATGAATCTTTAATTCATCACGATCGCCGTTCCAATTTTTTTGTTCCAACTCAACCTGCAGCAACTGTTCAGTCGTGGTTTCCGATAACAAGTCATCTTGCCACATCGGATCATATACACGCGCATGACACACATACCTTCTGCGCCCTTTAGCCAAAGCCAATTTAATTTTCTTGCCAAGCACCTTCTCTACAATCGGCAAATCTTTATTGACCAGCTGCTCTTGCAGCGCAATGGTGGCCGTACTGATAATAACGGTCTGATCGGACGCTTTCGCCAAAAAGCTACCAATGGTATACGCCAAGGTTTTACCGGTACCGGTGGGCGCCTCAATGCCAATGATTTTTTTATTTTTCAAGGCATCATAAATCGATTCAATCATCGCCAATTGTGATTCACGCGACTGAAAGCCGGTCTTTTGTATTTTTTTGCTGATATCAGCAAGGTCTAGCGATTTAGTCATTTAACAGTTTCTCTACACTCGAAAATAGTCAAGACCAAAATCGACTACACTCGATAATGGTCAGCTTTTATGCCCACAACAAGAACGGCATTGTACACTAATCAGGACCTGCTACACTATTGTGGTTGGCACATTTAAAAGGAATTAAATATGCAGCGTATTATCATTCTCTTTGCACTTTCTGTTCTTTTTTCGCTCAATCTACAGGCGGCAAGCATCGCAAAATTTTCCGATAAGGTTATCGATCTGCCTGATATTGGCACTGCCAATTCTCAACAGTATGCAGGCTACGCCTCTACCGCACAAAACTGCCAACAAAAAAATGCCCTAATGCGCCCAGCTTGTATTATTGGTTAATCGCCACCAGCGATTATAAAAACAAACCTCTCATCATATGGTTTAATGGCGGCCCTGGCTCCAGCAGCATGTATGGCCCATTTATGGAAACGGGCCCCTACACATTTAATCGCGCCGGAAAAATCACCTACAACAATAATACCTGGACTGAATTCGCCAACTACATGCTTGTCGAGCAACCCATAGGCATTGGCGCATCAGTAGCTGATAACTTTGCGTTGCCGAGCAGTAACAATCAATCCAGCAGGCAATTTTATAATGCCCTGCAAAACATAGTAAAGCGGCATCCTTTTTTAGAGAAACACAAAATCTATTTAGCTGGTGAGTCGTATGCAGGGACCATGCTGCCTTATATCTCCATAAAAATGCAGCGTGCTAATAACCCTAATATTAAATTAGGTGGTTTAATTCTTAATCAGCCTAAAGTGGGTCGCTTGGTCAATCAATTTATTAACGGCAAAATTTAAGCTACACTACCGTCCTTACGTGAATTAAAAGGATTTGGCCATGTGGCGCTCACTATCAGCTTGCTTATTATTCGTTCTACTCTCTGCCCATGTGTTTGCTGCAAAAATCACCAGCCTACCGCAATATGGGCTAGTGACTAGCCCTCAATTTGGCGGCTATGTTTCAATCACAAAAAGCACTTGCGCAAAAAAAGACTGTCCTAATTCACCTTCGCTCTATTACTGGTTAATCACCTCAGACCAAGACTTCACCAGCAAACCCCTTATTATTTGGTTTAATGGTGGCCCGGGCGCCAGCAATATGTATGGCCCTTTTATGGAAACAGGCCCCTACAAATTTAACCAAACTGGCAACTTGGTCAGCGACCCCTATTCATGGACACGATTTGCTAATTATATGGTTATTGAACAACCACTCAGTGTTGGCGCATCCACCGTTAAGCCACATAACAAAAATCTTATTCCACACAATAATACGCAATCCAGCAAACAATTTTTTAATGCATTACAACATATTTACACACAGCATCCTTTTTTAAAGCGGCATAAAGTTTACCTAATGGGTGAATCTTACGCAGGCATGTACATTGCATTTATTGCCAAAGAAATACTTAGCCATGAAAAGCAAACCGACATTAAGTTAGGTGGCATCATGGTGAATGATATTTGGGTTAGCCCGTCACTGCAGCAATCTTACGATAGCCAATACGCTTACACACACGGCATGATTAGCGCCAATCAAAAAAAGGTCGTTGATAAAATATATGATCGCTGCAAGCAACTTATACAGCAACATACTCCCAGCACAGTAGAAGCAAATAAGGCATGTGCAAAAATCATGTCAACCATAAAAAACATGTCCGGTTTATATTTGCCTAACATCATGCATCCCGCACCCGACTACTCCACACTTTCCAACTATCTCAGCAAAGCTAATGTTCAAACTGCCTTACATATGAAACCACACAGTCCTTATGTTTTATTTTCAAACACTATTGGCAATAATTTCAGGGTGGGTGAACAAGACTCCATCAGCTATCTCTACAATAAATTGCTTGCACAAAACGTTCAAATAGTCATTATGTCTGGACTACTGGACGCCACCGATTCAAATTTTCTTGGTATTGACGCTATGATTCAACAATTGCAGTGGCCAGGTAAAAAAAGATACATGCAATCTAAAACCGTACAATGGAAGGATACCGATAAAGCTAAAACAGTTTTAGGCTACATTAAGTCAGACCTAAAGCTAGCACGCGTAAAGGTTTTAGATGGCGGTCATATGTTGCCTTACGACCAGCCCAAAGTCGCGCGCTTAGTTAAAGAGTTTGTGAGTGTGTAACCTTTCGCATGGGTTTTCGCTCTTTATATACGAATGAGCTCAGCAGTTTAATTAAGAATTTTGCTTCGTCACACACTCCTCACAACAACAACAACAACAATAAGCAGCATTCCTTTCGCGTGGGGTTTTTAAGGGGAGCGTGCGTTCGCTCCCCTTAACAGCGAGCCATTACTTGTCTTGGCGAGCGTGTCATATCAAGGAACCAGTGAGCCCCGATCAGGGGCGAAGTGGTGGAAGGAGCGTGTGTTCGCTCCCCCTTAATAGCACGCAATTACTTGTCTTTGCGTGCGTATCATATAAGGGAACCAGTGAGTCCCGACCAGGGACGAAGTGGTGGTAGGCACGATTGGGTTCGAACCAACGACCCCCACCATGTCAAGGTGGTGCTCTACCGCTGAGCTACGTGCCTAAAAAAGAGGGCTAAGAGTATACCAAGCCCTCGCATTTATCAAGCTTACATCCGTGATGATGGTGATGCTGCAGCTGGCACGCCCGCCGCACCGTGCTCTTCAGCCGCTTGCTCAGCCGCCTTGGCGGCAGCTATTCGCGCCTTAAGATCTGCTACTTCAGCCTCACCTTGTGCTGTCATCGCAAGACCAGCCTTCGCTTCATCCCCACCAGGAATACGTACAAAGAGCCCTAATTCAATGCCACGCTGTTCAGCTGCGCTGACTGGCTGACCACGATACATCAACTCCGCATGAGCCTCCTTACGCTCACCAGTAACTGCAGTATCAGCATCAGGAGTAGGCGACTGACATACCGAAGCACCAAAGGGGTCCGGCAATCGCTGCCAACGCTGCAAAGACCATGGCACTAATATTGCCGTAAACAAAAATGCCCCAACCATAATGCCTTGAGCCACTGGCCCCACTCGCGTTTCGCCTTTAGTCAGCCAATCAGAACCGGCGCAAATACTCATCATCACCACACCACCTAAGACACCTGACTTAAGTCCAGTCGTGACTTTTCGAGACCTTGTGGCTGCGCGCTCAATCCAGCTAAAATTATCTTGTGTAATATAGGCACGCTGACTAACTGCACGTGACATTCCGGCCTCAACATCATCGCCTGCGGCAGGCAAAGATTCAGCCAAGCCACCAGGACGATCCATCACCATGGCTGCATTCTCTACTGCTTCCTTATTTTGATGCTTTGCCCCCCACGAAAAACCAACAAATGAGATCAGCCCTAACAAGCCTGCTAAAACCGTGGCATTAATATCTTCAGGGTCATCACGCTTCACCGTAATAGCGATATAGGCACTTAGCCCAGCCATTGCCAGCGCTAACAAGCCAAACATACGCGCATTATTTTGCATACGCACAAATGAACTTGCAGACATAGACACATCAGATGAAGATAACGGTTGGCTATGCTGCCTTACCGGTTTTGCATTATTACTGTCTGGTAATATTTTTGTATTAATGTAACCAGACTGCCTACCTAAAACAAGATCAGGCCAATTCAAAATAGCTTCAGCATTGCGACTGGCCGAACTAAACTGATTTTTTGCTCCCCACATAAACCCTGCCAACGACACCACAGCCAACACACTGGCTAAAATAGTGGTATTTGTATCTTCAGGGTCATCACGCTTAATAGCGAAGGCCGCAATATAGCTACCCAATACAGCCACAGAAGCGGCAAGCATGGAAAAAATCTTTGCTTGATTCCACTGATCAACCAAAGTTACTCCTTGCTCTTCAAATAAGCGTTGAGGGTAATCACGCCTTTGTTGCTCACGCATCTCGTAATGCTTACTTACCCTATCACGCGCCATCACGTCAGCCACTGCTGGCAAAGCCTGAATTCTTTCCAATAGACCTGGATCAGCAGCTAGGGCACGCTGCCCCGCACGGCTGCGCATAAATTCCTTTAACGCCTCTAGGTCAGTTTCATCAGCTGTTATTAATTCTTCAGCACGCGCCGTTTGAAAAACCAATTCGGCAGCTCGAAAAGGTTCTTCTAAACGCTTCAGTTCTTTCTGGACATTGCTAAGATCTAAAGTAATTTGCTTAACTAATTTTTTCAATAATGCCTTGGGATTGCCACGCAACTTTTGATCATTCAAAAGGTGTGCGTAATCTTCGATATTATCAATCTCACGCAATTTCAAAAAAAACTGTGAACCTGAATTTGCAGCATCCGCCGCTGCAGCGTGCCGCTTAAGAAATCTATCATTCAATCCTTCGAGTAATGCGCGATAGCGTGCTTGCAATCGTTGACAACGAGCGCGCTGCTCAGATAAATTGTCATAATCTTGTACTGATGGTGATTGCGGTAACGGTGGAGCACCGGTAACTGAAAGTGCTGGTGGTGTTGCTAAGTGATAATCACCCAATAGTGGTTGGCTCAATGGATCTGGTGTAGGCATGCGTGACATTGTTTTCTCCCCTCAAAGTCTCCCGAAATATTCTATCGACGCTAAGTCACTTGCCTAGCTGAAATTTCTGTCTTAAGGTTCTCTTAAGATTTTGATGTTTGCGCTATCGTAGTATAATCTCTGGACCCCAGGTCAAGACAACACAGCAAAGGAAAAAAAATGACCAAGCCATTATGGCAACCTACAGCAGAAGAATCACAAAACAGCCAGATGGCAAAATTTACTCAATTCGTTAATCAGTCATTTGATTTACAACTCGGCGATTACCACCAGCTGTACCAATGGTCAGTAGACCATAGCGACCTATTCTGGAATGCATTAGTTACATTTTGCGATGTAAAATTTGACCAAGCTGCTAGCACTATTTTGCAGAACCCCAATAAGATGCCAGGAGCAGAATGGTTCCCGGGTGCCACATTAAATTTTGCGCAACATTTATTGCGATTTAATGATGATAGAGTCGCCATACAATTTGCCAATGAGATTGGCGAGCGGCGCTCATTAACGTATGCCGAGCTTAACCAACAAGTCATAGCATTAGCGGCACACTTGCAGTCACTCGGTGTGGTTGCTGGTGATCGTGTCGCGGGATTCGTTGCCAACACACCTGAAGCAATCGTTGCTATGCTGGCGACTACATATTTAGGCGCTGTGTGGAGCTCGTGCTCACCCGACTTTGGTTTAAACGGAGTGATTGATCGCTTTGGCCAGATTAATCCCAAAGTATTATTTGCAGTCGATGGTCATTATTATGGTCGCAAGAAATTTAATGATCTTGAGAAAGTTAAAAAAATCCGTCAGCAATTACCGGCACTGGAGGAATTAATTGTTATTCCGTATGTAGATGAAAAGCCGGCTATTACTGGTTTAACTAACTGCCAATTATTTTCGGATTGCTTAACACCGCCGGATAAAAAACCAGCATTTGTACCAGTAAAATTTAATGATCCGCTGTATATCATGTATTCGTCCGGCACAACGGGTAAACCGAAGTGCATGGTGCACTCCGTCGGTGGTACGTTATTGCAGCATTTAAAAGAATTGCAACTGCATACCGATATCACGCGTGAAGACACTTTCTTTTTCTTTACCACGTGCGGTTGGATGATGTGGAATTGGTTAGTCAGCGGTTTGGCGCTGGGTTGCACGCTGGTATTGTTTGATGGCTCACCGTTTCATCCAACTAAACTCGCGCTACTAGACTTAATCGATGAATTTGATATCAGTGTATTTGGCATTGGCGCAAAATATATTGAAGCGATTGCGCGTCGCCATTTATCACCGAAGGACAGTCATCGACTGAATTCGTTACGCACCATTTTAAGCACCGGCTCACCATTATTACCTGAAAGTTTTGATTACCTCTATGAGCACTTTCCCGCGTCAGTACAAGTCGCATCGATCAGTGGTGGTAGTGATATTGTGTCATGCTTTGCATTAGGCTGCCCCATCTTGCCAGTCTATCGTGGCGAACTGCAATGCCGCGGATTAGGGCTTGCGGTTGATGTGTTTAACGAACAAGGTCAGTCGATAAGGCAACAAAAAGGTGAACTGGTTTGCACCAAGCCATTTCCGGCGATGCCGATTTACTTTTGGAATGATGCCAACGGTGAGCGATATCACAAGGCGTACTTTGATCGCTTCGATAATATATGGGCGCATGGTGATTATGCTGAGATTACTGAGCATGACGGCGTTATTATTTATGGTCGATCCGATGCCACGTTAAACCCCAGTGG
Source organism: Coxiellaceae bacterium (assembly GCA_029212925.1). Lineage (GTDB taxonomy): Bacteria > Pseudomonadota > Gammaproteobacteria > Coxiellales > Coxiellaceae > JARGNX01. The sequence continues at coordinate 133,252 of JARGOB010000001.1, read as the reverse complement.
TGTACGCATTGGTACCGCAGAAATATATACGCAAGTTGACCAATTTGATCAAGTGCTCGACTGCATTGCTGTTGGACAAGCATGGCGCGGGTCGGAACGCATTATTTTATTTGTAATTATGCGTGAAGGTTGTGAGCTAACCAAAGAACTCACCACACTAATAAAAGACGCAATACGGCAAAATGCCTCACCGCATCATGTGCCAGCGAAAATTATTGCGGTAGCAGATATACCAAGAACCATTAGTGGTAAAGCGGTTGAACTAGCGGTTAAAAAAATCATTCATGGTGAAGAAGTAACGAATACCGACTCGCTGGCTAACCCAGAAGCATTGAACTGCTATGTCAATCTCAAGGAATTGGAGCGCTAAATCTAATGGCAACGATTAAACGTTATTGCTTAATCCTATTATCTGTTGTTGGTGTATTATGGCTAATCAGCTTAATCCCGCATACCAATCAACCGCCAAAAAACATGAAGAATGCGTGCTTGATCTTCCAGCAATATCCACGCTGGTATGCGGATATGTTAAAGGCACAAAAAAAATGGCATGTGCCAATGGCTGTTGAGCTCGCCATCATTCGTGAGGAATCACACTTTAAAGCGTTGGCATTAACACCGCATCGTAAGTTACTCGGCATACCCTTGCCGTGGACACATATCACGTCCGCTAGCGGTTATACCCAAGCGATCGATTCCACCTGGGATTTATACGCTAAAAACACCCACCAATATTTTGTTAATCGCAGCTCATTTGCCAGCGCGACAGATTTTATTGGTTGGTTTGCCCATATGGCACGTAACAAAGCCGGCATTCCCAGCAATGATGCTTATGATTTATATCTCGCCTACCACGAAGGTGTGCGCGGCTTTATTGAACATAATTATGATCGCAAATTATGGTTAAAGAACATTGCGTGGCAGGTACAGCATAATAGCGCCACCTATAAAAATCAGCTGCAACACTGCAAAAGTACATTGCCGCAGCTTTCTTGGTATGATTACTGGTAACAACCCATTCCCTTGCTTGATTTTTTATCAGCAAAAGGTATAGTGCCCGCATAAATACAACTTATATTGTGGGAGATATAACACCATGCTACATAATACAACTACAGACAGTGGAAATAACTTACTGGCTACGATATTACCCGCTATAGTACTACCCAACCCTCACAGCAACTCACTATCAACTCTAACCAAAGCGGCCTTGCTATTCGCTGTTTTTTCTATAGCCATTGTTGCAGCTTGTGGCAGCTATCACTATTGCGCACAACCGGATAGAGCAGCAGATAACAACGTTGATCTTGAAGCTGGCGCCAACCCCTTTTTCCGGCTATAAAATTTTCATAACTACGCCAAGGCATAGCAGTGAGAGCAGAGAGAACCTATAAAGCCAGCTATCGATTACTCAGCAAACCTATACATATAGGCATTATTAGCACGATAGATACCGGCGCCGCTTTTTACCAGAAATGGGAAAAATTAATGGCACAGATTTTTCCAGATGAATCGCATCGCCCCATTACCGAGTTAAGCCTAACCAATGAACCCTGCGCCACCGACTCAAACGCATTGATCAAACGCGTTGATGTGTGCTTAAACGTCACAATAAGTGATGCCAGCAAAGAAACCAAATGTGACACATCCAACACAACCACACTCGATGCCGATTCCTTGTTCAAACTTGCCTTTACCCGAGCCGGCCTACCAGCTACTGCGCTTCAAATCGACTCTCAAGGACATGACCCATTTATTGATTTCAGCATTGCAGTGGCTATTCCTACTAAACCAGCTAGTCCCGACAAGCGAAAAAAACATACCACCCACCTTGGTATACTGGCTGGCATGGGGCCGTTAGCAGGCGCTGACTTTCTTATGAAACTGGTACAGCTCTTACCAAGAGTTGGCATAAAAATCAGCTGTCTTTCCAATGCATGGTATCCACACTCAAGAAAACAAGCCTTCAAAGGTCTATTTAGGCCTTACGGCCCGATGGCATGGCGCCGTGAGATTGAAGCGTTTTGCAAGCGTCGTGACATTGATCGTTTTTGTGCTCCATGCAACACCTTTCACAAACACATCAACACCGTACAGGACTACAGTACACTTCGCTTTACCAACCTCATTGATGAAGTATGCCGTCATTGCGCAGCACACTATTCTGGCAAGCGCATTGGCCTATTGGCCACAACACGAACTGTTAATACAAAACTGTATGATCCTGAGTTTTTCAAGCTCTACAAAATCACACTGATCATTCCACCGACACGTATCCAGCGCTTAGTCCAAGCTGGTATTAACGCGGAAAAATCGGGGTTTACACGACGTGCCAAGCAATATTTTCTGCAAGCAGCAAAACACATGCACGACATTGAAGGTGTTGAAGCATTGATCCTCGGCTGTACCGAAATACCCATAGAACTCACTTACAGAAATACTGGCATACCCTGTATTGACACAGCAGCCGTCTTGGCGGAATCCATGGCTGAATACGTCAAAGTAGACCAAACTAGCGACACACTAACAGAGATGATGGAACCATTCCTGGCAAAACTCGGTTGGTAGCTAAACATCTCGAAAAATCGCAATGTATAGTGAATACCTAACGAAAAACCGCAATGTATAGTGAATACCTGAGGATTTTGAGGCATGTTTTAACGCCGCCTGACATCAATCCAGCCGACTACTTGAGCGAGCTGATTTGTCTTGTCAGGCAAGGCAAAACATAACGAAAAACCGCAATGTATAGTGAATACCTGAGGATTTTGAGGCATGTTTTAACGCCGCCTGACAGACAAAGCAGCCGCTCAAGCGGCGAGCGCTTCGTCGCGTAATTCACGGCGCAATATCTTTCCGACGTTTGATTTCGGCAAATCAAACCGAAACTCAATTTGCTTTGGAATTTTATAACCGGTTAAGCGTTCACGGCAATACGCAACCACTTCCTCTTCCGTGACAGGTGATTTATCTTTAACGATAAAGGCTTTAACCGCTTCACCGGTACGTTCACTTGGCACACCGATTACTGCGACTTCTTTTATACCTGGCATGGTTGAAATCACTTCTTCGATTTCATTGGGGTAGACATTAAAACCTGATACGACAATCATGTCTTTTTGTCGGTCTACTAAATAAAAGAAGCCTTCTTCGTCCATGCGAGCAATATCACCGGTGTGCAACCAGCCGTCTTTATCAAGCACTTTGTCGGTGGCTTCTTGACGCTGCCAGTAGCCTGCCATTACTTGTGGGCCTTTAACGCAGAGTTCACCTTTTTTACCAACGGATAATTCATTACCTTCGGCATCAATGATACGGACATCGGTCGATGGGATAGGCACACCAACACTGCCATTAAATTTTTCGATATTAACTGGATTAATGGTCACTACGGGGCTGGCTTCCGTCAAACCAAAACCTTCCACTATCGGCAAACCCGTCAGCTCATGCCATTGCGTGGCAACACTGCTTTGTAAAGCCATACCGCCTGACACAGTGAGCTGCAAATGAGAGAAATCAACTTTATGAATTTTTTTATGTTTAGCTAAATGATTAAATAACGTATTCAAACCAACGAAGAAATTAAATGTAGATTTACGAAGTATGCGAACAAATGAACCCATATCACGCGGGTTGGTTACTAAAATACATTCAGAACCGTAGGAGAAGAAGCAAAAGCAACAGACGGTGAGTGAAAAAATATGGTAAAGCGGCAATGCACCGATTACTGAGCCTGTGCCTTTTTCTACACCAACGGGTTCCACCCATGCCACAATTTGCATGACGTTAGCAATCATATTGCTATGCAGTAATACTGCGCCTTTCGACACCCCTGTTGTGCCGCCGGTGTATTGTAAAAAAGCAACGTCTTCTGCTTTGACATCAACGTATTCAAACGGTTTTTGACTGCCTAAGTGCAGCATTTCATCAAACGTAATCGCTTGTGAAATTGTCCAACTCGGCACCATACGTTTAATGTGTTTTACCACAAAGTTAACCATGGGCCCTTTAAAGCCACCCAACATATCACCCAGTTCAGTAACAATAACGTGTTTAACTTTGGTTTTAGGTAAAGCATCTTGTAAGACATTAGCAAAATTCGCCAACACAATAATGGTATCTGAACCAGAATCGTTTAATTGATGCACTAATTCTCGTGACGTATATAACGGATTAACATTAACCACCGTCATGCCCGCACGCAAAACACCAACTAACATCACCGGAAACTGCAGCACATTAGGCAACATAATCGCTACCCGCGAACCACGCTCCAGCTTTAAGGTGTGTTGCAAATAAGACGCTACATGTTGACTAAGACGACCCAGTTCCGCATAGGTATAACTGTGTCCCATATTGCTAACCGCAGTGCACTCAGCAAATTTTTCAAAGCTGTGTTCAAGCATTTCAACCAAGGTCGAATATTGATCTTTATATTCCGCTAATGTATGCGGCACCCCTGGCGGATAATGCCCAAACCATTTCTTATCCAAAATACTCCCCTTTACCCGTCTACGACTTTAGGTTGTTTATCGTCATTAGACGCTGCTTTCACTTTGGATGGTTTACTTTGTGGATTAGCGAGCACACTCGGATCAAAATCGTCAACGGCATTGACGTGAGTACGTAACTCATTCACCGCTAGTAAACGTTCTGCTTCAAATTTCGTGAGTACTGCCTCATCCAATGCAGACTCAACCAATGCTTCGTAGCTATAACCTTTGATTTTGCCTTTCTTATGCGCTTTGGCTAATTTAGTTTCCAAACTTTCTACCTCAAGAAAATCTTTAAAGTGGTGACACATCTGTCCCACCAAATTATTATCTGTCGGCGTTAAATAAGCCCCTTTAGCCAAACGTTCACGCAGCACTGACGGCTGGGTTAACAACTTCGCTAAACGATGCCCTGCTTTATCGTTTGGTGTGCGATCTAACTGCCCAAACGGGAACACCCAGCAACGTAAATACCAAGCTAAGAGGCGATTGGGCATATTACGTAAAATTCCGTCTAATGCGTCTTGCAAATCAGCAATAATCATTTGCATTGCCCATTGCAGCGCAGGTAACTCATCTTTACTGCTGCCACCATCTTCGTAATATTTAATAACCGCTGAACCCATATACAAGTAACTTAAGCAATCACCTAAACGACCAGACAGTTTTTCTTTACGTTTTAAATCACCACCTAAAGTCATCATGCAAATATCGGCGACATGTGAAAATGCAGCTGAGTAACGCGTTAACAAACGAGTGTAGCGTCGGGTATAACCTGAGCCACGGACAAAAACACCGTCAGTAATAGACAGCATAAAACAACGCGTCCAATTACTTAGCATATAGCCTAAATGCCCCATTAACGCTTTATCAAAACGCTTTAAACCTTGCACTTTGTCTTCGGCTCGCGCTGATTGCATTAACTCCAACATATAAGGATGACAACGTACCGCACCTTGACCAAAGATAATCATTGAGCGCGTCAATATATTCGCGCCTTCAACAGTAATACTCACCGGGGATTCTTGGTAACCACGACCAATGTAATTATTCGGCCCTAAACAAATCGCCTTACCACCATGTACATCCATGGTATCCAGTACCACTTTACGTGCCAGTTCAGTCACATGGTATTTACCAATCGCTGAAGCTACCGCTGGTTTCTCGCCGATATCTAAATAAGACAGTGTAAGACAACGCACCGCATCCATTATATAAGAACGACCCGCGATTCGAGTCAGTACTTCTTCAACGCCTTCAAAATTCGCAATCGCTGTATTAAATTGACGACGCACATGTGAATACACACCACTGGCCAATGCACCCATGCGTGCACCACCCATCACCATCGACGGCAATGAAATACCGCGACCGGCCGCTAAGCACTCCATTAACATACGCCAACCATGACCCACCATGTCTTTACCACCAATGATCGCATCAAATGACACAAACACATCATGCCCTTGTGTTGGACCATTAGGAAAGGCTGAGTTTAATGGGCAATGACGACGCCCTGTCACCACACCCGGTGTGTTAACCGGTATCAATGCACAAGTAATCCCTAATTCTTCAGTATCACCAATTAAGTGATCAGGGTCGTAACATTTAAATGCAACGCCAACTATGGTCGCAACTGGCGACAAAGTAATATAGCGTTTATTCCAGTTCATTAAGATGCCGAGCTTTTCTTCGCCATCCACTTTGCGCTTACAAATGATACCACTGTCCGTCATAGCCGCGGCATCTGAACCCGCTGTTGGGCTAGTCAGCGCAAAACAAGGAATCTCTTTACCTTTAGCTAAGCGAGGTAAATAATGATTTTTTTGTTCTTCTGTACCGTAATGCAAAATCAATTCACCAGGTCCTAATGAATTGGGCACAGAAATAATCGTAGCCGCTGAAACGCTAATCCCAGCTAATTTATTGATCACGGCTGAATGACCATGCGCGGTAAACTCTAGACCACCAAACTCCTTCGGAATAATCATACCGAAGAAACCATTATCTTTAATAAATTGCCAAATATCGTCAGGCAGGTTATTTAATTCATGGGTGATTTGCCAATCGTCTAGCATCGAACACAGTTTCTCAACGGGTCCATCAAGAAAAGCTTGTTCTTCTTGTGTGAGCTGAGGTGCAGGAATTTTTCTTAATTTTTTCCAATCTGGCTTACCTGAAAAGCACTCGCCTTCCCAACCGACAGTACCCGCGGTTAACGCTTCAGCTTCTGTCACCGACATCGGCGGCATTACCTTTCGAAATACTTTCAGCCCTTGGCCAGTTAACCACAATTTGCGCAGAGGAGTAACATTAAGCGCAATAGCAATGACAGCAAAAATCACCCAACTGGTAACGCCACCACCTACTGAACCTAAAAAGGATTGCACCAGCAGTAACACGCCGAAAGCAATCGTCCAAATAATAAGCTTTGCACGTTGAAAAGCTAAAATCATCCACAACGCAACATACAGGATAACCCACATCAGTGTTTCCATTTAACAACCTCCTTTGCACACAGGGTGCACAGTATACCTAAACAACCAAAAATTTACAGTTTTTTCCAGCTATCCCGAGCCTTGCTTTGTCATCCCGCACTTGTTCCTGTCATCCCGCACTTGATGCGTGATCCAGTTATTATATTTTCTGGATCCCGGGTCGTAGCCCGGGATGACAATACGTAGCCCGGGATGACAATACGTAGCCCGAGATGACGAAGTTAAATAACCCGCTTTTGCAGTATCTCCTTTTGCACCGTACGATACGATTTTACCCAAGGGTGCATGCGCTGAACATTTTTTGGCAGCGTGTTCATGGCATGTTTTGCCTGTTTAACGCTGGGATAGTCTCCATAAATAAGCACATACCAATTTTTGTTTTGGAAATATGTATGATAGTAGCTGGCCTGTTGCCCTAAATGATGATTAGACAGGAACTGCTTCACCACGCTTAAATCGTGCGCCGCCATGATTTGTAACGTGTAATGCTTTTGTTCATTATCAGCCGTGCTTCCAGCCGTATGACTGGCAATCACACCATTCGCTGGCGCACTGGCACCAGCCCAATTGCTCGATGCATTAGCATTCGCTACCGTCTCTTTAGCAACAGATGCTTTCACCACAGGCTTAACCGCCGGCGTTACCGCGTGAAGATTTGTTGCAGGTAACGGCGCTTTAGCCACATGCACCGCGGGTGTTTTAGGCGCAGGCTTGGCCTTGGTGAATTGTTGCACATACGGTTGTTTGGTTCGAGCTTGATGTGGATCCGTGTTTGGGATCGTTCCCTTCGTCGATCTCGCTGCCATCTTGGTTTGACCTTGATGCGAGAATTGTTTTTTGCGAATAATATTCATCGCTTTAATCGCCAGAGGCTGGTTTTGACCAGCAGCACGACTAATCCATACAATCGCTGTATCGGTATCTCTTACCGTGCCAACACCATAATAATACATGTAACCTAACGCATACATAGCATCAGGATCATTACTTTCAGCTGCCTGCTCCACGCGATCTAACGAGCAACCATAGCGTTGTAAGAATTCATTGGATTTACAGGCTTTGGTATTTTGAAAATTACCTGCAGCAGTATCGTAAGAATCTGTCTTCGGATACTTAGCACAACCGGTCAAAAAAACTACAGACGTTAAACAGATGAGCGCTAGTCGAGAAGCAACACGGTGGTAAGTCATATTTGAGTGGTCCTTGTAACGGCGTTGAATACCGCAGGTATTATAAACCCATCGTACTTGAGACACAATGCGCAGCTGCTGGAATGTCCATTTACTTAATCGTATTGTGAAATGATGACTGCATTAATAAAACACGGATCCCGGCTCGGGGGCCGGGATGACAAACAACGTGTTAATCATTCAAAATAACCCGCTGATACTACAGGTTGTAAGGCTTAGCTGCGCGGCAAGGTTGGACGTTTAATGCTACGAAAAAATGCGACGTGTATAGTGACATACATAAGCAGTTTTGAGTGGCATTAAACGCTCAAGACTGCCCGCTGATACTACAGGTTGTAAGGCTTAGCTGCGCGGCAAGGTTGGACGTTTAATGCTACGAAAAAATGCGACGTGTATAGTGACATACATAAGCAGTTTTGAGTGGCATTAAACGTTCAAGATTGCCCGCTGATACTACAGGTTGTAAGGCTTAGCTGCGCGGTAAGGTTGGACGTTTAATGCTACGAAAAAATGCGACGTGTATAGTGACATACATAAGCAGTTTTGAGTGGCATTAAACGTTCAAGATTGCCCGCAGATAAGACTTACAAAAAAAAGAAGCTTACTGGGGAAGTAAGCTTCTTTTGAGTTTTATGTCGTCGCCTTTACAACTACAGGAGTCAGGGGGTAGAAGTCAAGAACACCTTTAATGTAGCATAGCTGCCGACTGCTTCAAGATGCTCGATTGCGCATATTGTGACAGGGCTGCGCCAACGCTTGAAGCTTGGTACACCATCAGCAGCTTAGCATCATTCATTGCGACATAGCCCATAGTTCATTGGGTAATTTCTTACTTTTTATCGGGCAAAAATGGAAGTCAAAAAAATCGTTGGACGTCATTTAATATGGCTTGGAACATGACCAATAAAATGACGACAAGACCTACTCTAAACGCCAAAAAATAGACACGATTTGAAATCGGTTTACGTCGAACACCTTCTAATAATAAAAACATAAAGTGACCACCATCCAGCATCGGTATAGGAAGAATATTAATAAACCCTAAAGTAACACTAAGATAGGCAATAAAGCTAAGGTAACTAATAACCCCTGCCAAGCTAGCTTTACCGGCAGTAGTAAAGATTGAAATGGGTCCACCTAATGATTTCAACGACAGCTTTTGTGTAATCATCTTCCATAAAATCACCGCATTAAACTTGATCAATAATCCCACTTGCTGAATAGCTGGCAGCGGCGCTTTATACCAAGCGTATTGCACACGTTGTTTTTGTGCTGGCTGTTGTGGCACAAAACCGAGGCTCTGAAATAGCTGTGGTTTTACACCGATTAATCGCCAATTTTTTAAATCAAATGCTAAAACTTTTGTTTGTCCTTGAGTGTTTTTTACTGTCATTTGCAGTGGCTGTTTATCACCAATACTCATGGCCAATCCCATAATGACACGCTGCCAGCCTTCTGTTTTCACACCCTCAACGCGTATAAATTCATCGCCACTTTGTAAGCCTGCTTTCTGCGCAATACTTGGCTTAGCAACCTGACCAACGATCGGCTTACTGGCATCATAACCCACACAAAAAATAACCGTATACAACACACATGCCAACACAAAGTTCATCGCCACACCGGCGGACACAATACATAACCGTTGATATATGGGTTTATTGAAATAAGCTTTGTTGGGGTCTTTTACCGTATCGAGACGCTCTGGGTCATCTCCCAACATTTTAACAAAACCACCAAATGGCACCCAGCCAATCTTATACTCCGTGCCGTGCTTGCCTTTTATTTTTACAATCGCACGACCAAAACCAATGGAAAACTTTTCGACATGCACACCACACAATCGAGCTACTACAAAGTGCCCCCACTCATGCACCAGGATAACAATGGCTATTGCTACTAATGCGCCAAATATGGCTAAGATTACATTGAGTATTATCATGACTTAATGCTAGCATACCCCACTTTTTATGAACATAGATGAACAAAGAAGAAGAAAATGCCGAAACGATTTAAACGCCTCAAAAATACAGGGCCTTACCCTGCGACCATCACTAGACTTAGCCACGAGGGGCGCGGCATTGCCGTTATTGATGACAAAACCACTTTTATTTTTGGCACGTTGCCTGGCGAGGAAGTGACGTTCAATTATAAGTCTTGTCGCAATCGTTTTGATGAGGGTGATGTGGAAGAGGTTATTACACAATCACCACTGCGCGTGGAAGCTAAATGCCCACATTATGGCATGTGCGGCGGCTGTAAATTGCAACACATGGCACACGATGAACAACTCAAACTGAAGCAGCAAACGGTTGCTGAACTGATTAAACATCAAGGCAATACCGAAATAGAAAACTGGATGCCAGTAATGCAGGGTCCACAATGGGGCTATCGACGCAAAGCTCGGCTCAGCGTTAAGAATGTTGATCGCAAAGGCGATGTGCTCGTTGGTTTTCGTGAACGCCGCTCGAGTTACGTGGTTGATATGCACCGCTGTGAAGTGTTAATTCCTGAAGTCGGTGAGCGCATTGATGATTTACGTCGTTTGATTTCAACAATGGAAATTAAAAGAGAAATCGCCCAAATCGAAGTCAGCAGCGGTGACGATGAGATCGCTTTAATTTTTCGTCATTTAGTCGATATGCCAGATGATGATTTAGAAAAATTAGTCACTTTCTGTAAAGACAATAATTTCCGTTTGTATTTACAACCGAAAGGCAATGATAGCGTGCACTTGGTATACCCTGAAAATACCGACCCGTTATTACACTATCAACTGCCCGATTACGATTTACAGTTTGCTTTTCATCCCACTGGTTTTATTCAAGTCAATCAAGATATCAACCAGCAAATGGTCAAACGCGCGATTGATTTACTGGATATTCAGTCAGATGAAACGGTATTAGATTTATTTTGCGGTATCGGTAATTTTAGCCTAGCAGCTGCGCGCACTGCCAAACAAGTGGTTGGTGTTGAAGGTGACGAACCTGCTGTAGCACTGGCTAAATTAAATGCTAGTAATAACCACATCAATAACTGCGACTTTCATGTCAGCAATTTATTTGAAGTAGATGAAAACGCTGATTGGGTTAAACAAACCTACGATAAAATTATTTTAGACCCCCCACGCAGTGGTGCCAAAGAAATCGTGCCTTTTGTTGCTAAATGGCAACCGAAAAAAATAGTCTATATCTCTTGCGGCCCAACCACCTTTGCACGTGACGTGGGCTTGTTAAAAGAAATCGGCTATGAACTTAAGCAGGTCGGTATTATGGATATGTTCCCCCACACCGAACACGTTGAAGTCATTGGGGTGTTTACAAAAAAATAACTCGACTCAGCATCGCATGGACATGTTCCCCCACACCGAACACGTGGAAGTCATTGGAGTGTTTACAAAAAAATAACTTCGACTCAGCATCGCATGGACATGCCCCCCCACACCGAACACGTGGAAGTCATTGGAGTGTTTACAAAATCATAGACATACTCGAACCCAACTAGCTTAACCAAGCTATTGTACCCTGAGTATAATGTGCTAATCTGTATAGCTGAATTGATAAGTAAGCGATGAATATGTCTACGACGCAAACTTGGCTTGAAGAAATTCAACACAAATACAATCAGTTAGACACTGCCCCACTAGCAGCGCTTTGTACACGTCTTGAAGAACACCCAGAATCAGTGCCAATTAGTCTCGATATGGCCAATTTATTGTTAGAAATGAATGCTGACCAACCATTGATTGAAGCCGCTCTACTCTATTATATAGCGTCAAATTACAGCAATAATCAAATGAGTAAAATCACCAGCCGTGAAGTCAATAAACTCATCGTTGGTGCACATAACCTTGAACAAGTGGAGGTGTTGTGCGACAAAGCTAAGCCATCACGCCAAGGCCACGCAGATAATCTGCGTAAAATGTTACTGGCCATCGTTGATGATGTGCGCGTAGTGGTATTAAAACTCGCTGAACAACTGATGCGCATGAAGTCATTACGTGAAGCCTCTGCGATAGAACAACAATCCGCTGCGCATATTGTATCTGAAATTTACGCACCACTGGCCAATCGCTTAGGTATCGGCCAACTCAAATGGCAACTGGAAGACTGGACCTTTCGTTATAGCAACCCTGACGAATACCAAAAACTAAAAAAAGCATTGAATATGCGGCGTCAAGATCGTGAACAATACGTTGATAATACCATCAATGACATCAGCCAAATGATTACAGCTGAAGGTGTAGAAAAGTTCGACATCAGCGGACGCGCCAAACATATCTATAGCATTTACAAAAAAATTAATCGCAAACATGTCGATTTTGAAGAAATCTATGATGCCATTGCGATTCGTGTATTAGTTAACTCATTAGAGGAGTGTTACAAAGTATTAAGTAGCGTTCATGGTCGCTGGGAGCATATCCCACAAGAATTTGATGACTACGTTTCCAACCCCAAACCCAACGGCTATCGCTCTATTCATACCGCAGTCATAGGGCCTGAAAATAAAAATGTAGAAATTCAGATTCGCACATACACTATGCACGACGAAGCGGAACTCGGTGTAGCAGCACATTGGGCTTACAAAGAAGAAAGCAGCGGCGCGTCATCGTATGATGAAAAAATAAATTGGTTACGCCAAGTGATGGATTGGCAGCGCGAAGTCTCCGAAGAGACAGCTCCCGAAGGCGAAAAACCTTCGTACGAGAATTTATTTGCTGATCGTGTGTATGTGTTTACCCCACAAGGTGACATCATAGATTTACCTGAAGGTGCCACCCCACTCGACTTTGCTTATTACGTGCATAGCGATATCGGGCATCGCTGCCGCGGCGCTAAGGTCAATGGCACCATGGTTCCGCTTACCTATAAATTAAAAACCGGTGATCATGTCAGCGTACAAACCAATAAAGAAAATAAACCCAGTCGTGATTGGTTAAATCCAGAGAATGGTTATTTACAATCCCCCAAAGCCCGCAGTAAAGTGGCACATTGGTTTAGACGTCAAAATTACGAAGACAATATTGAGAAAGGCCAAGCGATATGGGAAAAATTATATCGTGCAAAACACTTACCAAAATCTGCGCTGCAAACCATCTATGAACACTTTAATTTTAAAACTGTCGATAGCTTACTTGCCGCACTGGGTTCTGGAGATATTAGCAGTGCCGCATTGACTCAGCAAATTCAATCACAATCAGAAGCTAACACCACTGAAGATGAAGCCAACACTGAGCTACACACACCAAGTCGACCGAAAAAAACCAATAAAAGCTTAAAGTCACCCATCAATATTGCGGGTGTTGATAACTTATTATCGCAACTGGCCAGCTGTTGCAAACCGATACCTGGCGACCCTATTATTGGTTATATCACCCAAGGCCGCGGTGTCACCATTCATCGATCCGATTGTCATCATATGATAGGCGCACAAAAAACCAGCCCACAACGTATTGTCGTCGTCGATTGGGGCGATGAAGCACCCGGTAATTTTTCTGTTGATCTGGTCATTGAAGTACACGAAAGGCTTGGCTTAGTCCGTGACGTTACCCAGTTAATCGCCGGCGAAAAAATTGGTTTAGTCGGCTTACACACACAAACTGGGCGCAAAGGGGCACCGAGTAAAATCAGCTTAACCGTAGAAATCGACAGCTTAGAACCACTAAATAAACTGATGCGGCAAATCCGCGAGCTACCTGATGTCATCAATATTGAGCGTAAGCAATAACCCAAAATAAACACCGCATCTTCGTCAAAAAGATCATATCGCAGAAATACCAACACCAGCACCGACCACTTCTGGTTTCGACTCAGCACTGGCCGTGGCTGGAGCACTTGCAAGCCACTGTCGATACAAACCGCCGAGGCATGACTGATCTAAAAAGTTCTTTTCCACATCTGTTAATCCATTGTGAGTATAACGCGTTTCTTCAATAGATAAGAGCATAATTAACTTATGCAGTGTAGATATTCGTTGAGTATTGGCTCTAGAACAGTTCCACCATGCTTGTCTACTATTCGACAACCACACCTGCGCTGCACCTTTTAAATTATTAGCTGCTGACCAACTCGTTAACGCTTCAGGCGTATGAATTTTATTAAATGCATAACTTTTTGCTACGCCACTGGCATAATCATAGGCGGGTGGTGAATGTTTGGTAAAGCTATACGTGTTAAATGTTGCGTTGATTAATGCATAATTGAGCATGACATATAAATAGATCAGGTTTACACTGGCTGTGACTACCGGCATAATCGTTGAAACTAAATGGTCTTCAAGCTTCCAATCAACCTTTGCCATAAGACACAAAAAAATCACACCGGTTAAAGGCACTAATGAATAGCTATAGTCCGCTCTATTCGTATTGGCAAAATAGTTTGCCGCGTGTTGAGGGGTATTATAATGCTTTGCCAGCGCTGACAACTGATAATCATTTAGCATTCCTGTTTTCTTCATGGCTGATACAAACTCAGGATTACTAAAATTTGCCACGCTGCAAGGTACTTTATTTAAAAATCTGCTTTCTTCACCGGTTAACTCTGCTTTCGTCGCAATACGATTTAGATACTCTGTTCTTGTTTGCCATGTTCCTCGCCTCAGAAAATGCTTAATAGCGGCTGTAAAATACCCTCCATTACTCACCCGCGCAATACCCTGCCGCACATGCTGTTTAGCAATAGCCTGCGCCCTCAAGTCAATTGCTTTAGCTAATAAGGGAATAAACATACTAAGCACAGAAGTCCATAACACTGAAGGCGGATTAATTGCAGTTATAGCTACGAAGCTAATCAATGCACCCACCATTGACAACGGACGGCTGGCAAGCACACCCCAAGCAATACTAACCACCTCGCGGTCATTTGAGCACACAATATTATGTTGCATCTGTTGATGCCCTAATTGAAAATAAGGAAAACTCATTTTTGTCGCATACAAATCATTGACGATACCATAGGTCATGCCCGCCATCGCATAAACACTGCTAACTAAAAAGGCACTGGAAAATCGTTCGAGCTGAGTATTGCCGATATTAGCCAAACCAAATGTAACAATCGCACACAATGGGACATACAAAAACTGTTTTGCTGTCAGCAATTCGGCTTCACCGATTAACTGATGCGTCCTAGGTTTCAGCCAATATTTCCCGGGCTCTCCATGATGAAACGCCATCTGCTTAAGGTGTGAAAAATCTAAATAAACCGCTAACGCTGCATCATTCGTTGGTTTATCTAAGCCGGTTATCAAAGCCTGCAATGCCAGCAACATTTCCTTTTCCGTACGGAAACACTCTGCATCTGCACCTGAAGAACCATCTGTCACTTTGTGCTCAGCAGGATCTAATTGACATTTCTCAACAAATTCATCAATAGCGCGCTTTTGTTCATCAGCCACCTGAAAGCGCGGATCGTGACGCAAGACCGTTAAATGCAGCTCTAAATACTGTCGTTTTTCATCGAAGCTAGGCATGTCACCCCCATACATTTTAGAATAAGGGTATTATATAGAGGCATCAGATTTGCGAAAGCTATTTATTAACTCAACAATAGCAACAAACCCTATCAATCTGATAATGACAAAAAATACAGGAAAGTCTTGTCTTCAGGTTGCTTTTTCTTTAGCACCCAATCAATCATCAGCTGATCATTGGTGGTGAGAAACTCATTAAATGCTTCACGCTGTGCTTCAGTAAACTGCGGATAATCATTATCAAGCACTTTATTCAAAAAAATATCGAGCTCTAAGATACCGCGGCGGCATTTCCAGCGTAAACGTTTTTGATGTTGTTGTATGTCTTTCATATTGCTTTCCTAAATTAAGTTGTTATTGCTAACTGCCTTTGTCAGTAAGGCTGTAAGGGGTACCTTTCGAGCGGCGTGTGGTACACGGACGTAAGGGAACACGAGGATAGGGACATCCGTTCGGGAGAAAGGTATCCCTGGCAGCCTTACGATGCATGATGCATGTTATCAAGGCGAACAGCGTATCCATATTATTTTCCTGGATCCCGGATAATTGCTTCGCAATTTCCGGGATGACAATGCAAGCCTTACTCACCAAGGCAGTTATTCAGAGTAGCTCTCTTTAAGCGTCATCGCCATCACACAAGCAACCAGCAACAACACCGGCACCACTAACAAGGCATGCTCATAATTCACGGTTTGATACATATGCACACCTTTGGTGACCGTACCTGACCAACCAAAATCTAATAACTTTCCAACAGCCGGTTGAATAATCATACCACCCAGCATAACCAATAAGTTAATAAAACCAACAGCAGTAGCTACTAAGCCCACTCGTACAGACTCACGCGCTACAACAAACACTAATATTTCAGCACTGGAGAATATACCGAAGAAAAATAGTAAAGTGGACAATACAACCGTGTTTTGTGGTTGTGCAAAAATCACAATACTAATTAAGATAGCCGATACCAGTGCACCAATAATCATTGGTTTCTTACGCGACTTCATCTTATTCGATACCCAGCCGGTTAATGGGCTACCGACTAACCAACCAAAGAAAATCATCGAATTTAATTTTGCTGCTAAAAGATGCGCGCCAGGATGCATACTTTGAATAAACGGGATACCCCACATTTCAGCAATCACAGTTAACGACATATACAGTACGCAACCAATTAAACCTGCTACCCATAATTGGCGACTTTTAAACATACTTAAAAAGCCTACCATAATCATCCGCATACTCATTGGTGGATGGGCAACAGCGCGATCCTTACTGGCATCATGCTTTTTATCGTGTACAAACAACCAAAACAACACCAGCAAGACGACACCGGCCACCACGCTCACCATCATCATATGGTGCCAACCGTATTGTTGCACCATTTTACTCAACTCAACATCACCAAACATACCGCCCAACATACCCAATGATGTGGTCAGTCCAGCAAAGATGGCAAAGTATTTTTTATGCAACCAAACAGCGCCGAGCTTTAATACACCAACAAACGCAAAAGCACTACCGACACCAATCATAATACGACCAACACCAGCGACATACACATTACTGGTTTCACCAAACACCAGCGCACCCGCCGTACAAAAAGCAATGGCAGCAATCAACACTCGACGCGGACCAAAATAGTCAGTAAACACCCCCACCACGGCTTGCAAAGGCGTATAAGCATAATAATACATCGCAACCAACAAACCTAAACTGCCTGCTGTCACATGGAACTCACGCATCAACGGATTAATCATTACACTCGGTTCAATACGCAATAAATATTCGTAACAATAAAACATCGCTGCTAACGTACAAATAATCCAACCCAGACCGACTAAGCGTCGAGTCATCCAACTTTTTATAATTGCCTGCATTTGTTCCTATGCCTCCGTATATATTCGTCGAACTCTGCCACTGACATTGGTTAACATTTCATAAGTGAAATCACCAATCTCAGTTGCTACCGTTTCTATGCTGTCTCCTCCCTCGCCCCACAATATTACTTCATCGCCCGGCTGAATATCACTCAAACCCCGGCAATCAATCGTTGATAAATCCATTGATACACGTCCCACAATAGGCGCTTGGCCGTTTGCATGAGTCACACCTAATCCTGATGCTGTGCGTGGCAAACCATCACCATAACCATACGCTAACACAGCCACTGTCATGTCTTCCGGGCAACTCCAGGTATGGCTATAACCCACTGGGTCGCCTTTTTTCATTTGTTTTACCGCTAACACTTGCGCGTATACCGTCATCACTGGTCGTAAATCGTATTTTTTTCCCTGCTCTGCCATGTTAGGCGCAACACCGTATAACATGATGCCTGGACGTACCCAATCCGTGTTTTCTACCGCTTGTGGCCAATGCAAAATGCCCGCTGAATTTGCGATACTTTTGGGGCCTATAATATCTTTTGTCAGCTTACGATAGGTTTCGATTTGCTGATGCGTGGTGGGGTCATCGACATCATCAGCCGATGATAAATGAGTGATCACACCGATAGTGTTATGCACACCGGCAATCGCACGCAAACGTTGATATTCTTTTTGAAAAACTTCTGCAGCAAAACCTAAACGACCCATACCTGAATCGATTTTCATCCAAATTTTTATCGGTTGTGAAAACTCTGCTTGTTCAAGTGCATCAATTTGCCATGACGAATGAATAATCGCGGTTATATCGTGCTCGACTACCGCTGCAATTTCATCAGCATGATGAAACCCTGACACTAAAAAAATGGGTTTTGTTAATCCTGCACGCCTTAAAGCAAGCGCCTCATTAAGGCATGCCACACCAAAACCATCAGCATCCGATAACGCGCGCGCGCACGATACTAAGCCGTGTCCATAAGCACGACTCTTAACCATCGCCATCACTTTTTGATGGGGGCACTGGCGCTTGACCACGCCTAAATTGTGGCGCAACGCATCTAAGTCGATTGTTGCAGTTGCTGTGCTCTGTGTTAAATGATCAGCCGCCAAATGGCCCTGATGATACTGCATCTTCTGCAACGAGATTGTCGAATCTCGTGTATTTGCCATGAAACTTTAACCTCACTTTACCTATAGGACCATTACGTTGTTTACCAATTATCACTTCTGCTATGCCTTTATCAGGCGTATCTTCGTTATATACTTCGTCACGATAAATAAATGCAATCAAATCTGCATCTTGCTCGATCGCCCCAGATTCACGCAAATCAGACATGACGGGACGCCTATCATGCCGCTGCTCCAAACTACGATTCAATTGCGATAAAGCTAATACCGGGCAATTCATTTCTTTCGCTAAACCTTTTAACGATCGCGAAATTTCAGAAATTTCATTGGTCCGGTTTTCACTCTTACCAGCCGTTTGCATCAACTGCAGGTAATCGATCATAATTAAACTTAAACCATCGTATTGACGCGCTAATCGTCTGGCACGCGAACGCATTTCCGTTGGATTCAATGCTGGCGTATCATCGATATACATTTTTGCTTGTGACAACATACCGACCGCTGATGTAATACGTGGCCAATCGTCATCGGTTAAATTACCCGAACGCAAACGATGCTGATCAATACGACCTAACGACGACATCATCCGCATGGTTAACGAGTCACCCGGCATTTCCATACTAAAGATCAAGGCTGGCTTGTCTTGTTTCAACGACGCATATTCAGCAATATTCATCGCAAATGTAGTCTTACCCATCGAAGGTCGACCCGCGATAATCACCAAATCACCTGCCTGCAAACCGGAGGTCATTTCATCAAAATCGGAAAAGCCGGTACTAATACCAGTGATAGCGCCTTTGCTATGAAAAAGCGTATCAATCTTATCGGTGGTTTGTACTAATAATTTACTGATTTCAACTGGACCCACACCGCGCGTATGCTGTTCAGCAATAGTGAACACGCTTTGCTCAGCCACATCCAATAAATCTCTCGGGCTTCTGCCTTGGGTATCAAAGGCATTTTCGGTAATATCAGTGGCTGTCTCAATCAATTGACGCAAAATTGATCGTTCACGAACAATATCGGCATACGCCGTTATATTCGCCGCCGATGGTGTCTTTTGTGCCAACTCAAATACATAGGCTTCACCACCTACTTTCTCCAATTCTCCGGAGACGCGTAAGTCTTCTGAAACCGTTAAGGTATCAAGCGGTTGACTGCGGCCGACTAAACGACCCATGGTTTGAAATATCGCCCGATGACCCGGGCGATAAAAATCTTCAGTTACAACGCGATCAGCAATTTTATCCCAAGCGCGATTGTCTAACATCAACGCACCTAGTACCGATTGTTCTGCCTCCATGGAAAACGGTGGTAATTTATTACCTATCGATTTTTTTTTATCTTCTGCGACCGCGTTCAAATTGTCCTCTTAATCCTTTGCTGGAACAACGTTAACCTTAATGGCTACCGTAACATCCATATGTAATTGTAAAGCAATTTGGTATTCGCCGGTATGACGAATCACACCATCAGACATTACCACTTGATGCTTGGCTACTTCAACCCCTGCATCGGTAACAGCCTTTGCGATATCTCTTGGAGACACCGAACCAAATAACTTACCTTCGTCTGCGGCTTTCGCTGCAATAGTCACCGCCAAATCATTTAATGATTCAGCTTGCTTTTGCGCAGCAGCCAATTGTTCAGCCGCTTTTTTCTCAAGCTCAGCACGACGTGACTCGAATTCAGCCACATTTTGCGTGGTTGCCGCTACCGCTTTTCCGTGCGGGATAAGATAGTTACGACCATAACCGGGTTTAACATTAACATTGTCACCAATGTTACCCAGGTTCCTCACTTTTTCTAATAAAATTACGTTCATTTTATAAATACCTCATACAGATTGTTTGAGTTGTAAGCGACTACGCAAATCAACCCAACTATCGGCTATTCCCACTAACGCCAATGCGATTGACACATAAGGGAACAGCACAAAACCTACGTAAACCAACACCAACAAAAAAGCACCTTTTTGTTTTTGGTTTACCCACCAATGAATAAAACTCAATCCAGCCACGATAAATGGAATCAATAAAACTGGTAACATATCGATCAAAATTGCGATCTTGAAACAAGCCGCCACAATCACCAATAACAGCACCAGTGATGCCCATTGGTTGACACGAATTTGCTGCGCTTCTTTGCGCAAACCACCCGGGTTAAACAAACTCGATTGCCAACATCTGGCTAAGAACAGTTGCAAGAAAATACCCAGCACCACCACAAAGGCTAATAGCCCCGTAGCAAAGCCGGCAATTAATTGCACATTTTCTTTGATATTATCTGCCGGTAACGGCAAACTTTTAGCCATATCTAAAAAGTAGATTGACAATTTAGCAGACCAAAACGACACTGGATCAGCAATCCAGGCATGGAAAAACACCACACCGACGGCGCCCACCACGGTCAATAGCATAATCACCAAAGACCAAGAACGCATTTGCCGTAAAACCAGCGCCAGCGCCCACACTAAAACGCAGCGCGCTAACATAATATCAAACAGACTGAGTTTACCAATCAGCATCATCGCGACAGCAGGCAATG
This sequence comes from Coxiellaceae bacterium, assembly GCA_029212925.1. GTDB lineage: Bacteria > Pseudomonadota > Gammaproteobacteria > Coxiellales > Coxiellaceae > JARGNX01. The sequence goes on along the minus strand of JARGOB010000001.1, from coordinate 112,046 downwards.
CCACCCAGGTCAGCACCATTAAACCGCTCTTGCCACCTTTACGTAAGGTAACCAAAGCAACAATAATGGACGCTAAAAATTCGCCGGGTAACGTTATGGCAGGCAATAAGGCACACACAAACGCAACAATCGAAGCGTTCATGTTTTTAGCTAGTAGCCAATGACCTATTTTTTGCACGTGTACTGCCCTCGCTATAACTGATGATTACTTATGCTGGTCGCTGTAAGGCAACAAGGATAAGTAACGCGCTAATTTAATTGCAGCGGATAACTGACGCTGATAACGCGCACTGGTACCCGTGATACGGCTAGGCACGATACGGCCAGACTCCATCACGTAATCTTTCAGTGTGTCGACATCTTTATAATCAATTTCGGCAGCTTCATTAGCTGAGAAAGCACAAAATTTCTTACGACGAAAATAACTAGACATAATACTCTCCCAGGGTTATTCAGATTCAACAGCGGCATCAGTAGTCGTTGACTCTTCTGCTGCTGGTTTAGTGGTTTCAGGTTCAGGTTTGCGATCACGATCACGATCACGCTTATGACTATCACCACGCTTCATCATTGGCGACGCATCGACAATAGCTTCATCTTTGCGCAACACTAAGTTACGAATAACAGCATCGTTATAACGGAATAAGTTTTCCAACTCATCGAGTGCTTTTTGATCACATTCGATATTCATTAATACGTAATGCGCTTTATGCACCTTATTAATAGGGTAAGCTAATTGACGACGTCCCCAATCTTCTAGACGATGAACTTTGCCACTGTCGGCTTCGATCACGCCACGGTAGCGGTCAATCATTGCTGGAACTTGCGCACTCTGATCAGGGTGCACGAGAAATACGACTTCGTAGTGCCTCATATCGGCTCCTCTCGGTTTAGTAGCCCTACCAACAGCGGCAGAGCAAGGAGTTTATGAATAAGCCAAACGGCCTATTCAAACAAATTGTAAGGGACGGATTCTATAGCGCTGAGGCACAAAAAGCAAGCAAAAAGGCCTGCCTAACGGGTGTTAAGCAGGCCTAGCTTTAAAGATATAACCTATTGATTATTAACCTTCTTTTTTACAGCAACCGCCGCAACAGCTGTTGTAGATCCAAGCAATTAAGGCGCCAAAGATAAAGAAGTCAACAAAGCCCCAAATAAAGCCAATAACACCGCCCCAGAAGCTAGCGCTGTAACCGACATAAACAGAAGCAAACGTGTTTACAAATAGTGAGCCCCAGTTACCACTGCACCACCAGCTAATCCAACTGACTAACAGTATACCGATGCCCCACCATAAGCCGAGTGCAAAGCCAAAACTGCATGGTTTTAATTTTTGATTATTACCTGACATGGATTTCCCCTTCCGTGTTGTTAGTTTCCGACGCGTACAGTATATCGCATTTGTCTGTTTTGTCCAAATTTCGTCAATTATCAACAGGATAAGATGTGATATAGTGAAATCCAAATAATTGTAAAATTTTATCTTGTGGGAGGGATAATATGTCACGAGCAACATTTACCGCTGTTCAGTCCATTGGAGAATTTCTAGCTTTAAGCGGCCTGGAACGCACCGCGCTGGATAAATTTAGCGAGCCAACAGAAAGCATAACAGACCCATTGGAGCGCATGCAGCATCTATTTAAAGAAGCTGGTGACCTCATGGCCAGCAACCAGCATCCGGCTTTCATTATCAAAGCAGGCCTTTACAGCCAACCCTTTAAAACCTTCTGCTCCACCGCCCCATTCGATGCACAATGGAGCATACTTAGCTGCTCACAAATGCTTCTGCTTTGCGGCAGGCTCAAGCTGCCCACTTTTAACTTGGAATTTAAAAACTCCATATCACCCCTTGACCATATGTGCGGCCTGTATCTATGCAATGAATCACTAAAAATCGCTAAACGTTTTACAGGTGACGAATTTCCATCACTAGCAGCGGGTTACTTGCTTCACGCCGTCACCGCCCACCGATCAATACATGCGCTACAACACTACAATGCTTATCGCTATCAGGAAATTAGTAAAGAGCTCGCAAAGCCGGCACCAGATTTTGAAAAAGTAAAAGACTCATACATGGAGATGATTGCTGATTGCAAATCAATGACGAAAGATTACGGCAGCTATGCCTATATGATGCTCGCCGAAGCCAATACGCGCATGGCATTATTTTTCTCCAACAAACCCGACAAAACTGCCAGGGAATGCCGACAAGCAAGCCATTTTTTCACCCAAGCAATAGACAACTGCAGAGAAGCCGACAAACTAATTATCACCAGTGCACCTGCAATTACTTTTGCTAGCTTAAATCAAGGCTTAGGCGCTAGTAACAGCTTTGGCTTTAGTGAACCAACTGCAGCAAAAATCGCTATACAAGGTATGGAAGGAGGCCTACTTACCGAAGCAGAAGCGAAAGCAGGTGATCACGCAACTAGACCGGCTACCATGCCTGGCGTATAACCTAAACACAAGGCGGGTCTACATACTGACGTTCATCTGCATTAGTCTCAGGATTCGATGATACCGGCGCAGCGTTACGACCTGCCTGTGTAACCAAACCAAAAGTTGTAATGCTCGCCACTTGACTGATTGACACTTCACGATGAACCACACGTTGAGACGTTGAATGCGATGGCAGCTGTTGCTGCAGATCAGCATATTGCTGCTTCAAGCCATCCCGCTGTCCAGCGGTTAATTGCGCACCGCCTTTTAACAAGTCAGTCAGCTGCGCCATAGCGCGAAGTAATTGGTGATACACAACACTGAGCTCATTCATATTTACAGGCGTGGGTGCTGGTATCGGCATACACACCGGCACAGCTGCAACGGTGGCTGCAGGAGCAGCCTCAGGTGCCGAAGGCTCGCTCAAGGCGAGCGCCTCTTCACGCTCTGCAATAGCTGCTTTTAGCACCGCCGGCATATATTCACCAATATCATCCACTCCTTGATCATAGGGTGCATCACTCAGATGGCTATATAGCTGAATAAAAGCTTTTCGCGCGCCTCGCTCTACCGGTATCACTGTATTCAATAGTAAATCAGCAATTGCTTTTAACGCGCCTAAAGCCAGCTCAGTATCATCAGATCGCACAGTGGCCAACAACCATGCTGTTCCCCGATGCAACGTACGGCTCATCAAACCATCTTTGACACTCCAGCTGCCATTGGCTTTGATATCATTAGCAGCGAGCGGTATTCCGTCTAGCATTTGCTGTCGGTTTTGCTGTTCATTCGCATTTTTTATTTTATCACGGTAGAGTGCTGCCTTATGGGGATCCGGTGTTGTCGGATGATTGGTATGATAATTCGCCAAAGATTGCCACGCTGCTGCACCACTATTACCGAGTCGCTCACAGGCTTCAAGCAAACTTAATTTGTTGTATCGTACGTTAGGCAGCTCTTCTTGCTTAGCCTCGCCATCCGATTGCATCGCCTCTTCTGCAGCAATAACGACACGATTAATATCTACCTCACGATCATACGCCATTGAATCTGAATACTGCACCAGCCACGCGACCGCCGACGGTTGTATCTCACCATAACACTGTAAATGCACTTTAAGCGCCGCAGAATATTGACCACGCCTAACATAGCAATCAACCAGCGCATTAGTGATTTCTTGTATTGAATGCGGAAAACATTGCAGCATCAGATGCAATTGGATTTCGATGACCAGTGCTTTACCCTGTCTTATGGTCGATGAAGTTGTCGCTTCTCGATGCGCCTTATCAAAATGCGACAACGCTTGTGACACATCGGGCACCACACCCCACCGCTGAGTATGACACAAGCCTAGCAACAACGATTCGTCAGCCTGCTGTAAACTGTTGTACGCAAAAACCCTATCTATTCCCGCTGGATCACCGAACATTGGTGATAACTTTTGAACCTGTTCCCCATCACCATTAACATAAGCATCGACTAAAATATATTCTGTCAACCGCGCTTGATTCATTTGTGAGGATGTAGCAAACGAGTCAACGGTTTGATCTAGAAAGTCTTGCGTAAAATCCTTGGGAAGATCCGCACAAAATGAAGGTAATGCTACTACGCGTTCAACAGCATCAATTTGACTGATCACCTCATGTAATAAAGGTGCTTTTGAGTGACCCATAAAATAACGGTAATTCGCCACCGCTTCTTTATAACTTTGAGAGTCACGCGGTGAGTCTGTCATCAATTGCCACAAGCTTTTCTCAATGACAAGAAGCCATATTTTTTCAATATTTTCACCGGTCATATTGTACAAACGGCAATATGATTTCAGTAACTCCTTAAATCTAGGACCCAGCCAATGACCTTCTGAACGACATTCTGTAATATAATGCCTTACCCAATCATTAAAAATCCCATCGCAATACTGCAGCAACTTCGGCTTATCATCATGCGTATAGTCATTTAAAAACGCCATAAAATGAAGCATAATTTCGTATAAATTCAGCATTATTTCAACATGCTTTAAAATCGCTAAACGATCTCTTGTACCCCAACCAGCCAAAGCAATCACTTCACACACACGTTTAAATAATACACTTCTATCATCATTATATAGCTTCAAACGCTTAGGAAATACTAAAGCAACAATTTCATACAGATGGCGAAACGCAGCTTTGGATATATAGTTATCATCATTGACCTGCTGGATAAGTTTGGGCATATACTCATTAACCACGCCTGCCCAAGTCAGGGCGCCATCAACGCTTTTGACAACAGAATACATATGTTGAAGTATAAGGTCTCGACTTTCTTCGCAGTACTGCGGCCATGATGAAATTAGCATATCAAAATGTTGACGCACAATGCCTTGTTGCAGCATCTTATCATTTTCTGATTCACTGCTATTGGTAGTGGGTTGCCTTCTAAGATGGTTCATCAATCCAGCATAAGCAATCACAACTGGATCATCCATAGCCGCCACTTCATGAATACGCTTGTCAGATTTTATGGCTTGTAATCTCACGGTTATATCAATCAGCTCATTAGCTGCCGGTTGAGGGTTTTCTTGCTTACTTTCATGTACTCTACTCATACTGTATCGCCCGTGTAATATATATTTTCAATAGACGACAGTATACAGCGCATAGTTATGACGTAGAAATGGTAATTTTTAATTTCTACAGATCAATCACTCGAATATGTTAGATTATTTTTTTTCATTAGCTTAAGGTTCGTAATAAAACGCCCAGATAGTACTGATTTCGCCAATATATGGCCTTGCATGGCTTGCATTACTTGCGGGCCTTTAAACTTACCGTCACTCGGCAAACCTAAACTTTTAACATCAAGCGCATACAACGTAAACGTATAATGATGAATCGCTTTGTCATTCCATGGCGCACAAGGTCCATCGTAACCACCATAAGTGCCTTGCAGTTGTTGCTTGGTCATGTGGTGATAATTGATCAATGGTGCAAACGGCGATTTAAATGCACCGGTATACACATTGATACCCGTTAGACCGTAGGGTGTTTTGCCGGTTGGCTTACCACCTTTAACAAAGCCTTTTGACCCAGCCCCTTCAGGCACACTCGTTTTATCGGCTGGAATATCGACCAATAACCAGTGGTAACCGGTCACGCGCTTGGCACCCTTAGTAATCAACGTGCCTTTTTTATCAAACTTCGGTGAATCAGGAATATCAGGGTCAGTTAAAATCAGCACAAAAGATTTAGTGCCTTTCGGTACATCCGACCATTGCAACGGCGGACTGATATCAGATGCCGCTTTGGTTTCACCATTGGCAGCCGGACGGCAATAACCGTATTGATAAGGAAAAAAACCTTTGTCTTTAAATGCTGGGCTGGTTAACGTTAACGCCATGGCATGACTCGCCACCACCCCAGACAATATCGCAATAGAACTGCTTAATACGGTTTTTAACATCGCCGTTCCTTAATTCGCTTGATTCAGTTCGAGATATTATAGACTAGCGCTGCGCAACTGGCTGAGTGCTTGCGAAAGGTCCTTGAGTAAGGGGTGGCTTAGTTGTGCCTCGACTTCCAAGACATAAATGGAAAGGGCTTTTTGACTGGATCCCGGATCGGGGTCCGGGATGACATTGTCTTTTTGACTGGATCCCGGATCGGGGTCCGGGATGACAACACCAGGGTCCGGGATGACATTGTCTTTTTGACTGGATCCCGGATCGGGGTCCGGGATGACAGCGCTGGGGTCCAGTCTAACAAGGCATTTGACAGCATCCTTTGCAGTAATCACCACCCAACGCTCATCATTAAACTGTAAATCTTGTGCACTAAATTGATGATGATCCGGCAACGGATGCTCTATCACATTAGCACCCAGCGATCGTAAGGTTTCAAAAAAGCGTTCAGGATGACCGATCCCCGCCACCGCATGTACCGTTTTATTGTTTAACTGCGCCAACGCAATAGACTGCCCTTGATGCAATAACGCACTGGGTTTTAGCTGCATATTATAGGGCGCTTGATCATCATTGGTATACACCACCCAGGGTGCTTTTTCGCAACGACTTTTTAGTTCACGCAATGGACCTGCCGGTAAACACCAACCATTACCAAAGCGGCGCTTACCATCAACCATGATAATTTCTAAATCACGATGCATTGCAAAATGCTGCAAACCGTCGTCACTGATAATAATATCACAATCAGTTTGCGCCAATAGAAAGTGCGCTGCCGCTACACGGTCACGACATACTACGATAGGTAAATGTGTTTTTTGAAACAGCATCAGGGCTTCATCACCCACTTCATGGGCATGATGTTCAGTGGTAACCAATGTGTGCTGCTTATTTAACGAACCGCCATAACCGCGACTCACAATGCCCGGCTTAAACCCTTGTGAACGTAAATAATCGGCTAGCCACCCGACCATCGGCGACTTACCGGTACCACCCACGGTGATATTACCCACAACAACAACAGGGACATCTATTGTGGTCGTTTTAAAAATACCGAGATGATAAAACGCTTTGCGAGTACTAACAATACAATGATACAGCAACGCCAGTGGTGATAGCATCCATGCTGTTAATGAGCGTTTTTGATACCAAAATTTCATACTGTTCCTAGGTGGAAACCACCGCCCCAAACTGGACGGCATGCAAACTGGCATAATTACCTTCAGCTGCTAGCAGCTCATCATGCGTGCCCTGCTCAATTAATTTGCCGCTGTCTAATACAACAATCTTATCAGCATTCTCAATGGTCGATAAGCGATGCGCAATCACTAAGGTCGTACGGTTTTGCATGAGATGACTCAACGCTTGTTGGATATGACGCTCCGCATGCGAATCCAGTGCTGACGTCGCTTCATCTAAAATTAAAATTGGCGCATCTTTTAATAAGGCGCGCGCAATCGCTAAACGTTGACGCTGACCACCCGATAACAACACACCATTCTCACCGACCATGGTATTCAAACCTTGCGGCAACTCATTAATAAACTCCATCGCATGCGCTGCTTCTGCCGCATGAATAATATCTTGTTCGGTATAATCATTACTGCCCGCGCCATAAGCGATGTTATGTGCAATCGTATCGTTAAATAACGTCGCATGCTGTGATACTAACGACATTTGCTGACGTAAATTAGTTAATTCATAATCTTGTATAGACACGCCATCGATAGTGATCTGACCGTGCTGCAATTCATAAAAGCGCGGCAATAAATTAATTAGCGTTGTTTTACCCGCACCCGAGCGGCCCACCAATGCCACGACCTGACCTGGCGCCACATCAAAGTTAATCCCACTAAGCGTCGCTTTATTATCATCATCGCTATAAGCAAAGCCAACCTCTTTAAAGCTAATCTGGCCTTTGACACGATCGACAGCATAATCACCACTATCAATTTCAGCCGGTTTATCCAATAATTCAAAAATACTCTCGGCTGCCGCCAAACCACTTTGCACGGTGTTATTGACTAACGTCAAGCGTCGCACCGGACGCAGCAATTGCAATAATGCTGCAATCATCGCAGCAAACGCACCGGCACTGATACCTAACGTCGGCGACGTAGCAAACCATAACGTTAACGCAATCGGCACCGCAATAATCACCTGTACAATCGACGTACCAATGCTATTTGTCACCGCTACTTTTAATTCACGTTGCCTGCCTAAATCGGTCGTCTTATTAAACTTATTAGTCTCGTATTCTTGGCCGCCATACACACGAATCACTTTGTAACCTTCAATGCTCTCTTCGGCGACGTGCGTAATATCACCGACGGTTTGTTGCACATTGCCACTTAAGCGACGCATGCGTCGACTGGTTATTTTAATGACCCAGGCTAACACCGGACCTAACACAACAAACAATAAGGTCAACCGCCAACTGATCACAAACATCACCACCACCAAACCAACGGCTAAGGCTAATTCACGCAATAAAATCAACAACGCATTCGAACTGGCTTCTGCCACTTGCTCTACGTTATACACAATGGTTGACAAGATATGACCCGACGAATGCTGATCATAAAAACGACTGGGCAATTTTAATAAATGCGCAAAAATCTTTTGACGAAAATCCCTGACGACACAACGCGCCACACGCACAATATAATAACTGGAAGCAAAACCGGCACAACCGCGTATTAAAAAAATGATAACAATGGCTAATGGCAGCCAAGTAATAAAATGAGTGTTTTTATTAATAAAGCCTTCATTGATAATCGGCTTAATCAGCCAGGCAAAACCGGCATCAACCCCTGACAGCACCAATGTACCCATCACACCAAACAGGAAAGCCTGCCAATATTCACCTGCCGCCTTCAGTAACCGACCATAGACCTGCCGGCCCGCTTTATCTAATTTAAATAACAACTTACTTCACCCAAACGTCACTTTGTCAGTGACGTATTATACATCTTTTGCTTAATAGTGGGTCAAGTCTTGCAATAAATTAATAACCAACTGAATTATATTGACTTTATTGACCAAAGTTTAGCTAGGCGAGCTGGCACCAACAGCTGTAGACATCGCTCCACACAAACCCCCACCCCTTCATTTTGCGACACAACTCTATTGATGTTCAATATGAAATGGTGTTACCACCGCCCACACACGATCAATGCGTCCCTTCTCATTACAATGCCAAATCCCACACACACAGCGATGATGCAGATTACCTGTCTTACGATTAACAGCACTTGAATAAAAGTGTACGCTGATATTCTCATCATTAGCCACGAGCCGTTTTATATCAATCGTTGTATCCCTAAATTGCTGCTTATGGGTAATCGATTGCTTCACCATATAATCGTAACCTTTGGTAATCAGCATTGGCTGATTATGTTCATCGACTGTATCAATGACTTCATTAAATGATTCATCATAATAATCACTCAGTTTTGATATATCATAACTTTGCCAGCAATCACGAAACATCGATCTAAAAAATTGCTCTGCTTGCATATTCATATCCTCAATTTACAGTATTCTCATCGTTTAATAACCATGATATTACACCGCTAGAAGTAGCGCTGGCCATTTTCGGAGTCTTATTTTTGAATTTGTATCACTATATTATTAACATTAAAATACTATACCCTTCATATAATAACAAAAAATTAAGATCTGTCACAAAAATTTCCTAACCAGTTTATTTACAATGGCATTTAAAATAGTGCTAGGTATTTAGCCCTTTTTTCATACGGTTATAATAATTGACACAGGTATGATACAGTAGCCTGACGTCAGAATAGAGTGCACACTCCTCTGACAACAGAATTTTACAAAGCTAATGCGTCAAACAATTATCTAATGGACCATGATCAAACGCTTGATGAATTGAGAAAACCATAATTAACCAAAGGAATATCCATGCCTGACAACAACCTATCAACTGTTTTATCTTACTATGATGCGATAAATCATAATGACCCAAACCTAGCAGCAGAAAAGCTTGCAGATGATATACAGATCATTTCACCATTAGCTACAAAAACAGGAAAAACTGATGTCGTTGAAGCTTTAAAAAATATATGCTCGATAGTAGAACGCGTGACCATTAAAAATACACTTTCTTCTGAAGATCAAGTGATGTTCTATGACCCACAAGCCGTCATAAGCAAGAAAGATGAAATCTTTTCTTCTGAAGAAGCGAGTAAAAAATGTATGCATTAACTATTATATTTTTTCAGATATTGATATATCATTTTTTTCTAAAAATGATTATCACGACATGGGGTGTATCTAAAGACGAAGCCTCCATCCCAATGGATGGCGACGACGAATCTCTGATTACCAAGTCAACTCGAGCTATATCAATCTTTGCCAAAAAAACTGACGTATGGAAATGGTTAATACAATTAGGAGCTGATAGGTGTGGGTTTTATAGTTATAGCTTTATCGAAAAAGCATTAGGGTATAAAACACGGCAGCAGGATTTTGTTCGTCCGGAATTCAAAGAAATTAATGTAGGTGATGTAGTTCGTGGCTCCATTGATGAAAAGAGCAGCATCGTGCCTTATAATTTTCGTGTATTAGAAGTTCAACCAGAAAAAACCCTTATCCTGGAAAACTGGGGTACATTTTCCCTTAAGGAAATAAGTAAGCAAGAAACTCGTTTAATTATTCGAACGAGAGAAAATAAAGCAACAAGCCTATATTCAAAACTGTTTAGTTATATAATGGTTGCCCTCCATTACATCATGGAAAGGCGTACTCTCATAGGTATTAAAGCACGTGTTGAATCTGGGAGTGGGATTCAGTTTTCACAAACCAATGATATCCTGTGGTTTTTAAGCACAGTGTTGTCTGAGGCGTTAATTTTTTCTCTTACTTTTATAGGGCATGGAATCATTCAAACCTTTATACTCCCACTTATTTTAAGTTTAATTTGGCTATTTTCAGTATTCCTCTTTAAGCCCATTCCTTCATACAGTGTTGGGTTATGTGTTCTGTGCGCCGCTATTTTGGCTGTAGTGTGACACTTTAAAGGTAGCAATCAATATAATATTGCCCCATTCACAGCAGTATTACTCATCTTGGCACCCAATACCCGATATCGTACAAGCACCGATGGATGTGGAAACTGAAAGCGATTATAAAACCCCGAGCTGATTAATGCCTGCTGTGGATGCACCGCCCTTAGGAATGCCATCGTTGAAGAGGTACGACTGCCATGATGCGGCACTTGCAACACCTGCGCTGGAAGTTGATTTCGCTTATGCTGTAGCAACCACTGTTCAGCTGGTTTTTCTATATCGCCTGTTAACAGAATATGCCGGTGCTTAGCACTGATGCGCAACACACATGAACTGTTATTCGCATGATAGGCCAAATCTTTGGGTGGATATAAAACATCAAAACTCACATCATCCCACTGCCAATGCTGACCCGCAAAACACGGTGTAAACCCTTTATTCGGCACACTGGTTAACACATCACTCACTGGCATCGCTTTTAACAATGCTTTTAGCCCGCCAATATGATCGTTGTCACCATGACTAATGACGATACGATCAATGAGTCTGATATGCAGGTAATGTAAATACGGCAACACAATCATTTGACCAGCATCAAACCCTGTCGGATAACGTGGCCCCGCATCAAAAATTAACACATGATGCGCCGTACGAATCACCATTGCCAATCCCTGCCCCACATCTAACATCGTGCCCCACACCTCACCGAGTTTAGGTTGCGGTTGACGATAACTAAACAGCGCTGCAATTCCTATTAACGCCAACCACCGATAAGGTATGCCACGTGGAGCACATAACCAGATAATAAATAACACTAATGCAAATGCACTAAAACCACTGGGTAGCCAATACTCGATATATCCGTATGGCACAGCCGCTAATGACTGTAAAAAAATCCATAACGGCCATAACAACCAAGCACTCAGTTTAAACAGCATGACTGACCATGACATATGCACAAACGCCACAACAGAGGCCAATAAGACACATGGCACCAAAACAAAACTGACCCAAGGGATCGCTATTAAGTTTGCCGCTAACGCTGACAGTGAAACGCCATGAAAAAAATACAACGTCAGTGGTAATAACCCCAACGACATCATCGCTTGTAAGCGTAACCACGCTTGCCATTTAGTTAACGACTGCAGATGTATCATGATATAAGCTATCCAACTCACCGCAGCAAAACTTAACCAAAAACTGGCCGATAACATATCCCACGGCTGCCATAACAACACCACTGCTGCGGCAGCATATAACCGCCATCGTAACGGCCAATTGATCGCAAATAATAATGACAGCATCACCACACTGTTCATCACCAATGCTCGCTGCGTAGGGATCGCAAAGCCTGATAATGCACCGTACAGAAGCATCGCAATAATTGCCGCCATTGCCGCCATTTTAGGCGCCGGCACAGCCAAGCATAATCGTGATGATAAGCGCCACAACCAAAGCATCAATTGATAACTAAGCAACGCTACCAAACCTAAATGCAAGCCCGAGATTGCCACCAAATGACTGGTGCCGGTATGCTGCAATACTTGCCAATCGCTAGCACTTAATTTTGCCTGGATACCGACGCTTAACGCCGTAATAAATGCGCAGAGCGACGGTTGATCTATCGCCCACGAAATATGTTGCGCTAAACGATGACGGAAATTTTGCGATATCTGCATACAATGCCATTGATCATGCTTAATATAACCTTGCGCGCGATACTGAAACTGCTTTAACCACAACCGGGTCAATAAGGTTTGGGGGTTATGTAAAGCATGCACCGGCTTTAAGCTTATCTCACCATAACAACGCTGCCCTGCAACCACCGAATGCTTAGGCCTAAACCACGATAATTGTATTGTTTGATGTATGGACTGGTGATTGATTGTAGAAGTTTTCAGCCTGAATCGCACCAAACCTTGCTGATTGCTCGGTTCAGAAATAACCTTACCCGATACCAACAACGAACGCGCTATCCATTGAGCCGGCATCCGCCAACTCAATGCCATATAAACACGCAACCAACCATAAGCAATTATCAATGAACATGCAGCCAGCATGATAAACCAACGACGCATTTTTATGCTCCGTAAATCGATTTATCATCCACGCCATGTAAAACCTAAACAATACCGTTATTTTTACGAGGTTATCATTTATTGACGTTTATAGAGTACACACCTCTAAATTCGATTCCATTTGTCTTATTTTTTTATAATCATCAAAAACAGTTTCACGGTCACCCGCCAACACCACAATACCAATTGCACTTAAATAATCCACTGTTTGCACTACACAGTCATTGTTTTCATACCATATATAAGCATTCAACAGCGTAGGCAGAGTAGCAACCTCATCAAATACTTCTGCATTGATCATTCTACCCGATGCTGGTGACTTTAAAAAAACCGGCACAACCGTTTTATTAACAACATACTGTTTTGATATAACATCACCATTAGCAAAAATTTCTGCCCACTTATCCGCTTGACTACTACCCGTAGCTGCTCTTGCCGCTTCAACTGTTGGTCCACCACACATGCGCGCACCTACTTCGATAAGACGTGGTCCCTGCGCAGTAACAATGACCTCACTGTGTGCTGCACCCCACCGTATCCCCAACGCATCCAATGATTTTTTAGTGTAGTCAATCAATGGTTTATGAATAGTTTCATCATAAGCAACCAACTCAACATGATCGAACACTGTTTTGCGATGACCAACAGTCAGCTTATTGTATTTGATCAAATGCGCCACATAGTGCTCACCATTAGCGCTGACTGTTCCTACGGCAAACTCTGGGCCAATCGCCTGTTCCTGCACCACAACCGATGAACTATTAATACCTGTGGTCACCGCCGGTTCATTTAATACCCGATGAAATGCCTGTTGCCAACAACCCTGCGCAGGTATATGAAACACTTTATCACTGCCGGCGGAAGTGGGCGGCTTTATTATCAACGGTAAGTCTTGTAAATCATGCTGCGTAATCCAATCATGCACCTCATTTTCGCTACAGGTATTAAGCGTTTTTAATACCGGTACACCGGCTTGCTGCAACGCTTGTTGCATTAATGCTTTATGGAATCTATGTTGTAACTTATCTGGATTATTAGCATAATGAGGCGCTAGCTCAGCAGCCAACTGTTCTGTTAATGGAACCGCGTCTTCAATACCAGGTATCACTGCAATAGGGTTGTATTTTTTTAGTATATCTACTAAACCGGGTTGCTCAGGTATAACGGCGAGAAAATCCGACGTTTGCAGTGTTGAGCCGAAACCACGCCAAGGTGACGCTTTCAATTTAACCGCAATCACAGGGATTCCCCGTGCTTTAAAAGCAGGTGCTAAAGCACCGCCCGATGACAGCGGCTCAATAATAATAGGCCTGGTCATGCATTACTCCTCATAGGTATGTATTGATTCGATATAAGCATCCGGCCTCACCAATACAGCTTGACCTGTATACGGCTGATCCTTTGTCCAATAAACGTTGGGTGTGCAGCGAGAATAAATTTGAATAACATTAACACCATCAGATACATTCAGTTTGATTGCTGCGTCAGAAAAAACAAGCAAGGTAAATTGCGTATAGTCCAATAAAGAATACACACGCGTCTCAGCATTATCTTGCCATACTGGAAAATCAAATAACCGAGTGCCACACATACCACTCGCACCATAACGAACCCCCATTCCGGTAATATACCTTGCACGTTGCCGGATGATATCGACATAATCTGTTGCATGCGTTCCATTGACCGAATCACGCGTTGACCGCACCAGCTTACCAGAGGTTTCAATCACTGCGTGAGCTATCGCTTTTCGCTCCACCTCGTAGCTCATCAATAGCTCATCAGCCGCATTGTGATTGATTACGCTATGTAATTTCCATATTAGATTGAAAGCATCAGCCAGGCCTGTATTAAGACCTAAACCGCCATTAACCGAATGAATATGGCAGGCATCGCCCACCAAAAAAACACGTTTATTAATAATATATTTATCAGCCACAGACTCCTTCACAGCAAACTGTGAACACCACTTTATTGCTTTAAAGCGCAGAGTATGAGGCTGTATTGCGCGATTAATTTTATTAATCACCTCTTCACGTGTGAACTCTTTTGTATCCATTCTAACGTAAAAGCGATCCAATTCGCCTTCGCGAGGAATCCAGGCCACATCCGATGTGTCCACTTGAAACACGATAATCTCAGGCACCTTAGGGAAATCCGTATCAATTACCCCGTCAATAACAGCCCATATTATTTTAGGTCGCACAATAGCAAACGGTACTTTAAAATGCTGCCGAACAAACGAGCGTGCGCCATCCGCACCAATGACATAACGCGATTGCACTGTGTCGCCGTTAGAAAGCGTCGTCAAACAACCGGCTGCATCACATGCAATATCTGTTACTTGCGCTGCACGAATAACCCCCGCACCTAATGCCGTCAATTTATCATCCAGCAACTTTTCCAGGTGTGGTTGCCCTAACATTAAAAAATGTTTATGCAAACAACCCTCAAGTGATTGCCACCAACTGGACTGACGCGATACAAACTTACCATTGGCCCAAACAGAACTGGTATTGCAGGTTTTACCTTGTGGATAAAGATCATTGAACAAACCGACTATCTCAAGCAATTGTAATGTACGAGCATTTAGCGCATCCGCTCTACCTACTTTCAAAGGCCCTTCTGACTTATCAATGATGATAGTACTCAGACCACACACCTGACTCAAATAAGCACACAACAAACCAACCGGACCTGCACCGACAATAACAATATCTGCTAACAACGCACTCACTGATGAGACTCCAATCCAGGGTTATCAAACGGTGGATCACTCAACACATGCACCCGCCGTAAATGCCGCGGTGATTTTGATACAAAGCTTTCTCTCCCATGCAACAATGAAAAATTATCAGCAATCACAACATCACCCGATTGCCATTCATGCGCATAACAATGATTGGATGAATACAACGCCTGCCTTAAACTGTTGTGAACAGCTGTTAATTGAGGAGGCGTGACCCCTGTAAATGCTAGATCTGGTGGATTTATAAATTTGCCACGCTGTTGACAATGCGGCTCATTGTAGCGGATAACCGGTTTACCGCTACGAGGGTGCTGAGTAATAATAGGGGATATCGTTTTACTGTTATAATACTGCATTTTTCTTTGATAAATACCTGTTACTTGCCGCCATACATCTTTCACTTTCGCTGGGGTATGCTGCAAAGCCAATAAAGTATTCGCAAAAAGCGTTCTGCCACCTTGCCCAGACAATGGCGCTTTTACACAATGAAAAATCTGATACTCTGGCACTTCCGGGCGGTACATTCCATCCCAATGCATCGGGATGTAGCTATTATCAAAAATATGATCTTTTGGATCTTGTTGCTCAATCAATTCTAATACTTCACCAAATGGCCACAGGCTAACTTGCCCCCACTGCTCACAATAACTCGCCAATTCATGGCTGTGTTTAAAACTCTCAAATCCGCGCAAGACAATAAGGCATTCACGCCTATATACATTTCTTAGGTGGTTAATATTGAGTGTTTGTATATGCACGGATTGTTTGATGGGTGCAATCAATACACCAAAAGGTTTTAGTGGCGCGATGCGATAATTCATATGACGACTCCTAGGCTACTAATGGCAGTTCTGTTGTTAATTGATAGTGACTCGGCTTGCCGTTCGAACTGCAAACCAACACAGCGCCCATCGCTTCTGCCTCATGGCGTTTGCGTAGCACAAAACCCGATGGCGTTTCAACAGCAACGCCGTGCCACGGTGTCATCCAACTTTCATTAGCAATTAAACGAATGCCCAATTTTTTTGAACCACAGGCTTGTGGGTGAATAGATAATCGAACCGCATCGGGAAAAATATCTGCAATTAACTCAGTCCACGCATTGCTGCGTCTGATGACTTCATAGGCTTTTGCACGTGAACGCTTTTGAAGAGCGGTGCGACTATCAGTGACACCAGCATAGATAGCATCTTCAAATAAAAATCGCGTTATGCCACGGTATAATTGGTTAGTTTGCCGTTGTTCCGCAGTCGCGAATGCTTGCGCTCCATTGCGGACGCTATCTTTGAGAAAATCCAGTGTACAGCCATACCGTTTCATGAGCTCATCACGCATCTGCATGTAATGTAAATTTTTGTAGTGATCCTCAAGATTAAAACAAGATAGCGACGTTAATGACATGTCATCTATCATTGTTTGCAGTGCTTGCTGATAGGCGGTTACGTGACGCTCTTGCATGCCGACAATATCACTAAACACTCGCCCATCTGAGCATAATATTATTTTGACTCCGGGCGCATAAAAGGACTTTATCGTCTTGGCTAAGTCATTCAAGAATATCAGCGACAGACGCTCGGCATAGTCAGGTAATACGCCTAACACTTTTTCATGATTAGGTGATTTTCCTGGAAAAGCGGGTAATACAAAGGTTACCGCATCATGACGGCTAACTGCCCGCATAACGGTTTCAATATGCTGCTCTGAACATAGTGAACATGCGCTGGTACATGATTCATTGAGTGCATGAACACGCCGAAATTGCCGTATTTCATGTAAAATCTTTAGTGCCAACGTATTATCTGTTACTCGATTGCATCGTGTGTTTTTCATTCGTTTCTCCGAAAGAAGAAACTACAGACTTTCTAGGTAGAAATAAAATGACTTATTTTAGTTGTTGTGATAAAATCTATTTATGTCTCTAATGATGAATGATATCAAATACTTCGTAACCGTCAGTGAAACCCTCAATATCACGAGAGCCTCTGAAATCATTGGTATATCTCAACCAGCGTTGAGTTATGCGATAAAACGCCTGGAAAATGAACTCGGAGGGCAGTTACTCATAAGGCTGAAAAATGGTATTCAGCTAACAAAGCTCGGCGAAGAATTTAAGCAGCGATCTCGTCGCGTTTTACACGAATGGCAGCAAGCGCAAAACATTGCCGACCCAGCCTCTGGCATGGTTTACGGCAGCTATAATTTTGCCGCTCACCCTTCAGTCGCTCTTTACACCTTTGAACGCTTTATGCCACAACTCCAAGCTCACTTCCCTGGACTCAATTTTAACTTTATCCATGGTCTATCAAGAGAAATGACAGAAAAAATCATTAGCTGGGAAGCTGATTTTGGCATCATCGTTAACCCGGTCAAACACCCCGACCTGGTAATTCGCAAGCTATACCATGACGAAGTCACCCTCTTCCACACAAAAAATACTCAAGCCAAACTCATCTATGATGAAAACCTAAGTCAATCACAATACCTACTTAAAAAATTACAGCGAAAAATGAATTTCGATGGCTCACTTAAATCGTCTAATTTAGAAGTAGTCGCCAAACTCACATCATTAGGACTTGGCTATGGCCTACTGCCAACACGTGTCGCTCAACAATACAAGCAACTCACAAAACTCAAAGATGCCCCCGTATTTAAAGATGAAATTTGCTTGGTTTATAGGCCCGACAAACACAACAACCCCACCAGCAAAATAATCATCAAAACCATCAAAACGACACTGTCACAAACAACCACCAAGCATAATTAAATTATCCGCTTATGAAATTTAACCATTGCACCTCTACCTTTAAACCCTATCTAATACCCCTGGTGCAGTACTTTGTAACTTCTCATTGCACTATACTTGTTATCTACTTATAATAATATATCTCGAAAAGCAACAGGAAACATAAACAATGAGACCCGAATGGACTACACCGCATTTTTTTTATCTAGATAGCTCGCTAACACACAATGGCCCAGGTGATATTTCTGACTGTCAACTGGGCTGTCAGCCAGACAATTAACATAATCACACGAATAACAGAAGTTATGGCAATATTATTAGGAAATATTAACCAGCGAAGCAGCGTTATGGTTAATATTTCTAACACAGCCACATTCCAGCATAAACCCTCGCAACTAATAACTGTGGGTGATACCTTTCTTATCGAACGCTCAACCTTAGCCTCAAAATTACACCAACCAACAGCGATGACAGATATAGCATTGATCACAATCGCCTACTTAAAATGGGGGGATAATTGCGTTCAACATCTGCAGGGAAATTTTACTTTTGCTATCTGGGACAATAAAAAAAAAACGCTTATTTGCTGCTACCGATCATAATGGAAAATACCCTTTTTTTTACAGTAACTCCAACAAAAACTGTTTTTATGCCGCCAATTCTTTACCTCAAATTTCACAGCACATCAAACAACTAAGCATCAATAAGCAGTTATTACAAGACTTTTCATTAGGCATCTCACCCAATATGCACACTTGCTATAATGAAATCATCAAACTACCCGCTGCACACCATCTTACAGTCGATAAAAATGGCTTAACTATAAAAAAATACTGGCAACTTGAAAACTGTCAACGCGACTTGAAGCTCAATAAACGCGATGATTACTATCAGGCCTTCATTGAAATATTTTCAAAATCTGTTAGTGATTGCTTGCAACCCGACTCTCCTATCTATAGCCATCTAAGTGGTGGCCTTGACTCCTCATCAGTATCCGCAATAGCTGCGCAATTGCTTATGAATTCCAACCAAAAGCTGCACACCATTACCGCTTGCCCTCAAGCACTGCTGACAGAACAGAGCTACAGGAAAGGCTGGCGAAACCATGAAACACTCTTAGTACAATCACTCACTCAAAAGTACGCCAATATAACTCATCATAATTTTACCTCCTGCCCAAAAAGCAATGTTTTTGATCGCTTAACCCCCCTATACAACACCCTCGACCAACCGGTTCGAAATGTTGTAAACAGTGAGTGGTTTATTGGCAGCCTGAAGTTTGCCAACTCTCAAAACTGTAAAATACTATTAAACGGTGGTGCTGGCAATGGAACCATCTCTTGGAGGGGCCAGTCAAAGCTTAGCAAGGCCAAAATAATGCTTAAAAATATCATTAACCGGCAAAATAATAATCCGCACCACAAACTTATACAGCCTCCTCAAATGTGGCCACGTCGGGCGAGCCTATATGCCATTGAGCAGTATCATAACGTAAAAACACTCGACCCAACCGACACTTTGCCAATCAAACAATTTTGCTACAACGTGCCCCAATGGGTTTACCGTAAAGGAAGCAGCACACTTGAACAACGTCTCTTGGTACGAGAAGGTTTAGCCGGCATTGTTCCCGACCCCATTCGTATGAACCCTTACCGTGGCGAACAAGCGCCTGATTGGTATTTACAATACAATCATAATATTCCTGACTGGCAGCAACAGTTAGCTTCACTATCACCTGAGGCCAGTGAAATAATATGGAACATCTACAACAAACAAAATACTTTTGACTTAATTAAAAAATACCCTCAGATCA
Organism: Coxiellaceae bacterium; assembly: GCA_029212925.1. Taxonomy (GTDB): domain Bacteria; phylum Pseudomonadota; class Gammaproteobacteria; order Coxiellales; family Coxiellaceae; genus JARGNX01. Next base: position 91,755 of record JARGOB010000001.1, on the reverse strand, counting down.
CCTCATTAGACTCAACGATTGTGCGCGAGATTAGAATAGGGTTAATGAGGTGCTTATCAGCAGCTTTTTTCTGTCAACACATTTGCAACCAACCTAATATAGCCTCACCCTAAGTCAATCGAAGTTAATATCGTCAATATCTCGCTTCATTTGTAGGCTATAATTTCTCTAGATGTAATACCAGGCGCTCTCATGCAAAAAATTACAATACTCGCTTTATATTGCTGCTTACTAGTAATACCTTTAAATCTAGCCTGGGCCTACGCCCCCCTGGTAATTATCAATAAATCAGGCCAAAAATTAGGCCTTCAAAACTCAGGGTACCCAATACCCAACAAACAGGGGGAATTTCCACCAATCATTACCATATGCCCACAAGGCGGCAGCTCAGCTAGCTGCCCCTCCTCAATTGAACTGCAAATGAATAACCCTAACCCAACAGATGGATCATATTTTTGGCAATACCTGAATAACCCAGAGAACTATTATGTAGTAATCAGGGGTAATAAATTTCTGACCGGTAACTCACTGTGCCCAACCAGCAAAACACTTCCACTCAACCCTGACTGTTTATATTGCTTAGGTAGCGTTGCAAGTAAAAACCCCGTTGATCAATATGGAGTTGCTACTGTACCTGTCGGTAAAGAGCATGTTTTAGTTATTGAGGCACATGATAAGCAACCGCGCTGTCATTTTATCGATCAGCCAACCACCCCCCCTCCAGCTCAAGCACCCTACCAAGTGATAGATGTTGGCCGAAGCTACACTCTAGCTGGGGCCCACCCTTCCTCACCACAGATTCCAAATAAAGACCACCCAATTATGAATCTGCAGCCCTATTTTAATGCTCAAAATGCATCAACCATCGATAAAAATGGCAATAGTCTAATCACTGTTGATAAAGGCCCACTACAGCAATATCTAATTGTTGGCCAAGGCAATAGCTACCCCGGTCGTTTATACGTAAAGCGTAATATAGAAACACTTACAGATACAATCACCAGCCAATGCCGGCCTTACACACCACACAACCAAAGCAAGCCTGATCCATATAAATATGTGTGCCCTGTTTCATTTACTGCAGCAAGTGGCCCTAAGGTCAAAATGAATATTATTGTAAACGGCGGTATACGAGCCTACGGCATGTCAGAGTTACTAACCAAAACCATTGGCGCCACTGACAGAAATACGCCTTACTTTGTTGAAGTATCAGCTAAACCGAGCGATGCCACCAATAAAAATACCACTCTCTGCAAGAATTCACAAAACCCAAATGGTGGTACACTCATAGCCGCAACAGCGCCATTTTTCTCTCCTGGCCAATACATTTCTACCACCAAAAATACTAACATTCTGTATTCATTTGATGCTAGCTCCATTGCCAACAGCCCCGCCTCAACAAATATAGAACCAACGGGTAAAGATGCTATTCGCTTGATAACAGCAATAAATGCTATGCATTACAACTTTTCTAAGCCCGTTGGAGTCAATACGGGTGATTTTTACCTTGTACCTATAACTCACGACAACAAATTTCTTGCGGCCATTTGCTATTCAGGTAATTCTTTTTCTGCCGGCATATATCAAATCAATATTAAGGCACAAGGCCAAACCTCTGGTATAAATGATCCTGGTGAAATAGCTTTCGCCACATTCTATCTTAATGTCAACTCAGGCAACCCCAGCCTTGCCGAGTGGCATAACGATAAGTATCCCTCCGCAAAAACTAACATTTTTAATAATGACTACGGCCAAGGACCACATCCAATCATAGGCGCCTACACCTATTCGAATACTGATGCAGGCAATGATATCAATAATTTTTTAAACACCTATGAGAACTACGCCAAAGACCTAGCAAAAATAAATGAGAATCGGACCCAACCAATCAATACAATTTTTGCCCAAATAATGGGAATTCAATACTCACTACCCAATGAAAATAACCCTACCGCCTATCTAAGCTCAAGTAGTTACTGGCCAGTCTGCCAAGACCCAGCGGCAAATAGCGCGAGCTGCAGCGGCATGAATAATGACCCAACACAAAACCTTAAAGCTGACTGGGTTAATTTTGACCAGCCAACTCTCTCAACTTGGCTACCAAAACTCAGTACTGCACTAGGTGAAACTGGTTTAACCAATAATCTAGCATTTACAAATGCTGTAAAAGCCGATTTTTCATCATACAACCCCACACAACAGATGATAGTCGCCGATAAAATCGTCTCCACACTTAATATGCAGAATGTAAATATAGATGGCATCACGCTAGACCTTGAAGGTGGCTTTAACAGTCCCGGTGCAGTTGATTTCTATAAAGCAGTGGCTGACCGCCTAGCTTTTCAGGGTAAGTTTTTCGGAATTTATTACTTCTCAACCATGTTTACCCCTGATGTGATCGCATCATTCGGCCCACTAGGGCAAGCACTGATTTCTGGGTATGACATTTCTTCGTATAGAGTAACACCCAGTAGTAAAGCACCAAATTCGATTAATACTTATGGAAACTGGCAAGGACAAGAGAAATATTTAACCAATGCCTACCAAAATAGCATTTCATGCTCAAGCGCGATTACTACACCTTACCGCAACAAAAGCTGGTGCAATATTAACTCCAATGGCGCTTATGCTGAAGGTTACCGACTTTGGAACTCAAGTTTCTCCAATAGTTATTGGAGTTGCGCTGGCGCATCTTCCGCCGTTACTGCCCTCTGCACACCAGCTAAGGCTTTCGCCACACTGAATGGTAAATTTCAAATTGTTATGGCTGTATCACAATCATCTACACTATGGTCAGCCATTGAGCTATTTAACCCAGATCTAACACAATTCACAGCAAAACCAAATACTGGCCAATGCAATATTGACCCACTTCCAACAGGCCAAAAGCAACCCATATTTTGTCAACCACAACAACAGGGTTTTATACTAGCTAATACTATTGACCCAAGCAGCAAAAAACCGTCAGGTAATCCATGGGGCTATGGTGGCAACAACGCCTGTAGTCAGCTCGATAACACTTGGTTTAAGACCAATAGTGCTTCTCTCTACGCGTCCAACCCTACACCTGATCAACAAAAAATACAGAACCAACTAAAAGAGTGCATATTCCAGAATGTAGAAATCAATGTGAATAACGCTAAAGTGCCAGTTCAATCCTATAGCTCTTGCGGCAAGAACCCACAAGGCGAACCGATTCCATACAATCAATGCATAGCAATCTCATCACTACCTGGCAATCTAACTCCTGCTGGAACATCAATCGGCCCATCAAATCAAGTGAGCTATATAAAAAATATCATCGGTATTTTTAAAAGCGACTCAGATGAAGGAAGCAAATATTCAGGATTTTCTAATAATTTTGTCGGAGTTAGCATGTACGCTTTAGAAAACTTTCAATCAGGACCCAATACTGGCGCCTACCTCTGCGGGACAGCTTACAATCCTGCCATAACAGACGACAAGATAGCGATGTTTGCCGTTCAACAACCGTTGTATGTGGGCTCTACCATACCAGAAAATAAAAGCACAGTCTGTGGTACAAATCACACACCAACTGATCCCTATTATTTCACACCTGAATATCAAAAATTACTATCTGAAACGTGGGATGCTTTTTTTGGCATTATGAATAATTAGACTCTTTTGTCTTGCTTGTCACATGCAATGGCCAGGCAATCCAAACAAACGCAACGCCAGCGCGACACAATTAAGTAACCAGTATAATCATGCGAAACTCAAACATGCCAGTAACTAAGGTAACACCCGTGTTATCATTTTACATAATCAATTTGAAACAATGGTTGTTAGCCAGACTGCCGGTATTACATGGCTGCCACCTAATCAGACGTTATATGTTACTTCTGCATTTAATAAGGCAATCTATTCTGTGGATAATAGCTGACTCCCGAATGCACTGAGATTTATTTTTATTGATTATCAAATGGTTAGGCGATAGTCTATTACCATGTGGACTCAACCTGCAACGCTTCGCCGAGAATTTGCCAGCCAAATGGCAGTTCGTATTATGCTCGGCGCTACCTTAGCCTTAATCATCGTGCTAGCCATTCCCTACCACCCACACTATTGGTTTGGTTGGTTTGCACCTTTTTCAGTCATCATTAGCATGCTGATGTTTCCGTTTCAAAATAAAAAACATGGCATTTTGTGGGAACGTTTCATCAGTGTCACCATGGGTGTCATTATTGGTTTGGTGTGTTATACGCTATTCATTAATTCACAGTTATTGTACTGCATCAGCTTATTCCTGCTGTCATTGTTTTGCATGTACCAAGTCGGTAATCATAGCCGTTGGCATTACGGCTATTTTCTTGCCATGATATTTACCGTGTTAGGTGTCAGCTTTGTATTTACTGACAAACAATTGGTATATGCGTTCTGGCAGTTCCCTGCGACTGTATTAATAGCGGTATTTGTAGTGGTGATTATCGATAGAGTACGCAGTGGTGATACCGCAGCACAACACGCTATAAAGTTAGCTGAAGATATACGTAAAGACTTTCGCCACTTAAGTGAAGATAAAAAAGTTGATCTCTCATTACTGTCTTATTGGAAAAGCCACCTGTTGCAAACACGCTCCGAGCTCAGTGATCAGCAATATCAAAAACACCTGACCATTAACTATTTATTACAGCTGATTGCCAAAAAACACAATATGTTTATTGATCATATGAAATTAATCGATAACAAAAAAGCCTCTCACCTCTTAAAGATATGTCATCAAGCCGTGATTGCCGCTATTAAAGATCCTACACAAATAAAAACAATGCGGCGTAAGTTACAAATGACTGAAATCAATTTTGGCATAAGCGGCATTAAAGACAGAACCATTTGGGTTTGCCTAAATGACCTTAATTTAACAGCAGATGATATTGAACACCTGATCAATACCGAACAAGGCAATACAACCGATGTTATTGTGCCTGCGGCAGCTACCGATCATAAACCAGGAAATAACCCAGCAGCTTTTTTATTTAGTCTGAGAACCATGATTGCCGTAACGGTGTCACTAGCTTTAGTGTTCACCTTCCACCTACCCGGTGGTATTCAAACCATTATCGCCACTATCGTCACAGCCGGCGCACCCAATACAGGTGCTTCGGCATTAAAAATGCTGATGCGCTTTGCAGGCATTGTTATTGGTTCCCTGGCAGGCTTCGCTGTGTTATTAATTATTGCTAGCACACAGTCACTCATCTTATATTTATTATTATTTGCAGGCTTTGTTTACTGGATGGCCGAGTGGAGCTTGCGCAGCAAAAATTACGGCTACGTCGGATTGCAAGCGGCCTTACTGTTTTTAATTATGCTCAGCAACACCGGCACCAAAGCGATTGATATCACGCTATCAACCGAGCGCTTTTATGGCGTAATCACGGGCGGTTTAATTGCTTTTGTCATGGTGTTATTGGTCGTGCCCAATCGACCAGAAAAAGTCATTAACCAACTGCTACAAAAAATTGTTAACCAGCTACAAACTACCTGGCAACTATTGCACCAAACAGATATCAACAGTTCCGAAATTAACAATCAACTCGCCACCATTGACCAAAATATAGCTGAGCTTGATCAAGCCATTAATCAGCAACGCTTCTTGCTAACGTCAGATTCACACCTGGAACAACAATCATACGACTTACAACGACTCGTTAGCTTACTTCGCCAATTAGCACGCTTATTAAACAACGACAAGTATTCAACAAAAAAAATACAATCCATTGTGTCGCAATTTGAATTGCATTTTGATCACACCACTACTGACAAACAACCAACTCTCAGCCATACTATCAGTGATCGTTTTTCCGCCAAAACGTATTATTGCCTAGAACATATTTTTCAACACTGGGCACAGTTTAAAAAATATTGGCATAAAGGAATAGACCATGGCTAAAGATCATCATTTTTGGAAAAAATGGTTTGGCACAACGCCTGCGATTGTCGCATGGATTGTCTGCATCTTAATTATTATTGCTTTGTACTTCGTTGTCGCTAATCAATTAACCCCGTACAGCTCTAAGGCAACCATATACGCACGCGTTGTCAGCATATCACCCGAGGTATCTGGCAATATCGTCGAGAGTTATACGTCTCTCAAACAACAATTTGTACCCAAAGGAGAGGTGCTATTCGAAGTGGACCCACGCCCTTATGCCGACAAATTAGCCATCGCAAAAAACACACTGGTATTAACTAAAGAACGCGTTGCGGCACTCACCTTACAAGTCAGCAACTTACAAAAAGGGGTTGAGGCTAAACAAGCCGCTTACACCAAAGCGCAAGAAGATTACGAACGTTATAATAAACTGTACTCAGACAATGTGGTTTCACAACAAGACACACAACACATGCTTGCCGCAATGCAAATCAAACGTGCTGATCTGGCACAATCCAAGCTGGTGTTAAAAGCAGCCAAACAACACTTAGGTAAAACCATTGATGGTATCAATGTGCACGTTCGATTAGCACAAGCACAGCTGCACTTAGCCCAATATTACTTTGATCAAACACGCGTAAAAGCACCTACCGATGGCTACTACGAAAATTTATATATCCACAAAGGCACTTATGCCGTGCCCGGCCAAACTAAAATACCTTTTATACTGGCAGATACGTGGTGGGTTGAAGGCCTGGTAGCTGAAAACGGCTTATCTAACCTCAAGATGGGGCAAAAGGCGTTAGTCATGTTGGATTTATATCCAGGAGAAATCTTCAATGCAAACGTCACTTCGATTGGCCACGGCGTGCAAGTTGAAGCCATCAAACCTTCGGGCAACCTTCCTGAATACAGCACTAAAAGTGCCTGGTTCCAAGCACAACAGTTATTTCCTTTCGGTGTAACACTTGATCCTGATCAAATGAAAAAACTGCAATTACGCGTCGGCGCTAGTGGCAGTGTAGTCGTATTACGCGACGGCCACTCTATCTGGAATGGCTTTGCCTATTTTGTCATGTGGATTAAAAGTCTTTGGGCTTATTTATAAAAGCTGGATCCCGGCTCGGGGGCCGGGATGACACACTCTAGGCAGTGATGACAAGATTTCAGGCTAGGTTAAACAAAAGCCGGCCCTGAAAAACCTCGAGCTCATACAGATTACTTAAAATTTCAGATTTGAGGCTAGGTTAAACAAAAGCCCTCGATGAAAACCCGGAATGTATAACTAATACCTGAGGAGTTTTCATCGAGGGCTTTTGTTCAAGATAGCCCAAAGATGAAGTTTTAAGCTACTTCTTTCATACTACAACGTACACGACCTTGACGATCAATCTCAATCACTTTAACGCGAATGATCTGACCTTCGTTCAGCACTTCATGGATATTTTCCACACGCTCTTCACAAATTTGTGATACGTGAACCATGCCTTGCTTGCCAGGTAGCAATGAAACGAATGCACCAAAGTCCATCAACTTAACGATTGGACCTTCATAGATGGCGCCTACTTCAACATCGGCTGTTAGGTCTTCGATACGTTGACGAGCCAACTCACCATCTTCACCGTTAACTGCAGCAATCTTAACAACACCTTCGTCACTAATGTCGATAGTGGTGTTAGTTTCTTCAGTTAATGCACGGATCGTTGCACCACCTTTACCAATGATGTCACGAATCTTATCGGTATGAACCTTAATGGTGAAAATACGTGGCGCATGCTGTGATACATCTTCACGTGGCTTCTCAATCGCTTCTTGCATAATGCCTAAGATATGTAAACGAGCATCACGCGCTTGCGATAAAGCTTGATCCATAATCTCTTTAGTAATGCCTTCAATTTTGATATCCATTTGCAAAGCAGTAATGCCGTCTTTTGTACCTGCCACTTTAAAGTCCATATCACCCAAGTGATCTTCATCACCTAAGATATCGGTCAATACGGCATGACGGTCACCTTCTTTAATCAGACCCATCGCAATACCAGCCACTGGTGCTTTAGTGGTAACACCAGCATCCATCATCGATAAGCTAGTACCACAAACGGTAGCCATAGAGCTTGAACCATTCGACTCAGTAATTTCTGACACTACACGCAAGGTATAAGGGAAATCATCCATGTCGGGTAACACCGCCATAATGGCACGTTTAGCCAATTTACCATGACCGATTTCGCGACGCTTTGGACCCATCATCATGCCTGTTTCACCCACACAGTATGGAGGGAAATTGTAATGCAATAAGAATGGATCTGTTCTATCACCCATGATGCTGTCAATGCGTAATGCATCACGATCAGTACCTAAAGTAGTGGTAACAATCGCTTGTGTTTCACCACGTGTAAATAAAGCCGAACCGTGAACACGAGGCAAAATACCTAAATCAACGCTAATCGGACGAACCGTTGTGGTATCACGACCATCAATACGTTTTTCACCAGACAATACACGTTCACGCACAATAGTCTTTTCTAAGTCATGGAAGATATTACCCACTTCACCAGCGCTAATACCAGCTTCTTCATCGGCTAACTCAGCTTCAACTTGCTTACGCAATTCATTGATGCGCTCAGAACGCGCTTGCTTTTCTTGGATCTGATAGGCTTCAACCAACGCGGCTTCTGCAGCTGATTTCACCTTAGCTTCTAAATCAACGTTCGCTGCTGGAGCTGACCAATCCCAAGTCGTTGTACCTACTTCTTCGGCAAATTCATTAATCGCTTGAATAACTGCCTGCATCTGTTCGTGACCAAACATCACCGCACCTAACATCACTTCTTCTGTTAGGCCAGCTGCTTCTGATTCCACCATCAATACAGCGTCTTTCGTACCCGCTACTACTAAATCAAGATCTGACTCAGCTGCTGCTTCTTCAGTCATGTTTAATAGGTATTGACCCTCTTTGTAACCCACACGTGCGGCACCAATAGGACCAGCAAATGGGATACCCGATACAGCCAATGCAGCCGAAGCACCAATCATCGCAACGATATCAGTTTGCACTTCAGGATCGTATGACATTACAGTGGCAACCACTTGCACATCATTCTTAAAGCCATTCGGGAACAACGGACGAATCGGACGATCGATTAAGCGACAAATTAATGTTTCACGCTCTGTTGGGCGCGCTTCACGCTTAAAGTAACCACCAGGCACCTTACCCGCTGCATAGAATTTTTCTTGGTAGTTAACTGTTAGTGGGAAGAAGTCCATGCCTTCTTTGGCTTCTTTTTTACCTACCACAGTCACTAATACCATGGTGTCACCCACAGTCACGGCAACAGCGCCGCTGGCTTGACGAGCTATACGGCCCGTTTCCATGGTTACCGTTTGGTCACCATATTGAAATGTTTTTGTTATTTTATTCACGCTTTATTTTCCTCTAGAAACAATGAAGGGTGCCGCAGCACCCTATAAATTTTGGATTTTAATGACGCAGACCGAGACGCTTAATAAGCTCACGGTAGCCATTAAGGTTGGTACGCTTTAGATAGGCCAGCAATTTACGACGTTGACTCACCATACGCAACAAACCGCGACGTGAGTGATGATCATGCTTATGCTCTTTAAAATGACCTGTTAATTTATTGATTTTACTGGTTAAAATAGCAACTTGAACTTCTGTTGAACCCGTGTCGCCGTCTTTTGATTGGTATTCTTTAACAATTTCAGCAGTCTTCTCTGCACCTAATAATGACATTGTATTTCCTCTTGTTTATATATCGTTATTTATCAATGTGTTATGAAAAACCGCTGTCATTCGCAGTGTTTTCACCCCACTAAAAACGAGCGATTATAACACATTGACAATTAAATAAAACGCTGTCATTGCGAGACCTTCAAACAAGGTCGAAGCAATCCAAGTTACCACCAGCAACCAAGCCCATTACTTAATGCTTTGTTAATGTGACCACCATAATATAGAATGAGATTAAGTTTAATTTGGTTGAGAAAATTCATCATGGTAGAAGCAGCAGCACAAAAATCAGCATTAAGAAATCCAGCCTTAGCAAGTGCCTCAAATGATGCACAGAAAGACATAGCAGAGACATATAAAAAAGCCAGCGCAAGCCGCCCCTCCTGGACAAGAGCCCGTGACAGCATGATGACACTAAGAATCGCGCAATTAATAGAACAAAGGCAAAATGCCCTTAAAGCCTCTGGCGGCCAACCAACAGCAGAAATCAAGGCGATTGATCTAAACATTGCAAAACTCGAAACAGCCTTCAATAGCGGTATGCCGATGACAGGCCGTCTTAACGAAAAGCTAACAGAATGTTTCAAACGGGCCATGCCTGCCGCTCAACCAACAACACAGACTCATGATCCTTCAGGCAGCAAAACAAAATCAGGACTGTTAAATGGACAGGAAGCTCGCCAAAAAGAAAACAGAACCAGAGAACAAGCCAAATTTAACGGCACCACTATCAGTGGTTCAGGCGCGCAGATACGTCAAGTAATTGCGCAACAACAAGCGGCTAGTTGGTTTCAGCAAAAATACCTCGAAAACAAACAGACAGTCAGATTTTTAAATAATCGCCAATCAGGCATCGAACGCAGTGAAGAAGAAGACTACGAAAATGAACAAGATTTCGAGACAGTACATGCCGAAGCAATCGCAGCCGCTGAAGCAGCGCAACAAGAACCCAGAGAGATTACCAGTGAAACAGACCTTTATAAAACATTAGGCGTTGAAGCTAAAAGCATTGAAGATCCAGGTCTTGAGCTAGCCTTTAATGCCAAAGCTGCTGAACTATCCAGTGAGCGCGGTAGCGCTATTGAAGCCAGGCGCGAACTTTATCTTGAAGGTTGTGCCAACGCAGGCAGCCTTAGCGAAACTGAAGCCGAACAAGCATTAACTAATCTCAGAAGCGAAACCAAAAGTGCGCTACAAGGCATTGAAGAAAAATTCAATCAAGGTATGCAAGACCTTGGTCAAGCAAAAAGCACTCTTTCAGATGGTGAGCTGAGAGGTGAATACCATCGCACCACACCAGAAGCAAACAGACCTGGAGAGAAAGGTCACCCAAGCTTGCAACCAAAAGCAGAACCTGCCAGCCCATCAGCAAGACCTACGCCCCCTCAAACACAATAACCGTGCGAGCCACGAAGTGGCGAAGCAATCTCAGGATTAAAGCGTAGATTGCTTCGTCGTAAACTCCTCGCATTGACAGCGCTGCCTATACGTCAGCGTTAGCCACTTCAGTAGCTGTTTCAATTATCACTGGCTCAACAGGTACATCTTGATGACCTGAGCTGTTACCAGTCTTAACATCTTTAATCTTATTGACAACATCCATGCCTTCAACCACTTTACCAAATACACAGTAGCCCCAACCATCCGGTGTTTCTGCTTTAAAATCGAGGAATTTATTATCATTTACATTAATAAAAAATTGCGCGCTGGCTGAATGTGGATCAGGGGTGCGAGCCATCGCCAAAGTACCGGTCAAGTTCGACCCACCTTTGTTGGCTTCATTTTGAATGCTGTCACGGCTATCTTTTTCATTCATATCAACATCAAAACCACCGCCTTGCACCATAAAGCCATCAATTACACGGTGAAAAATCACACCATCATAAAAGCCGTCTTTAACGTATTGACGGAAGTTTTCTGCAGTCGCCGGTGTATTCTCATCATCCAATTCGATAACGATATCACCCATGCTTGTTTGTAACTTTATCATTGCCTTTCTACCCTAATAGTGAACATCGGCCAGCAGTATAACGCCTTAACAGCGTTTTGCACAGTACACGAAAGGTATCACAACTAGATATTTTAGCTATTTGGTTTCTTACCCGCTGTTGAGTAACAACTTTTACCACTTTCTTTAGCAGCATACAGCGATAAGTCTGCAGATTTAATTAAGCTTTTCATTGTGCGCGCATCATCAGGAAAGACCGCAATACCAATACTGACCCCAACTGAAACACTCACCTCACCCAAAACAACCTCACCCGAAAGACTTTGCAGAAGATTCTCCGCAATTGTTTTGACATTATCTATATTATCAAATTCACGCAATACAATAGCAAATTCATCACCACCAATTCTGGCAACGACATCTGATTTTCGAAATTGATAATCCATCGTTTTAGCCACGTGCTTCAACAACTCATCACCAATATCATGGCCATGGCTATCGTTTATTACCTTAAAATCATCAAGATCAAGCAACATAAGGGCACATCGACGGCCATGGCGCGTCGCGTGAACTAAGATATTATCAAGCTCAAGGTTAAAATAGTGACGATTATACAGTTGAGTTAACGTATCAGTTGTCGCAAGCACTTCTAGCTTATCAACCATCATTTCTAGTTGTTTTTGTTGTTCATATAACTTAATAAATATTTTAGTTTTGGCTAATAAAATAGTGGGGTTAATTGGCTTATGTAAGTAGTCAATAGCACCTGCTCCATAGCCAGTAACAACATTGCTTTCATCATGTGAGATAGCAGTAACGAATACTATGGGTATATTGGTGGTTTCACTGTTTTGCTGCAATATCTGAGCCACCTCAAACCCATCCATGTCAGGCATTTGAACGTCTAAATATATAACGGCGATTTCGTTATTCAACACTATACGCAAAGCTTCCTCACCTGAATCAGCAACCAATGTGTTCGCCTGAACATCCGACAATATATTTTTCATGGCAACTAAATTTTTTTGATTATCATCAACCACCAAAATATTAGCCACTATGTCAGCGTTGTTAGTTACTCTGGTCATTCAATACACACCTTACAATGTCGGGAATTTGTGTAAGCGTCGATATATAATCAATGCACTGCAAATTAATCGCCGCCTGAGGCATGTCAGGCATTTCACATGACTCGGGGGACTGCGCGATAGTCGCTCCACCACCCTCATGTATAGCCGCCATACCATAAGCACCATCTTGATTACTACCCGTCAATAATATTCCAATCAAGCGCGATTTAAATTCATGAGCTGCGCAATGAAACAGTACATCAATTGATGGCCTAGCATACTGAACCGGATCCTCTTGCGAGAGTGAGAACTGTAGATTCGGCTCAATTGATAAATGATAATCGCCAGCTGCAATATAAACAGTACTCTCAGCAATAACTTCCCGCTCCTCGGCTTGTTTAACACAGTATGACTCGCATGCTTCATTTAATTGATCAACAAAATAACTTGATTGTGATCGCTGCGTATGTAAAACGACAATAATGGGCAATGTATCAATAGCAGTTAACCTAGGGAGCAAATCGAGCAATGCCGTCACTCCACCATACGAAGCGCCAATAACAATAAGCTCATATTCAGTTTTCATTAACTGGAACCTTTTGGTAAATAGCAGCTGCTTTGTCAATCACCTTAAAGCGTGGTGAGTCTAAGGACTCTTTATCACCTAAACACAAGTAGCCAAAAGGCACCAAACTGTCATAAAACATTTGAATGCACCGCTCTCTTAAATCGTCATCAAAGTATATCATTACATTACGACAGAAAATAACCTCCATATCGCAAAAAGCTACATCCGTAGCTAAATTATGATGCGAAAAAATCACCGCGTCGTGTAGACTTTTTTTAATTTTTAACATGTCATAACATTCAGTAAAATAATCGACCAGACTATGATCACAGTTAAACTCTTTATAACTATCTAACGACTTTGTAATACGCCCGTCATCGTAAATCCCCTTACGGGCCACTTCAAGAGCAAATGGATTAAAGTCAGTTGCATACAATTTCGAACGCTTTAGCAATTGATGTTCATGCAACATGATAGCGATGGAATATACTTCCTCACCAGTAGAACAACCTGCGCTCCATACTTTTATGTATGGGTAGGTTTCGAGCTTAGGTATAACATTTTTACGAAATGAAATATAAAAATGAGCATCTCTAAAAAACTCTGTTACGGTTATAGATAAGTCAGAAAGTAACTGCTTAAAAAATTTATCATCATTAATTAATAGTGGAATCAAATCAGCTAGTGAATTCAACTCTAGTCGCTGTATAACATATAGCAATCGTCGTTTAAGCGAAGACCTCACATAACCGCTAAAATCATAACCGTATAAACGGTTTATTATATTAGTAATGACATCAATTGTAAGATCTTGCCTATCTTGCATACTAACCACCAGGGTTCGACATCCAGAGAACTATCAGTTGAATAATTGCATCCACATTAACAGGCTTACTCATGTAATCAGATGCCCCCGCTTGTATACATTTTTCTTTATCCTGCTGAGTAGCGTTTGCAGTAAGAGCGATAATCGGTATACCTTTCAACGTGGGATCCTTACGTATTGCACCCATTGCCTCATAACCATCCATAACTGGCATCATAATATCCATCAAAACAAGATCAATGCCTGAATGCTCTGCAAGTTTAGCAAGAGCAACTTTACCATTATCAGCAATAATAACTTTCAAGCCAACATCTTCTAACGCTCTTGATAGTGCAAATGTGTTTCGAAGATCGTCATCAACCAAAAGCACCGTTATACCTTGAAGCTTTTCCGAGGCAATATCAATATCGATAGTGGACTGAAGGTCTGGTTTCTTACTCGAGACGTGATGCATAAATAAAGACACTTCATCAAACAGACGCTCACTTGATTTCGCCCCTTTGATAACGATATTACTTGTATAAGAAAGTATTTGCTTATGCTCATCGGGCGTCAATTCCCTAGCCGTATAAACAACAATAGGCACAGTGATACTCATTTCCTCAACTAAATTCTTGATAAGATCCAAGCCAAATTGATCCGGCAAACCCAAATCAACAACAACACATGAATACAGTTTATCGCTCAATAATTGCTTAGCTTCTGTAGAGGTAGAAGCAAACTCAATATTAATTTTGTCATCAAGCTCACTGAATGTCTGTTGAATATTCTTACATGAAATCTGGTCATCCTCAACGATCAGTATATTGTTGCTGCCATTATTATCTATAAAGCCTAGCAGTGATTCCAAATCTTCGTGCTTTATTGGTTTTTGTAAAAAGCTGAGCGCTCCTGCACCCACATATTCGCTCGTTTTATCTCGGGCAGAAATGATATGTACCGGAATACTTTTCGTACGATCATCAGCCTTTAAAGCTGATAAGACATCGCCACCATCAGCATCAGGGAGCCCTAAATCTAAAATAATACATGATGGCTGAAAAAAAGCTGCGGACATTAGGCCAGACTGCGCATCACAAGCGATTAGCAATTGGAAATTGTTCTGTTTGATCACACTGGATATACTTTTACAAAAACCTTCATCATCATCTATAAGCAATAATGATGGCTTGCTATTATCAAAACGATCTCTGTCATCACTCATGAAAACAGGTAGCTCATCCAGCAATTCTGGGCACTCAATAATAAGCCTATCGGATACTGCAGAAACAGTGACAGGACTGCCACTCTCTAGTTCTGAGTTTTTTAAAGGCAATATCAATGTAAATGTACTGCCCTTATTAAATTCACTGGTCAGCGACAAATCACCATGCATAAGATTCGCCAATTTTTTTGATATCGATAAACCAAGCCCAGTGCCACCGTATTTTCTACTGGTTGAACCATCAGCCTGCTGGAACTCGGAAAAAACAAGATCCACTTTGTCTTCTTCAATTCCAATGCCTGTATCAGTTACATCAAAATGAATACTATCACCAACAACATGAACACATATTTTAACAGAACCATTTTCTGTAAATTTAAATGCATTTGACAATAAGTTTTTTAAAATTTGAAACATACGTAACTGATCACATTCAAAAGTGCAGGATTCAGCTTGACTAATATCAATTTCGAATCCAACAATCGCTTTATCAGCAATCGGCTTAAATTGGCGTAACAATTGCTGCTTAATATCACGGACCGCAACGACACCATACTCTAATGTTAACTTACCCGCCTCAACTTTTGAGATATCTAATATATCATTAATTAATGTCAACAAATCATTACCCGCATCGTATATAATCTGAGCTTCTTCAACCTGATCTTCAGTTAAGTTTCCCACTTTATTTTTCACAAAGCTTTGCGCTAATATTAATAAACTGTTTAATGGAGTCCTTAATTCATGAGACATATTGGCTAAAAATTCTGACTTATATTTACTTACCTTCTCAATTTCCTCTGATTTTTTTTCGATTGAGACAGATTTTTCCTTAACCAATTTCATTTGCATATGTAACTCTTCATTGGTAGACCTCAATTCCTCCTCAGCTTGCTTCAAAGCATTAGCCTGAGAATTTAACTCTTCATTAGAAGAGCGCAGCTCTTCTTCTTGTTGTTGCAGACTCATCGTTTTTGCTTGTGACTCCGCTAATAAGCGCGAAACTTCATTTTTAGCATTTGCCATATTTAAGTAAATAGCGATATTATCCGATATTGACTTAAGAAGTTGTATTTTATCGTCAGCTAAAGGTTGCATAACACATAACTCAACAACGCCAATCGTCTTAGCACTACATATCAACGGTAACAATATTAATTGTTTAGGTACAAGCTCTACAGTACCCGCTCTTAAAGACATATCATTTGATGTGATTTCATCCAACGTTATGATGTCAGCCTTAGCTATACACTGCTCTATCAGTCCAGCATTCTCTTTCAATAAATCTTCATTTTTTTGCTCAATGCCAAACCCAAAGTTAGACACCACCGAGTCAATTGCTTCATTCTTATCGCAAACATAAAAGATAGAAAGCCTTGCATCAAAATATTTTGACATAAATACCAATACCTTCTCACCAATATCATCAATATCATCTACACCACGCAATAAGGATTCCAGATCTGCTATTGTAGACTTAACTTTGATATCACTTGAAAGCCTTATATTAAATTCTTCAACTTTCCTTTCCTGCTCTTTTTGCAACCGGATATCGCGCAATATACCCGTATATAAAACTTCATCTCCAAACTTGACTTCACTGACTGAAAGGATGACAGGAATAGCAACATCAGATCGTGAAATAGCCGTCATCTCTCTCGACTTACCTATCACCTTCCTTGTATGCGTCTTATGGTAGTTATTAAGGTATTCACCATGTTGCGTTTTATGCGGTTCTGGCATGATCATTGTAACGTTATTGCCAACCAACTCTTCTTTTGTGTACCCGAGTAACTCCGTAGTTGCAGTATTACATGACTGTACTACACCTTCTCGATTAATGGTTATGATTGGATCGTAAGCCGTTTCTATGATTTGCTTGGTCTTTTCTTCTGAAAGGTGCCTCTGATGATTCATGGTATTAAACGAGACAGTAAGTTCACCAATTTCATCATGACTAACAACTTCAATATCTTTTCCATGCCCCCCAGAAGCCAATCTTTGCGTAGCTGACAGTAGCAGTGTAATTGGGTATATTATTTTTTTAGCGTTTTTCATTGCTAGAAGTAGTGAAAGAATTAGCAGCAACACAATAAATCCACCTAGTGTTACATTAAAAGCAATACTTAGTGTATTAACTTTTGCCATCATCGCAGATTGTTTTTTCAGTTCCAATACTACAATTTGCTTTAATTCTCTATCACTTCTTCTCGCCAATGGCACCGCTTTCTCAGCCAACCAGTAATTGGCTAAGTTATTATTTTTTTGTTTTGACAGCTTAAGCATTATATTAACTTGCTTTGGAAAATTACCTATTTTCACAACTAAATTATTGTATATTAGCTTTTGCTCATCCGTAAGATACTGACTCTCTTTATTTAACAGCAGCATTTTGTCGCGCACGACATTAAGTGAGCTTAAGCTTAATCGGCGCTTAGCTACACTATTTGTCATCGCATAATTATTTAATGCGCTAAGGGCTTTCGTTGTATACCCTCTAAGATCAGCTAGAACAAAACCCACGGATTGCTTCGCTTTACTCTTTGTTTTTTCTATTTCAATTAAATTAGTGAGCATAGATATCATTTGTTGGCCTGACGGCTCAATTTGCTGCCTCATAAATGTACTTGTTAAATTATTACCTGGCGCTTGTGCAGTATCTTCAATATACCACTGCCATGCTTTTAGATCGTACAGGTCACCCGCTAATTCCTGCACCATTCCATATAACTCTTCGTCGCCACTTTGCTTTACCAAACGCTTCAAATGACTAAGGTTTGGTTCTATTTCATTAATCCAAGCCTTTTTTCTTTCAGTTTTAAACTTAGCATCTTTAACATTAACCCATCCACGCAACCCAGCTAAACTTGCTTGTAAACTGGCTTGAATATTTTCTGTTGACTGTACCATCGGCATATTAATATCTGTAAGTGAACGCATTGTGCTTTGCAACCAAATAAAAAACACAAGACTTACAATTAATAACACTACACCTATGCCTGCGATGGACAAATGTGACTTTATTAATTCACTTTTTAAACTTTTTTTATTCACCTTCGGCATTTGACTTATCACCCTCAAATATTTCCGTGCTTTTTTGCTTTTTAATATTATATTGCTCAATCAACTTTAGCTGCTGCATCAATATGCCTACACGCTGATAGACTTCCGATGGTGTTTTATAACCAGGATAAAATGACCTGACCATTTCGCTATCCTGTTGCTTTAAGCTCAAAAAACGGGTTTCTGCTACCACGATTTTAGACAAGTCATAAACGCTACTTGGCGTGAGCTGCTGAATTTTATCTTTATTTAATTTAACACTCAGCATTTTCATATGAGATTGCTGTGAAATCTTTGACAACAATCTAACGCATTCAATTAAACGTTTGTATACATCAGTAGGGGTTTTCCCGTGCTCTAGCTTAGGCTCAGTTGGCAATCGATCATTTACACCCATATTCTTTAATGTTTTTTCAGCATACTTAATAGCTAAAGTAACCTCTTGATAAACGTTACTAGGCTCAACACGATGATACAACAAACTATTTACGATATGATTTGACTGCAATAATGCATTAAATACCTGCGTTGGGGTTATATCATCAGGCTCAGCTTTTTCTTTAACTTGTGACCTTATATGTAACCGCTGCTTTATTGACAGCACTCTAACTAAAGCCGCATCGACCACCTTCCATACATCCATTGGAGTAATATCTTTTGGTGGTGCAACATCATAATGGTCAAAACTCCCTGTCACCTCATAAGCTAACTTATTTGATTTTTCGTATAACGCTTGAGCTTCAAAATATACTTCACGCGGGGATACATTGCTTACTGTTAATATTTGTTGTTGTACTTTCGGTTTACCCAGCGCTATTCTTATGTTGTTCAACTCGGCATCTAATAATTTTACCCGCGCCAATACATCGGCAGGAATAATGTGTTGAATTTTAATCGGGTTTCTTCCGCTTGCCGGTGGGGGAGTAACCAGCTCCGCTGCTACTCCTAACTGTGAAAATAAACAACAAATCGTAAGTATCCATATGCGAACACACCGTATCCTGGCATTGGCTTTCATTATTTCCTCCACTGTAATCAAGCACTAACCAGAATAGTACAGTTTTCATTATGTTATACAGGCACACCTACTGTTTTTGTATCTTATTGATATTAATGAATATATCTAGGTGATGCATTCTCTTAACAAGACCTATTGCAGCTGTATATTTAACGTCCACTCTGTGGCTCTTGCACCACCCCACCCTAGCCGCTAGAATGAGCAAGCATTTTCAGTGATAAGGGGCAACAATGGCTAACGAAGGTTATCATGAACCAGTAGAAGAACTCAGTGACGAGACGCGTGATATGCACCGCGCTATCATTTCATTAATGGAAGAACTAGAAGCTGTCGATTGGTATAACCAACGTGTCGATGCCTGCAAAGACGATGACCTACGGGCCATCCTTAAACACAATCGCGATGAAGAGAAAGAACACGCTGCCATGGTATTGGAGTGGATTCGTCGTCGTGATCCCAGCTTTGATAAAGAACTCAAAGACTATGTTTTCACTGATGGCTCGATCGTAGCGAAAGAGCAAAGCGAAAACAGCTAACACGTAGATCTACCATGAGTTACGCAGGGGATGAGACATTCTCCGCCAGCGCTTTGTGCGCTAACACATAAAGTACGGAGAATTTTTGAAGGGAGTGTGCGGGAGCTATATCAGTCAATAAAGAATGAGGCAGTATGTTTAAGATTAATTTACATAAGATAAAGTTCATTAAGCCAAGCATGATTCCATGGATCATTTGGTCTATCGCTGGTTTATTCTATTTTTACGATATTATCTTACGCATTTATCCTAGCACCATTGAAACCCAATTTACCCGCGCCTTTCAGATTAACGCCACACAGTTTGGTTTTTTTACTGCGTGTTATTACATCACTTATACGGCGATGCAAATACCTGCCGGTATTATCGTTGACCGCATTAGCATCTACAAAACCTTATTTTTAGCCTGCCTATCGTGTTTATTTGGTATCGGTCTGATTCATTATTATGACAACATCATGATCGCACAAATCGGTCGTATGATTATCGGTTTTGGTGCGTCGTTTGCTTATGTTGCCACCTTAAAAGTCGCATCTATTTGGTTGCCGGCCGATCGTTTTGGTATCGCCACCACTATCGCTGATTCATTAGGCATGCTCGGTGGTATCTTTACCGATGAAATTTTGGGACATATCAATCAATCTGCTGGCTTTCGCGAATCAGAAACCTGGTTAATCGTATCTGGCGTGGTAATTGCTTTATTAATCTTATTTGTTTTAAAAGATCGCCCAGAAAAAACCGCCCATCCTGCGCATAATATTAACCTTTATGACCCGCGCAAGATCTTAAATCGCTTAAAAAATATCGCCACTAGCAAGCAAATTTGGTTGATTGGTATCGTTGGTTGTTTATATTACCTGCCATCTTCTGTGGTTGGTGATGTGTGGGGCATACCCTTTTTGAAATCGGTTTATCACCTGTCCGAAACTAATGCTGATCATGCCATCTCATTCTTCTTTGCTGGTTGGATTATTATTGGTCCAGTTTTCGGCTTGCTGTCAGATAAATTCCGCAATCGCTGGAAACCAATCACCTACTGTGTCGTCGGTAACCTAATCCTATTTACTGCAATTGTATACTTGCCACCATTGGGCATGACTCCAGGCACTGGCCTGACCTTTGTATTGTTCTTTTTTGTTGGTGCTTTTACGGGTGCTCACCCATTGGTATTCGCACTAGCGAAAGAAAACTTTTCATTACGCTCAACCGGTACCGTGATTGCCTTCACCAATACGCTAGTCATGATTGGTGGCGTGATATTCCAACCGGCTACCGGCTTCTTACTCGACATTGTTCATCACACAGTGGGCAAAGTAGGCGCCGAAACCTACTCCATGCATGACTACACCATTGCGATGACCATCATGCCTGTCTCCATGTTAATCACTTGGGGGTTGATGTACTTTGTCAAAGACACAGGTTCACGCATTGATCAGCATAATGAGCAACGACCACATTAATACCACCCCGGGTATTGTGAATCTTCAGCCCTTAAATTACTTTATTACCAAATATATGCAAATAATAAATGATGCAATAGGTAATATAACTGATGACAAGAAGAAAAAGAGCTAAAGCCGCGATACCCAACCCATATACATCAGAAAAAGCGAAAGATAACGCCTCAGCTGTTCAGCAGTATGCACTGGCTCACCCAGATGAATTAACGGTATATAAGAATGATATAAATGGATTCTTGCTACTAAAGTTCACCGTGGCTGACCGTCCAGAAACTTGGTATTTAAATCCTGGCGCTGATAAAATCAACAAATCACAGGCAAACGCTAAGCCTAGATTTTTTCTAGCCAGCCTACTTAGAAACGGCTCCCTTTTAGATTGCCCCGATACTGAGCTTGCTGCAGTTGAAGCTACCACTCAGCCCGCTCCATTAGTTACTGCCAGGCCAAGAAAACGGCAAGCCATAGCAAGTGCAGGCGCAAGTGCGAAACCACAATCAAAACCGCTCACACAAGAGCCAAGCCCAACCGATCAAGAGCTAAGCCTATCTAAAGCGCAACAGGAAGAGTTTCCTAAATATGTTGCAAAATGGAAAAGTCTTGTGCCTAATGTGGAAGATATTTTAAAGCATAACTTGCTAATGATTCAAGATTCGCCGCGAGGAGGCTTAACGTATACCGCTACCGAAAGACAGGGAATAACATATTACTCCATTATCAAAGAAGGAAAGCGGACAATACTTAGCCTTAGGCCTGACTACAAGCTAACAAAAGAAGACTGTGAGGACCATGGAGTTGTTGCGGAGGATCCGATAACCTACTTTTTTTCAAAAGGAGCTATCCCGGCCCGTAAGGCCGACATGAAGCGTACATTGCAAGGTTTTAGCTGCCCGAAATCAACGCGGTGGAAAGATGGTTCAATAGCAATAAAAGAATTTAACAGCAACAGCAATAGGACTAGGGCTACTGCTCGTAATACTATGGCTATCACAATTTTATTACCCCTTGATGTTAAAAAAAATATAACAATTAAACTTGACCCTATAACTGACCCAAAAGCGGATAGTCGTAGACTAGACGATATACTGCGTTCGTTAATAAATCTTTACAAAGAAGAAATAAATACAACAACAAAACTTGAAGCGCGGGACAAGCTGAAGAGTAAAGATTTGATTGATAAATTAATAAAAAAAGCAGTTGATC
This sequence comes from Coxiellaceae bacterium, assembly GCA_029212925.1. Classification (GTDB taxonomy): domain Bacteria; phylum Pseudomonadota; class Gammaproteobacteria; order Coxiellales; family Coxiellaceae; genus JARGNX01. The sequence goes on along the minus strand of JARGOB010000001.1, from coordinate 69,218 downwards.
GGAAGTTAATTCAGATAATCGGACACCGATCTAAGCAATATAAGAAAAAGCGCCGTATTGAGCCTTCTACAGAAACGCCTACTGAACAAATAGACCATGAAATGGACTATGATAGCAATCCGGCACTAGCTGAACCCTGGGATTTTGATACCGAATTCCCCGATGGTGTTTTTGCACCACCTATGTCCACGATGGCAGCACCAGAAGATATCTCTGCACCGCCTGTTTCCCCACCTGCTTCTCCGCTAGCAGCACTAGCACAAGCCGCTGCAGGTTCTGGACAAAATCTACAGATGGATCTTGCAGATGAGGAACTATTTGCATTTCCGATGGAGCCCGCAACAGCAGCTGGACAGTCACTCAATATCGCTAAAAAGACAGATGCTCTGGTGATGCACTGGGGAGAACAACATAGAGCTACTATCGCCAAAAATTTACAGGTTATTCTAAATCAAGGTAAGGACAGAGTTCAAATTGATTTCGATAGCGCACCTGATGTGTTAGTCCTGAAACCGATAATGCCTAGCACTGGTTCACAACAAAAGATAAACCTTATCCCTATAGCACCAATACCGGATGTTGACTCAATCTTCAATCAGCAATTTAATAAAACAAGAAAAATGCTGATTAAGCTTAATTGCGCTGTCACTAAATCAGGCAATCCTCGACACTACACTCATGGTATTTCTTGCTCCGCTCATACTAAAGACTACCAGGAAATCTCAGTAGCTGCTTTTAATGTAACAAATGAAGCAGATTTTTTAGCTGGCAAGGTGCGCATTCGATTAACCTTTATTGGTAAAGAGGGAATAGATATTATTGCTAATGGCAATATCAACGATGCAATACATATTCAACGTGGCTTTATTCGTTATTATATGCAACACAAAGCGCTGATGAAAACGTTAGCGGGTACGGATGCATTAAACTTCTGTTTTACATATGCCACTCAATGTCCCTGGTTATCTAATCCATCAAAAGTTGAGCGCTTAGCAACTGTTACTCCTATATCAAGAAAAAGAACAAGAGAAGACAGCAAAGATGATGATATTGCAGCTGAACTTTTAGCAGCCCCAACTGATGAAGTGCAGCTTGGCGGTGAACTTAGCCTTCTTTTAGGGTCTCCCAGCTTGCCAGAAGATTTAGATAAAATGATAGCTGCATTAGATGGTCTGGATGAACCACCAAAAGCATCCTCGCCAGCACAAGTTGCTAGCGCACCAGTAAAAGTTGCTAACAACCCGTCCAGTTTTTGGATGGATATATCTCAACTTCGCGAAAAGCCTCGCGCCGCTACAACTGCATTTGATGACAGCATGGAAGATGAAAATATTGATGCTGAAGAAAGTCAAGTGGAAAGGTTTGGAAAAGTAACGTGACAAACTATTGCTACTTATTGAAATAGAAACCTTGCAAATAGTCACAGCCTGCCTGGGTGAGGTAACGCAGTTGCATTTCATTTTCGACCCCCTCTGCGATTACCTTTAAGTGGCAAGCTGAACTGATTTTTAGAATATTATCGATCATATCATTATGGTCAGATCGAATACGACTAACAAACGTCTGATCAATTTTTAAATAGTTAACTGGTAATTGCTCTAAGTAATTCAGAGACGAATACCCTGTACCAAAATCATCAATGGCTACACCGACACCCAGCTTCACCAGTTGCTCTAAAATTAGTATTTTTTCGTCGATCTTATGCATTAATGCTGTTTCTGTAATTTCCAATACAATTCGATTAGGATCGATACTGTATTTTCTCATCATCGACACAAAAATCGATATAAAGTGCTTCTCTTCCAGCTGCTGAGGTGAACAATTTATAGTAACCATGCACTGAGCATAAGTGCCACCTTGCAATTGCCACTCTCTCATGGCGAGAAAAACCAGCTCAAATATTTTCCAGCCCAGTTTATTTATAAAACCCGTTTTTTCAGCGATGGGAATAAATTCCATCGGACCTATTTCCCCCAGCACAGGACTGTCCCAACGAACTAAAGACTCAATTGCAAATAATTCCAATGAACCACTTTTATATATGGGTTGATACACCATATGTATCTGTTCCGAACTAACGGTATTATGCAATTGTAATTCTATATTTGATTTCCTCTCACTCTTTTCACATAAATAATCATCAAACAATGAATACTGATTTTTACCTCGACCTTTAGCATCGTACATCGCAATATCTGCATACTTCAGCAGTGCCTTTACGCGTTCATTATCATCAATTTTTTGCGTTATTAATAATGATGCCGTTGCAATACCAATACTGCAATTGATGCGCAACTCATGCGCATGTATTAAAAAAGCGCCATCCAACACATGTATTATCGATTTTGCAACATACTGACTAAATTGCTCAACATTGTCATCACACAGTAAAATAGCAAATTCGTCACCGCCAATACGCGCCAGTGTTACTTTATTAGAATCCATTGAAGAAATAAGCCCTAACATTCTCTTCGCCACTTGCACCAACAACTCATCTCCAAACGTATGCCCTAAACTGTCGTTAATATTCTTAAAATCATCTAAATCCAAATATAGCACGGCTATATTATTCTGATTAACTGACTCAAAAGCCTGTTCAACTGCATTGATAAAAAACATACGATTCGGTAATGAAGTGAGGTAGTCGTCATTGGCCATTTTTTTTAATTTTACCGTGAGTTTTTCACCATAATTAACAGCCGATGTGTGTGAGCGAGCCAATACCAAAAACAATACCAAGAGTGACAGATCAATAATACCACCAGCAATTAAGATATATGTCGGTAACTGGGTATCCATGGTTTGAAGAAATCTTTGAGTTGGCCACACCTCAACCTTCCACTCACGACTATACATATTAACAAACTTGCTGAAATAATAGCCGCGGTCATTATTTACTTCATCTGCTTTTACATCTTTAAAAATCAAATTGCCGTCATCTGATATACGAAGATGTACATATCGTTTTTCCTGTGATAGTACCCCATCCATTAGCTTAGAAACAATAAATGGTGCGTATACATAACCGTGTATTCTTTTACCCTTAGCATCGGCTGTGTTTTTATATAAGGGGACATATAATAAAAAACCAGGGGTTTTTTTCTGATCCTGGACCAATACAATTGGCCCCGTCACTGTCGGCTTTGCTGTTTTACTTGCCACTCGCGCTCCAGCTAAGCGATTTTTTTCATGTGCGACATCTAAACCAAGTGCATTTTTATTCGCAGCCAACGGCTCAATAAAGGTGATTGGTAACATTAAGCCTTCATCATGCTTCGGAAAAATAGACAGAGGATTACCCTCAGCGCGTTGTTTACGTAAAAAATTCTGTTTGTCTTTTTTGGGCACTACGTAGATAACGCCTATACCATTTATGCCTTTATATTTTTTTTCTATATTCAACTGCTTTGAAAATTTGCGCCATGAACGATGATCTATTTTATTATTTGAAGCCACGATATAAGCTACACCACTATTCAACGCATCAACATAAGTACCCATGCGCTCTTCAATCAAGCTAATCACATGATTAGCTTCACGATTAAACTTCGCTTGATTAAGCTTATCTGTTTGATAACTGGTGATTAACCACACTAATATCGTTAACCCAACGGATGCAAGTAAAATCAGCCAATGAATCAGGCGTAAAGACAAAAATGTGGCTGGAGAATTGCGCAATTGACACCTGGAACTCTTATTTAAATTACCCTAAGTATAGACCAGCTAAGAATCATTCAACGATATGATATTAAAGGTTATTTTTACTGGCTAACCAAGCCAGTGGCGTGCATTGCTAAATAAGCGTAGCCACGGGCTATCTTCAGACCAGTCGTCAGGACACCATGACAATTGCACCTTACGCACAACCCGTTCTGGATGCGGCATCATAATCGTTACACGGCCATCGGTTGTTGTTAGTCCAGTAACACCCTGCGCACTGCCATTCGGATTGTACGGATAACGCTCAGTCACCTGCGCTTGATCGTCAACGTAACGCAATGCGACCTGTGCTTGGCTTGCATTATCGCCGGCAAAGTCAGCATAACCTTCACCATGTGCAACCACGACCGGCAAACAGCTGCCCTGCATACCTTGTAATAATATTGACGAGCTATCTTCTACCTGCACACTGACCAGTCGTGCTTCAAATTGTTGCGATTGGTTTTTCAAAAATAATGGCCAATGCTCAGCACCGGGAATCATCGCCTTGAGTTCCGACAACATCTGACAACCATTACATACACCTAACGTGAAGGTATTATCACGCTGGAAATATTCGCTGAACTGATGCTGTAAATTATCATGATGCAATATGCCTTGCGCCCAACCACGGCCAGCACCCAACACATCACCATAAGAGAAACCACCACAAGCCGCCATGCCATGAAAGTCAGCTAATTGCACACGACCTTCAATCAAATCATTCATATGCACATCAATAGATTCAAAACCAGCTTGATGAAAAGCCGAAGCCATTTCCACATGACCATTCACACCTTGTTCACGCAAGATGGCACACTTAGGTTTAGCGCCTACATTAATATACGGTGCTGTAATATCTTCACTGGCATCAAAGTTGACTGAAGCACAGATACCCTTACGATCTGCTCGCGCAATATCCTCATACTCTTGGTCAGCACAAGCAGGATTATCCCGCATTTTTTGCAATCGATAACTGGTTTCAGACCACAACTGATGCAGTGTCGTTCGTGCCTGCTTATACACTCGCTCGCCACGCGCATTGATATGCAGCTCATCTTGATCATTTACATAACCAATCACATGCACGCAGTCTTGCAAACCTGCTTCGCGCAATTGTTGCTGTATCGAAGCACTTTGATTTTGACGCACTTGAATAACAGCACCCAACTCCTCACTGAACAACGCTGATAATAATTCATCATTCGCCACATCGAATTCAATCGACACACCGACACGCCCAGCAAACATCATCTCGGTAATCGTTGCCAACACACCACCATCTGATCGATCATGGTAAGCCAACAGCGAGTCTTCACGATTCAAACGCTGAATTTCACTAAAGAATGTTTTTAATGCCACCGGATCATCGACATCCGCCGGACGATCACCTAACTGGTCATACACCTGCGCTAATACTGAAGCGCCTATGCAGTTTGACCCTTTGCCTAAATCGATTAATAATAGTTCTGTTTCGCCTTGGTCTGTGCGTAGCTGTGGCGTTAAGGTTTTACGAACATCCGTCACACAAGCACTAGCACTAATCACTAGCGACAACGGCGAAGTCACGCTGCGCGTCTGACCATCTTGCTGCCACTTAGTGCGCATCGATAAAGAATCTTTACCCACCGGAATAGCAATGCCTAATGCGGGACACAACTCCATGCCCACCGCTTGTACTGCTTCATATAATCCCAAACCTTCACCAGGATAATCTGCAGCCGCCATCCAGTTCGCTGATAATACCAAATCACTGATATCACCAATAGCAGCAGCCGCCATATTGGTCACAGCTTCGCCCACCGCCAAACGTGCAGATGCTGCGTGATGCAATAGCGCCACCGGCGCGCGTTCACCCATCGCCATTGCTTCACCACCAAAACCATCAAAACTATTCGCTGTCACCGCCACATCACTGACCGGCACCTGCCATGGTCCCACCATTTGATCGCGCGTCACCATACCTGTCACACTGCGATCACCAATTGTAATCAAAAATGATTTATCTGCCACCGCAGGAAACTGCAAAACGCGCTTAATGGCATCGCCCAATTCAACACCTGCGAAATTAAATGGTTTTGGCTTATAGACGTTTTCAGCTTTTAAGTTACGCTCCAATGGCAAGATTTTTTCAAATAATACATCCATCGGCAAATGCACCGCATCTTGTTTTAATAGCGGATCTGCGACTTGTAATTGCTTAGAAATGGTTGCATGGCCTAACACCGCTACCGGGCATCTTTCACGTTGGCATATCGCTTTAAAAGCCTCCACATGTTGCTTATCAACCGCCAACACATAACGCTCTTGCGATTCATTACACCAGATTTCTAACGGGCTCATGCCCGGCGCATCCAGTGGAATCTTGCGAATATCTAAATAAGCTCCCAAGTCATCTGCCTCTACCAATTCAGGCATCGCATTCGACAAGCCGCCCGCACCCACATCATGAATACTAATAATCGGATTATCATCACCCATCGCCCAACAGGTATTAATCACCTCTTGTGCACGACGCTCCATCTCAGGGTTCGCACGTTGTACCGATGCAAAATCCAAATCCGCTTTATTCTCCCCGGAACTAATCGATGACGCCGCTCCACCACCCAAACCAATTGGCATGCCAGGGCCACCCAAAACAATCAAACAACTTTCCGCTTCTAATGGCAGCTTTTTAACTTGTTGATCACGAATCTGACCTAAGCCACCCGCAATCATAATCGGTTTATGGTAACCGCGAATCACCTCACCAAAATCTGTAGCCAGTGCTATTTCGCAACTGCGAAAATAACCGCATAAATTCGGTCGTCCAAATTCATTATTAAATGCGGCAGCACCTATCGGCCCTCCCAACATAATTTGTAAAGACGATGCAGTATTCGCCGGCTTACCACTGCAAAATTCCCATGGCTGTACCATGTCCGGAATATGTAAATGCGATACGGAGAAACCACACAACCCTGCTTTAGCTTGCGCACCACGACCAGTCGCTGCTTCATCTCGAATCTCACCACCTGAACCCGTCGCTGCGCCAGCAAACGGTGAAATGGCGGTCGGGTGATTATGTGTCTCAACTTTAAATACATAATGCGCCAACTCTTCGTATTCATGATAAGCACTACTGGCCGGATCAGCATAAAAACGCTTTGCCATTGGGCCCTTTACCACAGCTGAATTATCACTATACGCCACCGCCACCTTATCAGGGTGTTGCTTATAGGTATTACGTATCATGGAGAACAGTGAGTGATCAGACGGTTGATCGTCAATAATATTCACCGCATTAAAAATTTTATGACGACAATGCTCGGAATTCACCTGTGCAAACATCATTAACTCAGCATCAGTCGGATCACGACCTAAATCTTGATAAGCATCGAATAGGTAATCAACTTCATCCTCCGACAACGCCAAACCCAAATCCTGATTGGCTTGTACCAAAGCATCACGGCCACCGGCTAACAAGCTTATATGACTCAATGGCTGCGGCTTACTGTCCGTAAATAATTGATGCAATTGCTGCGATTGAGCAATCACCGACTCTGTCATGCTATCGTGCAATAACTGTTTAGCTTGTGCGCGTTGCTCACCAGTTAAACCAGCCCAAGCCTCACCAAACTGATACCAAACACCACGCTCAATCCGTCCAATACCATCGAAACCGCAATATTGTGCAATATCTGTCGCTTTCGAAGACCATGGTGAAATCGTACCCAAGCGAGGCACAACACAAAAACCATCATCACAGGGAAGTTCACTCACCAGTTCATCCGCCTGCAATAAAGCCATTAAGTCATCTTGATTAATTAGCGCACTCGCTTGTCGAGAAACACAATAGATATAACGTGCTTGAAATGGTGTTTGCAGCTGTTGCTGCCTAAAGGAACTCAAAGCCGGACGGCCTACAAATATCAGCATATTTTTACCCTGTTTAGAGACGCCGGTACTATAGCATTTTTGGCCATAGATCGGAATAGAGTACTGCCGTCCTGCTCATTAACTGTTGTAATTAGTTGTAATTATAAGTAAACACAAAACCTACATTGCCATCACGATGGTATTGGCATACCTCTGCATTATTTGAGGTAATCGTGCTGCCACCTGAATACACCGTGTATACACATGCTGGAGCGGTGACGCTAGCCGGAACTAACTGAAAGGTTGTTATGGCATTATCTGGCACATTTCTACGGCTATCAGTGACGTAAATTTCCATCGGAATAGTCGTATAAGCAGGTATCACATCATGCCAAAGATTTTGAATGGTATAGTACTGCCTTGGCTGCATAATATGCACATTCGTATTGGAGTTATTGATAAATTTTCCGTTTGGGTAAAATGGATGACCAGCCATTGCGATGTTACTTACCGACAGTAGCGCTACAGTAGAAATTATTATATTTTTCATTTTTATATCTCCCACATTTATGAAAGAGATATATTACACGCCTTGTCTCAAAATTCAACAAACTTAAAAGTCATATGTAAACTCTACTCGCTCTATACGCTTTTGTATGCCATTAACTCGACGCGAATTAATAAACATACCCATCCGCGTCAACGCCGGATTCACATCAAATCGATCGGCATTTTGTTTTGCTGTAATCTTTGCAGTGAGACGCCGGTATTCAGATTCATCACGATCTCGCAAAAGCGCCATAGGCGTGCAGCCCTCATCATTCACCTTATCAAGCCCAGCCAGAATTACGTTAAATATACCACCTCTTGCAATAGCAAGCTCAACCAATTGCACAAACGCATCTTGCTTACCAGTTACTAATTGATGGATAAAGGTGGAACCTATTAAACTTATCTTCACAGCCTTTTCACAAAACGCCGCTGCAGCCTCATCATTATGAGTAATAAAATCCAGCATAGCCGCGTAGGCACAATTCGAATCACAATCAAAAGTTATATAATTGATAAATTCTACATGTTTTTTTGGACCATTGTTATCGTGAAAAGCAATCAATTTTCTTATCATAGAAATAAAAATTTTTGCAATTTCATTACCCTCATGTGAAGGTGATAGTGCCAAGGCAACTACTTGCGAGGGCGCCGGACCGTCATTACAGAGAGCAGCCATAAAGCGATCAGGTGTAGCTGTAAACGCTTTAATAAACAGACCATACGCTGAATCATTCCACTGAGCGATCTCAGCTAATCGCTTAAAACTTTGCGGGCACCTTCTAGCTAACTCATGCAATAATGTCCACCTATCAACTTGATTTGAGATAGATGATAATTTATCTGCTAAAAAGCTCATGCACTCAGGGTGTAATTCCGCTAGATGTATAAGTTTGGAAATATCATATCCTGTATCAGGATTATAATAAAATGCTTCCAAGGGGGTAACACCGCTATCACCGGCTTTTTCACCCAAGCCTGCAACCAATGCAGAACGAATATCCGGGTGCAAAAAAGCCATATCCAATAATTTATTAGCTAATTCACTCCTTTCATGAAAGGTAACATACAATGCAGACAAAGCACGGGGCATTCCACGCCCCCCGACCACATGAGAGAACTGCAGATATTTGATATTCAATGATTTTACTATTACCTGACGAATAGTATCTTTTTCATTAGCCAATTCCAATAACTCTAAATACCATCCCGGTTTATTCCTAATATAATTAACCAGAATAGTAGCATTAGAAGTGTTATAAAAAGGTTTTTGAATGTTTTGAGCTAGTACCCTACAACATAAATCATCAACCCCAGCCATTCGAACCAACAAAGGCAATAAGTAGTTCTGCAGAAACACTATCCCATCCTTATGCAGCATTAATTTATAGGCAATCGTATTCTTTGCAGTGAGGTCATATGAAGTGACTAATTCGTCCATCTTTTCTGATGACATCAAATCAGCAGAATAATGAAACATAGGATGCTTACTTTTCTGTTCAACATTACGAAGCATGCTAAGATAGTGTGACAATGTATTCGCATCAAAAGAACCAGAAACCATCAACATCGCCATGATATGTTTGGGCATTATGCGCTGCATATCTCTCGCTGACAACGATGCAAGATAATCCAAATTATCAAGTGTTATCGGCATGGAGAAATTGATCTGCCGTTTATCAATTTCTTTTTTCTTTCCTTTTTGACCTTTTAATTTTTTCTCAAAAGCAACAATAAATTCAGGATTGCCTTCGCCCTTGCAAGACACCGCATCAGCTTTCGCTGTACACTCAGCTTGAACTTCAATGGCTTCTGCAAGCGGAAGCGAACTCACAACAGCCTGAACAACTGGTTTCGGCCTTTTTTTTGACTTTCTTTTTCTTCTAGACTGAACACGCACAGGTTGTTGAGAAACCACCAATTGACTTTCCTGTCTGGTATCATACCTATCCGTTGGCCCCACTTCGTCATCTCTTTTAGCTTCTATGCCATCTAAAGCAGAAGGAGCCTCCACCGCATCAGACTCCAATACAAAATCATGCTGCCGTGCAATCTCATCTGCTTGACCATGCTTTCCTTCTGCACGCAATCGCAACGCCTCTGCGCGCCACTCAGTTTCTGTCGATGGCCCCGTATCGATACCCATGACATTAATCATGGTGAGATCTATTCCCTCTACCAACATAGCAATCAATTCTTGTACCTTAGGATGATTATCGCTATTCATAAACACCAACTCTGATTCAGCTCGACTGACTGCTGTAAATACATTATTCATTTGAGTGATTAGCATTTTATCTTCTGCTGTAATCTCACCACGCTTTTTCTTACCACCGCGAATGAGCCCTAATAATCGTACAGCTGTATCACGAGAAATAACGTCTCTTAATATAACGCGTTTATAACCCAGGCCTTTAATTTCAGCAATACTAAACACCAACGCTGCACTTAACTGTTCCGCTACCGTAGCTTTTTTTTCTTGCGGGCATATCACAGCTGTATCAACACTGCTACATAATCTTTTTACTTGCTCTACTTCGCTTGCCGTTGTACCGATCACCGCGACTGAGCCCGTAGCATCTACTGCCGACTTCACTTCAATATCAACCAAGTCAGAACCGTGCGATGTGATGCCTTTTTTCACAACCAGTAATTTACTCGCTATGGTGGCAATATGTGCTGCACACCGATAAGTCTTATTTAATTTCGCCACGTAAGTTTGTGTCACACCAGATGCTGCAATTAATTCACGTAAATATTCTACTGTTTGTGAGGTCTTCTTCAACTCTTGATTATGATCCCCGAGAAAAACCACTTTAGCGCCCATCGCCATAATGGCTTGCAATTGCACGCGCGTTAAGTCCAGTGCCTCATCAACCACTAACGTCGAATTACCTACTATTTTTTCAACATCAAAACGTGATAATTGTAAATGGTATTGATTAGCCTCTGCTAAACCAGCCATGTAGTTTTGGTATAAATGCCACAACCGCTGCTGTAATTCCGTATTACCATGAAATAAAGAGTGATTACCGCCCATTGCCAGATACTCTGCCAAACCTTTATCACCTGGCTTATTTATTCCAGACATGACCAGGCACTCTTGCTGGAATTGTTCAAAACTCATGTCTTTTAGTATGGCTTCAATATCCGCGCCCGTAGCGGCAGCATCTTTTATTTTAATTTTGTGTAATGTGCTTGCCTCATTTTGGGCTTTAGCAAAATACTGCAGTAAGTGGACATCATCAACTTGCGTCATGCCATCAAAATTCACACCGGCATGTTCAAGCATTTGTTGATAAGCACAGTAATTCACAGCATCGCCTGCTAAAGCGCCACACTGTTTAGCCATTTCATGACGCAATTTTTCTGACTGCGCTATGTAATACACACTCGCCGTATCACCTTCTAGCTCTAACAACTGCTCAATAATAATTTTAGCTAATAGCGTTTTTCCTGAACCCGGAGCACCCGCTATCAATGCAATAAACGCATCATTCGTCAGACCCGCTGCAATTTGCGCTAAACAGTCATCTTGCTTATCAGTCAAATGAATTAACTGGCTGTTATAAACCACTACTTCATTAGGTTTAACGTAACGCTCTCGATCAACACCCACTCCAGCCATTACCGCATCATCGCTGCCTGAATCGTCAATACAAAGCACGCCTGTAACGCTGCCTGATAAAGCTAGCGCCATCATCCTATCTTTATTATTTTCAAGAAATTTATCTTTTGCACGCGGTTTTAGGTAGCGCGCTTTTGAATACTCATGATTAGGCAGTAGCTCTAATAGCACCCACACTAACTGACCTGCGATTATTCGCTTAATAGCGAGCAAACGAGCCTTTATGCCAATTCTTAGGCTTAATACTTGGTTGATTCGCTCAAGATTAGTTCCGTGAGTCAGTCTTTCGTTTAAGATATCTTGTGTCCGCTGCTGAAAAGAAACTAGATTATTTGCGATGAATTGAGGATTTTGTAATGTCGCTTGAACTTGTTTCGACATCATAATAATAGGCGCAGGCATTGATTATTCTCACTTTTATGAAAGAAATTACAACAACCTGCTACCATTTTACCATGATATTAGAAATTTACAACTACACTATGGTAACTGCTTTTCAGCATAGACACCCATTGCCTGGATCAAAAAATCCAACAACTCCGGATGTATATCATCATAAAACTTAATAAAGTCAGGGTTCGAGCAATACAATTGACCCAAGCCAATATAGCTCTGTTTGGTTGGTGTCCAAAAAAGCTTAACTAACTCATAATGCCTATGGATTAATGCTTGAACCTCCGGTGAAGCAGGAAGCAACTTATCATCAATTGCCTTAGCAAGCTCAGCATAAACCTGATCATTATCACGCTTATTTTCACGCCATTGGTCCTTAGTCCACCCCTTTACTTTTAATCTTACTTGACTTAATTCCCTCTCATCAACACCGCTTTCAACCAAAAATTCTTCATATAATTTTTGTTTTTCATCGGTAAAGCCTTCAAAAATTTCTTCTAATTTAACCATTTCAACACCTCTTAAATGTGCAACTGTTTTATCAATCGTCTTGATCAACTTGCTAATGCGATCAAGATCACCGGTAAGAAGTTCTTTATGCGATAATAAAGCATCAACTTGATTGAAATCATCGCTATAAATAAACTTCTTTATATCATCCAGTTGGAAACCCAATTCCCGATAAAACAATATCTGCTGCAACAATAACAGTTGTTTTTCTTCATAATAACGGTAATTATTGTCACCACAATACGCAGGCGCCAGCAATCCGATTTCATCATAATAATGAATAGTACGAACACTAACCCCTGAGAGCGCAGATAATTGTTTTACTGTATAAGGCATATTACCTCTCCAACTACATGATGGTGACACCATAAAGTATCACGCCACGTCAGAGTCAATAGGTTAAATGTTAATTATCGGTTTTCTTAACCGGCTCAATCAGTTGCGCCTCTGCCAGCTCAACCAAATGCTGCTCCATTGTGCGCATACCTGTAGCTTTACCGGTTTGAATTGCCGAGTAAATTTGTGGCACTTTGTTTTCACGAATAAGATTTCGAATGGCAGGAGTACACACCATAATCTCTTGCGCTGCAATACGACCACCGCCAATTTTCTTTAATAATGTCTGCGCGATAACAGCACGAAGAGACTCTGATAACATCGCACGAATCATATCTTTTTCACCAGAAGGAAACACATCAATCAAACGGTCAATGGTTTTCGCTGCCGAGTTGGTATGCAACGTTGCCAATACCAAATGGCCAGTTTCAGCCGCTGTTAAAGCTAAACGAATGGTTTCTAAATCTCGCAACTCACCAACCAATATAATATCGGGATCTTCACGTAACACAGAACGTAACGCGGCATTAAAACTCAAGGTATCTTTTTTAACTTCACGTTGATTGATTAAGCAATTTTTATTGTGGTAGGTAAATTCTATCGGGTCTTCAATGGTAATAATATGGTGATGGTATTTCTCATTAATCGAATCCACCATCGCTGCCAACGTAGTTGACTTACCAGAACCCGTAGGCCCCGTCACTAACAACAAACCATTAGGTAATGCACAGAATGAGCGTATAATCTCAGGCAGTTTTAACTCTTCAAAAGTAGGTATTCGGTCAGGAATCACACGTAATACAGCTGCTACCCCGCGCTGCTGATGAAATATATTGACACGAAAACGAGCCAAGCCTTCTATCGAATAACTAAGATCGGTTTCTAGTTCATCATGAAATATTTTCTTCTGTGCTTCATTCAACACACCATCAATCATGCCCGATAATACTTCTTCAGTCAGCTCAGGATCATCTAATCGCACAAGCTCACCATCGATCCGCACCACTGGCGACTCCCCTACAGACAGGTGTAAATCAGACGCATTTCGCTCAACAGTAATTTTTAATAATTCATCTAAAGTCACTTTATTACTCCTGCAATAAGGTTAACAACACTAGCTAAACTGACCGGTGCATTGACGCGATTGAATGTTACAGTCTGTGTACCCGCACGATTATTAAGCCCAGTACGCTGCACATAAACTTTGATTGTTTTGGAATAACGTAAAACTTTGCCTTGCGCATTTAATACCTGCGCTTCAAATGTGTGTATGCCACGCTCAATATAATCCAACTCAAATGATCCTGTTGTATTAGTACGCACCACTTTACCATCCATCTTTAATTGCACCTTATCACCTGGCTGCAACGCGGGTGTAACACCAACCACCACAGCTGTTTTAGGCTGATTCCACAAAGTGTCACCGTCTCGCGGCGTCATAATTTTAACCGAGGTATAATAACCATCAGCACTGCTTGTGGATTTAGTTTTTAGCTGTAAATCTTGTGGTGTCAATGTAATAGTGCTAGCAGGTTTAGAAATACTCACTGGCTTTAACTTCACTTTTTCAGCATCACCATTAACATCTTTATCGGTAAACACTACCGAGCCATCAGGTGCCACGGTTCGATATATCTCAGCATTTACAGGTGTCATTAATACAATGCAAAGCAGACAAATAATACTACGCATCATTTTGCCCCTTAAATCTCATCCACCACCTCACTTCTTTCTACCGATTTCTTTAACTTGATATCATCAAGCACACCCACCAATTGCTGAACACCCTTACCACTGTTCCAGGCTACAGTAACCGTTACTGTTTTATTATCAGGGTTGCTATAAGTTTGCTCAAACCAGTTCACAGTATAGCTGGTTGATTTACTATTCACTACTGTGGAACCAGTAGTCGGACCATCCGTTGATTTACGTAATTGAGCCAAATGATCTCGCGCTATTACCATCGCTTGCGCTTGCTGAGCAGTGACCGAGCTTTTGTTTACTATTAGACCCTTACCCTGAATTAATGCGATAATAGCAGCAACAATAACCACCAACGCGATTAACACCTCAACCACTGTCACGCCTTCCTTTATCTTTATCATCATACTTATAACTCCGTCATTACTTCGCCAACTTTATTAGGATCAACGCTGGCTATTTTTGAACCAACCACAACGCTTCGCGACGTGCCCTTGGGGTCTGTCCATGACACTGTCACCGTAATGGCTTTATACGCCGGCGTAGCATTATCCACAATCACTCGGTTCAACTGATAGGTCGTGGTTCCACTAATTTGCACAGTGCTGCCAGATACCGGCTCACCATAATTAGTTTGGCCAGGTATGGATGTTAGAAAAAGGTTTTGCGCATGGCGTGTTTCACTCATAAAACCACGTGCCAACGATAACGCCTCGGCTTGTTGTGCCGTTATCACTCTATCTGCTGCCATATTAGCTTGAAATTTTATTAAAGCGATCACTCCAATCGACACCACAGCCAAAGCCACTAAGACTTCAATTAAACTGATTGCTGCCATTTTCCATTTCATCACTAGGCCCCCGTTAAAAATCTTTCCAGCTGCCGGTTAAACGGCTGTATTCAGTGCCACCACCTGACCCATAGGACTGGATATTTGCTTGCACATATTTAATACGACCACTGATGCGGATATCCAAATCACCACCAATAATTAGCCCGCCCTCAATAATACTAGAACCAGTAATTGACGAATCACCCGAGGCATATACAATGCCGTAAACCTCACTATTACCCGCCATACTGTATTCACCGCTAGTAATCACAGTACCATAAATTTCAGCACTACCTTCGACCGTCAAATCACCATTGTTAACGACAATAGTCACTGGCTGCGCAGAGGATCCCACAACGGTTGAAGAATTTATATCTACCGTACCACCACCTGCATCAATCCAAATAGTCTCCCCCAACTTACCATTAAGCTGTGTATTGTAATTAGTATTACCGGATGAACTAAAAGAGCTGTCAGCAATTGGTTGAAAATCTGTAATTGCCATACCAAAGTGATTATCAAATAAATCGGCATCAGTGGTAGCAGCTAAAATAGGATCATTTGGATTAACATCACCAGCTAATGTATTTTTATCCGAACTAACACCCGACGATAAAACAGTGGTTGAATTACCACCAATAGCCGTTGTTCCTCCAGAGGTAATCGTTTCATCATTGGAAAGATTAATAATGGTCGATGTACCATTAATATCAACAATCCCTGTAGATTTAATCGCAGTATTGAAGGCACTAAGCCCAGGATTACCTATCAACATGGACTTCTCCGATAGCGTCTTATTCACCTGGCCATCAGCACTCGTACCTACAGAAGTGAATTGTACTATTTCATTATTACCGCCTACATGGCTAATAGTAACTGAATAAGTACCGCCACCCGACACCGACCCCGTTAATACCGTCGCATCCGCCACCGCGGTTCCTTGCCATATCATATGCCCTTGCGCATAGTCCAAACCGGCTTGTGCCATTTGATAAGCCTGTTCATGATGCACTGCATTATTAACCACTTGTTGCTCGGTAAGTACGGCGCGCGCCGTATAAAAACTCGCTATCGTTACCAAGAACAATATAATACTGGTCACAACCAGTGTCGCTACTCCACGCTGTTTATGGTATGTACTTGTCATTATGCACCCGTATGCTTCTAATATATATTCGTTGTGTTTCCGGTCGACCCACTAACTGTGCTCGCAAATGTATCGTGATATTACGTAAGATCAACGTATCAGTGCCAGCGCCACCGTCATCAATATCTACCGTTTGATAGTCAGGCGACGTAACAAACTGTGTATATTCTGTCGTATTGGAATCGGTTAAGTTCGTCCAGGCATTGGTGGCTGCCGCACAATCAAAGTCTGCACCCCACGGCCTGTATTGCACTGTGCCACCCACCAACCGATAACCATAACGCTCATCGTCACTGGCTGAGCTTATGGCAGCGACATTGCCATCATCATTTTTATCGTAAGTGGTTAAAATACAATCTTGACCAGGGCTGGTATAGAGGTCTGTAGTGCCCGTAACCATAAATGGATTGGTGGTAGACGAACCAGCACCCGCCCAATAACCCGCTGGTCGAATATCCGCCTCCATCATACTGGCGACATTATGCATTTCTGCATCAAGCCTACTGAGCTCCATGCTTAATTTACTGTGGTGAAGACTGGCAGTATATAAAGAAAACACACCCAAAAGCACAAAAGAGCTCACCGCTAATGCCACCATTAGCTCAATCAAAGTAAATCCTTGTACGTTTTTTGAGTGATTTAACATGCTTTATACCCCGCAATATTAGAACCACATAACCGCGCCAGCCCCATTTTATTAATCACAACACTGGCTGATTGCCCACCAGCACTCAGCGTCAGTGTACCCGGTACAGATATTGTGCCGCGCGACGATTGATAGATGGTACTCGCACCTATACCTGACGCACTCATCGTCGTGTTTGGATAATCACCACTGGTGTATGCACCCAACGCACAATTCCCAGCCGTATTACAATTACAAGTCGCAGCCGTAGTAAACCCAACACACCAACTGCCTCCTGTTTGTACAACTGCCGTTACATCCTGTGAATTTTTAATCGCGGTCGAACGTGCCCACACCACTTTGTGGTACAAATCCTCAACAGCATGTCGTATGCGAGCATCTTCGATATAACTAAAATACTGAGGAATTGCCAAAGAAACGAGCACTGCTACGATTGCAATCGCAACTAGCACTTCGATTGAAGTAATTGCTTTTTGCTTATTAACCATACCCCTTCCTTCTGCTCATATCATTAAAATTTATAGTTGTTTCCTATGCTTATCTAAATTATAGTCTGAAACTAAGGGTATATTATTAGAGTGCCCAGGGAGCAAAAATACGACATGGATATATTATGACCAAATTCAAATGGTTGAAACTGTCAAGCGGAAGTAAAAAAAATGATAATGGCCCTCTAGTCGGAATCGACGTATCATCAAAATACGCACTTCTTCTAGAATTAGAGAATAAAGGTAGCCAATATAAACTCAAGCAATTTGCTTCCTGCAAAATAAACGATGACAGCTTTAATAGCGAAACACTGGTAAAACCAGAATTGCTAATAGAAGCTCTGAACGAATTAAGACAGCAAGCACAATTAAAACAAGCCTGCAGTGCTATTGCCACACCCGCCGCATTAACCATGAGCAAGCTGATTCGACTCGACCCTAAACTCACCAGCTCACAACAAGAAACCGCCGCACTGCATGAAGCTAAACAAGCTTTTACACAACTCAGTAACGACCTCATGGTGGACTACGAACCGCTGCCGGGTAAAGAATCGAAGAAAGCACTGCTCATTGCCGGCCGAAAATCACAAATAACTAAACGTATCGAAGCTTTTACCAAAGCGAAATTACCACCAATCATCGTCGATATCGACTACCTGGCATTGCATCGCGCCCTCTCTTTGATACAAAATGACTTTCCAAAAGAATGGTCAGAGAAACCAATTGCTATGACACATATTAACTCACGCTATATTTTATTTATTGTGGTGAGCAACGATCAGGTGACTTACCATCACCACCAACATGTTGAAGGTACCGGCTTATCATCGGTGATAGAAACTGCTTTCAATACTGAGTCAACACCAATGCCCGAAGAAAATAAAACCAATGAGCTGCGTAAAGCCGTTGAGCAAGTTCAACGCCAATGGCAATATTATCAAGCACAACAACCACAACAACCAATAGCCGGCCTGGTTCTTAGCGGTACACTCGCTTGCGTCAAAGAATCAAAGGATTTGTTATCAGAATCTTTAGGCGCTGAAGTTATCATTGCTGACCCACTCAGCAAAATGGCAGTAAGTAACGCACTCGACACGTCAAGCTACGAACTGATCTCCCCTTCAACGCTACTCGCTTGTGGCCTAGCTATGAGGAAAAAGCCATGAGTAGCAATATTAACCTACTGCCCTGGCGTGAAAAAATGCGCGCCCAAAAACGGCAACAATTTATGACATGGCTTTTTGCTGCCGCCCTGCTAGGAGTAGTTATAAGTATTTCCATACCCTGGTTAATCAACAATAAAATTAAACAGCAAGCCAAAGAAAGCGGACAATTACATCAAGAATCCATGGCAATTCAAACCAAAGCTCAAAAGATAGAAACCATAGACAAACCAGCTAAACGAGTAAACGATCAAGTCACTTACTTTAGCTCTATATTACAATCCCGCTATACCATCGTAGGTATATTTAACATCATCAGCTCGTCGGTGCCCAACAATATTAAATTGATGGCCGTTGAGAAAGATGGCAATACAATAATCATCAAAGGCGAAACCAATAGCACGCAAGCCATATCAACATTGCTAGGAAATTTAAATAAATCTGAACTATTAGACCAAGCGAAACTTAAGGAAATCAAAACTACCGATAGCAGAAGTAATCTTTTTACGCTAAATGCAACTATCAACCTTAGCAGACCAAAAGTGAAAAACGATGCCAAACCAGCTAAATAATCTCAAGCTTGATCACATCGAAGAATGGCCATTTGCGATCAAAGCTACAGCCATCATCGCCGTTTTTATTGTCGTTATCATAGTGGGGCATTTATTTGTTGGCAGTGGAAAACTAGACAAATTAAAACGTGAACAACAATATTTTGAAGAGCTTCAAAAACAATACACAAAAAATTACCGAAAATATAGAAAATTTCATCAAATTGAAATTGACATGCAGCATGATCAAAAGAAGCTAAACACCATTACCAATATGCTGCCGAGCAAAGATAAAACACATGAATTAAACACCGCCATTCAAACAGCTGCTAATCAATCAGGGATACGCATCACCTCATTTAAGGCGAATGCAATCGAAGAGCATGAACACTACACCATCACCCCACTACACATAAAAGCACAAGCCAACTACCATCAAGCCGCTAACTTCTTAAGTGACATCGCTAACTTTAAACAAGTCATTATTATCGGCGACTTCGCCTTAAAGCAACCCACGGAAAAAAAGAGAACCACGCTTGATTTTGATGTGACTTTAAAACTATATCAACTGAAGGATAATGCAGATGAATAAAAAATTATTCTCTACAATAGTCATCACGTTAATCTGCATGACCTTATTAACTGCTTGCAGTGATGACAGCAAAAATAAAGCCAAACAGTCTGCCACTCAGTTTATATCCGAGTTAAAACAACGCCTTCCATTTAAAACCAAAGACTCTGACAATAAAAAAACAATCCCAGCTGTTACCTACTCAGCTAACAAGAAACAAAGTCCGTTTAAAGATATAATTACGATTAAAAAATCCAATGCCAATGTACTATTAAAAGACACAGATGTTAATAAGTTAAAGCTGGTAGGAATTATTATTCGTAATAATAAAAAATGGGGCATTATTGAAGCGAAAGATGGCCAAATGCACGCATTAACTATCGGCACCCATGTGGGAAAACAAAATGCAGTAGTGGATAAAATTTCACATGACAGCGTTGAACTCAGCACAAAGACTTCTGAGGGCAACCCTTATTCCAGCATATTCACGCTGACGTTACAGGAGAAATAGGATGAAAATTCGCCGCCTCACTCAGGCATCCTCAATTACATTAGCACTGTGCATCAGTTGGGGGCTCGGTTACGCTGGCGCAACCGATACCAGCGGCGGTTATTCATCTACCGTAACCCTCAAATCAAAACCACTTAGCCCTAGTGGCTATGCACCACTATCATCATCTAAAAAAATAACATTGAACTTTCAAAACATTGAAACACGCAAATTATTACAAATACTGGCTCAATTTAGTCACTCTAACTTTGTAATCAGTGATGAAGTCAAAGGCTCAATGTCCATACACTTAAAAGATGTACCCTGGACACAAGCCTTACGCGTAATCTTGAAGTCTCAAGGCCTATCACGCCAACAAGTTGGACGCATCACTATGATCGGGCCAATTGATGCTATGGCTGCAAGAGAAATTAAAGAACTTGAAGTTCATCAAAAAATTGAACAACTGGAGCCACAAGTAACAGCACTAGTTCATCTCAATTACTCAAAAGCTAAAGACATAGTTGAGATGTTAAAAAAGGAAAATGTTAGCTTATTATCCTCACGCGGTCAGGTCAGTTATGATGAGCGCACTAATACCGTTTGGTTAAAAGATAACGTTGCACGTATTGCAGGCGTAAAAAGCTTAATTCGACGCCTAGATCAGCCAGTAAAGCAGGTTGAGATTGAAGCTCGCATGGTAACACTCGATAAACCCTATGAAAAAGAATTCGGTTCACGGTTTGGTTTAACTGTCAGCAATCACTTATCAGGTACATTTGCAGGTGCCAACGAAATCGCCAATGGTATTCCAGTGACCGACGTCATCCCCATTACCGATAGACTAAACTTTGACTTACCAGCAACCACTCTTTTTGCTTCACCGGCCACAATCGCCTTAGCCGCACTTAACTTTGGTAGCTTCTTTTTAGATTCGGAGTTATCAGCAATGGAAAAAGAAGGCCATGCTGAAATTATTGGTAGTCCACGTGTCATCACATCAGACCAACATGAGGCTCACATTCAAGAAGGTCAAGAAATTCCTTACCAAGCCTCAACCTCCAGTGGTGCAACCAATATTGAATTTAAAAATGCCACACTGAGCTTAACCGTTAAGCCACAAGTGACTCCGGATAACCGTGTCATATTAACCATGAAAGTGACTCGCGATAAAGTAGCAACAGGAACTGTTAGTATCGATGGTCAACAAGTAGTGCCGATTGATACCGAAGAAGAAAGCTCACAGGTACTGCTGAATAATGGCCAAACCGTTGTCTTGGGCGGCGTATTCACACATACCAGCGAGAAAATTGTTGAAAAGGTACCTTGGCTAGGTGATATCCCAGTTATAGGGTTTTTCTTCCGCCATACGCAAATAAGAAACAACAAAAAGGAACTACTTGTCTTCTTAACACCAAGGATCATCAACAATCCCAATCAATTAAATCATGGCATCAAACCAAAATTGACGCTCAATAACGATGACCGTCAGGAAATTGAAGAGGAGTCCAACCAAACTGAAAAGAAAAAAGAGGAACAACGTCAAGAAGCCGACAAAAAAAGTCATGAACGTCAAGAACGCTGGGCTGAATATTACAAGTATGAAGAACAAAGAAAGCAAGCCTACCGCCAACGCGAAGAACAAAAAAAGCTAAAGCAACAAAAAAAGCAGCAGGAACGCAAACAAAAACAATTAGCTGTAGAAAAGAAACAGTTAGCGCTGCAAGAAAATAAAGCTAAAAATCCAAAACAAACAGCCAATAAAAAACAACAGTCACAGGGGAGCTATAAGTAATGCGTTATTTATCACCATTCATTATTCTAACAGGCTGCGCATTAATACTTTCAGGCTGTGTTACCACCAATGAGAGCAAACAAGCGCTGTCTACCACCAATTATGAAACCAGCACCTCAAACATACAGCTGGGAGTAGCCTATTTGGATAAGGGTGAGTCTTCTTTAGCTAAACAGAAGTTTATGGCAGCATTACAAGCATCACCCGACCTACCAGCCAGCTGGTATGCTATGGCCTACTATCACGAAGTGACTGGTAAAGAAGACTTAGCAGACCAAGAGTTTCGAAAAGCGATTGCTCTCGCCCCAGACTCTGGCGAGACACATAATAATTATGGCACTTTTTTATGCCGAAATGGCAAATACAAACAAGCTATAGAGCAGTTTAAACTCGCCGTTTCAAAACCAAGGTATACACAAGATGGTAGTGCTTATGAAAACGCTGGCATATGCGCCTTACAAATTCCAGATAAGATAGCAGCGATGCATTATTTCCAAAAAGCACTAGTCAATGATCCAAACTTACCCAATGCTTTATTACATCTAGGTGAACTAAGCTACCAAAACAAAGATTATGTTACAGCTCGCAATTGTTTAAAGCGCTATAAGACATTACATGAACCCAACCGCGATTCTAAGGCGCTAGCCATACAATTAGCAAAGGTAACACGCCGCCACGGGCAAGTAACCACTGGCAATAAAATGGTAAATTCACGCTTTAATGAAATGGCGCCGCCTATACATAGTTGATAATGGAGTATCAGCATGTCGAAAAAACATCATGTGGTTCATCACAAGTTTATTTACTTGTTCGTCGCATTAGTATTATTTTTTTTCTGTAATGCCATACTTAGCGATGAATCACTGACTTATGTCAATAGTATATTTTTAGTTATCTTAGTAGCCGTGAGCTTATTCACATTGGATGGGCACAGGAAAATGACTATTGCTCTAAGTATTGTACTTGGCATAGCCGTGATGATTATTTCTGGATTTACAGATATGGTTGCTGTACCACAATCCGTACAAATATTTCGTATATCATTAATTATTGCTTTTTTTACTGTCATCACGTTTATTTGCTTACTATCGACATTAGAAAAACGCCGAGTGACCGTCAATGTTTTATTTGGTGCTGCCGCTACCTACCTTTTAATAGGCTTAGTATTTGGCAATATTTATTGGCTGATAGAAGTCGCTACCAAGCAACCGTTTAATTTTCATCACTTGATACATAAAGACACGCAATTACAAATCTTCACCTACTATAGCTTTGTGACCCTAACAACCTTAGGCTACGGTGACATCACCCCCCTCTCAAGCATCGCGAGAACATTTGCCTGGGTTGAAGCAGCGCTAGGTCAAATTTATCTTACGATTTTAATCGCTCAACTCGTCGGCTCATTTATCGCGCAAAAAGGGAAAATCGAATGAGAACAACCTTCAAGCTCATGACAGTACTCAGCTTAGTTATCTCCATTTCTGCCTGCAGTAATGACGATGAGCAGAAAACTGATGCGACCCGCCCTGTGAAGACAGTATTGTTAGGTGATAGCCAATCGAGCTTAGAACGCTACTTTCCAGGTAAAGTGCTGCCATCCAAACGAGCCGACCTATCATTTGAAGTGGCAGGTAAGTTAACTAAATTCCCAATAGATAAAGGTGAGTTGGTTAAAAAAGGGCGATTACTCGCACAACTCGACCAAATTCCATTTACTGATGCAGTACAACAAAAGCAAGCCCGCTATGATTTAAATAAGGCGCAATATTCTCGCGGCAAAGAGCTAATAAAAGGTAATTATATTTCAAAGTCAGAATACGATAAATTAAAATCAAATTATCAGATATCTGAGGCTAATCTAAGCACAGCAAAACGAAACCTCAAAGACAGCACTTTGCACGCGCCATTTGATGGCATCGTCGCAGATACCTATGTTGAAAATCACGAACAGGTTAAAGCCAAACAAGTCATGATGTCACTGCATGACATTGATAAACTTGATATAGAAACGCATGTGCCCGAAAAATTTATGCTCAAACTCAAAGAATCCGAAAAAGAAAAACAGGATAAAAATGGCGCATCCGCTGTTGTTAAATTTGACGCCTACCCCAATAAACAATTTCCGCTTTCATTTAAAGAGTTTGCCTCTCAATCTGATCAAGATACCCAAACCTATGCGGTTACCTTTACGATGCCACAACCTAAAGGCCTAAATGTGCTACCTGGCATGAGTGTAACTGTATACGTTAAAATATCCAACAAGCGTTTCGACTACAGCTCTTATTATGACTTGCCTGTTGGCGCCGTATTTTCTGGTAGTAATCAACAATCCTACGTATGGCTAGTTAACAAAGATATGACCATAAAAAAACAGCCCGTCACTACTGGAACGCTACGACGTAGCTCAATAGAAATCACCAAAGGATTAAAACCAGGTGACCGTGTAGTCATCGCTGGTGTTAACTTTATAAGAGATGGACAAAAAGTAAAACTATTAAAGGACACCCCTATTGAGTGATTTAGCAAAATTAACCATTACCAAAAAGGTTATCAGTTGGTCATTTATTCTATTAATTATTTTTGGCGGCGTATGGGCATATAATAACCTTGGTCGCCTGGAAGACCCAGAATTTACTATCAAGGAAGCCATTGTCAAAACCGAGTACCCCGGCGCAACACCTCGCGAAGTCGAACAAGAAGTTACCGATAAGCTTGAGAAAGCAGCGCAGCAACTGCCACAGATCAAACGTGTCGTCTCACTATCCATGGCTGGATACTCTGAAATCAACGTAGTCATCCAAGATAAATATGATAAGAGCACCCTGCCACAAGTCTGGGATGAGCTGCGACGAAAAATAAATGATATTCAACCTAAACTTCCTAAAGGCGCCCTAACATCGCAAGTCAATGACGACTTTGGTGATGTCTACGGCATGTATTACGCTATCACTGGCAGCGGCTACAACTATAGAGAACTGAAAGATTACGCCGAATACCTCGAAAAACAATTACTGCTTGTACCTGGTGTTGCTAAAATTGCCATTAATGGTCTGCAGCAAGAAAATATTTTTGTAGAAATTTCTCGCAGTAAAACAGCACAATTAGGCATTTCACCAGATGCTATTTACAGCACTCTGCGTGAACAAAACTTGGTTACCAATGCTGGCCAAGTGCGCGTTGGTGATGAATACATTCGAATCCAACCGTCTGGATCTTTAGATTCCGTAGCTACTATCAGCAATCTATTAATCTATAGCCCAAAGACCAAAAGACTGATTCACCTGGATAACATTGCTACCATTAAACGTGGGTTCAAAGAAGTACCCAGATCACTGGTGTACTACAATGGAAAACCAGCACTCACCATTGGTCTTTCAATTGTCTCAGGTGGCAATATTGTTGAAATAGGAAAAGCGGTACAAAATAAAATTCACCAGCTTATGCAAAATATACCCATCGGTGTTGAAATGCATACGATCTATGATCAACCAAAATATGTGGCAAAATCGGTTAATGGATTTGTTGTAAGTGTACTTGAAGCATTAGCCATTGTGGTCATTTGCATGCTGCTGTCAATGGGTTTACGTTCGGGTATCGTTATTGGCATCGTATTACTATTGACTGTTTTTGCCACACTATTAGTCATGAAACTATTAGGCATTCAACTAGAAAGGATCTCATTAGGTGCACTAATCATTGCTTTAGGCATGATGGTTGATAATGCTATCGTTGTTGTTGAAGGCATATTGATCAAAGTGAAACAAGGCATTAGCGTATTGCAAGCCGCCAGTGAAACCGTTAAACAAACACAGTGGCCACTATTTGGTTCAACATTAGTCGGTATTCTGGCATTTTCAGCTATTGGCCTTTCGAAAGACTCGACTGGCGAATATACCCGATCATTGTTTTATGTGATCTTTATTTCATTGATGTTTAGTTGGATATTAGCGATTACAATAGCTCCACTATTCTGCGAATGGCTACTTAAAAAAGAAGCAAGAAAAACTGACGCTACGAAACCAACGGAACTGTACGGTGGCCTGCTGTACCGTGGTTATAGATCCTTCTTAACGTTATGCATACGTCGAAAATATATTACTATTACTGTGATGATAGCTCTGCTAATTCTTGCGCTATTTGGCTTTACAAAACTGAAACCTGGTTTTTTTCCAGATTCGACTACACCGTTATTCTTAGTCAATTATTGGAAAGCACAAGGCACTGATGTGCGTGCCACCGCTCACGAAATGCAAGCGATACAAAAACACATTAACGACATAAAGGGCGTTGAAAAAGTTACAAATGTAGTTGGTGCGGGCGCACTACGTTTCTCACTGGTATACACACCAGAAAAAGCTAACCCTAGCTACGGCCAATTTTTAGTTGTCGTCAATGATTATCACGAAATAGATCATATCAGTGCCCAAGTAAAGCAATACATTGCAAAAGCTTTCCCTGACTCACAGCCGACCATTGATAAAATTCGCCTAGGCCCAGGCAGCGGCGCAAAAATAGAAGCACGGGTCATGGGCCCAAACCCAACGAAATTACGGGAGATCGCTGAACAAGTCACCAATATCATGCATCAGAATCCTCAAGCTATCGATATACGTGATGATTGGCGACATCGCGTTAAAATAATACAACCCATGTATGCTGATAGCCGTGCTAGACAAACCGGTATCTCACGCGCAGAAATGAGTGATGCACTACAAAGTGCGTTTGGTGGAAAAGTGGTTGGCGTTTACCGCGAAGGAGATACGTTAATTCCCATCGTTTCCCGCCTACCCGATCAAGAACGTTTAAATATAAGCAACATTAAAGACATCAATGTTTGGAGCAAGCTACTTGATAAGTCTATTCCTATAGGACAGTTGGTTACTTCATTTAAAACCATATGGCAAGATGCTATTGTTCGTCGACGCAATCGCATGCTAACGCTAACCGTTTCTTGTAACCCTGATACCATCCAAGCTGGCACACTGTTTAAACAATTACAGCCTAAAATCGAAGGGTTAAAATTACCATCGGGTTACCATAT
This sequence comes from Coxiellaceae bacterium, assembly GCA_029212925.1. Taxonomy (GTDB): domain Bacteria; phylum Pseudomonadota; class Gammaproteobacteria; order Coxiellales; family Coxiellaceae; genus JARGNX01. Next base: position 41,820 of record JARGOB010000001.1, on the reverse strand, counting down.
CGAATGGGGTGGGGAATATGAATCATCGCATGACGCACAAGTTGCACTATTCAGCAAAATCCCCATGACAATAATATTAATGGTTTTCATTATAATCCTAATGTTTAATGCCGTCCGTCAACCATTAATTATATGGCTATGCGTACCACTTGCACTTATCGGCGTTGTTGCAGGCTTACTGATTACCAATAATGCCTTCGAGTTTATGGCCATGCTAGGCTTCTTAAGCTTAACAGGTATGTTAATTAAAAACGCTGTCGTTTTGCTTGAACAAATTGATCTTGAAATGAAATCGCAATCAGATCATATGCAGGCGGTAATTGAGGCATCACTGAGTCGAGCTAGACCCGTTATTCTTGCTGCACTTACCACCGTGTTAGGCATGGCACCATTATTGTTTGATGCTTTCTTTGCTAGTATGGCCGTGACAATTATGTTTGGATTAAGCTTTGCAACAATATTAACGTTAATTGTTGTTCCAGTTTTGTATGTCATTTTCTTTAGAATTAAAGCAGCGGCTCTCACCTAACTTTACGCGTGGGGGAAGGGAATTAAAACGTAAAGCGTTCTACATCAGTTGGATTATAACCAGCCAATTGATTCTCAATTTCATTGTGCATTTTTTCCTGATCCATAGCAAATTGCAAACCAACGCCAGCAGGCCTCATCCTACCTACGACAGCATGTGGTGTTTTCCAAATTACCTTTGCTACCAGTTGATACTGCGCACCTAACAGCTCTAGACCTAAATCGATTGACTGACCCAATTCGAGATGGTCTCCTGTTGGTATAAACAAACCACCCTGCTGCACAAAGGGCATATAACATTGATACAATTGTTTTTTATCAGTAATTACATAATGTAGTTGATGCATAATATTCCCTCTACCAACAAGCGGCAGGTGCTTTCGTCTCAACGCCAGCACTGTACGTAATTGTCAACGTTGCACAAGAACTACCGTCTTCACTATCAGATGCCTGACCACCCACAGCGGTTGCGGTTAATGTATAGCTGGTCGCTGAAGTATTACTAATAGCCAGTGTATAGTGACCGTCTTCACTAGTAGTAACGCCATTCCATACTTGAGCCAATGTGCCATAACTGGTATTACTTGATCGATAGCGCTCTTCAGCTAGCTGCATGGCCATCAGTGATGAATAAGCATCACTGCGATGGCTCTTTAACAAATAGCTATTGAAACTAGGAATAGCCACCGCCGCTAAAATCGCCACGATTGCTACCGTAATTATCAGCTCCATTAATGTAAAACCGCGATAGATATTCATAATCACCCCCTAGATGACAGTACCTAATTGGAATATAGGTAAATACATACTCACCACAAAACCACCGATAATCGTACCCAACACCACTATCATAATTGGTTCAATTAGCGTACTCATGCCATCAACCATCGTTTGCACTTGTTCATCATAAAAGTCTGCAATCTTAGTTAACATCGCTTCGAGCTCCCCCGCTTTTTCACCAATGCTCACCATTTGAATAACCATATTGGGAAACAATCGCGTGGTACTCATTGATAAAAATATCGGCTGACCTGCCGTTACATCTTCTTTTATTTGTAAAATTGCTTTGCTGTAAACACGATTACTTGCCACATCTGCAACTGCATCCAAAGCTTCAACTAATGGCGTTCCCGCTGCTAATGTTATCGCTAAAGTACGCATACAACGCGCAATAATCGATTTTCGATTCAAGTCACCAAATAAAAATATTTTTAACGAGACTTGGTCCAAGAAAAAGGCGTACGGTTCTGATCGCTTTTTAACATTAACGTGCAGGACTATTAAGGCAATCACTGCGAGTATTATCATCCACCAATAACCTTGAACAAAGTTTGATAAATTTATCACAACACGGGTAGCAAATGGCAACTCAGCACCAAATGAACCAAATAAATCCTGGAATTGCGGCACCACAAAACCCAATAATAAGGTTGAAATACCCAAAGTAACTACTAACATTACCACTGGATAAAATAAGGCTTTTTTAACGCGCCCCCGCATCATTTGCACATTTTCCATATACGAGGCCAGTTGCGCTAATACCGTATCCAATACACCCGATTGCTCACCCGCTTTCACTAAGTTGAAATACAAGGTGCCAAATTGTTTCGGATGTTTTTTTAATGCATCTGCAAATGTTGTACCACTCGCTACATCATTTCGAATGGTCATCACAACTGCCTGCATCGAGCGATTCTCCAAACCTCCCGCCACAATTTCTAGTGCTTGAACTAAAGGGATACCAGAAATCACCATGGTGGACATTTGCCGAGTAAACATCACTACGTCTTCATTTTTAATGCGACCGGCACCACCAATTTCCATCCATTTTGGTTTGGTTTTTATTTCCTCAACTTCTATACCTTGATTTAACAACTGAGACTCAACAGCTTGCTGTGTTTCAGCATAGAACTGTCCTTTTACCTCAACGCCTCGCTTATTTACGCCGCGCCATACATAAGTATGGTATTCAACTTTAATGCCGCCGCTCATAAAGTAACCACCCGATTAACCTCATCCAAACTCGTCAACCCCTGTTTGACCTTATTCAACCCTGATCTTCGCAGCGTATTCATGCCTTGCGATACTGCTAAATCTAAAATTTGAATTGCATTGCCGCCATCCATTATTAAACGCCCCATTTCATTAGTTATTGGCATCATTTCATATATACCAAGGCGACCTTTATAGCCTTTACCTTGGGCGCATTCTTTACATCCACTAGGCTGGAATACCTCGATACCCTCTTTCAGTTCTTCCTCAGTAAAACCAGCTTCCAACAATGCACTTTCAGGGATATCCACTTTCTTTTTACATTTTTGACATAATTTACGCACTAAGCGTTGCGCCATTACCAGATTAACTGAACTTGCTATATTAAACGATGCTACTCCCATATTCACTAACCGGGTTAACGTTTCCGGTGCACTGTTTGTATGCAACGTGCTTAAAACTAAGTGTCCTGTTTGAGCAGCCTTTATTGCAATTTCTGCTGTTTCTAAATCCCGGATTTCACCCAGCATAATAACATCTGGATCCTGACGTAAAAATGATCTCAGTGCGCCAGCAAATGTCATACCGGATTTCACATTAACCTGCACTTGATTGATACCTTCCATATTTATTTCAACAGGATCCTCAATAGTGGATATATTTTTCTCTGAGTCATTTAATAAATTTAAACCGTTATAGAGTGTGACTGTTTTACCACTACCGGTTGGGCCTGTTACTAAAATCATACCATGCGATGATTTTATTTCATTCAAATAAATTTCCGTTTGTTTATCTTCAAAACCCAGTTGTGAGGTATCAATTAAAGCGCCAGCTGAATCTAAAATACGCATTACTACCTTTTCACCATACAATGTTGGGCATGTACTGATACGAAAATCGACTGATTTTTGTTTTGATAAATTTAATTTAAAACGACCATCTTGCGGTATACGACGTTCTGAAATATCGAGATTAGACATCACCTTAAGCCGAGCCACAATAGCACTCGATAATTGCAATGGTGGCTGTGACACTTCATATAGTATGCCATCTTGTCGATAGCGTACTCGATATAATTTTTCATACGGTTCAATATGGATATCAGATGAACTACTCCGAATGGCATCTATTAGAATTTTATTCACAAACTTTACCACTGGCGTATCATTAACATCCACTTCACTCATCGCACCTTGATCTTCTTGATACGAACTAAAATCTACTTCATCAAAGCCTTCAAAATCTTCTTCATCTTCTCCGGTCAAGTCCGATAGTGAAGTGATATCATCTTGTTGTACGTGGCTCATGGCTGCGACTAACAATGGTTTCGCGACGATAACAATTTCAATATCTTTTTCAGACAAGAACTCCATTTCTTCTAGTGAGTGTAACGTGGGGTCAGCAACAGCTAATACGATGTGCTGTGAACTTTCAAACAATGGCAAACCCTGATGGCTTGTAACCACTGAACTTTCTAATAAGCTTTGAACGATATAGCTCGGGTCAAAGGTTGACAAATTATACAATGGATATCCAAAATGTGTGCTTAATATTTCAGCTAACTTATCGTAGTTAATCGAATCATCTTTTAGTAGGTGGGACAGCCATTTGCTATCAGATTTTTTTGCAGCCTGATGGTACTGCTCCAACTGATCTTGATTACATATTTGATGCGCTATCAATTGTTCGAATAAATCTTGCATACATCACCGTTTTATTAATACTACCCGTGTTAAAAGGCCCTACTGTTATCAGGTCTGACATTCCGGATAACAGCAGGGCCTTCGGCTTGTTTCTCCCTGATTTAGGTCCGCGCTTTAGACTGAAGTTTCTTTAGCTTATGTACTTTTCTCCCCTAGTTTATATACCTATTAACAATTCACTAAATCATTCGTACATGCACCACCTGTAGCAGCCCAACTTGTACCGTTGTTTGTATCCCAAGTTGGCGTCAGAACGTAAGTGTCTGTCGCTGCAAGTCCATTTTGCGCTCTAGGTGTTGCTGTAATAACACCATCAGCAACCGCAACAGTATTAATGTTACCGGCACCAGACGTTATAGCGGCTGGTATGCCATCAGAGCCTGCATCACAACTGGTTGCTGTACCCGCATTATGTTCTAGGCACTCCGCAACAGCTACCTTATACCTATCTGCAGCAGAAACCACCTCACTCATATGTGATTTGGTCATGTAATGCAGATAAGATGGAATAGCAACAGCTGCCAAAATGGCAACAATAGCAATAGCGATCAAAAGTTCTAGCAAGGTGAAACCCTTACTGGTAAAAGTTCTCATTTGAATGGTCCTCCCCATCATTATTCCTTTCCCACGTATGTCTCCTAAAGTACTACAGACAATATAGTACACCAGATGTACTGATTCCAATATTTTACGAAAAATCTATCTGAATAAATTCTTTTGATTCAGCCTGTTAGATAATATAGATATAATCAATAGTGATAGCACAAGCTAACAAGCTGATTTGCTTTTATTGACACTATCCATTTAACTAGTGCCAGTAACTCATTGGCTAACAATAGATTACCGAAAACTTTTTACCATAAAAAAAATAGCCTTGACAGGCTAAAAATGCAGATATGAGAATTATTAATACAAGGAGCAATTCCCACTCTGATGAGTGAGAATTGCCTATATGATTTTATGAATTGATTTTAATCAAATTAACTTTAAAGATAAGCGTTTGGTTTGGCCCGATAACACCAGGAACACCACGCACTCCGTAAGCTAACTTAGCAGGGATATATACCATCCAGGTGGCACCTGTTTTCATCAATTGCAATGCTTGTGTCCAGCCAGGAATCACGCCATTAACTGGAAACTGAGCAGGTTTGCCACGCTTGTAAGAGCTATCAAACACTTTACCACTAATCAATTTACCTTCGTAATTCACAGTCACTTTATCTTTAGCTGTTGGTTTTGCACCTTTACCAGCTGTTAAAACTTTATACTGCAAACCATTTGGCAATGTCACCACACCTGATTTTGCTTTATTAGCAGCCAAGTATTTCTGACCAGCCTGCATATTAACTTTTGCTAATGCACCCATTTTCTTTTGCATTTTTTTAATGCTTTCTTGTTGGAATGCGCGCAATGTTGAAGTCACTTCTTCCTTGGTCATCAGCGGCTTGTTACCTTGAACACCATCGGTTAACCCTTGAGAAAATGCAGCAGGATTAATTTTAGCCTGATGGGATTTCAGTGCCATACCAGTTTCTAACCCCATAGCATAACTGGTCTTATCAGTTTGATTGGTTAATTTCATAGTAGCTGCTGCCTGTGCTGTCATACTAGCTGTTGCTGCAACAGTAGCAATTACCATTAGCTTAACAAGTTTCATTTCGAGTTTCTCCTTAAATCACAACGAGTGAGGGGCAAGTGTAGCACACCTTATTCATCACCTAAAGACATTAAACTGGCGTTACCACCGGCCGCTGTTGTGTTTATCGTGATGGTTTTTTCATCGCATAAACGCAATAAATAATGCGGTCCGCCGGCTTTTGGCCCCGTACCTGATAAGTGACAACCACCGAAGGGTTGCACACCAACTACCGCGCCAATCATATTGCGATTCACATAGACATTACCTACCTCGATACGATCAGCAATATAATCAACCACGTCACTGATACGACTATGGACACCAAAGGTCAAGCCATAACCAAAACCATTGATGCCATCAATCACACTATCCAAAGCATTTTGTTTGTAGCGAACCACATGTAAAACAGGGCCGAATATTTCACGGTCTAACTGACTGGCATCCTTTAGAAGATAAGCACATGGCGCAAAAAAGTTACCCTCTAATTGCGTAGGCACATCAACGCGGTAGATCAACTCTGCAGTTTGATCCATACGCTTCGCATGCTCGTTTAACATATTGAGTGCATCTTGATCGATTACCGGCCCAACATCGGTGTTCAATAAAGCAGGATCACCCACCTTCAATGTTGCCATAGCACCTTTCAACATAGTTATGACATCATCAGCAGCCTCTTCCTGCACAAATAATATTCGTAATGCAGAACAACGTTGACCTGCACTACCAAAAGCTGAAGCAATCACATCATCAACGAGCTGCTCATGCAATGCTGATGAATCAGCGATCATGGCATTGATACCGCCAGTTTCAGCGATCAAAGGTACTATCGCTCCTTGACGATTAGCTAACGCTTTTTGTATACCTTTAGCTGTTTGAGTGGAACCTGTAAAGATAACTGCGGCTACACGCTCATCATCAACCAATCGCGCACCCACATCTTCACCACGCCCTGGCAAACAATGCAATACATCTTTAGGCACACCCGCTTCATGCATCAGCTCAACTACGCGCATGGCTACTAGTGATGTTTGCTCTGCGGGTTTTGCTAATACGCAGTTACCTGCCATTAGTGCCGCAGTTACTTGTCCAGTGAAAATAGCGATTGGAAAGTTCCACGGACTAATACAACAAACCACACCTCGACCTTGCATCATCAATTGATTCGTTTCACCGGTTGGTCCAGGCATATTTTTTAATTTTAAAACATTCTTACCTTGCGCGGCATAATAACGACAAAAATCCACTGCTTCACGGATTTCAGCAATTGCATCGGGAACCGTTTTTCCCGCTTCGCGAATGGCTAAAAACATTAACTCATCACTGTGTTCCTCTAGCGAATCAGCAATAGCATTTAAAATATCTGCACGCTTTTTTAAATCGCCACGTGTCCACGCCGCAAATGCAGCACTTGCTTGGTCTATCGCTTGTGACACATCAGCTTGGCTAACGTAATGCACTTCACCCACTAAGCAGCGCTTATTTGCGGGAGAGTAGACCGGAATCAATGCATTTTTATCTTGCTCACAACCATAAGCATAATTGTTTTTTTCAGCATCGGATAAGCCTTGCTGCAATGCCGTTAGCTCAGGAATATCAGTTAAGTCGATACCGGCCGAATTTTTTCTTACCTTGCCATATAAATCAGCGGGCAACGGAATCTGCGTGTTTTTTTTATCACTGTAACTGGCCAGTTTATCGATGGGGTTTTCAATTAAATCATCAATAGAAGTTTCGTCATCCACCACCTTATTGACAAACGAGGAGTTGGCGCCGTTTTCTAATAAGCGTCTTACCAGGTAAGGCAATAAGTCTTCGTGTATACCAACAGGCGCATAAATACGCGAGTGTAAGTTTAATTTTTGTTTCGCTACGATCGTATCATGTAAAGCTTTACCCATACCTTGTAAGTTTTGAAACTCAAAACGATAGCGATGAATATCATCACCCATCAAAGTCAAAATAGCGGCAACTGAATAAGCATTATGCGTAGCAAATTGTGGATAGATAACATCATTAGCGGCTAATAATTTTTTAGCACAAGCAATATAGCTAACATCAGTACTTATTTTGCGGGTAAACACAGGATAATCTTGGTAGCCTTCCACCTGAGCAAACTTAACCTCGGTATCCCAATAGGCACCTTTCACTAAGCGCACTTGCAACGTTTTATTATGGCGCTTTGCCATATCAACCAACCAATCTATTAAATAAAAGCAACGCTTTTGATACGCTTGAATTGCCAAACCTAAGCCTTGCCAATCTTTCAAATCAGGGTCGGCAAACACCTGCTCAATAATATCGAGTGAAATATCTAAACGGTAAGCTTCTTCCGCATCAACTGTTAAGCTGACATGATGCTGTTTTGCCGATAACGCTAATTGTTTTAAGCGATCAACCAGATATGGCACTGCGACTTCTTGATTAGCAAACTCATAGCGTGGGTGCAGCGCGGATAGTTTTACTGAAATACCGGGCGCTTGAAAAATATCGTGTTGTTGTGCTTTACGACCAACCACTTCAATCGCGTGTTGGTAGGCTTTAAAGTATTCATCTGCATCGGCTTGTGTGCGCGCGGCTTCGCCGAGCATATCATAGGAGTAACTATACCCTTGCTTCACTTGTTTTTTAGAGCGCGACAATGCTTCTTCGATAGTTCGACCGACAACAAACTGCTGAGTTAACACTTTCATCACTTCACGCACCGCACGGCGAATCACTGGTTCACCACTGCGTTTTAACATTCGGCGCCAAATGGATTGCATGTATTCACCACCGCGCTGCTTATTATTAAGCAACTTACCCGTCATGCTTAAGCCCCACGTAGCGGCATTCACAAAACCTGATTCTGACGAACCCAAGTGTGCTTCCCAATTAGCACTGGTCAACTTATCTTCGATTAATAAATTTTCGGTTTCTTTATCGGGGATTCTTAATAGCGCCTCCGCCAGGCACATCAATAAAATACCTTCTTCACATGACAAGTCATAGTGATACATAAACGCTTCGATACCCGAGCGGTTACTGCCATCCTTTCTTACCGCTTCAATCAGTTTTCGCGCTGTATCGCCGGCTTGGCGACTGGCTTGTTGATCAAGTCGTGCAAAGTCAATCAAGCGATCGACCGCTTCTGTTTCATTTAAATAATAAGCTTGAGTAATCTTTTGACGCAAAGGTGATTGCGACAATGAGAGCGAATCAAACAACATAAAATCCCCTCCGAACAGAGCCCTACCCGACTAGGCAGGGCTATTATTAATGTAATTTAAGTCACTTCTTCAGTGATCTTTTGTTGGTGTCTTTCGATACTGGTTTTAATCTCTTCAACGGCCTCTTCAACACCACCCCAGCCATTCAATTTAACCCACTTACCGGGTTCTAATTTTTTATAATTTTCGAAGAAATGCTCAATGCTTTCCAATAGGATAGGCGATAAATCTTCCATGGTGTCTAAATGAGCATAGTGCGCACAGATTTTTTTAATCGGTAACGCTAACACTTTGTTATCTTCACCACTCTCATCGGTCATGCGCAACATACCAATCGCGCGACAACGCATAAGACAGCCAGGCTGTAGAGGCATTGGTGATACCACCATGATGTCAACGGGGTCACCATCGGCTGACAATGTATTTGGCACAAAACCGTAGTCACATGGGTAATGCATTGAGGTTGCCATAAATCGGTCTACCATCAGCATACCGCTGTCTTTGTCCAGTTCGTACTTAACGGCTGGGCTGTGTGCAGGAATTTCAATAATTGCGTTAATATCATTCGCCAAATCACTACCGGGCGAAATACTGTCTATACCCATCGGGTTACTCCATTGGTTCAATAAGATGAAAATCGCAGCGATTATACCAGGTTTTTCGCATAGATATACCCTACTAAGCAAGCTGTCACTCTTTTGTCATGGCATCACCTTAAGTTGACAACTGTAATAATACAAATATATAGTCAATCCAAATTAATTACTATTTATTATTTTAAGAGAGCATGTAATGGGAAAACTCCACAGAAAAAAGAAAAAGACTAATAGCAAGGGCCATAAAGGCCACACAACAAAACATAAAGCTACAGCACCAGCCGCCCATGACGCTAAAGCCAGCACAGGTGCCGGACGAGCACGCCCAGGCGCAATCGAACACAGTCAAGCCGGAAGCGGACATAGCGCGCCAGACTGGCCAACCATTAGCAACGTAATCAACGATAATTTACAAGCATTGTTGAAAATTTATGACTACGCCGCCTATCTGCGCCTACACGGATCCAACCCCGACCTAATGTATGTATTGCAGGGGAAGGGAGGCGCAGCAGTAGAGATGGCTGTCAAAAAATCAATATTATCAAGTCGGATAATGACTGAAAAAAAATTTTACGACAAACGTTGGCCAAAAGCCAAGGGCTGCCGCGAGAAAAACGTCAAATATTTATCTGAAGCACTGCAATTATTAGCAAAAACCACCACACCTCTACAATATATTTATTGCCCAGAACATAACAGCATAATAAGATGCGACACGCTATTATTTAGGCACCTTATCGACCTGCAAAAACAACTAATGCGTTTCCCTACTCGCCAAGCAGAAAATAACTTAGAAAAACTATTTTACTGGTGTGGACAGATCATTCAATCAAAGCCTGATATTACTAAACCCATCCTCAATCAATTTCAAAATGCAGTAGCAGAAGGACAACCACTACTCGAACGGCAGAAGGAAAAACAAGGAAATTCACACTCAAAGCTCATGACGGCTACGTTAAGTAAATTAATAATTCAGCAGTATATAGTAAACCTATACTGGGGAAGTGATGTAAAGTTTCATGACAAAGCAAGCGAAATATCCTTTGCCATCGATTTAGCTTGGCTATTGGCGTGTCGACTCGGTTTACGCCAAGAACTATTTGGTCATTCTTTTGTTATTGCGAAAGGTGATCTCGGCATAGCGGAATATATCAACCAGTACACGACAGACACCTATGCGTACCTTTCACAGCTTAATGAAACAGAACTCGCAACAAAGCTAATCGAGCTCATACAGGAGCTATCAAGATCTTTAGCTGCTATACCTGATCAAAAATCATTGCTGGACACTGAAATTGGAACACTAATGAAACTAATTTATAGCTTCCCTTGTGTTGTCGGTGTCACACCACACGAACACCTTTCATATGATGCCGCGCCACCAGGTGTCGTTGAATGGTTAAAACAAGCCCCCGCTCGTACGACAGTATATATAACTAAACACTACAGCTATGCTGGCATGATCAGGCAAGAACAAAACAAATACATTGAACAGTGCCAAGCAATAGAGCGAAGAAAGGCTGCTGAACAACAACGATTAAAACAATACATCGACAGCTTAGAAACGCCATCAAGTATCGAAGAAGAAAAACCGGAATCAACCACAGCAAGCAGTAAAGGTGAGAAGATAAAACTCTTCCCATATCTACCTGATTTCGAAAAACAATGCTGCATCATTCACATCGACTTAACAAACCTCACCAAAGATGTTAAAACAATAATCGTCCAAGCTATACGTGAAACCAAGCCACCTTGTTTTGTAAACGTAAATAGATTACTGGTAGAGTTTTTAGAAACCATACGCGCCATTCCTGATCGCGATGCTAACCATCGTGCACAAAAAGCAATGTTTGCAGCAGGATGCTACCTGCAATTTTTACGCGCTCACCTGCCATTCTTGAACGTAATTGAAACACATTTAGAAGAAGTTAATACTTACTCAACACGCGCATTGGCTGAGATACAAACATTGAAGGAGCATACTGACAGTATGTCCAGTGAGTACTCAAGTATGCTCGGCAATGTTATTAGCGAAATTGGAAATTGTGAACAAGCGTACCTTAATACCATACAAAAAAATCATGCGCGCAATAAAAGAATCAAAGCCCTAGCGGCACAACGCCGTAAAGAACGCGGCGATCATTCAGCACCCAAGTCACGCGATAAGTGGTACCCCGGCAGTCGCACCGATCAAACAGTCAAGAAATTAGGGCTTGCTCCAACAACCAAAAAAGGCACACCACAATTATTTAAAACCCCAACTAACCCAAGACATCAACGCAAATGCATTTCAGCACAAGTTGATGATGCTAACCGTATGTTAGGAAAGGTTGCGGCAACACCCGCGCATCCACACCCCACATTAGCGCCTACCACCTGGTTACAGCAATCGGAAGTCATTCACGGTGAAGGCCCTACCGTTATTGTTTATGATAACCCTGACTTCTTAACCATTATGCAAGCTCTCAAGATACTCAATCCTGAAATAGCACGGCGCACACGCTTGCACGGCGGCGCTATTCGAGACTTCCTAATCACACCAGATAAGGCACCGAACGACTGGGATTTTGAATTTTTTGGTGATTTCACTCTACTTGCATCACTTCTACCGCCTGGTTACAGCTTAGACCGTCCTATTTTAATTACCGACGGTATAGGGAGACCGATATTTACAACCAAGCTCCCGCTTAACATTGACGGCAAAGAAGTGGAACTAGACATCACCATCAAAGATTACCCACCAACAAATCAACTTGATAATGAATTACGCAAACCCAGCAATGCTGACTTCAATCCGAACGGCTCATATACTTACTGCCAAAAAGATGGGCAGCATATTATTTTCAATTATGAAGGTTCATCCGAGCCCGAAGCTGTTATGCGGACAGCACAAGCTCCATTAAGCACTATATCCCATGCCACTTTACGCCAAGACCCATTACTGATTTTACGCGCCTTAAAGTTACTAGGGCAATACGATCACCCAGCATCAGAGGCGTTAACAGCAGAGCTTCAAACCCTCAATAGACCGACGTTTAGCCTTAGCGATTATTCAGAGAACGTGCAAGCTCACTTTCGTGCTTATTTAAATAAGCACAGGGATCATATACTCTCAGCAACTATATTAAAGGCCTTGCCGAGGATCAAAGATGTGCTAGATGAGTCTTTATATAGCTGTTCATCAACAGATACCGCACCACGTAAAAGTATTGGAATCTAACGATATATTAATGAGATAGCTCACTCTTTACATGTAGGTTTTTTGCGATATACTTAGTAATCTGTTTCCCAGGCTTTTGCCTATTTATTTTTTAGTTCGGTTTTGATGCGTGCTAAATTTCTTTGCGTGTTCGTCGGGTTTCGCCTTGTTAACGCCAAAAAAGATGGAATGAGTCATGCGTAATTTTAGTTTATTTCAAAGGATTGATTTCCTAAAACAATCACCTTCTACAAAACCAATAATAGAAATTGAATTAGTAACCCCAAGCCCCTCCGCTATACCGGATGGCAATTACTTTGCTTTTTTGCAGAGATCTGTCGATGAATCGATTAATCCCAACCAGGCAGAAGAGAAAAGCTACCATCACACGATTAATCACCCCGATTACAGCTCGTACTGGCGCAAAACAATGCAAAGGCTGAACTTATTACCAGAACCTGCCACAAAATACAGTTCCGGTCGCAGGAATGCTGAAGTTGTGATGGGGTATATGACGTCGTGTTACGATCATCAACTCAATATGCAGCTACTGTATAACCTCAATCAGTGCATGGAGGAATATCACGTCGGTCATCTCGATATGGCCATCCACCATGCTGATTTATTTTATCATTATATACAGCACCCCGAACAACCGTTGCCAAACATCCACTGGCAACCAGTAGCCCTACTGCAAGTGACGCTGCATTGCAAAAATAATCAGATAGACCAAGCACAAGCATTATTACAGCAGCTTCATCGACATAGCCCATTCTTCGATCCTGAAGATCTCACCATTTACCATCAACTGCAAGGCATGGTTGAAAGCAGCAATTTCAATCAATTGGATGAAGTGCTGAATGAATTAACGCTATCTGATACCCGACTTGAAATTGAAGCGTATGCAGAACTCAACTTACAAGCAGCGACCAAATGGAATGCTTTTGGCCCGCAAAAAAGGCAAGTCATTCGCTTATGCAACAAGATGGCCACTAACGAACAACACCCCAACCAGCTAGTAGATAACCCACTTAAATTCGAAAGACAGCTGATCCAAATCACCAAAAAAAATAACCATCTCGGCAATTTACTGGTTGCGCTCTACTATTATCAGTTATTCACTTATTATGACGAAGAACAAAAAACCAAGCTAGAAAAAGGCGAATATGATGAAACATGTGATAAAGCATGCCAACTATTTCTACGCCAAGCTATCGAATCATTAACACTAGCGAGAGATGCGCAGGAAACATGTCACACTGCCACCAGTAATGACATGAATTTTTGCCACAGGGACAGAAATGGTTTTTATTTCAAAGATAAGCAGCTCGAGAAACTAAAAAAATGCTGCATGTTTAAGTTTGAGGGTGATATAGCAACAATGATTAAAAAACTGGAAGATCTGCATCAACAACAATTGAATGTCGCAGACCTTGCCACCACAACGATGACAGATACACGCCAACAGCAGCCATAGGACAAACTAACTGCATTGCTGTGTCAAGGTGGATAGGGTGTCCATTTTATGGATACGCTGTTCGCCTTGATACGTCAATAGCAGCACACAACGCAGGGGTGACACCCATAAAATAGATTAATTATTTCACTGAAAGAACTACCTACGCTGTTTAAAAAAATCTTTCAATAGCTGTGCACAATCATCGGCATCGATACCGCCCTGCCATTCAATGCGGTGATTTAAACGCGGCTCATCAAGCAATTGAAACACGGAAGTTACTGCACCCGCTTTGTCATCATAAGCACCAAAATACAGTCGCTTCACACGCGAATACAACATGGCACCCAAACACATCGGACAAGGCTCTAATGTCACATACAAATCACAGTCTAATAAACGGTAATTATCGAGTTGTTTTGCCGCAGCGCGAATCGCAACCATTTCAGCATGCAGTGTTGGATCAGTATGGGTGATCGGTTGGTTATACCCCTCACCCACGACTTTATTATCATGCACAATCACAGCACCCACGGGCACTTCACCCTCGTCAGCGGCTTGCTGCGCTAACTGCTTAGCGCGTTGCATATATTGTGCTTGATAATTTGCCATTCGTTACAAGCTCACTTCGTATTGTTCGCGTAAATCCGCGTACATGTCTAATACCGGCTGTCTATTACGGTACGTTTCAATCGCCTTTTTAGCAAAATAAGCTAACGCCCCTAAAGCTGCAACCAAAGCAATATGGGCCACCACAGCTGAACTCACTGCCAAACCATCACCGTCTGACTTCCAATTTTTTTCAGTTGCCAACAGTAACATAGTAGCGGGTATCGTAAGGACCGGAGTGGCTATCACCTCAGTTAAGTTACGATCATCTTCTTTATTGTACTTATTAACGGTATAAATACGAACCGCAGTATAACTCACCAACGTAGCCGCTAAACCAATCAAACCCCACTTGCCAGCCACATGACCATCCAGCGGCTTGACTCTAAACGCATTAATTTCAGCCGCTACCGCCGTATACAACCCGCCCAGTATCACACTGGCCACTGCAAGTCGCGCGACTGAATTATATAGCATCTGCCGCCGCTCTTGTGCCATTACCCGATGAACCATCGGCTTGCCGCCCATCACAACGAACAATGGATCAGCTAAAACTCCTCCAACTGTCGCTGCTGCAGGCTGTTTACCACCCGGCTGCGGTGCTTCTAAGTCATAAGGGCTTGTATCATCAAAAGGGTTTTCCCCCGGCGGATATGCTTGCATCATAATTATCTCTCCCACATGATTTTTTTTATTTCTCAACTAAAACTAAAAGATCGTTGAGATCTCGCTAGAATGAGAGCAAGTACATCAATTTTTGAGCATCGCAGCGGAGTTTACAGCTAGCTAAATGAGCAGCGAAGCGCAAAAAATTGATGTAATGGCTCCATTCTAGTAGAGATATCACCGATCTTTATTCCCACTCGATTGTAGAGGGTGGCTTGCCAGATATATCATATACCACCCGCGACACATGTCCAATTTCATTAATAATCCGGTTGCTAACTTGCGCTAAAAACGCATGCGGCAACTCTGCCCAATGCGCGGTCATAAAGTCTATGGTTTTAACCGCACGCAATGCTATCACATATTCATAGCAACGTTGATCACCTTTCACACCAACCGACTTCACAGGCAAAAACACGGCGAAAGCTTGACTGGTTTCATAATACAGATCTGCTTTGCGCAGTTCAGAAATAAAAATATCATCGGCGCGTTGTAGCGTTTCTACATATTCGGGCTTTACTTCCCCTAACATACGCACAGCCAAACCAGGACCAGGAAATGGGTGACGATAGACTAATTCCGTTGGCAAACCTAAGGTTTGCCCCATCACACGCACTTCATCTTTAAATAACTCACGTAACGGTTCGATTAATTCGAACGGCATATCATCCGGCAAGCCGCCGACATTATGATGTGACTTAATCACAT
This sequence comes from Coxiellaceae bacterium, assembly GCA_029212925.1. Taxonomy (GTDB): domain Bacteria; phylum Pseudomonadota; class Gammaproteobacteria; order Coxiellales; family Coxiellaceae; genus JARGNX01. The sequence continues at coordinate 25,518 of JARGOB010000001.1, read as the reverse complement.
GTGCTTTACCTGATTTCGCTTTGGCTGATTCAATCACATCCGGATAAATCGTACCTTGCGCTAACCATTTTATGTCACCGGCTAATTTTTTTGATTCTTGCTCGAATATACGTATAAAGGTTTCACCGATCGCTTTACGTTTTTCTTCAGGGTCTGACTTGCCGGCAAGCACTGAATAAAATTCAGCTTTAGCATCTACAGTAATAAGATTCATACCGAGATGCTGCTTAAACAAACGCTCGACTTCTTCGGCTTCACCTAAACGCAATAAACCGGTATCAACAAACACACAAGTGAGTTGATCACCAATCGCTCGTTGCAGTAATGCGGCTACCACTGATGAATCGACACCACCTGACAAAGCCACTAACACATGATCATCACCAACGGTACGCTGTAACGCTTCAACCGATGACTCAATAATATTATCCATCGTCCATTCATTGCCACAACCGCAAATATCATGGATAAAGCGCGCTAAAATACGACCGCCTTGTTGCGTATGAGTCACTTCAGGGTGAAACTGCAAACCAAAGAATTGTCGCTTACTATCAACCATCGCCACGATTGGGCATTGCTCAGTTTTAGCAACTACTTCAAACCCTTTTGGCACAGCTGAAACATGATCGCCATGACTCATCCACACGTCTAATGCTTTTGCACCGTTTTCTAATACCTCATCTTCAATATCAGTAAATATATCCGTTTCTGCAATTAATTCTGCTTTGGCATAGCCAAATTCCTTAGCATGACCGACATCTACTTGGCCACCCAGCTGTTTAGCCATGGTTTGCATACCATAACAAATGCCTAATACAGGACAGCCCAATTCAAATACTATCTCGGGTGCTACCAAGGTTTCATCCGCGATCACTGATTCAGGGCCACCAGATAAAATAATACCATCGGGTGCGTATTGCTCGATAAAACTCGCTTCACAATCGCACGGTACAATTTCACTGAAAACACCTAACTCACGAATACGCCGAGCAATCAGCTGAGTATATTGCGAACCAAAATCTAAAATCAAAATACGTTGATTATGGAGATCAACCGTCATAGCTTGTGTTCCTTTATTCTGAGCGACCTTCAACCGAATAGTTGGGCGCCTCTTTGGTAATCGTGACATCATGCACATGAGATTCACGCATACCGGCATTGGTTACACGCACAAACTGAGTTTCGCTGCGCATCTGCTCAATGGTTTCACAACCGGTATAACCCATGCTCGAACGTAGTCCACCCGTTAATTGATGTATCACAGCATGTAAGGAACCTTTATACGGTACGCGACCCTCAATACCTTCCGGTACAAACTTGCCCACTTCAGTGTGTTTTTCTTGGAAGTAACGATCACTGGAACCATGCGTTTGTGACATCGCACCAACAGAACCCATACCACGATAAGCTTTATAGGAGCGACCTTTATAGAGCACAACTTCACCAGGTGCTTCTTCGGTTCCCGCTAATAAACTGCCGACCATCACGGCATGAGCACCGGCGGCAATGGCTTTACAAATATCGCCGGAGAAACGAATACCGCCATCAGCGATCACACCCGTTCCTTTGCCTTTTAATGCTTGTGCGACATCATTTATCGCACTGATTTGTGGCACGCCAATACCTGCAACAATACGAGTAGTACAAATTGAACCCGGACCCATGCCGACCTTAACGCAGTCCGCGCCTTTTTCAGCTAATGCAATGGCGGCATCAGCGGTGGCAATATTACCAGCGACAACAGTAACATCTGGATTAAGTTGCTTTACCCAAGCCACTTGATCCAATACACCTTTTGAATGACCATGTGCAGTGTCGACTACCACGACATCAACACCCGCTGCAATTAATGCTTCAATGCGTTCGCAACCGGCATCACCAGTACCCACAGCAGCGGCTACACGTAGTTGGCCACCACTGTCTTTACTAGCATTGGGGTTTTCTTTTGATTTTAAAATATCCTTAACCGTGACCATGCCACACAATTCAAACGCATCATTCACCACCAACACTTTTTCTAGGCGATGCTTACGGAATAAGTCCATCACCTCGTCTCGACTGGCGCCCTCTTTTACGGTAATCAGACGCTCTTTCGGTGTCATTAAATCGGAGACTGGGCGGTCATAATTGGTCTCAAAGCGTACATCTCGGTTAGTTATAATGCCCAGTAATTGCTTACCATCCACCACTGGCATACCTGAAAATTGGTGTGCCTGGGTCAATTCCAGCACCTCACCAACCGTTGCAGTAGGCGGCACAGTTAATGGATCCAATACAATACCGCTTTCAAATTTCTTCACTTTTAGCACTTCACGCGCCTGTTGCTCGACTGGCATATTCTTATGCAACACACCCATCCCACCCATTTCCGCCATACGGATGGCTAAGCGGGCTTCAGTCACCGTGTCCATCGCAGCGGACAATAGCGGTATATTCAACTGCAGTTGAGGGGCTAATTGTGTAGTTAAATCAACGTCTCGTGGCAATACCGACGAAAAGCGCGGCAGCAATAAAACATCATCAAACGTGAGGGCATCTTGAACTATTTTCATGTTAATCTCCGATTAAGATTAACGGCATATTCTAGCCTCAGAACCCCTATTGCGCAAGTGAATTATTGCTCAGCCACTGATATAAGACCAGGTAATTTTCGCCCCGGTAATAACTACCTTTGCAGGTACCCCTGCCAGGCTTGCCGTTGCACTATGGTAGCTATCAAGGCGCACAGCGCGCCTCAATTATCACACCTATTCAACAAGTTGTTTTCAACGCAAGTGACCTGTTAATTTATTTAATAGCTATTGCCTATTAAAGTGATATAATAATTCAACTTTACCTATCAACATTGCCTCGCTAATCTGACAATAAACACAAAGCCAGACAAGGGCAACAACATGAGACACAACACTTACCGCCGCATTGAGCAAGCTTTTAATAGCCTAGGGATCACACTTGCACAACCTATCGCAGAAGCCACTGATACCGCAATGGCTGAAAGCGTAACAAATACCTTTGTTACTGTGAGCGATACATCAGACACTGAGTACTTAGTGCGCTTCAACGGCAAACTCTGGCCACCCTTCACTCGTACTAACGAACACGACAATTTAGTTGAACTCAATCGCAAAGGCTTTTTTACCAATGTATTATTTAATGATCCAAAGCATGGCTTTCAACTGTGCCAGCAAGTGGATAGTAATGCGTGCTTTGCCAGCATGCTTAAGTCACAATTAGACTCATCTGCAATTACCGCAATCGGACAACAAATACGTTCACTGCACGCACATGCAAAACTAAAAGGTGACTTTACCTTACATAAAACTGTAGAAAACTCACTGTGGCCGTATGAACAAGCAACAACAGCCAAAGCACAATTGATTAAAGAATTCTACCCGAGCATCTCTGCTTTAATGCTCGTGTTACATAGACAGACTGAGTATCGCGTGTCGTCACACAACGATTTACTACCCAGCAGCATCTATCATAGCGAAGACGAACCGACATTTGTTGACTGGGAATACGCTGGCAATAACCACCGTAGCTATGACTTAGCGTTATTTGCAGTCAAATCAAAATTAGACCATAAACAGCAACGTGCTTTATTAGAGGCATACGATCCAGGCAATCTATATGATACTGAATATACTTTTCATCTGATGAAACCCGTCGTCAACTTTTTGTTGATGCTATGGAATAAGGAAACTACAGACACCAGTATTGAACAGGGCAGATTATTATTGCAAGCAACCATGCTTTCGTTATTTCAAGTAACTGCCATACAATCTGCTCGTTGCCTGATAACAGAAACTCGATTGGGTTTATTCAAACCAGCAAGCCCAGTTGAAACAACCGCACATAAGGCAGGCGATGATTTAGCGATGGTGCTTTGACGGTATAGCCAGTTGCAGACTATGGCTGCACCAAGAACTTCACTTTGATGCTCCTCAATATATCATATGTATCCTAACCCTACGCTTCATTACATCATGCATGGCTAAGTCACTAAATATCAGAAGCCATATAATAGCTTATATTTTTATATGCCTACTGTTATTTGTAGGCGCCTGCTAGGCATAAAAAAAACGGTCATTTTCAAAAACCACTATTAGGCTGAGCTAGATACTCGATCTCTTCTACAGTTGATGGACGATCAATTATCTCATTGCGATGCGGAAAGCGATTGAACTGTTCGATCACACGCAAATGCGCCATGGCATAATTAACAAATCCAGCAAATAATGCGCGGCTTTCAGGCTCAACCGATTGCGCTAACGCTTCAAACAATTCGACGGAACGTTGTTGATTTTCTAATAACTCACTGTGCTCAAATGGCATATAAACAAACGCACGCTCAACAGGCAGCAACTCTTGATCCAATTCTGCATCAACACAAAATTCAGCAGCCGCTAAAGCCAGCGGGTCATAAATGAAAGCTTGCGCAGTACCTCGATAAATATTACGACTGAATTGATCCAACAATAAAACATAGGCTAAACAGCCTCGCGGTGTCGCCAACCATTCAATATAACCACCTTGTTCAGCTTTTTTAATATGCCCTTCAAACCGCATTCTAATTTGCTGATCAAACGCTGCATCTTTGCGCCACCACTGCGAAGTAATCGCTTCATTCGGTAATGGTTGTTCAGTCGACACATCACCCAACCAAAAGGTGATAATCTCATTGATCAGTGCAGTATTCATGCAGTCATTCCTTGCGGTACTTGTTCATATTCAGGCTGAACAGCTGCCAATAATTGGCGCAAATGATCAGCGGTTTTATGCCGGGTCATGCCAGCCTTGATTGCAACATTATCACATAACGCGCTTAACATCGAAATCATTGTCGCCTCATCACATGTTTCAACCTGCTGCTTATATAATCGCAAGGCTTGCAGCTTGGCTTTTTTCATTGCCAAACTTTTCTGCCTAACTATAGCCACACAACTGTTATTGATATTATGGATACCATCCTGTAGCCGTAACATTTCAATCTCAATCACTTGGTGAATTTTTTGTGCAGGAGTTAATAAATTTTTCGCATCATTAATGGTTGCCTGCAAAATATGTTGCCGAATGATTTTTGCATAACTTTTGATTGTTTTACCCCACGGCAAGCGCACATTCGGATTACTGACACCCAATAATGAATGGGTGGATTTTTCTGTTTGTTGAAGTTGCTGTGTAACATCGAAATTTTTTGCGTGGTGCTGGCAATATTTCATCACACGAGACACATGATCGGCACAATTCCTTTTAAGTCGTGAGAATGATTGCGGCGAAGGTTGCTGTAAATAACCAGTAAAGCCTTGCGTGCTTAAACCGTAATCAAAACCAGCTTCAACTGTTGGAATCGTCACATGATCCACCTTACCTTTATCGTCTTTTATTTGTTTATGATTAGGCATTAATGTATGCCGCTGAGTATTTAAATCAACTTTAACAGCAATATACTGTACAGCACGCGCAATCTCATCAAGCTGAATATGGTGTTGCGCCTTAATCAATTGAGTATGATCAATGTTATCAATGGAAATTTTGCCAAATACAATTTTATCAAAAACAAACATTTTGGCCTGATCATCAGCCGCCGGATCTATTGAAGGCTGATACTTCACCGTCATCCATGGGTTGATTTTCGGGTAGCTCAGCGTCACCAGCTCATCATTAACCACATCAATATTAGTCCACGACTCTAAATCAGCGAACATTTTCCAGACAATATCAGCATTCACTGGAGAACCCGCGCTAATCGCTTGAATGGTTGCTACAGATGCTGATTCGGGGGTTAGATTAACGGGATAAGCCACTTCGGCAATGCTGGCATGCACCCAAGCATTATGGGTTCGCACTTCGATCAAATGTCGCACAAGAATCTCACTCTTTACGCTAACAGTCTCGCAACCCCCATACGATCAGTTAGTATACCCCATTGCATATTTAACACAACTTAGCTGGCTTGGCACCCTCAAAACGACGCGTACTTCTTGAGTGTTGCGGACTAAAAGAGACACGTTGCTGCTGCCTGTCATAGACACCCAAATGTCCATGGCCGTCTTGACGAACCAGTGACGAAGTAAGAGCACTTGCTTGCCACCGACACGCGTTCTGCCTGACAACAACTGACTTCTTCATGCTGTCGACCGCAACCTGACGTTGCTCAAAGGGTAACGCTGTAATTTTTTTCATATGATCACGCAAACGAACCACGTCACTACTGGCGTATTTTTCTGGTGCCTTCACTTCTTGCAACATCATATCAGTGGCAAGCTTATTCAAATCCAGCTCATGTGCTAATTGAAAATAATCAATAACAGCATCTACATATACATTCGGTGAGCACTCTTCACCTAACGCCTTACCAGCGAGGCCATTAACTAATGGCAACAAAGGAGGAGGAACCGGCTCCTTCATAAAGCAGCAAATCTCATATTGCTGTTGCTTTATTGCCATCGCTGTCATCGCCACACTGGGCATTTCACCGGCTAATTCAGCCATGCGATCAAAAAATTTAACAGCAGTTACTGCCATATAGGGAGATTCTTCAATAACGCGCTGCGAAGTAATTGGGGCTGTCTCTGGCGCCATCAATTCGCGAAGGCGCTCATCACTTAACTGCAACAAAGCATGCTGCGGAATAGTTAAACTAAATGTTGGCTTATGTTCTGCGATATGCGCGGGGGAGTACAGTAATGATTCGCCAACTCCAAGCAATTTGCTAAGCCTCATAAGATTATCACGAACCACAGATATTTTTGTTATATCCTCAACCTCAATACGGAGCATAACGTTAATTTTATCTGGATCCGCTGGGTTAGGCTGCACTAGTAATGAGCTAAAATCAACCGAAGCAGCCAGTGGCATATCATCCACTTTATGTGCTGCTGCCAACACAACACCCTTTATTTTATCATGACCATAAAAGCTATATTGCTGCTGATTAACCAGTTGTTGCAGCATGTACATGCGACTAATAATAACTTGATCCCATTTCACATCGCATGCAGGAGTATCAATTTCAACTTCTCGTAAAACATAACTTCTGCCATCTTCTTCTTTGTATTCAATCTCACCTGCGTCTCTCACGTCGTCATAGTTTTTTTCAAGCCGTGTGATACGTGGCGAACTAGCCGCATTAATTTCATCAGCCCTAGCAAACACCTCCTCAAAATGCACATTAATTTCCTGCGTACGTTTAAATAGCTGTGTCTGAGCATTTGAATAGTTACGTGAAATTTCAGCATACACTTTAGACTCAGGTGAGTCTGTCAAACTGTTATCAGCTAATAGTCGATAATGAGTCGCTTGCTGCTGTAAAACCTCTTGCATCTGTGGAATTCGTTGACGCAATTGTAATAAGGCGCTTACCCGTTCTTCAATCGGAGTATGCTGTAAAACTGAAAGGTTTCTCACTTGAATATGACGAACAACATCACCAATTTTTTTGAGCCTTGCTCTGTCGCCATCACTGTAGTGACTGGTCACTTGCAGCTGTTGTGGATCTACATCAAATAAAGTATCAAAGTTTATGCGTATCGGCCCCTTTATAAATTTCGGCCCTTCCGTTTGAAATACCAGGTCAAATAAAAATAATTGGCCGTCGACGATACCTTTATTCTGGCAAGCCTTACCAATAAGGTCTGAATCTTGGCACAAATACGAAAAAAATAACAAATCGGCTAAACCAGTTACTGCTACTGGCGACAACCCCTCACTGCGCTCATTACCCGCCGCGGTCAACACTCCATGGTTATTTCCTTTATCTGTATAATTAACTGCAAAGTCGGTCATGGGTTTCATGGCTTGATTAAATGTAGAAATTAATACCACCGTTGAATCACCACTAACAACGGCCGGATGTATAAAGCAATCTGCTATTTGTACCCGATCAGACATAGTGACTGTTGCTAGTTGCATCGCTGCTTGCTCACCAACGACTTCCTTGATATTACCCTGCTTAGCATATTTGATCATGCCACGCACAAAAGAACCGTCCGCTTCTGGCATTACTTTTTTCCAAAACAAACCAGGAGTAACACCTTGATCCTTGAGGCTGATAACTTCAACTGTACCAATTTTTGGTAAATCCACTACTATTGGCTCGGCTTCACCCGCTTCTTTAGCTTGACGTATTCTTTCATTACGCTCGAGTCGCTTTTTGATGCTACTGGTTTTCAACTCTAAATCATCATTAATACCACTCAGCACTCTGGATAATGAAGAGTCTTCGGATAAATACTGGGGCCTTGCTCTGCTCATAGTAACCTCTTATAGAGTGAATTAGCAGCACAATAAATACTCACATCATGTGTATATCAATGCATTATTATATATTACCAGCATTAACATACCATTAAGCTTGGCAACAGTAGCAGAGAATGTTATTTACTTAAGATCAATTAATTAGGGACTGTTCGCATTTGATGGGTTGAGCGAAAATCAACATTGCGTCTTGAACACAAATCTGATCAAATAGTCGAATGACTTTAACCGAACTACGATACATCACCGCTCTAGCGCAAACCAAGCATTTTGGCCAAGCAGCCAAATTATGCCATGTCAGCCAACCGACGCTCAGTGTAGCAATCAATAAGCTAGAAAAATCATTGAAGACTTCGCTGTTTGAACGTCGGCCCAATGAGGTGCGCATTACCGATATTGGTGAGCGCATTATCCAGCAAGCGCAGCGAGTATTAGAAGAAGCTGAAAAAATCGAACAACTGGCCAGTGTGGATCAGTCACATATTCAAACACCACTCAAAGTCGGTGCGATATATACGATTGCGCCATATTTGTTTCCATTACTAATTCCACAGATAAAACGCGCTGCACCAAAGATGACACTGATTATTCAAGAAAATTACACGGCCGTATTACGCGAAAAATTACAAACCGGTGAGCTCGATGCCATCTTTATCGCCCTGCCTTTTTCTGAACCTGGCGTAGTGGTAAAACCCCTGTATGACGAAACATTTGTTGCACTCATGCCCAAGAAACACCCACTAGCTGAATACGATAAAATTAAAGCCAATCAGCTCAACAAACAAAATGTATTATTACTGGGTGAAGGTCACTGTTTTCGTGATCAAATACTGGAAGCCTGCCCGCAGTGCTATCACACCACTGAGCAACAACAAACCATCGAAGGCAGCTCTTTAGAAACTTTGCGTGCGATGGTTGCCTCTGGATATGGTATTACTATATTACCCAGCAGTGCTACCCAAGTTAAACATTACAGCAACACATTAACTACGAGACCATTTACGGGTAAGCAACCACAACGCACAGTGGCACTGGCCTGGCGCGACAGTTTTCCGCGCACCAAAGCAATTACCGTACTCATTCAAGCACTGACTAAATCCACATTAAATGGTGTATGTTTGATTAATTGATAAGGGACTTACCGATGACAGACCAATCCTATCAAAGCCTTAAACAGCATATCGCCGATACGTTAACCATTTCATCAGAAGACATAGAGCAAGTATCAGCCGCCTTTTCCGCATTGTATACCAGCTTTCAAACAGAAGCCTGCCAAAAGCTAAACGTTGAACACGTAGCTAACACTTGTTACAGCTGGGTAAAAGCCAATAACAGCGACCCGAATAAAATATTAATTTTTTTACACGGTGGTGGCTATACGATGGGCAGCACAGCCGATCACTTAGAGCTGATTGCACAATTAATTTTACAAGCCAATGTAACAGTGCTGAGTGTTGATTATCGCTTATGCCCAGCGTTTCAGTTCCCCGCGCCCGTTGATGATACGATTGATGCCTATAGATGGTTGCTCGACCAAGGATACAGCGCAGATCATATTGGGTTTTCAGGTATTTCTGCCGGAGCACTGTTAGTCACCCAATCCATTTACCAATGCCAACAATTAGCATTACCGCTGCCTAAGATTGCCTTAGTATTATCTGCACCTCTCGATTTACAATTTAAAACACCGTCTTGTCAGTACAATCTAGACCGTGATTGGATCTCCACTGAACGCTTACAAAACGTGCAACAATATTATTTACCAAAAACCATCAATCCTCAGTTGCCGTTATTAAATATAAGTAGCCAACATTATTCGGCTTATCCTATTACATTATTTCAAGCGGGAGATTATGAATTACTGCTGGATGATAGCATTGAACTATTTCATGCGTTGCGCAAACAGCATCATAGCGTATTCCTACAAGTGATTTCTGGCCTGCCACATTGCTGGCAATTTTTTGCCAAAGTATATGCGCCAGGGCGTGCAGCTATCGAACAAGCGGCGCAATTTTTAAATCAATATTTTTAGCTACGCCAATGATTCAGTTATTTCAGGATTTTTTTAGTCGAAATAAAAACGGCAATACAGTCATCACGACCAAACCTAACCATATGAGCTCCTCGTAATGCAGTGTACCGCCCACATTAATATTATCAGGTGGAATAAAACCGATTATAAAAGTGACTAGTGCACCGATAAAACCCATGCTTGATACAATCCAGATACCCATTTTACCACCAGGAATACGGTAGCCATCTTCATTTTGATTTGGCAGAAAACGCCAGCGAATACCAGTAATAAACATAATCATATACATCAGCATATATTGTTGTGCGGCCAATGCTGTTAGCAACCAATAAGAACCATTGACACTCGGCATCAATAAAAATGCCATCGTCATAATGGTTGAAATAATCGCTTGATAAATCAGTAGCACTTTTGGCGCACCGTGACGATTACTGGTTTGAAAGTGTTTCGGTAAGTTACCGTCTTCAGCTGCTAACTGCAGGCCACGCGTCGGTGCAATAATCCAATTACTCACACCACCCAAACCACCAATCACTAGCATTAATGCCATTAGCGGTAAGATCCAATGCATATGATAGGCATTAAAAAATATCGAAAACGCTTGCATGATACCCGCCACCAAACTGATTTGATGCTCAGGTATAACACTGGCTATCGACAATGACCCCGCCATTAATGTCACTACTAATACCACTACGGAAATAAACATCGCCCGCGGGAATGCTTTCTTGGGATTATCGACATCACCGCTGTGCACAGTAGCAATTTCCATGCCACAAAAAGACATCATAATGCCCGTCAATGCTACCCACATGCCACTGCTATGGCCATGCGGTAACATTTGCTGCGCAGTGAATGTGATTTGAATGGGTTTGCCAGCAAATATCCATACGGCACCCAGTGCAATAATTAAAGTCATGGGTAGCAACAATCCCGTTAGTGCTGCAAAATTAGCAAAACGCGCTGAGGAACGAATGCCTAATAGATTAATAATCGTGGTGCCCCAGAAAGCCACCAAAATAACGCTGATTAAAAATATTTTATTTTGTGCCAGCGCAGGTGAAATCAAATAACCAATACTACCAGCAACAAATGAAAGGATGGTGGGATACCAAATCACATTTTCAGTCCACTGAAACCAAACCGCTAAAAAGCCAACCTTAGGTCCAAATGCTTGTTTTACCCAACTATAAATACCGCCATGTAGTTTACTGGTGGAAGATAGCTCAGCGGATATCAATGCGCTAGGTAATAAAAACATGATAGCGCCGAGTAAAAAGTAAAAAACCAATGAGCTACCAAATAATGCGGTGGCAGGCAGATTACGAATACTGTCCACGGAACCCAGCGTGATCATGGCTAAACTAAAAACACCTAACTTTTTCATTTAATTCTCTTATTATTTTCCTGGATCCCGGATCAAGTCCGGGATGACAAGCTATTACCCTGGATCCCGGATCAAGTCCGGGATGACAAGCTATTACCCTGGATCCCGGATCAAGCCCGGGATGACAAGCTATTACCCTGGATCCCGGATCAAGTCCGGGATGACAAGTAACCTCAAGAGTTAAGCGGTTTAGTTATGTGCGACGTATAGGAAATAGCAAAAAGAGAGGGGAATCAGAAAGATAACCACACTCTAAACGTTCCAAATCTGTGTCATAAAAACTGGTTTTTGCATCATAGCACCCGCTTAACTGTCTAAAAACTAACAGCATTCTCATGCAATGGCACCAAAATGTCAACAAGGCAAGCGCAGTTACGACAGGGCTGCATCTTTAACAAAATCGGCCAGCTGCTCAGCGGTGGCTTTCACCTCTTCCGCATCGCGGCCTTCAACCATGACACGCACTAACGGCTCGGTACCTGATGCGCGCAAAAGGATACGCCCCCTATCCGCTAGCTTTTCTTCTGCTACTTTAGCAGCTGCTTGAATCGCATCACTCTCAATCACTTTATCCGGATTTTCGACGCGTATATTAATTAATACTTGAGGGCATTTTTGAATGACCTGCTTTAAGACTGACAAACTGCTTTCGTGGGTTTGAATAACACCTAAGACTTGTAATGCAGTAATCATACCATCGCCGGTAGTTGTTAAACCCAAATCAACAATATGACCTGATGATTCACCACCTAAACTCCAACCCAATGACTGCAATCGCTGCATAACATAACGATCACCCACTTTCGCGCGCTCAAACCCAATGTCATGTTCTTTTAATGCAAGCTCAAGACCCAGGTTACTCATTAATGTACCGACGACACCAAATCCCCCTTGCAACCGTCGCTTACGGTCAATCGCTAAGATGCCTAGGATCTCATCGCCATCAACCTCTTCACCTTTATGATCTACCATAATCAAGCGATCACCATCACCATCCAATGCAATACCAACATCACAATGTTGCTCAAGCACAACAGCACGCAGTTGTTCGGTGTGCAATGCACCGCAATTCAAATTAATATTTAAACCATCAGGGTCATCACCGATAGTAATCACATCAGCACCGAGTTCACGTAGGATACATTTAGCCACATAGTATGTTGCGCCATTGGCACAATCCAGACCGACCTTTAAACCACCCAAAGTCAATTGAGAAGGAAAAGTTGATTTACAAAACTCAATATAGCGACCTGGCGCGTCATCGACACGCGTTGCTTTACCAAGGTGCAATGAGTCGACCGTTTCCATTGGCTTTTCAAGTTGCGCTTCAATCGCCAATTCCATTTCGTCGGATAACTTCAATCCCTCACTGGAAAAGAATTTCACACCATTATCTTCAAAAGCATTATGCGATGCGCTAATCACCACACCGGCAGCCGCACGTAAGGTTTTAGTTAAATAAGCAATCGCGGGAGTTGGCATCGGTCCAAGTAATAACACATTCACACCGGCAGCAACAAAACCTGCTTCTAACACAGACTCTAATAGATAACCGGAAATACGTGTGTCTTTACCAATTAACACCGTTGGATTTGCATCATGTGCTAATACCTTGCCCACTGCCCAACCGAGCTTTAACATAAATTCTGGATTAACTAATGAATGACCCACTTTGCCACGAATACCATCGGTACCAAAATATTTTCTCACGTTAACATCTCCCTGTTACCTAAACTCGCTACTAACACAAGGCCGCCGAGAAAACTTTTACAGCATCGACTGTTGGCGCCACATCATGTACGCGCAAAATATCGGCACCTTGCACCGCAGCCAGTGTAGCAGCCGCCACACTGCCATACAAGCGCTGATCACTGCTCACTCCACCCAGTACATCACCGATCATTGACTTGCGTGACCACCCCACTAACAGTGGATAACCTAAGTCATGCAATAGATCCATATGCCTTAATAAATAAAAATTCTCTGCCGTATCTTTACCAAAATTACCACCACCAAATCCAGGGTCCAATACAATACGATCAGCTGCGATACCGGCACCAACACAACGTTGCGCCCATTGCTGTAATTCTTTAGCAATTTGCTGCAGCATCGCCTCTGCTGAATTGCTTTGCGGTATACGTTGCGGCATAAAGAAATGCATTAGACAGACTGCCACATCACTGTTAGCCACAACCTCCAGCGCGCCGTCACGGCGTAAAGCGCGTTGATCATTAATCATATCAACACCAGCATCAATGGCTGCCTGCATTACAGCTGCATTACTGGTGTCCACTGACAGCAACATATTAGGGTGGCGCTGCTTTAACGCAGCAATCAGTGGTACTACACGCTCAATCTCCGCGGTAGTCGCTGGTGCCTCAACAGGAATATCGACAAAAGGGTTAGTCGCTTCTCCGCCAATATCCAGCATATCAGCACCCTCAGCAATCATCTGCTCAGCCTGTGCCAAGCCCTGCTCTAAGCTAGCACACGGCTGATAAAACGAATTGGGAGACATATTAATCACCCCCATCACCATCGGTTGCTCTAATGTTTTTTTAATTCCTTTCGGAAGTTTAAGCGTACGGGTCATGCTGCCACCTATCTAAATATCAATGGCAGTAACATAACGGCTTTAGTGATTTTTGTATAGCAATACTGAATACTGCAATTATGAAGCTGCTCAATCAAAAATGAGCCGGTAATAACTCATTGATTTAGTTAATATTTAAGCCACCCCTCTTCGCAGCAACTAGAAAACGTATCCTTGCGAAGAGCTGAATAACTGTTGTAATCTTCGCAAGAATTAAAAAACGAATTCCTACGAAGAGAGAAATAATCATTAAAATACTGGCAATCGACTTAAATAAGATCACTGAAACAGCCTGAGCTCACGGATTATATTGGAATAATCGTCGCGCCAACGGTGTTTTTTATTGAACATCGGAAGTACTTTCCATCCATTTCTTTTCAATGTATCGATACGATCACTGGATTTAGTCAGCGCAACCCATTCGGCAAAGTACGCATAGGTTTTGATATTTTTTTTATAACCCTTAATCAACGGTGTGATTTTATGAGCATAGCTGCTCGCACTTAATACTCTATGCAGATTAATATAGCGGTTGCTAACATGAACCAACACAACCCCATTTGACTTTATTTTTTGAAAGTATAATAAAATCGCTTCTTCGGTGATTAAATGGATAGGGATCGAATCAGAATTAAACGCATCGACAACTAATAAATCATACTGATTCTTCTTGGCCTCAGCAAGACGCAAACGAGCATCCCCGACAATGATACCGCCTTTAGGTGGGCAGTTGGTTAAGTAAGAAAAGTAAGCTGGATTAGAAGCAATATCGACAACCGCTGGATTAATTTCATAATAGGTCAATGTGTCCTGAGGTCCAGCTAGACATGCGTTCATTCCTGCACCAAGACCAATAATACCAATGGATAATGACGATTGTTTTTTATGCATCAGATTAATGACTTCCTCAACCGCCATATAAAAACCTTTTGCATTGTGTTCTGGCTTTTTATTACGAACCTCAAGACCATGCTTGGTGGTGCCATGTGCCAGCATATGCACATTACCAGGCTGAACAAACACATGAGAAGTACCAAAAAAGTTTCGAACTGTATGGATCGTACCGCGACTCCCGGTTGAAGTAAAATGCAACGAAACAACGATCAATATAATGACCGCTAATATCAAATATCTTTTTATCGGCAATGGTGGCTTGACCAGTATCGCGACAGCAATCATCAGCGGGTATTCTATAACATCGACAAAGATCAATGGCGCAATTAGGGTATTAAAAACACCGCCCAAGAAACCGCCAAAAGCCATCCATAAATAAAATTCAGTTAGGTGTGAAGCATGTGGTCTTTGTCTAACGAGCTCACCGTGCAATACCAGCGCTGTAGCAAAAAACAAAAATAGGTTAAGCAGTAAAACAACCCAGTAATTAAAGCCGTGAACGTCCCTTGCAAACACAATCAAAAATAAAACAGCAAATAATAATTGAAAAAAAGCAGCAATATAAGGCTTAATGATAGGCTTGCGTGAAAAAACAATGATAAAGGATAACAAATAAAGCACTAACGGTATGATCCAGAACAATGGCGCTGAAGCAATATCAGTAGTGATATAAGTAGTAACACCCAATAACAAACTGGAGGGAACAAAAGCCAACAGTACCCAACTGCCTCTCGTCTTCCAGTCAACATGTTCGCTTAAGTGCGATGCCGATTTACTGGCAACACGAGGGATAACATAAGCAGAGCCGTGCATAAAAGTGCGATACGCGCATACAGCTGTAAATAATAGTAATAGAATAAAACCACCACTCCACACCCATCGCTGTGTACTAATAGCCAGCCAAGGCTCGAGTAGAAACGGAAATGCGAGTAATGCTAATAGTGATCCACTATTACTCGCGGCATATAAAAAATAAGGATCACTCGCATCTGGGTGATCACTCAATGCAAACCAACGTTGCAACATGGGTGCACTAGCAGAGATGGCTAAAATAGGGATAACCGTAGTGAACACTAAAAGTCGTATTAAATTAAAAATCGGTGATTGATCTAAGCCGATCCAATGTGCGGGCGCATAAAACGGTAAGAAAACAAGCCCTGTGCACAGTAATATAATTTGTAAAATCGGTTGCCAGTTGCGCGGTAAAAACCGTGAACTACAATAGGCATACAAATAACCAACCAGTAATGTGCCTTGGAAATACATCATGCAGGTATTCCACACCGCGGGACTGCCACCAAGATGTGGCAATAACATTTTTGCTAATAACGGTTGAACCCAAAACAGCAAGGCAGCGCTTAAAAACAAAGTGGTTGCATATAAAACCAACAGAAGCCGGTAATGTGATTTAGACACGTATTTAATCCCGCCACGGTAACACCAAGCTTAAGTATAAAGCAGACAGTCACGATAAGACATGTTAGTTTATAACTATCATGAAACACAAAATCCGCCGGATTATTATTTTTGCACTCGTAACCTGGTTATTAATCAACCTATACGCGTTTATCATGTCTGATCACTATTTATATTTACCACCGACACCCGCAAGCTACCAACATTTAACCAATAGCGTTAAGCTAACCTTACCCGATTCAAAAACAATTACCGCTGTTTATTTAAAATACGATAAAGCAAAATATACGTTACTCTACAGTCATGGCAATGCCGTTGATTTGGGGCAGTTGGTTTATTTTCTAAAAGACTTAAAAAAGGGCTGTGTCGCAAGCTGGGAGCTAATTTGTTAACCTGGCCGGCCAAGTTACGGACATAAGGTTATCAAATGATCAGCTTCAAAGGAAGACACTTCAAAAAGACGGTCATCATGATGGCTGTTCGCTGGTATTTGGCATATGCACTGAGTTACCGTGATATTGAAGAATTGATATCTGAGCGAGGTATCAGTGTTGATCACTCAACCGTTAATCAATGGGTAATAAAGTATTCACCCTTACTCGAAAGCCGTTTCACTAACCATCATAAGAAGAAAGTGGGTGCTAGTTGGCGAATGGATGAAACGTATATTCGCGTTAAAGGTAAGTGGTGCTACTTGTATCGAGCGGTCGATAAATCAGGCGACACTATTGACTTCATGCTATCTGAAAAGCGTGACTTTGACGCTGCAAAACGCTTTTTTAATAAAGCAATAGGCTTCAATGATCAACCAAAAAAAGTCACCATCGATAATAGTGGAGCGAATAATTTGGCATTGAAACCTCTCAATCAATCCACACCTAAAGATAATCAGATTGAAATACGCCAAATTAAATATCTGAATAACATTGTTGAGCAAGACCACCGATTTATAAAGAAAATAACTAAACTAACAAAAGGCTTTATATCATTTCAGTCAGCACATGCAACTCTGATCGGAATTGAATTACATCACATGCTAAGAAAAAAGCAACATGAAAATGCTGCCAATATGCCGGTGTTTGAGCAATTTTATACGTTAGCTGCGTAAGTGCGTCCATGGAATATTTAACTTTATTTAATCAAATTTTTGCGACGTAACCCTATGAGCAGTGGTTGGCGCAAACGCTTTGTCGATCACTTATCAGCGCTAGCGGTGCCGCCAATAAAGAATAGTTTTTGTGGTACGAGACTTAGAGGGTGATTTTGGTTTTGAATAACCTGCGTCCCCGGTGTCAAACCAGTGATTGGAGTGGGTTCTCCCATCAATTTTCCGTTGGAGTTCATGAGTTGAATTTGATTGTTGCCAATAAGTAGGAGATTACCCTGAAGGCCATAGCTAGTTAAAGGGTATAGTTGATTGAATGGATAGGTGGTGGTGTAGTTTATCCAAGTTTGGCTGGTTGGGTCGTAGTGGTAAATAACATTGTTTTTTAATGCATACAGGGTGCCTGTATTTGATATTTGTATTTGAGATTGAGATGGCAGCAATTTATTTGCTGCAGCCTTATTACTAATCATTGAGAATTGTGATGTAACATATGACCCTATATCCGTGGATTGGGTAGTGTTGGGTTGTTTGGTATTAATGAATTGTTGATCGATGTTTATTAGTGATTGAAAGCGAGCCACGACCGTGCTTGGATTGCTGAATTGTTGTGGGGAGTCGATGGTTATACATTCGCCCTTGCTATTATAAATTTTGTTGTCAATCCTTAAGAATAAGTAGGGAGTAGTGCCGTTAGCACTGCCTGGTAGAGTTGTAAAGGGGGCTACATATAGTTGAAATGCCTGTTGTGGTGCAAGCTTGGTAGTGCTTATTGATACATCAGTCAGTTGGTTGTTAAAGTTCTTATCGAGTAGTTTTTGTGGTTGAGGGTTGATTGCGATATTAGTTGTTCCGTTTGAAGATGTGTTAATAATTAAGCTGCTGACTCTTAACTTCCAAGTGCCGCTTGAGTTTTGTGAGCCGGTTAATGTTATAAAGCTTTTGCTATAAGCATCATATTGAAGGCCAAAAAAATGGGTAGGGCTTGTTGTTTTAGGGCTGTTTTGATCTGTTGGGAATGGGTATTGTGGTATTGTTGAGTTGTTGATGGTAAAAAATAGTGGATGTAGGTTGCTCTGTCCGTTCATCGTTTGTGCAATAAGACAAAACTCATTGCCGCAGGCAACCCCAGCTAATTTATTGGTAGAGGCGGTGCTGCCACTATAAAATGAACCAATTGATGTGGCTGTGATTTCTTTTTTGTTAGAGTTGGTATTAAGAGCGAATAGCTGGGTGACTATCGCTTTGTCTAATTTTAAGTTTATATAGGCGCTGCCTTCGACTTGTAAAATTGCAGTTTGATAGCCAATGTTCTTGGTCTGGTAGAGTTTTGCGTTGGTGATGCTATGAAAAATCATATTGGCGCCACCAAGACAGTTTGTTAAATCTGGGTCTACCGGAGCTGCGCTGGTGTTTGCGCATAGTAGCTTTTGGCTTGTAGTCCACTGGTTATTAACAAACCTTGCAAGTGATACCGCATATCCAGCTGCGGTGGTAATGCTGGGTGAATTTGAATAGAGCCCATAAACGACGGCCAGCCACGCAGAGGCGTTTTCATTATCTATTTTTTTGTCACTAACAGCACTGCTTATGGTATTGTAATGCAATTTTGCGATAGTGATGCTATTGCCGAGTTGAAAGCTGGTGGGATCTACAGTGAGTGTTTTAACGGGTTGGTATGTCGATATGTTGCCATTGGAGTCGATGCTTACTGGTAACCAGCTTGCGGCAGTGTTAGTGGTGCTAGCTAAAATAGTGGCTGGTAACACAAAACCAATGCATAGGGTGGCAAATATTCTATTCATCTTCATAATGAGGCTCAATATGGCTGACTCTTTATTGCTTAGAATATAGCTTAAAGGTACTTTTTTTGCCTATTTATGCGTTACACCCTAAATGCTAGGCTATCTTGCTTGGTGCGCATGCGTGCCTTCATTACGCCATTGGTTATTGGCGGAACCAATAGGGCGGCTGCGAGTGCTAAGCTATTAAATCCGGTGTTTTTTATCACAGTAAATGCGAATGAACACCCAGAATCAATCTATCGAATGTGCAAAGACTCAATCGCTGAAATAAAAGCCTGCTTATTTAGCGCTAAATCGACCTACACTGAAGAGCAAAAACATGCACTGCAACGCGATATGAATTTAGTAACCGCTAAAATTGATAGCTTAATAAACCCTCACTCTGCAACGACAGCCTCAACCTCAAGCACCTCATCCTCACCTTCGGTCTGACGTTCGGAAAACACAGCCACCCACATGGCATTCACAACCACGTTAGTTAGGGTGACAATAGGATCGATGGCTTGACTAATAATCACTAAGATCGCGACAGCAGTGCCTACCGGCAAGCCAATAGGCGTAAACAATATACCGATCATTGAAAAACTGGCAATCGCTGGAATACTGCCCACCGCAATCGATGTTAATACCGAGGCAATTAAGACAATAATACACTTTACAAATGACAGGTCTTGCCCATAGAAATGCGCCATAAAAACCGCCATCAATGAAAACAAATAACAGCTGGCTACAAAGTTTAAACTAATCGTAATTGGGAACAGTAAATTAACATCATCACGGCTAAACTTTAATTTTTTTTCTAAAATATTTAAGCCAAATGGCAAAGCTGAAAAACCGTTGCTCGATACAAACGCAATTGTCATCATTTCACGCAAGTGAACAAAGGTCCGCCACCAACCCTCACCGGTTTTCTTTGCTATGATCCATACCGCAAACACCAACATGACAATGCAAGGAATATAAATAAATAACACCAAGCGGTATAGCGCGATAAAACTTTCAATGCCTGATTTTGATACTTGTTGCGCAAACAAGGCAAACAAGCCGATCGGTAATAAATACATGAGGCCGTTCACTAAACGCAATAAGGCTTCAAATATACCATCAAACCATAACATCGTGGCACGACTGGCGCGCGAGGTAATCATCCCCAGCGACAACCCCAATAAAATAGAAAAAATAATCAGTGTAATGCCTTGGCCATTCGCCGCCGCTTTAATCACATTATTTCCAACAATGCTGTGCAATAAACTGTGTAAATTCCCCAATGCGGAACCATCTACTGAGCCCGGCACTAAATTGCTGTAACTGGTGTGAATCGCGCCACCGATTTTTTGACGAATACTTTCTGCAATCGCACCACCGACATTACCCACCCTGCCAACAATGATACCCAAAGCACTCATCGCCAACATACCTGCAACAAATGCCACCGGTAAATATATAATGCGCCGTATACCTTGACGATGACGAGACAACAACAGCTTGGCAAAGCTGCCGGTGACCGCAGTGATAATCAAAGGAATCACACACATTTCTAACAGCGACAAAAAAATATAAGCGATCGCATTAATCACAGCCATTTGTTGGTGGTGTTGATATGCATAAGCACCCGTACACAACCCAAGGCAAATACTGGCTAAAATAACCCACGGAGACAATAACCAACTGAGTTTATTTTTTTCCAAGTTTTATCGCCTTTGAAAAATAGGATTGGGTGAGCCGATCTATGTAACCATTCATTCGCATGGTATCGACAAACACATTTAATGCACTTAATAATATTGGTGACCCGTAAGGCACACCAATAGATAATGGATCATGAATATAGGGCATTTTAATCGGTCGCACAGTAATTAAATACGCAGGATTTTTACCCAACCAATAACCGCCACTCAGTGCATCAATCAACGTCATATCTGCCTTATTATCGGCAATCGCATCAATTTTCTCTTGCGTAGTTTTGACAATAAACTTAGCAGGATGATGCACATACTCTGCCATTAAATGTGAGAATTCAGATTTTGGATAGGTCACATAACTGTAATTATTAGGCTGTAACACCTTGGCAACAATTTGCTGATCCGTTAATCCCGCAAACTTTAATCGACTGGTCAACAACCAAATGTCTGGCGATAAGTAAGGCGCAGTAAACGCAATTGATATAGCACGATGTGTCGAACGCGTTAACATCGAAATCGACATATCTGCTTTGTGCTGATGAACCGCCTGAACAATTTTATCGAAGTCTGCAGCGGCAGTGTAATATTTCACCTTTACACCCAAAATCTTGGCAAACTTATTGGTTAAATCAATTGATAAGCCATAGGGCTTGCCGTGACTCCAACTGACAAATGGCGGTAGGTCACGCGGATACATAGCGGAGATGATATATCCGCGCTTAATAATAGCCGGAAGGTCAAGGTGTTTAGTTTTAGTAACGGAAACAGGCTTTGCAGTGGTTGCAAAGCCTGTGATTAAAAAAGAGGTAAGTAGCAGGCCAATCCATAGCCTTAATTTCATAGACTATCCTTTAGGTTTCAGACGGTGCATCAACACCGGTATCACCTTTATTTTGTTGCTCATGATCTTTATCTGGTGCTTCATTAGCAGCGGCATTAGCGCTATCTGCTTTATCAACCTTATCATCAGATGCATCAGTAGTTGTTTCAGATTGGCTTTGACCCAAATCATTTTTATCATCCTCATCCCAATTTTTTGGTGGGTTTGGTGTTTTACCTTGCATGATATCAGCGATTTGGTCTTCATCAATGGTTTCGTATTTCATTAAAGCATCTGCCATCAAATGCAGAATATCCATTTTGCCTTTAAGAATCTCTTCAGCCGCTTTATAGTTGGTATCAACAATATTGCGTATTTCCTGATCGATAACGGCATTGGTTTCATCAGACACTTCTTTACGTTGCGACATCTGACGACCCAAGAATACTTCGCCTTCTTCTTCACCGTAAGTCAGCGGACCCAGCTTTTCAGACAGCCCCCACTTGGTCACCATATTCCGGGCTAACTCTGTCGCACGCTCAATATCGTTCGATGCACCGGTTGTCACGTTTTCTTCACCGAAGATAATCACTTCAGCTAAACGACCACCAAACAAACTTTTCATTTGACTGTGCAAACGTAAGCGTGAATAGCTGTAACGATCTTGTTCAGGTAAGAACATGGTCACACCCAGCGCACGGCCACGTGGAATAATCGATACCTTATAGACTGGATCATGTTGCGGTACGGATAACCCAACAATCGCATGACCAGCCTCGTGATAAGCAGTGAGTTTCTTCTCATCTTCATCCATCACCATCGAGCGACGCTCAGAACCCATAATAATTTTATCTTTGGCTTTTTCCAGCTCGTGCATATCTACCAATTTCTTACTAGACCGCGCAGCAAATAATGCCGCTTCGTTAACCAAGTTAGCTAAATCAGCCCCTGAGAAACCGGGGGTACCGCGCGCGATATTACCGGCTTTCACGTCTTTATCCATTGGCACTTTACGCAAATGCACTTTAAGGATTTCTTCACGACCTTTAATATCAGGTAAAGGCACCACCACTTGTCGATCAAAGCGACCTGGGCGCAACAAGGCGGGATCCAACACATCCGGCCTATTGGTCGCTGCCATGACAATCACACCATCGGCTGCTCCGAAACCATCCATCTCCACCAATAATTGGTTTAATGTTTGTTCACGCTCATCATGTCCACCGCCAAGACCTGCACCACGATGACGGCCTACCGCATCGATTTCATCGATAAAGATGATACATGGCGATTGTTTTTTGGCCTGTTCAAACATATCACGTACCCGTGAAGCACCAACACCAACAAACATCTCAACAAAATCAGAACCGGAAATGGTAAAGAATGGCACTTTGGCTTCACCGGCCACCGCCTTAGCTAACAGAGTTTTACCAGTACCTGGCGAGCCTACTAACAGCACACCGCGCGGTATGCGACCGCCGAGCTTTTGGAACTTACCGGGATCTCTTAAGAACTCAACCAGTTCGACCACTTCATGTTTGGCTTCATCACAACCCGCAACATCTTTAAAAGTGACCTTCACTTGGTCTTCGCCTAATAATTTCGCTTTCGAGCGCCCAAATGACATCGGACCGCCCTTACCGCCGCCGCCTTGCATCTGACGCATGAAGAAGATCCAAATACCAATTAATATGATAAACGGTAGCCAACTGATCAACATATGAGCCAATAAGCCGCGCTGCTCTGGTGGTTTACCAGTCACATTAACGCCTTTCTTAATGAGTTCACTCATTAAATACTGATCTTGCATCGGCAAATAAGTGGTAAATTGACGGTTATCCGAGGTGGTCCCTCGAATGCTATCACCCTCAATAAGCACGCTACTAACCTTACCTGCAGCTACATTTTTAATGAATTCAGAGTAGCTATACGCCTGCGTATTAGTATGACGCGGTCCAAAATTACTAAATACCGAAATCAAAATGATAGCGACAAATAACCAGAGTAAAATATTTTTATATTTGTTCAAGGTGACAACCTCTTTTGAAACTTACTTATTGATTATAACCTATAAAATCAGTAGCGAGTATAAAGATCTCACTTGATTTAGCCCGAGAGGCATTTGGCTTGCAATATTTGACCAATTTAAACTGTGCCTTCAATTGTTTTACAAAAGCTTCAAGCCCATCACCATGAAAAATTTTGAATAAAAAAGTTCCACCAGGTTTCAGTATTTGTTGTGCTAAATCGAATGCTAATTCCACCAAATTCATCGCTTGCGGTTGATCAATGCCTTTATTACCGGATAAGTTGGGGGCCATATCAGAGATTACAAGGTCTACGTGCGGACGATCAATCAGTTGCAATAATTGATCCAGTATATCGTTGTCAGTGAAATCGCCTTGCAAAAATTCAACACCGACACTGGGATCCATAGCCAATAAATCCAAAGCGACGACACGTCCTTTATCACCAACTCGCTCTTTCGACACTTTCGACCAACCGCCAGGGGCCGCGCCAAGGTCAATCACGTTCATACCGGGTTGAATAAAGTGGTATTTGTCGTCGAGCTCAATTAGCTTATACGCCGCGCGTGATGGATAACCATCTTCTTGGGAGCGTTTTACATAGTGATCACTGACGTGTCGCTTAATCCAGTTTTTATTCGATTTTGCCATGGCGCAAGACTAGCATAGTCTGAGCAGGCAATAAACCAGTGAACTAACACTTACTGAACGCCGCAGATTGAACCTACGCCACCAATAGCAAAATGATCGTCTTCACCCGGATCTGGCACACCATCTTCGTCAGCCTCTAAATCAGCAGGTGTTAGCACAGCTTTCATCGATGAAGCTAAAGCAGCAATATCAGCACTTGGCTCAACCGGATGACCTGAAGCATGAGCAATACACTCAATCAACATGAGCACGTTTTCCTTATCAGCCATATCGTAAGCCACATCCGCAGGCTTACTGAATAAATCAACAGCGACCTTTTTAGCATGAGCAAAAGCACCTGCCGTCAATAAGCCATTGAAAATTTCTTTATCTGCATCAGTAATGGCTGAAATATCAAACTGCAAATTCATTACACTGCCAACCAATTCAGGCTCCATACTCTCCAGCACAACACGCACTTGAGCATTGAGCTTATTAACCATAATCTGTAATTTAGGCGTTACAATTCGTGCAGCGCGTAGGCTAAGTGTCATTAAGTGCAAGAAAATCACTGTTTTTGCTTGTTGTTGTAACTCGGGATCAGCTATACGCTTTATAGCGGTCACATAGTCAGCTGTATTTGCCGCCATAATAGCTGCAACTAATTCGCCTCTTTCAACTGTTGGTTTCAATAACGAAGCTGTTATTGCCGGGATTACATCGATAAAAACTGGGGTACCTTTACGCATACTTAACCCCTTATAGCTTTCTTTCATTAGCAGGATCATGAACTGCACCACTACTATCTATTAACGGAGGTGGCACAGCAACAGCTCTAGGCGCCAACCGTCGGCGTTGCGCCGCTAAC
>JARGOB010000028.1 GCA_029212925.1 Coxiellaceae bacterium | reverse complement strand
GCTCTGGCTCTGGCTCTGGCTCTGGCTCTGGCTCTGGCTCTGGCTCTGGCTCTGGTACAGGATCCTCAATGATGGGGGGATCCTGCAACACCAAAGCATCACCAATGTCACCCGTTACGCCATAAAAATTGTCAGCGGATAGCTGATCAGCCGATACACCGGTTAAAGTGATCAGCTGACCATTAAACGCAAGGTCGACCACTGCATGACCATTCGCATCATTACTAATCGCAAGATCACTGAAATGCCTTCCAGAGAAACTAGCTAATTCTAATACACCGGCGCCAACATCGAAATCATTGATTACAGTATGTAATCCATAGTTCCAATCAAAGCTGTAAAACTTCGCATCTTCAGCTAAGCCATCGGTATAAAAGCCAGCTACCCCAACAACATTCGCGGCAGATAAACTGGCTAACGCAACCCCCTGCAACGTGATTAAATGATTATCGACACCCAATAAATTCACCACCGTATTGCCCTGACCATCATCATGCAAATTCACTCGGTTATAATCCGCCCAAAACGCCGTTAAATCGAGCGCATCGCTTTCAGTATTAAAACCAACAATGACATCCCGGGCGCCCCACTCCCAATCAACAACATGGGAACTTACATCGGCTTGGCTATTATCGTCCGGGACATCATCATCAGTATCAGCAGGATCATCTACAACTGGAGTATCATCAACTATCGGCGGAGGATCCGGAAGTTCAAAATCACCATCGAGCGGTTGCAAGTGATCCAAATACACTTGCTCCATCATGGCACTTGGGCTGCCATCCGGATTCGGTCCAATATAATTAAAGTTATTCGCCGCCCAGGTATGGCCACCCACCCACGCGGCCCAACCAATAAATCCACCTTGACCTTCAATATACGCATTGGCTTCGACTTGATCTAATAAATAATTAATATCAGCAATCGCATTGGGATCATCGCCGCCACCAAACTCACCCAAGATCACCTTCATTTCATTATCATGCACCCACGCCATAAACTCGTCCATGTTTAAATAGTTTTGAAAATTTTCCAGCGACTGACCTATTGGTGAAGTACCACTGCCATTCCAATCAACGTATTGATGCACAGCAATCGCATAATTATTCAGTGGATCGATAATATTTTCTGGCACAAATACATCGGCATTACTTAAACCATCAGTGGCACTGCCGACTTTAGTCCACGAATGCAAACCACTCCAACTGTTGCCGTCCAAAATCACCATATTTTCTAGGCCGGCATCACGCACGGCTTCAATTGATGCATTATGATTATCCAATACTTGTTGCGTACTCATGCTATACGGTTCGTTCCACAACTCTAAACTCAAGGTATCAGGGTATTGTTGCGCGATATCTTTGATGGATTCACTAATGACTGACCAAGCATTATAACTTTGGTCAGTGGTCGCAATTTGATTACCGGAACCTGCATAACTGCCAGGCGAATAACGCATATACGAATGCAAATCTAAAATCACATTCAACCCTGCATCTAATAATTCGGTTAATGATTGATTAACGGCAGCCATATAAACCAGACCATCCGCTGACAACTGATCACCGTCCGCACTGTCTGTTATATAGGACCATTTAATAGGGAAGCGGATGGTGTTCATGCCTTGCTCAATATAATAGGCAGCATCACCAGCCAATGTTGGCATACCTGAAATTGCATAAGTTGGTTCAGAACCCGCTTCCGCTCCTGAGATCGCTACACCACGTAAAGGCAAATATTCGTAACTCACAACATCAGTCATCACAGTCTCCTCGACTACAATGAGCAATTGATAAGTTTTTAAGGTGAAAGCGTAAAGTTTTTTCAGTCTAGGTCGGACATGCAAAAAATCAGCTTTCTTATTTCTTCAACTGCTCTTTTACATTCTTCCGACATCAGTGAAAGTATAGCACCGCGAATATAAATTACGTGGC
This sequence comes from Coxiellaceae bacterium, assembly GCA_029212925.1. Lineage (GTDB taxonomy): Bacteria > Pseudomonadota > Gammaproteobacteria > Coxiellales > Coxiellaceae > JARGNX01. The sequence continues at coordinate 14,281 of JARGOB010000028.1, read as the reverse complement.
AAGCCACCCCAAAAACACCCTTCCATTTATATAAATTTTTTTCGCAACATTAGCGTAATGTTTACGGTGACTTGTGCATAAACCCTTGACATTACACCACAGTGAAACGTTTATAGTGCTCACATAGAACTCAATAAACGCAACGAGAACACAATGAGAAACCCAATAACTATCGAAAAAACAAGGCAAATTCAACTTCAATCAACCTTAATTAAATTACTACAAGCAGGTAAAGGTACGGTCGACCCAGTGGCACAAGGTTTACTACGCATCACGCTAACGCCTAGCGATTTCGCCACCACTACTGACGATGAGCTTACTGCAAGAGATATCACACGAGACGAGCTTACGCAATTAAGACGTGAACACCCCTTTGGCATAGAGGTCAATTTAAGCGACAACAGCAAACGCGCTGAGAGCGATGTGGCTGATAATGTATTGGACTTAAACTTAGCCAATCTGCATGCCGTCGCCATGGATAAAGGCAACCCAGCCAACCAAGCAGTCATTACTCGACTGTATCAACAATACGATCAACAACGCCTATTTTTAAGACAACTTGCCATTCCCGAAGAACAAAAAATTCAACGGGCAGACACTATCGTTCAACATTTTTTTAATGCAGTCGGAACAGTTCTATCTAACAGTGGTATAGCTAAACCTGATAAGCTGCCTAAATTAATCAGCCACTGGCTACAAGAATATCGCAGCGAACGCGCACAACGCGATCATGTTTCGATTCAAGTCAACCGCGGAAAGTATATAACCAATTTTCTTGATAATGATGCTGAGACCTCCGCCCATATACAAAGCTACCGACGCTGGTACCTTAGGGATGACGAACCAAGACCTACCGCAACCGCACACAATTATGCAAGCGAAGTACCGAATTTCGCTGCAATTACCGAAGCAAGCGTTAAACTCAATGCGACTAATACACCCACCATTTCTGTTACACACATAGGTCAAAGCCACGGCTCTTTAGCCCCGGCTGTTGAATATTCCACTAAAGGTTCAACAGTGAGCACAGAGCACAAACATAAAAAACATCTTTTGACACTAAAAGCACATACCAACATGCGACGCCTTACGCTTGAAGATAAACGCAATGGAGACTTTAGAGCACATGTCTATACGCATCTACTAACAGTCTCTGAGCATCACGGCGCTCTGCAAGGTCAGTTTCACCAATTCTTAGACCAACGAATGGCCGCTTACACCCTACCGGAAATAATATATATGGATTACGGTATTAATAGTGCCAGAGATCATTTAAATACGCATCAACCCGGCATCAATAACATGGCGATGATAGCACTCTATCAGCACTTTATTGACGCCATTGAACCCTGCGCTGAATTTCCAGCCATAGAACTAATGGGACGTGCATCGGCATCAAATCCTGCCGAAACAGCAGGCGCAACGCTATACCATCGATATTTAACGTGCAAGGAAAAATTGACTGAATCTGCCGAATCATACATTACCACCTACTCAAAACGACTTCAGCTATCTGCGGAACACGATAATCCCGACACAACACTAGAAAGAAAAGTACAAATACAGAACCTATTGCGAGGCGACACATTTTCAATGGGCCATATTGAACAACTACGCGAACAAGTCAAGCAACATGAACAAACAGTGCATGGCCTTGCATCAGACCTGGCTGACATGATCAAGTACAACGTTGATAACCGTCGAGCTCAAACAAGTGTAACAACTGCTTTACCCGAGGGCAGTACCAAAACTAAAAAGGTCACTCACTACGCCAAACAAGCTATGTTTGTTATTCAACAGTTACGTGAGATGAATACAGCTTCAGCTGTTGGTGATAAAAAAATCATGCATCTGACACAGTATACGAAAAATGACAAACTAGGAAAGGCCGTTACATGGAAAAGCAGTAAAGCCAACGGCGTTTTACAGGCCATGATACAAATTGTTTCAAGCAGTATCGGCTTACACACCAGCTCAGGCTGCAAAAGCGCCAATGATCGCCAATACGTCGTTGCGGCTACGGTTTCTGCACTGGCCAAAAGAATGGAACGTGGTGAACCCATTGCAACAACCGATTTGAAAGGCATGCTGGCTGTTTTAAACGGCGAGCGTCAAGCAGAGTATGGAAAAAATGCTGCCGCATTACAAACCGTATTAGACAATGGCGGCTACCCTAAAGCTAAAGGTGGCTCTGCCTTGTCAAAACCTGCTAAAGATGGCGTGGGAGCAGGTGCTGGTGAGAGCGCTAGCGTTACAACAAAAACCGTCAGATATCTCGGGCTCTTCAAAAAGAAAGTGATTGTTGCCAGAGAAGACCAAGGCACCGCGTCTGATACTTTTGCTTCACATAAAATCAAAGAAAGAATGATTGTTCCATCAGATAAAACAACCGTGCGTCAGATTACCATGAGCAGCCAAAGCAATGAACCCAATACAGTCTTATTTAACGCCACCACAAAACTTGTTAGCTTCCAAGCAAAATTAAAGAATACTGAAAAACACCCAGGTATAAAAGCAAATTTCGAAAACCTGATCAACACAATGCTAGAGCTGCACGACTTATCAGACATTAATTCCAATAAAAAAATACATCAGGCACTGGTAAAGTTAAGCTCGTTTATGCTGGGGCCTGCAATGGGTGATTCAGATCTCATGAAGGTATGCCAAAATGTGTTTGATGATATCGTAACCTTACGATATGGCGAGAGAGAGACCTTATTGCTCACTATCAGTGATAAACAACCCAAGGCCGGGCAACTTCTTGCAGCCAATGCTGCTATCGCAAATCAACTAGCAAGACTGGATGTTGCCACTCCAGCTGTATTACCAGCTGACAGACCTGCTACAGCTCCAAGTCCTCGCGCTGGTGCTAGCGCGCCACCTCCAACTGGTGGTGTTCTAGAAGAAAAAGGAGGACAAGTTGACCCTGATTCAAATGATGACGATGAAGCAGCTCGTGCATCATCGCCTGGTCACTGGTAACAAACACACCAAGGTTGCCGGCAGAAGCGAGGCCCATAAAGTAAATTGATTATTTGTCTTTCTGACTGGATCCCGGATCGGGGTCCGGGATGACAGCACCGTCATTGCGAGCCACCCAGTGGCGCGGCAATCTCATGACAGAAGCTTAGATTGCTTCGTCGCAAGCTCCTCGCAATGACGTACCTCGCAAGTACATAGGTGATGACACAATCAGGCACGGGATGACAAATTCAAGTGCTGGATGACACACTCAGGCACGGGATGACAAATTCAAGTGCCGGATGACACAATCAAGTGCCGGATGACGAGATTACACAATCAAGCGTTTGGGTTTAACCTTACCATCGTCTTGCATCTCAGCGATCGCGACCAATTGGTCGTTGTCATCCATTAGTCGCATTAAGCCTTCGCTAGGCGCATTAGGAATGACAACCGCTTGACCTTGACGCAAACAACGAATCAACAGTTCATTTACTTTGATTGTGGTCCAATGCTGCAATGCTTGTGACATCGGCAATAGATGACTATCAAGACAAGCCATATCACTCTCATCAAAGCCATCATTCAGTTGCTGCATTGTTACCATTTGTGATTCATCAAAACCGGCGACACTGCTGCGATGCAATGCAATCACATGCGCACCACAACCGAGCAACTCACCCAGGTCATCAACAATGGTTCTAATATAGGTACCCTTGCTGCAACTGATTTCTAAGGTTAATTGGTTATCTTGCCAGTTTAATAATTTGTTTTCGTAAACGGTAATCTCACGACTCGGGCGTTCTACCTCAATGCCCTGCCGTGCTAATTTATATAAAGGCTGCCCTTGGTATTTTAATGCGGAAAACATCGATGGCACTTGCTGGATTGTGCCACGAAAAGTTTCCAGTGCCGTTTCAATCTGCGCTTGCGTTAATGCAGGCACTTCACGCTCACTCACCACTTCACCTTCCGAATCACTGGTCGTCGTACGTACACCAAATTGCGCCGTGACGATATAGGTTTTATCAACTTCTAATAAATATTGACATAACTTTGTCGCCTCACCCAAGCATAATGGCAGCATACCAGTAGCTAAAGGATCTAAAGCACCGGTATGACCGGCTTTTTTAGCATGGAACAAATGCTTGACATGTTGGAGCGCACCGTTGGAACTCATACCGGTCGGTTTATTTAACAAAACAATACCATTGATGCGGCGCACTTTGCGCCTAAACTGTTTGGTTTGACTCATGGTTATTCACTATCAGGTTGTTCAGGCTGATCATCGGGGGCTACGTCGTCTAATAATTTAGACAAATGCGCACCACGAATGATCGATGCATCATATACGAATTCTATTTGTGGCATATGACGCAGATCCAACGTTTGGCTGCATCGATGACGAAAAAAGCCCGACGCTTTATTTAAAGCTTTAATGACTTCTTCCAGGGTATCTTTATCCAATATGGTAAAATATATGGTAGCTTTGCTCATATCCGAGTTGAGATCAGCCTCAATCAGACTCACTTCTTTTAAGCGTGGATCGTGCACTTCGCGTTGCAAACAGACTGCTACTTCTCGCAGAATTAAATCACTAACACGCGCGCTTCGTTTATATGACTTCATCTTATTTACCTACACTATTATTACTGGATCCCGGATCAAGTCCGGGATGACAACCCAAGTCCGGGATGACAACCCAAGTCCGGGATGACAACCCAAGTCCGGGGTCCAGCAACATGCTACAAGGTGCGTTTTACCGACACCACTTCAAATACTTCGATCTGATCGCCTGCTTTTACGTCATTGTAATTCTTAACACCGATACCACATTCAGTACCGCTGCGTACTTCTTCCACGTCATCCTTAAAGCGTCGCAAGGATTCAAGCTCACCTTCGTAAACCACTACATTATCGCGTAACACACGAATCGGTAAGCTACGTTTAACCGTACCCTCTTCAACGATACAACCCGCAATCGCACCCAACTTGGATGAACGGAATACGTCTTTCACTTCAGCCAAGCCAACCATCTTCTCTTGGAATTCTGGTTTCAATAAGCCTGTCATCGCGGCTCTTACCTGATCAATAAGATCATAAATAACGCTGTAGTAACGCAAGTCAACTTCTTCACGCTCCGCCAAATGACGCGCTGACGATTCTGCACGCACATTAAACGCTAAAATAACCGCACTGGATGCAATCGCTAAGTTCACATCGGACTCAGTAATACCACCAGCACCACTGGAAATAATCGCTACACGCACTTCATCGGTCGATAATTTGTTTAATGCATCAGTAATCGCTTCAACCGAACCTTGTACGTCGGCTTTTAATACGATATTCAGCTTGCTTTGTTCGCCTTTACCCATGCGATCAAATAAGCCTTCCAGTTTAGCCGCATGCTGTTTAGCTAAGCGTACTTCACGGTATTTACCTTGACGGAATAATGCAACCTCACGTGCTTTACGCTCATCGCGCACACATAACATATCATCACCCGCCGATGGTGTACCCGACAAACCCAATACCTCAACCGGCATTGATGGGCCCACTGCCAACGCAGGTCGTCCATCATCCCCAACCATGGCACGTACACGGCCGTATTCACGACCAGCTAGAATCACATCACCTTTATGCAACTGACCTTGCGTTACCAATAACGTCGCTACTGGACCACGGCCTTTATCAAGCTTCGATTCAATCACAATACCTTTAGCGGGACCTTCAGCAACTGCCTTTAATTCCAGCACTTCTGATTGCAATAAAATACCATCTAATAAGTCATCTACACCATCACCCGTTTTAGCAGAAATATGTTGGAACATCACATCACCACCCCAGTCTTCAGGGATAACATTATATTGCGACAATTCATTTTTAACACGATCAGGATCCGCTTCAGGCTTATCCATTTTATTCACGGCGACAATAATCGGCACTTCAGCCGCACGCGCATGTTGAATCGCCTCAATGGTTTGTGGCATCACACCATCATCGGCAGCCACTACCAAAATCACTAAATCGGTGCACTGAGCACCACGTGCACGCATAGCGGTAAATGCTTCGTGACCCGGTGTATCTAAGAAAGTAATTTGGCCTTTATCCGTTTCAACATGGTAAGCACCAATATGTTGCGTAATACCGCCCGCTTCAGCACTGGTTACTTTTGCCGTACGGATATAATCCAATAATGACGTCTTACCGTGATCAACATGCCCCATAATCGTTACAACCGGTGGGCGTGATTGCGGATCATAATGCACTTCGGTTGTGCCTGTATCCACCAATTCATCTTCGACAGCAGTGGCACTCAACGCCTTCGCTGTATGACCCATTTCTTCGACGACTAAGATAGCCGTTTCTTGGTCAATCATTTGGTTAATGGTTACCATGGCGCCCATACCCATCATGACTTTAATCACTTCAGCGGCTTTAATCGACATACGTTGCGCTAAATCAGCTACAGTAATCGATTCAGGAACACTCACTTCATGAATAACCGGTGCAGTTGGTTTTTCAAAACCTTGACTCAACGAAGTTGGTGTAACGGGTTGTCGTGTTTGGACTTTTGACTTTCTCTTACGACGCTTAGCCGCTGCACTACGATCGATGTGTAATTCTTTTTTATCTTTACGTGTACGTGTTGCACTGCCTTTCTTTTTATCGCTATCGCTATCAGAGTCAGATGCGCCTGTGAGGTCAAAATGCAGCTCACCGTCATCAACGATTTCAGGCGCTTTTTTATCTTTAGCACCCTTAGCTGGAGTCTCTGCTTCAGCTACCGCTTCAATAGCCGCGCGCTCAGGATCAAAAACTTCTTTAGGATCTTGCTTTTCTTCTGTTACAGCAACTTTTTCTTCTGTTTTCGTTTCTTTTTCTGGAGCAGCTGTGACTTCAGGCACCACTGGCTCTTCAACAGGTGCTTCAACCACTTCCTCAGGGGTTTCATCAACCAATTCAGGCTTAACAAAAGTACGCTTGGTGCGAACTTTAACATTAACGCGGTTTCTGCCTTGACGAACAACCTCTTCGCTATCACGTTTAATGCCAATTTTAGCTCGGGCGCTATCTTTAGTCGCCGTACTGGTTTTTGCTTTTTGCAAAAACGCTAATAGCTTACGTTTCTCTTGTGCTGAAATCGTCGCATCTACATCCGCAACCTCAACACCGGCATCTTTCAACTGCTGCAATAATTCCACGGGGTCTTTTTTAACCCTGGCGGCAAGTTGTTTGACACTTTCTTCAGCCATATTTGCTCCTACCTACTCTTCATTAGCAAACCAATGGGCGCGCGCGCGCATAATTAATTTGGCTGCTTCATCATCACTTAAATCAATGATATCGGTTAACTCATCAACTGAGTATTCAGCTAAATCATCACGTGTACGTACTTCCTTAACGACTAATTGCTTAGCCATTTCTTCGGTCACGCCTTCGACCAAACGAACATCATCCTCACCCGCATCAGCAGATGGTTCTTCACTTGCAATTTCTTGTGTTAATAAAATATCAGCTGCACGGCTTTGCAGTTCATCAACAATAGTTTCATTAAACTCTGCGATTGCCACTAATTCCTCAGCTGGAACATAAGCAATTTCTTCTAGTGATGTAAAGCCTTCTTGCACTAATACTTCAGCCACATCATCATCTACATCCAACTTTTCTTTAAAGCTATTTTTAACTTTTTCTGATTCGTTTTCATGCTTTTGTGATGCTTCATCTTCAGTCATCACATTCAAGTTCCAACCAGTGAGCTCACCGGCTAATCGAACGTTTTGACCACTGCGACCAATCGCTTGCGATAATTGATCTTCTTTTACCGCTATATCCATTGATTGTGAATCTTCATCAACCACAATCGAGGCGACTTCCGCAGGCGCCATTGCATTAATAACCAATTGCGCAGGATTATCATCCCACAACACAATATCAATGCGTTCACCTGATAATTCATTCGATACCGCTTGCACGCGTGAACCACGCATACCAACACAAGCACCGATCGGATCAATACGACCATCGTTAGTTTTCACTGCAATCTTCGCACGAGAACCCGCATCACGAGCAGCTGCACGGATTTCAATCACTTCTTCACCAATTTCTGGTACTTCAATCGCGAATAATTCAATCAAGAATTCTGGGCATGTCCGGCTCACCGCTAATTGTGGACCACGTTTTTCATCACGCACACCTTTAAGATAGGCGCGTACACGATCATTCATGCGAAAGGCTTCGCGTGGAATCATATCGCTGCGCTCTAAAATCGCTTCAGCATTTGAACCTAAATCTAAAATAATATAATCACGTGTAACACGTTTAACCGTGCCATTAACCAATTCACCGATACGAGCACTGTATTCTTTATTAATCTTTTCACGTTCAGCTTCACGCACTTTCTGCATAATCACTTGCTTGGCTTGCTGCGCTGCAATTCGGCCTAAACCAACTGATTCGACTTGCTCTTCAATCACATCACCGGCTTCAACGTTTTCTTCTTCCGCTGCGGCTTGTGATAAGGGAATTTGATGACCTGGGATTTCTAATTCTTCATCGGCAACGACTGTCCAACAACGAAACGTTTCGTAGTCACCGGTCTTACGATCGATGGAAACACGCATCGTAACTTCTTCTTCTTCACCAAAACCACGGGCTGCTACCGAAGCTAATGCCGCTTCAATCGCTTCAAATACCGCGCCTTTGTCCACCCCACGCTCATTGGCTATGGATTCAGCTATCAATAATATTTCTTTACTCATGGTTCCACCTTTTAAAAATCAGGTACTAAATTCGCCTTGTCTATATTATCTAAACTAACGTCTAGCTCACCTTCATCTGTTACCAAATGAATTTGCTCGTCATCACACTGTTGCAATACACCACTCCATTGGCGACGCTCTTGTTGCGACATGCGCAGCTTAAGCTTCACTTTGCGACCAATATACTGCTGGAAATGTTCTGGTTTAACCAGCGGACGATCCATACCTGGTGATGAAACTTCCAGCATATACTGACCGCTCACCAAATCTTCAACGTCCAATATGGACGAAACTTGACGACTAATCTTGGCACAAACATTGGCGCTAACGCCGTTTTCACCTTCGATTAATAAGCGTAAGATCTTGCGTTTACCGGCCGTTTGAAGCTCGCAATGCCATATGTGGTAGCCTAACGCTTCCACTGATGGCGTAAAAATCGCCTCTAATTGCCTTACACTAGCCATCTTACCTCGTCAAAATTCCATAAAAAAAGAGGCACTTAGCCCCTCTTTCTGATGTTTACCATACATTACCTTGGTAGCGGGGGTAGGATTTGAACCTACGACCTTCGGGTTATGAGCCCGACGAGCTGCCAGACTGCTCCACCCCGCATCGTTAAGTTCGGTATAATAAACAGATTTCCCCGTAAACTCAAGCGACAAATGCAAATAAAACCACTTATTTATGGCTATTCCGCTGAGACGGATGGCCTGACTTATTTAGGAAGCAATCGCCCCCGAGCATCGCCCCCATCATCAACAGCTACGGCACCCATTGACCAGCCCTTTGCATAAGGTACGTGGACATCGGCCGGGTATAGCTCCGCAAACCGTCTAAATCCATCTGCAATCTTAACCGCATCACTTTGCCGACGAGCAACACACCCCGTCTCATACACTCGCCGCCAAGTATCACCCAATGCTACCGATCCGGCACCTATCATATAAGCACTATCTAGAGCCATATCCCTCATCACCACGAGATACTGCCCATCCTGCAAAACATCTTTAGCCGCTGCTAGCGCAGTCTGACAGTGCTTAAGATTCAACACTGGCTCAGGACCACACACCCAAGAACGAGAAAAACCACCGCCTCGCATCATCCTAACCGGAAAACCGTACAATGTAACCTGCGCTGCAAGCTCAACATTGTCTTTTTGTAATAAAGCTTTTCGTAGCCCCATAATAACAACCAACTCCGCATTACCCTTCAATGACGCACAGGCCTTATGGTTGAGCGTCTTAAGAAATTGGCCACTCTCCGCAAGTGTCGATGAAAAACCAATATTCACTACTGCATCTGGTGTGGCCTTTATACATGCCTTTACTGCTGATAATAATGCAGTAACTTGATCTAATACTGATTCAGTTGAATCTATATATACGGAAAGAAATGGCATACGTACCCCCTTAAATTTACTCCCGGGAAGCATATTAGCAAATTCATACCACCAAGTCTTATCGCAATATCACTTGCTCTCGCTCGCCATTACCGACATTACTTGCGCGAAATCATCGGGGCTATAAGGGCTTTTATCGACATCATCGGCTAAGCGTGTAACCGCTTTAAACCAAGCCGATTTATTTTTTGCATGAGTAATGGCTACATCACCCGACCATGCCTCACCTGGCTTAGGCTCCGTATATTTCGTATGCATATAACGCATGACTTGCTGCATCATGGCGATATGTTCGCCTTTCTCCATCACCACTGGGTGAGTATGCTTCATACCTAACTCCACCAAACTCTCAATACCGATTTGGCGAACCAAGGCACGCAATGGTTTAAATTGCGTATCGCGCATCAGCGTAAAGCAATGATCAAAAAAACCATCAGGTATAGCACTAATCAGTGATGGAGCACTAACAGCAGTGTCCTGACCAGCACCAGCGGAAACCATAACGTCAGCAGCACCAGCTGCTCGCTCAATACCAAATTGTGATTGTGTATACTTCGCCATGGCATAAGCCAACATAAAATTAATTAAATTCGCTGTACCACAGTTACCCGTTTTTTGCAGTGTTTTATTAAATTCAGCTACTTTTTTTAATCCCAAGTAATGAGCAACACCACCCCGTTTTGTCGGGTCCAAATTTTCACTGAACTCAGTAACCGTACAATTTTTTAAGAAATGCTCAACATCCTTTTTTGTGGCAATACCAGCAACATTATCAACACGATAAATACTGATACCCGAGATTTCATCAATCGCGCCAGCACCTTTGTTACTTCGAATTAAATAATACTGGCCATCCGATTTAAAAAAAGTTAACCCCATCACATGAGCACCGCGCCGATCAACCCAGCGGTCATTCAGGTGAACGACACGGCCAGCATTTAAGCGCTGTAAAATAGAATCATCATCGCCAGGAACTGCACGGTCAGCCAAATAATCATTTACCCAACCATGCTCATCCTGCATATCGCGCCATTGTTGAACCTCCAACGCCCTCCGCTCCTCGACTTTCGTTGTATCTGCCAGGATTTTAGATTGCGCTTGTGTTGAAACATGATTAAATAAGCGTTTTATTTCTGCAGCGTAAGCACCCTGAGGACTCATGGTTATACCATCCACCTTGACTGTTGCAGTTACACCCACCACCATCATCAATAGGCGAACCCAATCACACAGCACTCGCGTGTGTGAACCGTCCTCAGGCCTTGCAGTGTAAAGATCGCCTAAGAATTCAGTTGGAAAAACGGCAGGGTCTTGCGCCGGTGGTAATGGTTCTGTCAGCGTATATTCAGGGTATCGCTGCAATGCGAGTGGATGGCCGAGTTGCGCTGCCTTTTTATAAAATAGTTCCGTCATATCTGAGACTTTTCCCCGCGCTACCATCTCATGAACTTTAGCAATAATAAACATGCCATCTGCCGACTCAACACAGTATTGCGCTCTTTCGGTGACATAAGTGACTAGTTTGCTTTCCAGTGAATCCTTCTCTGAATACAGCTCACGATTTATCACGCTCATTGCTTCATCTAATGCTGCAACCACGCCACATCTAGTTTCAATTGCATTAATATATCGCAGCACATTTTTTTCTGTGGGGTGCTGTTTAGCAAGGTAAACAACCAGACCAAATATTTCCTTGTGCTGTTGCTCTGTTAATAATGAATAACGAATTTTTGTTAAATTCTGGTAATAGTTTTTAACACACACTTCATCAAATGGATACTTCAAAAACATCAGGCGAGATATTTGCAATAATTGCTTATGAAAATAGGTTGCATCAACCGCCGCTGTGAGTTTTTGCACCAGCAACGCGTAACCATCTATCTTATCATCAATATTGCTGGGTGCTAATTTCGCAAATAATGCTTGCGACAACTGTGTGGTTAAAAGCACATATTTATCTGCATGATACTTACCCATATAATCAAATAAATATTGAGCGGTAGCGTGATTGCTTTTTTTAGCCATTAAATAGTGTGTTAATGCCACTAATTCAGCGTGCTTACAACAAGCAATAAACGCACTCATGGTCGGTGCCTTTGCGATCGGCTCATCCTGCGTCCTTGGCCCACATAATTGCTGCTGTGATGACACCGCATCATACAATACCATCAACCTGCCGTCATCAGGTGAGCCCTCACCCAATGAGACAGCCTCCTCGGGCATTACCGAGGCCGTTAAAAATGAGGTGACCATTTTCTTAAATAACCATGAAGATAAATGCATACCAGGTGGACCATACGACTCTAGCAACAACCAAATATTATAAGCGGGTGAATCTATCGTCTCTGGGTTAATGGCAATTTGATAGCCAAACCACTGAAGGACGGGATGATCCATGTCATCGAGATCTCCGGGGTTATAACGAATTAATTTCACGGCTTTTTTAGCCATAGTAGAAATCCATAAACCTCTCGCTGTGACATCACAATAGCTGAATAGTTTTTTCATCACCTCCAGTGATGATATCGAAATTGCTGCCATGATTGGATTCAGCAATTCAATATGTATGCTGCTCACGTTAGCAAGAATAAAGGCTGTTGAATCAAAGTCGCCGCCCTTACAAGCTGCGAGAATTTGGCTAACATATTGATTTGCCAGCGTGGGATCGTCGTGTTCAGGGTGTTGATAATGACTAGCTAGTATCATTGCAGCAAACTTCACTAGTGCCTGTGTGCGGCCATCTGTAGTGACAATATCAATATTTGCCAATGACTTAACTCGAGCCAATTGAGTAGGCGTGAGCTCACCACTATCCAGCGATTGCGCCACTTGACCAACAAACACGTCACCAGCAAAGTGTTTGCGTAACAAGCTGGCAATAACGGGGCCTTTTATAAGTTTAGTCATATCATTTCATTATATATTACTAGAATTAAGAGCCCATTAAATGGCTTGGATTTTCTGTCAAATCAAGTAACTCACCGACCTCTCGCTTTGCATTCAGCAAAAAGGTTCTAAAGCCGGCATGAGGGTCTATAAACATCCGCAGTAGACCTCCGGTAGATAACAGCCCGTAATTACCCATGATTCTCTCGATATGCTCGACCAATGCTGGATAAGTAGAAAATCGCCGATGTTGCACTTCCTGCTTAATAAAATCATAGACTTGCTGATACTGAGACTTCACCACCGAAACAGACGTCGTATACGCCTGCCAATGCTTCGCTAACACTTTCACCGCGTGAGTACTTCGCTCCCGCTGAACCATGGATTGATGGGCAACAGCATCTCTTTGTAAAACTGTGTATTCTGCGGCAGCTGGATCAGAGAAAAATACCACCTTGCTCCCTCGCGCATGAATTTCGGTTACAGCAGGTTTTTCTGACAGGTACCTGCTTACATCTCTAATCATACCCATTGGAACGTCATACCACGCAAGCGGCTTTTCTTCCAGGGCTGCATCCGCCTCCATGTCACTAACAGCTCGATCACGATCAGCCATACTAAACGTCGATTTATTGCCTGCCGCTTCCACCCGCACCACTGAATGTCGTGCAGTAATTTCAGTATGCAAGCCTCTTTCATGCAATAATCGATGCAATGCTTCAGCCAGCGACTCAACACCGGGGGCTTTTACATAAGCAGCAAAACAACTGATTAGATTTAATTTGAGCACTGGATTACCAGCAGTAGCCAAACTTTCAGGATCAATTAATAGCGCTATCAGATCAGCCAATACACTTAAGCTCAACTTTCCTTCAGCCGAGTGAAACAGAGCCGTATTCTCAATAGCCGAACCATGAGACACAATAACTATCTCATCGCCTTCACTGGATACAGAAGAAATAAACTTACCCGGTAATAACAAAGGATTTTTAATATCGACTGGAACGTGAATGCAATCAGACGCTGTCCTACCTGGCTTACGGCACCACTTTGCCGTCAGTCGTTCGACACTCTCGGCAATAGCATCATCGTCACCAATGCTCACTATGACCCTCGATTCTCTCATACCAAACCTACCACTATTTTTATCTATAGGGCGATTGTAGGTTATCTATATTAACAACAGCTTAAATTGACGGAATAAAATAATGACTATCTGACTGGATTGTATCTTAATCATTCTGCAGTTCTGGGGACAAGTTTAAGTTAAATA
>JARGOB010000027.1 GCA_029212925.1 Coxiellaceae bacterium | reverse complement strand
ACAGAGTGCGTTCAATCGCCATAAATTACCTCTTGGATGGTTCTATATAATAAAGTGGTGAATTGTACAGCGCTCACTGGCAAATTACTAGGCTATTGTCGCTTTATACTCACTGTCCGCATCCTGTGATCCTGGCCCCACATCATCCGCTGGTATCGACTCCACATCATCCAACGATGCCGACATCAACCGGTGGCGATTCAATGCAACCGGCGAACCAGATAATTTAGCCATGCAATCAGCCAACAACGACTTAAGCGCATCATCTAGCTTATCACCCACGGCAGCCGATAGCGTTGTCAGCTCTGCCAATTCACAACGCTGAATAACTCTGGCCGTCAACACATTCAGCGCATCCGGCTGGCTATCGTCCGACCATAAGGCAATGATATCATCGACAGCAATAGCATCCACCACCATATGCTCCGCCAAAAAAGGGGCCACCACAGTATAATCTGACATCTGCAAAGCACGCCCAAACTCAGCCATGCCGCAACGTTCAGCCATCGAAACGGCCAATTCTTGCTTAGTAGTTGCTGCCATTGCAATAATCAAGGGAAACTTTCCAGTGTCATTGGGTTGGATAATTAATGCTGGGTCGATGGCATCCAATAGCAAATTGGCCACAACAGGGCTATACGCATTCACAGCAATACTCAGCGCACTGTCGCCATTATCATTTAACACATTAACATCCACACCCGATTGCATCATGACGCTGACGATTTCCTTATCAAAACAACTAACCGCATGCATAAACAATGTTTTAGTCATATGTGGCGCAATAACCTCGTTCAACTGCGCCTTCAACTGACCACACAATTGTCGCAATAACGTCAAGAGTAATTGCCGCTTTTCCTCAGCACCTGATTCATAACGCCGTCCCCACTCCAAGCATTTTTCGATAACCTGATACGTCAGACCTTTCAATTTTCCCGCGCTTTCAGCCACCTTCAGTATGAAATCTTTCGTAGTGGGTGACGAAACCAATACATCAGCCATGTCATATGTACATAAGTCTGAAACGTCAGGCAGCGTAAACAGCCACGACAAGCTCTCATCATTATACTCACCCGCCACTACCTGCTTACTCGCCATCACAATATCTCTTGGCGTGATACGTTCCATACTGGGCACTATTTCTTTTATCACTGCCAAAGATAAACCTTGACTGAACGCAACACCCAGCACTGAAATATTGCCTCCTTTCGATGGGAAGTGATGCCCGCGACCACGTAACTGCTTTAGTATTTCTATCTGGCGCTCTGCGGGATATTTTTTCAACATCTCCACTAGTTGATACGCATCGATTGAATCAGGCTTGATATGGGCTAACAGTCTATCTATCACATCTAGCCGATCTGTTTCTAATAGAATTTTCAAGTCGCTGCCGAGCGCAAAACAACCGGCGTCAAGTAAAGCTTGAATAACGTCGATACCAACACCTTGGCTGATCGCCTGATACAATACACGCTCGCTATTGGCTAGAACAGCCGGGTAAATCTTATACCCTTTATCAAGCAGTAGATGAAATGTATCCAACTGCTGGTCCGCCGGACGATCTTTTACTATTAACATCGCACACTTGACTGGTATGCTAGGAACATCCATTTTCGCTAACATCATAAGCTTAATCTCATCGCTGTAATAATCTCCATACTCAAGCACGTACTGCAAGGCTTGTGCAGACACGGCAGGCACATGATCAGTAATCGCCATCATCACCGGCGACGGTAATTTTTTTAGCGCAGCATATTGAAGCACACTCCAGCCTCTTTGCGGCCCACTACCAAAACCCACGCCCCTAAGAATAAATCGCTGCAATACATCAAGCTGACGACCTGGCTTAGTAAGCTTTAGCAAAGCAACAATTAGTTGTGGCGTGTATTTGTCAGCTGGCAGTTGTTGCATAATGAACTCAACCTTGTCATCCATAACATCATGAAGCTTTATAAACTCAGCTAGGTTGCCACTGTTGACACGCGCACCACGATCTATCAACGTGACTAGGACTTCAATGCAACAATGGTTACGTAAAGCACAACCCATAAGGTTATATTCTCCAGAGCCATCATTTTTAGGATCAAAACCATTCGCCAACAACACATCCAGAGCATGCGATTGATCCTTTGCTGGAACGCTCGCAACCAAACGCACTGCCGGCTCAAAGCCTTCAAAAATGACACCTGGAACGTGCGATTCTAAATGCTGTAGAACAAGCGTAACGTATTCAACATTACCAGTATGGACCGCTTGCGCAATCACCGCTTCAGTGATAACAGCACCACGCTCTAACAGCGCCCGTATATAGGCCAGTGGTAATTCATCGCATATCGCATTT
Organism: Coxiellaceae bacterium; assembly: GCA_029212925.1. GTDB lineage: Bacteria > Pseudomonadota > Gammaproteobacteria > Coxiellales > Coxiellaceae > JARGNX01. The sequence continues at coordinate 14,796 of JARGOB010000027.1, read as the reverse complement.
TTTAGTAAACAAGCACCATGCCTCCCTTGACTATTAATATCAAAACCCGCATCAAGAAAGCCATCCAATACCGCAATTCGCTCATCAGCTGTTGCTGTTTCTAACACCTCACGTATATTGCAGAGTTGGAGTAATATGTCACGCGGTGTGTTATCGATGATATATTGACGCACAACACGGTCTTCACTGCGCAAGGCAGCATGAAGCGGTGTCTCTGCAATTACAGCACCCGCTTCAATCAATATCCTCACAAGCTCAATAGTCGCCCCTTTATAAATCATGCGATACAACAAAGTATTTGACGTATCTATTCCGCTAAATGGGGATTTTTCACATACATTAACATCCAAACCACTGGCAATGAAATCGGTTAACACCGCAACCTGTTCATCGGCGGGACATAACAGTACATAAGTCACTACTGTTTCAACGGCTAGTTCGGTCATTGCACTATGCGCCATTAATAGCGACTGCAACGCATGACTTGTTTTTTCCGCATATGCCAATCGCATAATGCTGTCATCACCACGCGCTCCACGCGCCAATAATTGCTGCACCATCGCAATAGGAGCCCTCATCAAAATAGCTTGGGACAATACATTATTGTTAGAACGTAAATCACCGGCAAAATCATAGCCACGCGTCGACAGCTCATCAAGTATGGCATCACATTGCGAAGGAAAGTGTAGCAATGCCAACACTATAACATCAGCCGGTAAAATTCCAATTGGCATACCGTCACCCAACAGTATCTGAATGGGATCAAGCGACTTACCCAGTCGCTCACTTAATGCAGCAACAATAGGCGGTGAGCGTCCCTCTTTAGCAGCCACTAAGAAGAATTTTTTATTAGAGAGCTCGATCGGCGCCGTACGCGCGAAATACAATAACACCTCATCATTGGCATCATGCTCAAAAGCAAACATGAGGATAGCGGGCCGCAATGCACAACCCTTTGCCATAAGCCGCTCAATAAGTGCTACAGAACAATCTGATTTTATCGCCGCCAGCAACAAGGCATCCGAACGATGTGGTGACGCAAGGTCTTCAACAGATATCTTGTCAATTAACGCATCAAATACAGCCTGCTCAAACCCATACTCAAAACAGTAATGCAGCGCATGAAACACTGTAAATACACCAGCAAATTCCGCATATACAGCAGAATACTGCCGCGAATCTGCCGTATCCGCAGGCAAGTATGGCAGCAACTGTAACGCAATGGCCGGTTTATGATGATTAATCGCCTCTTTATAAGCAGCAATAATGTCTGCCCTTGTGCACTCTATTAATGCTAGATACGACGTGACCACAAGGTGGTAATCATGCTCTGAACGAATTAACGCTGACAATACCGAATAACCAAACACTTGACGAAACTTAATACGCTCATTGGGTTGCAAACCAAATAACTGCTGCACCATCTTCACCCGGTCATTGTCATCCATGAACCGATGCAATTGATCCAATTTTTCACGCTGTGCTGAATACCTATCCAGCACTTTTAGGTAGGCACACTGGCATTGCTTCCAGCAATGATCAATATTCGTATTGCTTTTGATAAATTGCTCTGTGTCATACGTTCCTCGTTCAACACCGTGTTTAACAAAACATAAATTATCACCGGTTGCTTTCAACATTGACATCGCCATCACTTCCATTTTTTCAAGTGATGTTTTTTGCTCCTCAGACGCAAGAACAAATACCGCACCCGTGCCAACTTGCTCTTCACCGTTATAACCCGACATCGAATGATTGTATCCATCCTCAGAATAGACACGAGGCAAATCTAATTTATGCGCCAACGCGGTCATATGATTAATATAGAGCTTATGATTTTTTTCTTGCTCGGTTGCACCAGTCACCAAGCTAGGATAATGTGGGTTACCCATATTAATCATAATCTCACAGTAATAAGCAATCTTGGCTTCATCGCAATGCATATGCTCACGCATAAACCGTGCCAAATTGTCAGCTGAAGCCTGTTGATAGCGCATATAGGTTTTGATGCTGGCCGGGCTCGCTTCAGACTCCCTGCCCGTTTTTGAAAAGATCATCATAACCTTCATTATCTGTAATTCTTCAGGCGTCAACTGATAACAAAAATGCCTAAACGCTTCTGATGCTGCATGTTGTTTAAAATAATCTACCACTGGATCAATTAAAATAGCCGCCCGCACATGATGTGCCAGCGCATGATTATGACGCGCCACACCAAACCGACTATCAGCCCCTTCTTTATATGGCTGCTGTAGAATATGAAATGCATCCTGCATAGCTAGCTCTAAAAAATACTCGTCTACATACTCTGTCGCCACACCGGTGACCACTTGCGCATGATATACCTGCGAGGTATTTTTAGGGTTAGATTGATACGACGTAAAACGCAGATAAGCCGGCTGAACCAACACCTCACCCTCTGCCGGGTGCGCTGAAATACCGGCAATGCTGCTGGCGTTCACATCTTGCAGTACAATTTTATTGCTACGCTTATTAAACGTATTGATCTCTTTTTCTGAAAAGCTTAACAACCCTGAACGTAACAGTAATTGATTCGCCGTTTGCATGCGCTGCGTCATTTCATCAGGCACTTCATTTTCATAACGCGTTAACACACGTTTACTTTCCTCGTCTTTGATATGAATATTTTTATTGGTACCGCTGATAGCCAACAGGCAATTAATAAAGGTTTTCTCTAATTTAGAATCAGACAGCTCTACAGCTTGTGCACGCAGCAACGCATTCATCGACACAAAACTAGTATAACTATATTGACGAATCGCCTGCTGCTCTACTTGGTATACAGGCATACCTTCAATACAGTTTTCCAGCGTATCGGCCGGATTGCCAACACCACCATCAACATATCCCAACCGCTCCTCACACAGCCTAATCATTTCCAATGAATGATCATCGTCTTGCAACATAAAATAAGCAAAATTGGCATGCTTTAATGCGGCGGATAAATTATAATGGCGGCCATTCGGGCAATGCGCAATCACTAAACCATCGCCTTTATTTTCTAAAGCAAATTCAATCGGTCTCCCTGCTTCATAATTCCTCGGTGCATAGCGTTCACCATAACGATCAACACTGATCTGTTCGCATTGTAATGCACACTGAAAAATATATTCGACATGTTGCAACGCCAGGTTTTTCTGTGATGGCCCTTCAGCCAGTGGTTCCGACTCAATCACATGAGAACTTACGGTCCCAGCCATCAATTCACGTGCCGCTTCATAATCCCCCGACAACAACGCCTCAGTTAAAGCAGAAGGGTCTTCACCACCACCCGCTTGATGCTGCAGTATCTCACGATCTCTCATTAGCTTACCTATACAATACCATTAGACTATATTGCTATTATATTCGAATATTATTAACATAATCTTATAGTCATCAGCAAAGCAAAACATAGCCACGTCACCGTTTGCTTCACGGTGACGTGGTTAAAAATTTATGTGAATAAATTAATGAAACGTTGGTTGTCTTGGGTCTTGACTTGAATCAGCCGAATCCTCAGCCACTGCAGCAGGGTCTGTAGCAACTGCCGGTGCAAGAGCAGGCGCAAACATGCCTCCCGCCGCTGCTGTATGGGCTGGAACAGGTGCTGGATCTGGATTCAATGCCGCCTGCGCCATGGCAGATGTTACAAATTCAGTACGCCCCGCGCACACCTCAGATATAAAAGCTTTTGCACCAGCCGCCGTCTGCAGTCGATCAATATTAGCTTGAATATTATCAGCACTTAAGAGCACATGTTGTACGCTGGATCCCTCAGCACCGCCGCTCGCAAAAACCGTTATGGCAAAAGCACCCGCTTGACTACTTGGCCTCACTATCAGTTGATCTGGGTAGCATGGCGCCACTGTGATTGCATCACCTCTTCCAATCCCAGCCATTAATGCACTGATATTAGCCCTTGCATTAGCCAAAGCATATGACGCAACCTCATCTGGCCTAACAACTGACTGACCCAATGCTTCCTGCACATAAGCAATCACAGCAGCTGCTGAATTAAACCGACCAATATCACTTTCAATCGCTCCTGAAAGCTTATCGTGCATCATCACTCCCGCGGCATTTAAGTAAGTAGCTACCATAGTTCCAGCGTTTGATGAATAGCGCATAATAGGACGACCTGGAAATGCTCGCGCTAACTCTTCAGCTTGATCTCTATTAATCGGCGTAGGTGTACTTGAATATGCCACTAACTCTGCAGTCACGCTATTCACTGTGGCTATATCGGTCTCAGCTGGTAAAGGCATTGCCGCTGGTGCAACATCGGCTACCGGCTCAGACGCTGCTAAAGCAACCGCTTCGAATAAACGAGCGACTGTAAATGCTTCATTATCACCATCAACTTGGTAAGCACTATCGATAAAATCAAGCGCGATCGCTTTAGCGCAATTCCTCTCAGAGTCATCATAAAGCGCATATACATCGGTGTCACTGCAAAGAGCTCGCGTTAGCATAACCGCTTTTAAGTGAGTTAACTGCTGGTTTTTACCTACACCGTCAACAGCCTCAAATTGAGCTACAAATGCCCTATAGGCTTCTGCGCTATTACCTGGAGCGTGTATATGAGAAATGCATAAAGGCTTATCTAAACCTTCAACGTCATAAACCGCTGTTGCAAATTGGGCTTCAGCGCCGCCATCATTCTTCTCAAAAACCATATCTGTTAGCTTTACACTTTCATAGCCAACACCTAGTTGACGCGCTACATAACCAGCAATATAGGGGTGGTTATTACCAAACGTTGCCACAGCAGATATGGTGTCGCCACCCAACTGAATTAAGCCTGACGGGATATCGTTTTTCAAATTATCTTCAGACTCGCCATAGCCGAGTTTAACTTGGGCTTCAACCGTTAATTGCTCAGCTGGAAAATAGTCGGCACCAAAGAAACGACAGGGGGCTGTTGTTATCGTATGACGCTTGGTTAATGTTCTATCAAAATCTACAAAATTCACGTTGTTTTGTCGCATGCTTTCTTACCTTAAATTAGTCTTAAATATATGTACAAAATGTACGTCCATAGTACCACTTTAGCACCCAGCAAGCAAATTTCTATTATTATAGAAACAGCTAAATCAGTCAACCGCCATTGATGCCATCGATAACTGCTATCGTCAGCAAACATGTACACAACCAAGCCAGTTATGTTAGCATTGGTGCCAGATTGAACTGAGCAACTGAACGGAATACAACCCCATGAAAAGCATTACTTTAAAGCTGATTAGCACATTAGCTGCCTCATCCCTTTGCGCATTTAGCTTAGCCGCTAAAGCACCGGCTACCACGCCTTTAGTGAACTCCTTACCCAACAAATCACAAACCCATGCGGTGGTAAGCAGCCCCGTAGCAGTCGCGCCGACGATCACACCCCCGGCCCCTAACATCAATGCCAAAGGCTTTGTGTTAATGGATGCGCAAAGCGGTAACATCATTGCGCAAAAAAACATGAATGAGCGCATGCAACCCGCCAGCTTAACCAAAATGATGACCTTATATATAGTGTCACAAGCCCTGCAATCCGGCCGCATTCACCTCGATGACAAAGTACGCATCAGCGAACGCGCTTGGCGTACCGGTGGCTCACGCATGTTTGTTAAAGCCGGCAGCCTCGTGCCCGTAGGTGATCTTATTAAAGGTGTGATTGTTGATTCCGGTAATGATGCTTGCACAGCGCTAGCTGAATTTGTCGCTGGCAACGAAGAAATGTTTGCGCAATTAATGAATCAAGCCGCACAGCAACTCGGCATGAAAGATACCCACTATGTCGATTCTACCGGTCTACCTCGCCCACAACACTACTCAACACCACACGACATGGCGATCTTAGCACGCGCGCTCGTTACCCATTTCCCAGAATATTACGGCTGGTATAAACAAAAATGGTTAACCTATAACAACATCAAACAACCCAACCGTAACCGCTTATTATGGCGCGATGCCTCATTTGATGGTATTAAAACCGGCCACACCAAAGAAGCTGGTTATTGCTTAGTGTCTTCCGGTATTCGTAATGGCACCCGTTTGTTGTCGGTTGTGATGGGCGCACCCACTGAACCCGCTCGCATTAACGATAGCCAAGCGTTATTAAATTACGGCTTCCGCTTTTTTGAAACACATAAACTATTCAGCGCCAACCAACCCGTCGCTAACCCACGAGTTTGGCTGGGTAAAAACAAAACCACACCGATGGGCTTGAAACATGACCTGTATGTCACTATCCCCACCGGCAGTTATAAAAAATTAAAAGCCGATATGACACTGCAACCTAAATTAACCGCACCGGTAATGGCAGGTCAATCATATGGCGAAGTGGAAATCACATTGAATGGCAAAAAGCTAAGCACCATGCCATTGGTTGCGCTGCAAGCTGACCCGCGCGGTGGCGTATGGACTCGCATGACCGACCATATTGCGCAATTTTTTCATAATTGGTTTAAGGCGTAACTTTTTGACTGGATCCCGGATCGGGGTCCGGGATGACAAGGTAGGGCCGACGTCCCTCATGGATAAATAGCTGAATTAAGCTGGGTGATAGCTTCAAGGGGTATAGGGTGCCCATTTTACGGAAGTAAAGCGCAGCGTAGTGGAACGAAGCGAGCCATGAAGTAAAATGGGTACGCTGTGCACCTTGATAGCGACCACTACATAATAATTATGCTAATTATCCAGGAGACAACATGAACATTGTATATTTAAACGGCGAATACGTCCCTGCAGACGAAGCAAAAATTTCCGTTATGGATCGGTCCGTATTATTTGGTGACTCTTTATATGAAGTCATCCCTGTGTACGATGGTCGTTTAATTGGTGAGCAACAACACATTGAGCGTTTACATCAAGGCGAACAAGCCACTCACATCAATAGCCCATTAACCGCCGATCAATGGCATGATGTGTTTAAACAATTACTGCAACGCAACAATGCGACCCAAAATAACCACTCGATTTACCTGCAAGTAAGCCGCGGCACTGAAACCAAACGGCTGCACGCTTGGCAAAACGACACGCAACCCACCGTATTTGCCTATGTTACTGAATTACCGCCGATCGATATGGATGCCTACAAAAAAGGTAAAAAAGTTATCACTCAAATCGATATCAGACGTGAAACATGCTTTATTAAGTCAACCGCACTACAGGTGAACACCATCATGCAACACCAAGCCAAAGAGTCCGGTGCGGTAGAAGTCATATTATTTCGTGATGGCAAATTAACTGAAGGCAGTACCAGCAATGTTTTTGTTGTAAAAAACAACACATTGATGACGCACCCAGCAGATGAACACATATTGAATGGTGTTACACGCCGCTTTGTTATCAAAGGTGCACAACAACATGGCATCACGGTAAAAGAATGCTTATTAGATAAACAACAAGTGCTCGATGCTGACGAAGTGTGGCTTAGCAGTTCCACCAAAGAGGTTTGTCCAATTGTGCAAGTCGATGATCACACCATTGGCAACGGAAAAGCGGGACCTTTGTGGGGCAAAATGATACAATACTACCGTCAAACAATAATGGAAGGTTCTCGTGTCTGATCAAGATGTACAACAACACTCTTCTCCTATACAATTCCCCTGTGACTTTGTGTTAAAGGTGATGGGAAAACAGCAAGACAGCTTTAAACAAGCGGTATTAAGCCACGTGCAAAAACACTACCCTGATACCAAACAAAGCGACTTGTCGGAACGCATCAGCAAGGATGGTAACTATTTAGCTTTAACCGTTACCGTGCATGCCGAATCGCAGGCTGATCTGGATAAGCTGTATCAAGACCTTAGCAGTGACCCGGAAGTTTTAATGGCGCTGTAAGACTGGATCCCGGATCGAGTCCGGGATGACAGATAGCAGATGACAACAAACGGTGTGATAGCATGGATGCGATCAAACAACAAAATCAAGAATATAAAAAGCTGCTGGCGGAGTTTGAATCGAAGGTCAAACAACACCAGCAACACATTCAAGCATCAAAACGCGAACTCAATCGCGAAATTGCTAAACTTCGCCAATCACTGTCACAACAAAAACAAATCATCGAAACCCTTGAGGACGAACGGCAATTACTCAAAGCCGCACTGAAAAGCATTCCAGCCGGTATTATGATTGCAGACAACAAATCACGCCGCATTATTTTCTCTAACAACCAAACCAATAATTTTTGGCCAACTTCCTCTACAGCCAAACAACCCGTGCACCACTATCATCCGAAAAAAGCCTATCGCAGCAACAACCGTCGCTATAAAGCCAATGATTGGCCCATTATTCGTTCTTTACAAAGCGGTGAAGTGGTCGATAAAGAAGAGATTCGCTACGTCAATCAACACAATGAAACCGCACATATGCAGGTGAGCTCAAGCGCCATCTGTAATGACCACGGCAAAAAAATTGCCGCCATTGAGATCTTTAGTGATATCACCAAACGTAAACAAACCGAACAATTGCAACGCGAAACCGAAGAGATGCACCGCAACGTATTCGAAACCGCATGGAATGGCATCATCATCTTAAGCCCCAGCGGACAATTCCTTGAGTGTAACCCCGCCTTCTTAGAAATGGTCGGTTACAGCAAAAAAGAATTATATAAACTCAAAGTGAAATACGTCATCCACCCCGACTACCGCGAAATGCTTAATCACTTCAAAGAAAAGCTTGTGTTGAATACCCAAGTCAATGCAGAAATCGCCGTGATACGCAAAGATGGTCAAGTGATACCCGTTGAAATTGTTACCGGTTCTGCATTCTCTTACCATGGTCAACCTGCCCTATTAACTTTTGCACGTGATCTCACCGAAAACAAGCAAGTCGAAAAACAACTGCGTCAACATCAATTACAATTAGCACATGCCGCACGCATGAATACCTTAGGTGAAATGACCGCCGGTATCGCTCACGAAATCAATCAACCACTCGGCGCCATTGTTAATTATACCCGCGGCTGTATCCGTCGCCTTAACTCCAAAAATGCCGACCCCGACTCATTGATACCCGCCATCACAGAAGTCAGCAAACAAGCCGAACGCGCGGCACAAATCATCTTACGCCTACGTCGATTCGCTAAAAAAGGCGAAATGAAACAAACCGAAACTGATATCAATGAGGTCGTGCGCGAATCCATCAGCTTCTTACAACCCGAAATCAGTCAACACGACATTATTTTGCGTAAAAAAATGTCTCGCACTTTAGTCACCATCCAAGCTGATAAAATACAATTAGAACAAGTGGTAGTTAATGTCATTAAAAATGCGATAGATGCTCTGTCGACTTTTGAAGCTGATCAACGTCGTATCTATATCCAAACCAGCATGCCAACCGATACCGATATTGAAATTTTAATCCATGATTTCGGCCCCGGTTTTAAAAATGACGAACTCAGCCACATTTTCCAACCGTTTTTTACTACGAAAGAAGAAGGCCTAGGTGTTGGTCTCGCCATTAGCCAAACCATTATTGAAGCGCACGGTGGTCGAATTACCGCCACACCACCACCCAAAGAAGGCGCTTGCTTTCGAATTACTTTACCCATAAACAATGAACCTAACTGAGGACAAAGCCATGAGCAATGATGCCATTATCCACGTAGTCGACGACGATACCGCCATGTGTGAATCTTTACGCTGGCTTATTGAGTCAGTTGGCTTTGCAGTAAAAATCTATCCGGGTGCTAAAGCATTTTTAGATAATTACGAAGATATCGGCCATGGCTGCTTACTACTCGATGTACGCATGCCTGAAATGAGCGGCTTAGAATTGCAAGAACAATTAAATAAAAACCATATTGAAATTCCTATCATCTTTATTACTGGTCACGGCGATGTACCCATGGCCGTGCGTGCGATGAAAGCCGGCGCGTTAGAGTTTTTAAACAAACCCTTTAATGACCAAGAACTACTCGACTGCATTAACCGCGCGATTGAATACGATTCACAACGTCGCCAGTCATCAACCGAACGCAATCATATAATGGAGCGCCTTGATCAACTAACAACACGTGAACGACAAGTGCTAAAAGAGCTGGTCACCGGCAAACTCAATAAAGTCATTGCCGCTGATTTAGAGCTGTCGATTAAAACTATCGAACTACATCGTTCAAATATTATGCGAAAACTACAGTCGCGCAGTTTGGCTCAGATTATTTCGATGATCTATGCTCACGACATCCATCTCGAGACCATCGAATAAGAGCGTACGTTATTTTCATTACGCGCTTTTCGCTGGCCACCAACTGATCATTTTGCGCGATTAAGCGCATTATTTCATCAATTTATTTGACATGCCTGATTAAAAGATTACCATTGTCTTCTTTATAAACAATACGAAAGAGGAAAAGTTATGATATCAAGACGTGTCATGCTAGGTGTAGTAGGAAGTGCAGCTATTTTATTATCAATGGAAGCGGTTGCTGGTGGCGTAGAAGCTCCTGCAAACGACAACGTACTATCAGGTCTATATGTTGGTGGTAACGTTGGTTACGGTAAAACAAACCTTACAATGCAAGACGTAGATACTGGTAACAACATCAGTACTAAAAACAAAGGTTTTGTTTGGGGTGCGAACGCTGGTTATGAGTTCACTAAAAACTGGGCTGTTGAAGCTGGTTACACGCAAATGCCTAACGTTAAAATAGATCAAGGTACAACTGCTAATCAAAACCGTATCTTCGATATCGTCGCTAAAGGTATCTACCCTTTCAACGATAAATTTAACGTATTCGGTAAATTAGGTGCGGCTTATACCCACACTCACACTACAAGCCTTACTGGTATCGATAACCCTGATCAATCATCAGGTGCAATCGTTCCTTACTTTGGTGCCGGTGTTGGTTATAACCTAACTCAAAACGTATCATTGAACGTACAAGGTTTTGCTACTACTAAACGTGGTAACAGCGTACCTGCTATGTACGGTGCAACTGCTGGTTTACAATATAACTTCTAAGTTAGCAAATGCATTAAAAGGCGACCACTGTGTCGCCTTTTTTTTAATTTTCATTCCACTCCGGCAGACTGTGTCGCCTTTTTTTTAATTTTCATCCCACTCCGGCAGACTGTGTCGCCTTTTTTTTAATTTTCATCCCACTCCGGCAGCGCCCGGCACAACCGCCACTTCCTGCCAACTGTCATCACCCACTACTGGCCTGGCTATGGTGCCAGCATATAATCGCCCTTCAATAGCATGTTGCAATGTATTACGAAAGGCTTGCGCCGCTTTAGCATCATTAGCGATCACCGGCAAATCTAAACAAGCTAACTCAGCCCGCACCAAACCATGGCGTACCTGCCCCACCGCATTACTGTAAGCAATAATTCTTTGTTGTTGGCGCAATAAGTCCAACACGAATGTGGTATTAAATGAATCCTCACCCCAATCACCAACAGATAATGCCTGCGTTAACGCCCGCGTTAATGCATCACCGGATTCACTGGCTTGCAAGCGACCATAATCCGCTTGCACTCTATAAGGCGCTTTACCGCCATAATAACTACTGAATAATCTAAATGCGCCAGCCACTAAACCAGTATTCGCTTTTTCATGGCGTAGCATATGCCTGTAGTACATCTTAATAATGGCTTGTTTATTGGTAACTTGCTGCAATCGGGTTATCGTCATTTCAATTAGTGCTGCTAATAGCTCATCTTGAGTAGCCCTTTTCGATACCAACACAAATTCAGCTTCATCTGGACGGTAAAAAATACTCGCCACTCCCCACCGACCTCCAGCTAATGTCGGCTTAACATTGCCGGTTAAATATTGGCAACGACGCAAATTATGGATGCCTTTAGAGAAGTGTTCCGTCATGTGCAGCAAATCGGTATTGAGACCATCGGTTAACTGCAGCTCTGTAGTACTCCTTTTTGCCGACACCTGACCACTGGCATTCACTCGCTTACCACACACATCCAGAACATCTCTTAAGGTGTTATCAGACAACACCACAAACTTATCTATATCCTCAGGACTAATGTCTTGTTGCGCCCTATCGTCGGTTTTTAATTTTTTTTTGGCTAAATCAAATAATGGCGTAAAGTGCTCATGATAGACCTGACGAATTGTCAGCAATGCATCATAGGTTTTATCGATTAATCGGATGGCCAAAGGGTCACCTTCAGCATCTTTACGTAATAGCGGCATGCCCCGAATCAAACGCTCTAAATTATAAATACCTTCTTCAAAACTTTTTTTGGCAATATTACAACCCATCACCCAGTAATGCTGTCTAGCTAAATCCATGTTGGTAGCATGCGTCTCCCAACGCGGTTTTAAATGGCTGCCATATAACTCCATGCGATTACACAACGCTCTGACTTTTGCTTTATCTAAACCATACCACCAACGATTATAAGCAGGGCTCTGCACTAACGCCTTAAATAGCGCTAAACGTCGACTGGAAAAATGCTGATACAGTCGCTCAGCCAACCCAGTCGATTTATCACACTCAGGCATATGGCGCACAATATCTTTGTGCCAATCGCTATCATCAGTTAACACAATTTGTGTCCAAGCATCGAACACTTGCTCACGAAAAAACTCATCATCCTTAAGCGCCTTCATGGCCTCAACAACATCTTTCGAATAACAATTTGCACTGGCAATAGTGCGAGATATCGTTGGCCAATACCACGGGTCTTGGTGTTTCAAATCAGGAAAATTTTCGACATCGGCCGGATCTATTTTATACGTTTTGTGCGCCTCAGCGTGAACCACCACGCCCAATGCCTTACGCGGCCCAGCCAAATCATCTTGACCAACCACACCAAAAGCACTGCGATCAAAGTCAATACGGACCACGCGGTAGTGCTTAACCACTTCACCTGAGGCTAAGGTTTGTTCATCGTAAACAACGGCAAAATTACCACGATGCGCGTCTTCTTCCTCATAATAATACGATAAGGCTAACGCTCTACCTAAACCGGCATACACCAAAAACTTTATTTGCTGCTGTAACGGCGTTAATGTCGCGAATTCAGCGGCATCAATCCCATGCACGCGTTGCAAATAGGCGCACTTTTCTTCCGACAAGGCGGTTGTAGCATCTAGAAAACTGGTTAAATCTTCGAAATTTGGAAACAATTTCACCGCACACCGTGACGACCCACTAGCAACTGGTGGTGCAACACTCGTTGGCGAGCCAAGTGAATCAACAGAAGCCGTCACACTGGACGCATCGGAAGCGGTATCGCTCGACGCCGTTCTATGACGGATTGCATCATATAACGCTCTGGACTTTGGAATGATACGTGGATCAAAACGACGATGCATTTGTGTGAGCGTGGCTTCCACCGCCGCTGCCCAAAAATAATGCAATGTTTTATTCAACCACGGATTAATCGGCTTACCTGAAACATTAGGCACTTTATAACTAACCGATGTCGTATGACCTGAAGACCTAATAACCGGTGGCATGTGCTCTAACATCGCTCGAGTTTTACACTCAGCCTCCGCCTCATCACGCGATGCTTTAAAACGAGAACTCAATTTTGCGCCTTCCGGTAGCGCTCGCGACATATTTACTCCCACGATTTACTATTAAAAGCATGAATTTTGCTGACCCTCAGACAGTAAACCGCAGTAAAAAAGCATTGTCAACTGACCCATCTATTGCGGTAAACACCCTATATATCGCCCTTGAAACCCTTAACCATATCGCTTGGGTGCTCTAGGGTTTTTCTATAAGCCTCCTCGCATAAGTCCGTATTTTCACCAGTGACTATTCCTAGTAGTGTAGTTAGTTCCCCCGACATGGATTTTGAGGACCGAAAAATGGAAAATCGCCGCTTACTGATCTTGACCAATAACCTTCCAAAAGACCAAACCATCCAGATTTCTTCAGTCATCAAATCAATTGAGCAGATGACCAATGTGAATCAAATCGACTTATTGCATGTCAAACCATTTGTTGCTGCGCACTGCTTTGCATTGCCTTCGATGGTTGCTTTCTTAGAACAGTGCCATAAAAACGCAGAAGAAAATTTAAGTTTCTGGGGTGAATTGCTTGACGTTAGCAGCAGCCATCAATGGACCAGCAATGGCAGCATTCGACAAGAAATCAATTTGTTCTCACAGCGCTATCACACTGACTATGTTTTAGCCAGCAATCAAGTGAAACAACATTTCGCACCGAAGTTACTGTTTAGCGGGCGCCAACACACCTCGTTAATACGCGCATTTGGTAATTTAAATTTCTATACCACCAGCGATGAGGCTTACGAAGATCATTGGCAGCACCCAATGGCTCAAGCAGTTTAGTTGATTTTGCAAACAAACTAAATCCGTAAGCCGGCTTTGTAAAAACTCAGTACCTATCAAGCTGCCCACTGCTTTATCAGAAGCTCTTATGCAACTAAATTCGCGATAGGTAAACAGCAAACGTCACCACTTCTGTTGGCCATTCAATACAATTATAAGGTGTGCCGGTACGCTCATTAAATTGTTTACCGCAATCACGGCAACGAAATTGCAAATAACCCAGCCTTGTTTTCAACTTAAGCTTTCATGTACATTTGGAGTCGCAATGCGGGCAGTTAATTTTGATCTTCCTTATTAAATAGCGAGCAATGCACTATTATACCACCCAGGTTTGTACTCAGATTTTACAAAGCCCTAAAAGAGGCATGCTTAGAGCTTGGCTTGGTTCTATCACACCTCAGTACGCTAAACAGCATTAACGCTCATAGACCTGTGATGGTTATATAATATAGTGCAACCCTCTACCTGGATATGAGCATGAAATGTACTAGCTGTGACTCAAGCAACGTATTAAAACGCAAAGCAGTGACA
>JARGOB010000010.1 GCA_029212925.1 Coxiellaceae bacterium | reverse complement strand
TATCATATCGTGTTCATCATATATACAGAAGTTGCGTTAGAAATTTGAATCTAAGTTTTTTGTGCCTTTTTTGGTATTTATGCGCATATTGATCCAGTAAGCTTCTAATCATTACAAAGATTAGCTCAATACCAATGTCGGTGCTGTGACCAGATCTTCACCTTTGGTTCCATCTCTAGTTCCTCAGTAGGCTTAAGTTGACTGATTGGATGCGTACTGTAGTAACTGGCAACACTGCGAGAATGTTCTCGAATTATTCGATCATGATCCCGTTTCAGCATGTATTCGGATAAGAATAAACCAGATTCTGTGATACAAGATTTTAGTTGGTCTTTTTCTTCTGCTGTATTAGCTGAGTTTTCACCATTCATATAGTATGAAATTGCTCTAAAAATTCTATACATCATTCACACCTCTTCTAGATTACCACCATTCACGGTTTGAAATAAATTTCTACTCATACTCCATTTAAAACTCTCAACTAAGTTACGCTGAGAGTTTCATTGATATGATTAGTTTCCATATTTTATAGTAACAGTTGTATCATTCACTGTTGGTAGCTTAAGCTCTGATAACCTAAAGAATCTCCAGCTTTTTTGAGCTAAAGTATTTTTTTCAATTTTCATTCCATGAGTCACCGGGTTAAATGTAAATCTAAGTTCACCTAAATTTGCATAGTGATTGATTTTATCGTCACCTGGCTTTTGTGGTGCTTGAAAGTACTGCCCTTGTATAAAGCAATCAATCGTATGGTCACCATTAGGTGAAATCGTTTGAGGGATAAAAAATGGAGTTTGGTAGCTATGCCCTACTGCTGAATTGGTAAGCAAATCAAAAGTAGCTCCAATAGGGTTATCCTCTAACTTTGGTAGCGCATCAGGTCGTGGATGTGCTGGATCACAGTAAGCTCGTATATGGGTAAACTTCGCCCAGATCCCTGTTTTGATAGAGGCGTCTGTTTTAGCATAATTTTCTATCATCATAAAATAATTACTAACACCAGCAAATGTAGTGGCTGATAAAAACATTAACGCGCTGCTTAAACCTAGAATTTTAATAGTTTTCATACTGTCCTCAATTTAATGTGTTTAATATACCGGCGTAATTGTATTAATTTTAAGTCAGCGTGACAAATTATCTTTTTAAATTAAGTGATATTGATTAGAATGATAGATAACCTTGGTGTGAGGATTTATCACGGCTTATTCTATAACCTCATAACCTGGGATCAAGACAGTTGTACAGCTGGTTGTATACACACCGCTTAGCGTACTCAAATATGATGGAACCGAGTCATGATATTAATTCTTCTTTTTTTGCCTTAGCCATATTTCGCCAGGATGTGTTGGTACTCGTTTTTTTTGTCCTCGCTGCAAAAATATATTATATCTTATTTGTCACAGCTGGGATTAGATCCCCGCTCCTCTTTTTTTACACTTCTTATCGATAACCTGCATGGTGTGACGTTAATACACCACGACCATGTGTTAGTCCAGGTAATATTGTTTGCAGTTCATGAAGGTGTTTCGTGAAAACCTCACCTTTGATTCGATATAGCTCTCCCACAGCAGTACCGTTTAGAATTTTTGCAGCGTAATCAGAAAGCATGATCTGCATCTTGCTCATTAAATCTAAAGGCATATCCAATTCAAAATAACTGTAGGGTTCACAAACACGCGTCGTTGCTTTTTCTAAAGCTTCTTGCAATAAAATAGGCGTTAATTGACGAAAGTGTGGTGCAATACTTAGTGGACATACACCAGCTTCAATTACTGTCACAATGCAATCTGATATCGACCATCCGTGTAAGCCAGTTTTTAAGTACTGATAAACACTGTCTTCAATGACGGAAAAATAACCTTTAGGAATCTTTCCTTTCTGCGCTTGTATATCAAACTGAATGCCGGAGCCTGTTTTCCCTGGTTCAATACGAAAGCCAAGTGTTGCATAAAACTCCAAGGGTGCATTATGCAAATCCATGATGTTGACTGCTTCACTTGGATTATTGACGCGCTCAATACACATCATAGTAGTTTTGCTAAAAAGTGCTTCAAGGCCATACTCAGTTGCGAGGCGTTGTTGCAGAATTTCTTTTTGCACTTCGCCATATAAGTGAATATGTATGGAATTTTGATGGCTGTTTTTTTGTAAGCACACCAGAGGATCTTGCTCAGCTATGTCTTTTAAGGCTTTAAATAGTTTTATACGATTTTCAGGGTTGTCAGTTGATACCGTGGTTTCAAGTAATGGCCTTGAAAACATTGCTTGAAATAGTTGGGTATCTTGTTTGTTCAGCGTGTCGCCAATTTTGGCTGAAATTAATCCGGTTGCTTGAACAATACGCCCAGCGCTCGCTATTTGGACGCTATCAAGATTACCATTGTCGAAAAGATGAAGACTGGAAAATTTTTCAGTAAAGGTTGGCTTATCTGTGTCTGATTCGCGATAAAGCGTTATTGGATTACGCAGTTCCAGTTGGCCTGATCTCAGATCTATATAAAAAACTTTTTCATTGTGTTCATTCCGTTCGATTTTAAATACCGTCCCAGAAAGTGCAGCCTTATTGTCAGGTTCTCGCGAAGGAAGGTAATGCTCAATGCCAATAAAGGCTTCATTGACACCGATCCCAGTGATGGCAGAACCCATATAGACGGGGAATAATTTGGCATCCGATGTTTGAGTAAATAACTGTTGTAAAAAATCGGCTTTAGATACTAATAAATCATTAGCTAAGATCTTTTCTAAAAATGGATCATCGTTAGCAGTGAGTGTTTCTAATAGTTGGGTGTGATAGTCACTGTTTTTTATGGTTAAGTGTTTAACGGTCACGTCGGGCGTGCCAATATTCAGCGCTTGCACCATGGGCACAGCAAGGATATCAAATTGTTGATTGATTTCTTTAAGTAACGCATCAAATCTCGCGCCGGCGCGGTCGATTTTATTTATGAAAATTAAAGCGGGTTTTTTCATTTGCTTCAATGTGTTCATTAGTATGCGTGTTTGTGCTTGAATGCCTTCAACGGCAGAGATGACTAGAATAACGGCATCTAATACAAATAATGCACGCTCAACTTCAGATATGAAATCAGCGTGACCGGGTGTGTCGATTAAATTAACAATTGTTTTATTCAGGTTGAATGATACTACTGAAGACTGAATGGTTATGCCGCGCTGCTGCTCTAATTCGAGCGTGTCCGTATGGGTATTACCAGAATCGACACGTCCGCACCTGTCAATAACGCCAGCTTCAAATAGTAGCCTTTCGGTTAGGCTGGTTTTGCCGGCGTCAACGTGAGCGAGCATGCCTAGGTTCAGTGATCTCATTGGGTCTCCATTATCAGCATTATAATACACCAAGTTTGAGATATTAGTAGTTCCTGTGATCAAAAGCTTAGCGCTGCCCCCAGCTTGTCAAGCGACATGGTTTTTGTTGAGTCGACTTTATCGAAGGCAGCTTCAGCTTGATTTTTCACTATTAAATAAAGTAGCACTACAGGCAAAAAGATTAAATTTCATGGCTTTTCTCCCAAGTTGTTTTTAGTGTGATAGGTTAATGCGATGGCAATACAGTCAGACAGCTCATCAACTGGTACTTTATCATCTATTTGGAATATAAGACTTCTATTACCACCATAAGTAAAAAGATCGCCATACATTTCTCTGAAAGTTTCAACTAATGTTGTTTTGCAGTTGAAATACATAACATACTGATTCGGCATTGATTTCTTCCAATCAATTCTTACAGTGCTTCCGCTCTTAGTTTGAGAAGTTACATAACTAGGCTCACCCCACTTGAGTGTCTCTTCCAGATGCCCGACTCCTGATGTACAAGATGCCACATCGAAAATGAGTTGACGTAAAAATAATATTTTTTTCTTTATATGCTTTGGGTAGGTGTTAAATCTTTCTTTTACTTCATCAGATTTAAATTTTTTATATTGACTCATCGCTCATCGCTCATCGCTCATCATGCTTTGTTATCACCTTCTTATAATAACCAAGCCTGATCGTAAAGCAAGTGATGAGAATGATAAAATCAGTTATAACGGGGTGATGTGTGAATGGGATTTTTTACGTCAGCATCATCAGTAGTAATGTTGTATTTTTTAACCAATCCGGCAAATGATGTACTTGCAAGTGTTTCTCCGTATACAGTAAATTTATCAGCCAGCTTAGCGAGACGCGCAGTATTACCACCTAACGTAGGTTTTTCTTCTTCAGCTTCATCCTCAGAGTCTGAAATGATATCGAAGCATTCTAGATAACACAGCATTAACACTTCTTGTAGCTGCTCATAACTTAACGAGTCATCATTCGCGGCTCTCAGCAAGAGCCTTGTTATCAACCCCTCATTACATCTCATTGGTGAAAATAGACTACTCGGACTCTTGCCTTTGTCGGCGAATTTTTTACATTCATCGCGCAGATAACTTAAACAAACACGATGGTAAATATTGAGTGTGCCCTGCTCTATTGCGTGGTCTTCTGCGGTCACCCTACCACTTGACCAAGTCGTTAAATTTGCGTTGTGATTGAGCAAGAAACGCATAACGGCTTCGTTTCCATTTCTTGCTGCATGCATCATCGGTATGAGACCATCTTCTAGTGGAGTATTGACAGCATCATTTGAAAGCATAAGTCGCTTGAGCGTATCTGGAGAAATCATGTTACTTTTTATGGCGAGAGCAAATCTTCTATTGTTGTGATCATAGGAGTATGGACCAAATACATCAACCGCTTTTAAGCGATTTAAAACCGTCATTACAATTGGCTCAATGCCTAAAATAATCGCTTTATCAAACGCCGTTCTACCTGCGCTATCTCCTACCGATATATCCATCACTAAACATAGTGCCGGGTCATGATCGACAATGGCAAGGATACGCTTAAGTAAATCTGCCCTATCCGTTGTTGCATCTTCAGGCTCAGCGTAAACACGTAATAATCCATTTAACTCTCTTGCATTGGTTTCGCGTTCATTACGCTCAGCATCGATTCGGTTTTGTTGAAGTTGTCTCGTACTGTGTCTTTTTATCGCAATGATCTCCCGAATACCCGCAAGGTATTCTTTAATAAATACCACCCTATCGACGTCTATCGATGTACGCCCTAATAATTGCATTAATCTCAGTAGGCACTTAAAGCAAGCGTCTAGGCCTGTAGCAGATTGATAGTGAGTGACAGGTAATGCTGCGTCGCCCATCGGTATGACCATAGTGTCGCCGAGTGTTGAGGCAAGCTTATCTAAATGTTGTCCTTCTTCAATTTTGACACTAAAGCTTGTTAAGTTTAGCTGGTTTTTTTTGTTTGTTTTTCGAAACAAACATC
Organism: Coxiellaceae bacterium; assembly: GCA_029212925.1. Taxonomy (GTDB): domain Bacteria; phylum Pseudomonadota; class Gammaproteobacteria; order Coxiellales; family Coxiellaceae; genus JARGNX01. The sequence goes on along the minus strand of JARGOB010000010.1, from coordinate 123,310 downwards.
CCGCTAATTCAATCAAGCTTTTGGGCAGCCGATACCTTAAAATCAAATGATGCCAGCGCTCAAGCCGTTCACTTCTTTCTGCCGAATCGGTGATTGCAAGAAGTGAACTTGGAGTTTCTGTGGCAATATATAGGGTATTATTTTTCCCTCGTAATATTCGCCATTCTGGCACAGCATGATGCGGCCAACCAAAGTCTCTGAGCTCTTTGCTGGTTGGTATTTCGAGCGTTGCTTCAAGCTCACTGGCCTCGTGTGAGTCTATATTCCCTAGCAGCAGCTCCAAAATATGGTGCGCGGTAACACCTGCACCTGGTAGTGCTATGTTTCTCACATTATATATACCGGTGGTGTGCGTAGGGTTGAGTGTCTTTCGATAAAAACCGTCATGAGGGCTGAAGTGAAATTTAGAGGCCTCTTCGGTTTGTACCCTATTAATTTCTGCAAGCACACCCGATGAAGCACTGGCCATTCCATCAGCGACAATAAGAATGTCGGGCTTGATCAAATGACGATTGGCAAGATCGTCTATTAATTCGATAGTACCGTCTGGGTAAATTGATGCTATTGCGCCTAAATCCTTTTTGCTCGTTCCGTCAGCGTTTAATGTATTCTTTCTTTTTTTAAATATAAAATTACAGCTGTTGTCCGCTTCTTTTTCTAATTGTCTTAAATACTCAAACAGGGCTTGCTCGATATGTTTAATTTTAATGGTAATATAATCATCTTCATATTCAAAGAAACCACTGCGATCACTATTATTAAAATTGGCATAACGGCGCTCTTCACTGGTCGTAGCGTGTAATGCTGGAGGGCGTGTAAAAGCTTTGTTTTTTAAGGTGGCAATACGTTGACTGGTCAATGTCGCGATATCTGAGCTTGATGTGGTGTCGTCAAGCTCAGTACCAAAAAAATGTTCAGAGTACTCACCAAAGTCACTGGCCGCAAAGCGTAATATTTGAGTTCTTGTGTATATTCCATTGCGCTCGCCGACAACAGTAACGTTGTATCCACACTTAATTAGTATGATTGCGCTCGCTAGCGCGGCTGGTCCATCGCCGATGACTACAGCTCGCTTTTTCACATCAGATGAGCGCATTTCTAAACCTATCTTTCTAAAAATAAAGAATTTAGCATACTATATGATAATAATCTTAAGGCATTATTAAATAAGCTTAAAGAATTTATCGGCCTCGGTGTGATTGCAGCTCAATACTACACAGGCATATTGACAGGCGCTACGAAATTGCTTAAGGTGGAAAAATGAGCAGCCAAAACAAACAATCAAGTTTTAATTCAGAGACAGCAGCACAGCCTGCTATGAGGCTCTATCGCTCATTTCAACAACTCAATTCAGTCGTCGTCCGAGTTATCAGCCTGTGCTAATGCAGGCGTGAATTTTGCATAGTACAGGCCAGAACAACTCATAAATTCATCACTATTCACTCGCACAAAAGAATTGAGGCTGTCATGCAAAGAAGATATGTAAAGTTATACCCCTGGTTTTGTTGGTTTTTAGCATCAAGTTTTATTTTTTATAAATACTTGCTACAAGTATCCCCCACCGTTATGTTACCCGAGCTTATGGCGGCGTTTAAGTTAACTGGCGCTTCAATAGGTACCCTGGCCGCATATTTTTTCTATTCATATTTACTTATGCAGCTTCCGGCTGGTATTTTGCTTGATCAGTTCAGGCCTCGGTATTTAATCAGTGTAGCCATTGGTATCTGTGCAATGGGCGCCTTGGTATTTAGTCAATCGAATACCCTGTTATATGCCCAACTTGGAAGAATCTTGATGGGTATCGGTGGTGCATTTTCAGCGGTGGGTACCATGAAAATTATTTCGATGTGGTTTCCAACGAAGCGCTTTGCTTTGGTATCCGGCTTAATGATGTCAATGGCCATGCTGGGCGCCATTGGCGGTGAAGCGCCACTGTCGTATCTGATATCGTATGTCGGCTGGCGAAACGCTTTACTGTTTCTCGCCATCGGCGGTTTCGCATTATCATTATTGTTTTTCTTGCTTATACGGGATAATACTTCGTGTTCACCAACTAAGGTTTCTATCGAAAAACTTGACTGGACAACATTCTGTGCTGGCATTGCGTTAATACTCAAAAACAAACAGACATGGTTAGTCGCACTGTATTCGGGGCTTGCATTTGCGCCTGTCTCAGCTTTCGCCGGACTGTGGGGTACACCGTTCATTATGCAAAAATATTTCATTACTCGCGGTGCGGCGGCTGGCTTGGTATCGATGACATTTATTGGTTTTGCAATGGGTTCACCGCTCTCTGGCTGGCTATCCGACAGAATGTATCGCAGAAAACCGGTGATGATTATCGGCACGTCTATTAGTTTAGTGGCGCTTCTATTAATTATATACAGCCCTACTCTACCACTATTTGTGTTGGCAACATTGTTTTTGATTTTTTGATTTTTGGATTTTTTTCGGGTTTTTTCTTTGTATCGTTTGCCACAATTCGTGAAATCAATCCACATAAATTAAGCGGAACATCAATAGGATTCATTAATATGTTCGACGCATTATTGGGGGCTGTATCAGAACCGTTAATAGGCAAGCTGCTTGACTTGGGCTGGAATGATCATATAAGTGCTGGCCAACGTATCTTCAGCGTAAATAATTATCAACATGCTTTGATTATACTTCCAGCGGCACTATTTATTGCGCTTATTATGCAGGCATGTATTAAAGAAACGTTTTGTAATCACCAGTACGAAAAAAATGATCAGTGAAATTTGTTATTTATTCCAGTGTTTAAAGCACTCGGTACCACAAAAATAGCGGATATAATCTGCACCTTCAGCAGCTAGTGCAACAGATTTATCAATATGTTTGTGACATGATTCGCAACTCACTGATTGATCGGTACTATTTATTTGCATTGTCATTACTATACATCACCTCAATTACTATATATTTAGTATTGTAGTGTTGTTATGTTAACAGCAGATTAAGCGCGATTACAAGATGCCATAGTATTGGTTAAGTCGATAAATAAAAACTGGCCTGATTGATGCGTACCACCTATTTCAATATTGATGCGCTCAGTAAACATCGGGGCATCATATACGAATGTATGAAACTCACCCTTTTCACCACAGGGGTCAGCGCTGTTAGGCAAATCTGCTAATAGCTGCCTATCAAACTGACGGCCGATAAAGTCAGCTGGAATTTGCTTGGTATCTACGCAGGTTAAAACAGCTTGTACGCCAGCATCTATCATGTCGAGCGCTAATTGTTGTGTTGGCTTTAACCATAAAGGAAAGGCGGGGTTTATAGCTGTTTGCGATAATTGCTGTACACGGTAATGTCGAATATCTTCTAAAAACAAATCACCAAAAGCCATCTGTTTTACATGTTCTTGTTGAGCCTTTTCTATAAAAGTCTGCATGGTAGTTAGATAGGTATCGTTGTCGCAGGGCTCAGGAATATATATAGTATGCAGTGGTATGTTAAGCATGGCCGCCTGTTGTGTGAGCAGTGAATGCCGCACACCGTGCATAGCCACCCTATCACGCTTTTGATTAACTGTTGTAAAAAGACCTGTAACCTCAACGGATGAGTCTTGTTGCATTTGATGTAAAGCCCAGGCACTGTCTTTGCCTGAGCTCCAGCTTAACCAAGTACTCACGTCAATTAGTTCCTTCCCGGGTAATAACTTAGAAAACCACCATCGACAAGAATGTCAGTTCCAGTAGTAAAACTCGACATATCAGAAGCAAGATATTCTACTGTGCCGGCTATTTCACTGGCTTCGGCTGCACGCTTCAAGGCACTGCAATTATTCATTTTTTGTAACATTTCCGAATTACTTTCCCAGTGAGAACGGTTCATTTCCGTTTTATGTGTGCCGGGACTAATGCTGTTCACCCTTATATTATAGACTCCAAGCGTATTGGCCATGCTTTGTGTGGCGCGAATAATGCCTGCTTTTGCAGCATCATAGGCAACAACTCCGGCACCGCGATGACCGCATACCGATGAGAAATTAATAATTGAACCACCGCGCTCTTGCTTTATCATGTGCTTTGCAACCAATTGCGCTAGGAATATAGGCGCTTTTAAATTAACATCAAGCACGCGATCATAGTCTTCTTCTGTGGTTTTTAAAAATCCTTTTTTAGCTGCAACACCTGCATTGTTAACCAGCACATCGATACCGCCAAATGTTGTAATAGTTTGATCGGTGATTCGTTGGCGATTATCACGATCAGTGATATCAGCCTGTAATAGCAGTATATTATCTCTATAAGATTCAAGTTCTTTTGAGACCTTTTCAGCTGTTTGCTGATCGCTGCTATACACCAGGGTGACGTTCGCGCCTAACTTAAGCATATGTTTCGCCGTTGCTAAACCCATGCCTTTAGTAGCGCCTGTGATGATTACATTTTTATTTTTCATATTTCACCTTCTATTTCTATTGACTTTCAACTTAAAGTTACGTATAATAAATGTATAGTATCCAATTGATTTTTAATAAAATACTCAACTTTTCGATACTACTCCCCCACCCTGATTTCGTCAAGCTTTTTGTAATCATTTTCATTAGCAATTGACTTCACTTAAGGTTAAGAAATATGATATCGCCATCAAGGAGGTATCAATGTTTGACATGACAACAACATTAATTCAACAACGTATCGATGAGCTAGAGCAACAAAGAGCCATCATTATTAAAGATGCTGTAAATAGTAACCTGCTTTTACCTTTGCAACAATACGCACTTAAATTAATTAAAAGCAGTAAGTTTTGGCGCACCGATAAACAAGTTAAAGATTCTTTTTTTCGTTATGGCGACCCTTTTTTTGAGCGCTTTCTTGTGCAAATGCAGCCGTTATTTGAAGCGCTTGTCAATGAACCACTCTACCCAAGTTATTCACGCTTACGCTGGTATCAAAACGGTGAAAAATTAAATGAACACCGTGACCGCAAAGGATGCACAGTGGTGGGCACCACACCCATTATATTTAATGCACCTGATATATGGCCTTTATACGTTAAGAAACAAAACGAAACCGTAAATGCCATGCTTAACCCTGGTGATATGGCTGTATTTTACGGCAGAGAAATACCGCATTGGCGCGATACGTTTATTGGCGAATATCAAATACAAGTATTATTATGCTATGTCAAAACCCACGGTGAAGACGAACAATACAAGTTTGATCGACGAAACAGCCTAAATACGCTATCAGCGCTTAAACAACAATAATCATTAATAACGCACCCATAACCGCACAGCTACCCCATGGTTTTATCAACTAAAACATCATCATAATAAACACGCGCCTCAACAATTTTGCCGTCACAGAAGCGCTGTATCCAAACATACTCATTATCATAGTCATGACCACGCTTAGCTCATGCCATGGAGCTGCAACTAATCTTTCTGTTTGATAAATCATCTTAAAACTATCCCCCACTACTCTAGTTACTCGCAGGTCTTATTGAGCTTATCAAATAACCCAAAAGTATTTTTCATATTCAGTATACCACGCCATATAGTATTTATGCCAAAACTTAGATACATTTGCGTTTTGGGGGCATAGAGATACATAAATTGATAGCCATTCGTTTGACCTTGATAAAAATAAATCATTTGTTTTTGATCGGAATTATACATACCAAAAATGCCGAGGCCGAAACCTATTTGATCTGGCTGTTTTTTGGGATTAAACGATTTTCCATTGGCGGTTGATGTCAGGCTGGTGAGCTGTTTAAATTGCTTGGCATCTAATAACACACCTGGTGTATAGAGCGCATGGATATAACGGTTGATCTCTGCAGGGGTGGATACAATCGCGCCGCTGTAGTTGAAGGGAGACAAAGAGTAAGCGGTCACATCTTCGCCATACTTTTGAAAAGGGTAAGGTTTAGAGTCTTTGCGATAAAAGTCATAGCCATGCACCACGTTTTTTGTATTGACGCCGGGAATATCTGCCAGTTTATCTTTGACAAAATACGTGTGCTGCAAGCCTAACTTTTTAATGATGCGTGCGTCGACGGCAGCATATCCATCTTGTGGGCCAAGTTTACCGATAAGCACACCAAGTAATGTGTAATTGGTATTTGAATATTCAAATTTCGAGCCCGGTTTAAAGTCCAGTGGCAATTTATAAGTGAGGTTTAAAATTTTGGTTGGGGGAATATAGTTATGGTATTGCTTAGCAGTGAATTTTCTAAAAATATCAGTTGGCTTTACTGTGCCATTACCGGGGATGCCGCTGGTCATATTCAGCAGTTGTTTGATAGTTATTTTTCCCCATCTTTTATATTGAGGAAAGTAGTTGCCGATGGGCGTGTTAAGGCTAATATGTTTTTCTTGCAGCAATTGCAGAATAACCACGGAAACAAATGATTTGGTAATGCTGCCGACCTCAAATAAACTGTTTTGATTAACTGGCGTTGAGCCTTTAAGTCTCAATGTACCCGCATAGGCGTAACTTGGTCGATATTGCTTGCATTGGCTGGCCAATGAAACAGCACTAAGCTTTTTACTACTATTTAAGAGCTTGTCTGCAAATGATTGCATAATGGCATGCTGAGTATTTTTTATTGGCATTGGTGTTAATATTGATGAAGCAACCAGACCGAAGGGTATGAATAACAAAGCGGTTGTTATCATTATTTTATTGAGTTGCTTCATTGAATATTTCCTAATAAATTACGGGTGATGGCTTGTTGTTTTGTATAGTATACGTACCTATATCTATAATAGATACCGCATTTAATACAGTAGTGTGCAGCTCATAGATAACCCTATCTCCTATGATATTGCTGAGGATTCTCCCCAAGGGCGTTCTTTCTATTCCTGAAAGGTGCCTTAACTTCTCCACCTAAGGTTTCAGAGAAGTATTTTTCTTCACGAAAAGCATCTCCCATCATTGTTGTAGATCGATAGCTTCTAATCTTCTCAAGATCATACTCAGCAATAAAAACACCTTCATTTGTATCTCCTTGAACAGCGATGGAAGCATCAGGGTAAAAAGCTGTGCTATGCCCATCTTCTATAGGCTCCGGGTAATTGCAAACTGCAACAGCCATTGCATTCTCATAAGCTCTTACCTTGATCATATCAAGAACAATGCCGTTCAAGCCCACCAAAGGGCATGAGTTTGTAATAATAACAATCTCTGCACCTTTCTTCATGAGAATTCTAGCCGGTTCAGGCACATCTCTGTCAGCACAAACCATTGCCCCTAACTCAACTGGACCAATTTGCGTATCGAGCGTGTGTACGTACAAGTTTTCCCCGGATTCGCAGATGGCATCAATTAGGTTGGGTGCAAATAAATGTATTTTTGCATAGTTGATAACGTCCTTTCCAAGTCTATCGATCACCAGCAGTGCATTGGTTGGGTATACCTTTCCTTTCCCCATATAAGAAACAGCTATCGCCATTTTAAGCTGTTTAGCTAAGTCTCGAAAATGGTTAAGATAAGTATCATTAAGATCGATTGCACGGCCCCTATATTCTTCAATCAACCTCATATCAGGTTTTTTATTATTAAACTCTACATCTTCCCAATACTGTCGAGGGTCATCGATAATATCTGGGTATGCAATATTGTACATTTCTGGAAACACTGCCAAATGTGCGCCCTTCTTTGCTGCTTCATGGCAAAATAAAGTGGCTTTCTCTGTATTGGACTTCACGTCTAATCGTACGCCATCCATTTGTAATAAAGCTAATTTGAATATACTCATTTCGCTGCCTCATATTTAACTATTAATAACTGCCAATAAGTGGGAGGTAAGATGCGCACTTTAGCTCCATTAATTTAGCATAACATCTACCGACTAGGTTGTAAGTATTACCTTAAGATTTATAAGGTCTTGAGCATGATTTAGTTAATAGCCATTGAGGAATATATGCCATATAACCATTTGCTATAGCATATTCTATTAATTGCTTTTTTGTGTTTAACGCTAATTTATTTTTTATATTCTGTGTATAAAATTCGACTGTACGATACGAAAGATTTAATCGTTCTGCCGTTTCTTTGGATGAGTACCCCCTTATAAGAAAAAAAATACAGTCTAATTCTCTTGTAGTGAATATGCTTTGAGTTATCGAATTGTAAACCTTTAGACTATCTTGGCTTTTATTGGACCTATTTAGTAATTCATTGGCAAGTATAGGTAATGGAGAGCTATTTAGTTTTTCCAGTGTTGTGCAAGTCGCTATACACTTACCAGACTCATCAAAAACAGGGTTCTTGGTTGATAAATAGACTGGTATCTCATTATCATAACTTGAATGTATATCAAGGTAGTGAGTACATTGTTGAGTTGCGATAATTTCTTTGTCTTGATTAACAAAGGTATCTGCAAGCTGGGTTGGTCCATTTGGCAAGGTATAGTCACTCATTCCCGATATTTCATCAAGATCTTTTGCACCAATCATTTTAGCGCCTATTAAGCTGCAACAGATGTAAGATGAATCAATTCGTTTCCAAACGATCGGAATTGGTATTGACGCTAATAATGCTTCTGTTGGTAGTATATGATCACTTGTAAATGGCATAATATACATCAAATTATTCTTAATATACTAGATTATTATATTATAGTATTTTAACATAATTTATGGGAATGATCAATTTGCAACCAATTGATTTTTCTATATCTTATAGTGATAGCGAATATGTATAGCGGTGCCACTTCAATGATTACTCAGAAAAATAATTAAACCTAACTTAATAAAGCCTTAACTTATTTCTAATATACTAGATATATTATTATTAGAGATAGACTTATGCGTTCTAGTTATTTAATTTTATGTGCTAATACAACCGATGACTTAACCGGCGCAGCTGAAAGACTTCAAAATAAACACGATAAAGCTAACTGCCGTATTCTGTATCTCGATCACAAAAAAGCTGGCCTTGTGCCTGACAGCCTACTGATACAAGCGCTTGAGAATCAACGTCTCAGATCAAGAGCCGACATTCGCAGTACATTAACATGCGCAGTCAATTGGTTTAGTCATAAAAGTGATTTCCGTGCTGCACTCAAACAAACCATCTCAGAGTTCGATGCAACACCATCACCCTAATGATAAAAGATACGCGCTAAGCGCATAGACCATTCTGCTTGGTACCAACAAGCTTTTGTATTATCTGGTCCAAAAGCAGGTAAATAATGCAGGCCAAGCACCGTGGGTGCTTCAGGAACACCCGCCCTCACCCAGCACTAGGACTCAAACAATCCATAAGCACATAAAAATACTTTGCTTCCATTGTTTTATTTAGCTGATACCAAGCATCCAGCGTTTGAGAGTTCATAACATTCATTTTTTTGAATATTTCACATGAAAACTCTAAAGGTGCAAGCCCGGAAGCCGTAATTAAGTTGTTATCGGTAACCGCTGGGCTGTCTACGTATAGTTGTTCCCCTGAATATTCTGGACAGCTCATTTTTAGAAACTCTTTACCATTGCTAGTATGCTTTTTATTGTTAAGTACTCCACTTTTTGCCAGAGCAAGCGTTGCTCCACAGATAGCCGCAACTATTACATTCTTGTTTAGAAGCTCTGGAATAAGGTTGATTACATGTTGATTGCTGCTTTCAAGCCAAGTATCGGCTCCAGGCAAGATCAATATATCGCCCTCATCTAATACAGCATTTTGTAAGTCTTTGTCAGGCGTAATCTCAATTCCGCCCATGGTTTTTATGGGCATGGTAGTGTCGCCAAGCTTAATAATTTCAACCTGCGCTTTTGGCTGATTAAAAAATCTACCACTATTAAGTTCTGCGGTTAGATAACCTATTTCCCAGTCAGATAAGGTATCAAGAACATATAAAAATGCTTTCATAAGGCATCCTATTATAATGAGGTGTTTTTTTATTATCCGTTAAATTCGTCAGCTCATCAACAGGATTAATTTAATTAATTCCTAAGGGCAACGCCCTCAATTAATAAATAAGTATCGTCTTTTAAGTAGGTTTTTTGAGTAATACTTAAGCCGTCTGATTGTTTAATATATTCCAGCGTTTTTCTATCAAAACGAGCGCCATATATTTTTTCAACCAATGGAGCAAGTTATATTTAAAGCACCTGAAATATGGCCGCTATACGCTAAGAAACAACAAGTATTATTATGCTATGTCAAAACACATGGCGAAGATGCTGGATATAAGTATGACAGACGCGGTAGCTTAAATACGCTTACAGCACTTAAGCAAAAATAATCATTAATAGCGCACCCATAACCGCACAGCTACCCCATCGTTTTATCGACCAACACATCGTCATAATAAACACGCGCCTCAACAATCTTGCCGTCACAAAAACGCTGAATCCAAACATATTCATTGCCGTAGTCATGGCCCCGTTTAGCCTTAGCAATGGCTTTCATTTCAACAATGGCGGTATCACCATCCACATAAATATTAAGGATGTCCATTTTAATGCCACCCTCAAGTGATTCTTTAAGTTTGTTAATCGCATTATCTATAAAATCCTGCCTCGAAGCATACAAGCCAGATAACACATTGGTGCCTGTAATTGTCCACTGCACATTCTCATCGACATACTGATTAAGGTAGCTATCAAAATCACCCGCCTCTAAAAAAGAAAAAACCTTCGCCACATATTCCTTAGTTAAGCTCATCAAATAAACCTCCATTTAAATTTACCGTTTAGTATACTGATTTTCTGACTCGCTGACCAGAATAGACATTGCGATAGTAAAATTACATTTTGTATGATTGCTAACGGTGGCCCAACCCTGCTTGGCCAATCCCAGTTTAAACATAACGACGTTATTAAATCTAAAAACGAAGCCGTAATAGCAATCAAAATAAATGCCTTACTGATGCCGATACAAGATCGTCGATAATGATTTTTTAAAATTTGTGGACAAGCATAAATGATACCTGTAAACACTGAAATAAAGCCGAGCAAATCGAAATATAATTTATTATTAAAGCCGCTATAAATCAAAAGCATATTCAACCCGACAGCACCTATCAATAGCATATCAGTCATTAATAACCGTGTTTTTTCTCTATTAGTTATATCGCCAAAGATAAAAAATTGCATTTGTTGCAGCGCTAACGATACTATCCCAGCGACAGTAACAGCACGATACAGCCCAGGCATGTGCCTACCAAACCCATAACTAAGATCAGAAAAATACCCCAACAATAAAATAATATGCATTGTTATACTCAGCGCACGCGTGGACTTTGTTTTAAAATTTAAAACCAATTGGGGTATAAACCATATAAAATATAGCCCTGCAGAAATCCGCAAACTCCACTCGCCAACCAAAACAGAATTAATAATCAGCGGCCCCGCTTATTAATTTTAATAGTGCTTGACGGTAAGCGATTTGCTAACTATTATCAAGCCTCACAAACACAGGGGTGCCAATTGGCTGAGAAACCCGAGGAAAGAAAAGCTTCTCTCGCGTTAACCCTTTAACCTGATCCGGATAATGCCGGCGTAGGAAGATGTATGATATTTAAACAACACTCACCGCTAGTGCTGAACATTACCAATCTGGTAGTGATGAATACCACCGCCAATATGTTGCTCGCACTCGGCGCTTCACCATTAATGGCACATGCCACAGAAGAACTAGATGAAATGGCATCAATTGCTGATTCATTGGTACTGAATATTGGAACTTTAGATCAGCACTGGCTGTCTGCTATGCAACAAGCACAAAACAAAGCGATCGAGCTACGAAAACCAGTTATATTCGATCCTGTGGGTGCTGGCGCTTCTCATATGCGCACGCAGGCAGCGCAACACATACTGCAAACAGGTGTTACTGTAGTCCGAGGCAATGCGTCGGAAATACTGGCATTAACCGATAATTCGTTTCATGCGAGAGGTGTTGATAGTCAACACAGTAGCGAACACGCGATACAAGCTGCGCAGCACCTAACACAGCAATATAACTGCTGCGTGGTGATTAGCGGTGAGGCTGATTACGTTTGCTCTAAAGGCGCAATGCAGCGCGTTACTGGCGGCGATGAAATGCTAACCCGAATCACTGGCATGGGATGCTCAGCTACCGCATTAATAGCGGCATTTGCGGCACTTGAAAGTGACCCCATGCACGCCTGCATCAATGCCATGACCGTGATGAAAATGGCGTCAGAACAAGCCACCACCACGGCAAATGGTCCCGGTAGTTTTTACACCGCACTACTCGATGCTATCTACTCGATAACCGAAGATGAGTTAAATACAAGAAATGAAAAGCGCGATCGATTGGCAGCAAGCACTTAAATGTTGTTTAGTGATCGGGCCCAGTTGTGGCGTTAAACATTCTTGGATCGATACTATTCAACTTGCTATACAGGGTGGCATTACCAGCATACAGCTTCGTGAAAAAAATGCTAGCGAGGCTGAGATGGCACGCATGGCAAAGCAGTTATTAAAATTACTGCCGTCGCATATACCATTAATTATCAACGACCATGTTGACGTAGCAAAACAATTACAATGTGCTGCGCATATCGGTCAATCGGATATGCCCTTTGTCGAGGCGAGGAGATTATTAGGCACACAGTCAGTGACTGGTTTATCAATTGAAAACCTAGAGCAAGCGAGACAGTATAAAAACTGTGGTGCAACGTATTTTGGTGTCGGTCCGGTATTCACAACTGGATCAAAGCCTGATGCCGCCGAAGCGTTAGGCATTAACAAAACAATACAAATAATAGAGTTATTAGACCCAACACCATGTGTTTTAATAGGCGGAATAGATAAGACTAACGTGCATCACTTACCACCACAGAAAAGCGGTATCGCTGTTATCTCGGCTATAACACAAGCAATCTCGCCACTGCTGGCAACGCAACAATTACTAAAGGCTTTAACATGAAACGTTACCCCACGGTATTAACCATTGCAGGCTCGGATAGTTCAGGCGGTGCAGGCATACAAGCGGATATAAAAACCATCAGTGCTAACGGTGGTTATGCGGCAAGTGTTGTGACCTGCATCACCGCACAAAACACCCAGGGCGTGCAAGTTGTGGAGCCATTGAATGCAAAATTAGTTTCCGCACAGTTAAATTCTGTTTGCGAAGACATTGAGTTTGACGCTATCAAAATAGGTGTATTTGCTACCATTGAAAATCTAGAAGCCATTATTAACGCTATAAAAAAATATCACTTGAAAAATATAATCGTGGATCCGGTTATGATAGCGCAAAGCGGTGATGCATTAATTCAGCCTAATAGCGTGAATAAAATGCAAAAGACACTTTTTCCTTACGCGACCTTAATCACCCCAAACATCCCAGAAGCTGATGTTTTACTGAATGATATACCCGACCCTCGTGCAGTCATCCCGGACTTACAAAATGCCATCCCGGACTCAGGCTTGTCATCCCGGCCCCCGAGCCGGGATCCAGATAAAAAAGCAAAAAAACTTTCGAATAAATTCAACTGTAATATTTTACTAAAAGGCGGCCATGACAAAACCGAGCAATGCGAAGATATACTGTATATAAAGCATGAAAATGCATTCTATCATCATATATCACCACGTATAAAAACCAAAAACACACACGGAACTGGCTGCTCTTTATCGTCAGCCATCGCTACTTTTTTAGCGCGTGGTTTTTCTTTGGATGATTCAGTAAATCATGCGCATGAATACATCCATCAAGCGATAAAAGCAGGCTCACACTATCAATTAGGCCAGGGGTGCGGTCCCATTTGTCATTTTTATAAACATGAGGATGTATTAGATGATATCACAGCAATTAAAGACTGATATACAAGGCATTTTAGATAAAATATTAAAGCATAACTTTAACAAAGAGCTGCTAGACGGTACGTTATGTAAAAAACGCTTTGTTTTCTACCTTTTGCAGGATCGTTACTATCTGAAAGATTATTCTAGAGCACTCGCTATCACCGCATCACGACTCGACACCAATGAAAATATAAAAACGTTCTTGCAGTTTGCGTTAGAAGCCATTGATGACGAACAAGCGCTGCATACAAAATATCTACATCAATATAAATCTATTATTACAGATATAAACGTTACCGAGCCTTCTCCTAGTTGTTTTATGTATACTAACTACTTATTACAAACTGCTGCCACTAAACCCGTTGAACAAGCTATCGCTGCATTGCTACCATGTTTTTATATCTACCAAGAAGTGGCGCGACACATGCAACAACAAATAATACTTACCAATAATCACCCCTATGGCGACTGGATAGTATTGTATGCAGGTGATGACTTTCAGCGCTCAACAGCCATGGCATTCAATGTGTTAGACAATCTCACAAAACATTCACATTGCCTGACCGATGTAAAAAAACACTTTATACGAAGCACCAAATTGGAATGGTTATTTTGGGACAGCGCTTACTCGATGCAGCTCTGGGCTATTTAGTCTTTAATAACGGTGATATGCCCTAGCTTGCGCCCTGGTCGCGGACTCTTACCATAGTCATGATAATACGCCATTGGGTTTTTAAGCACGCCATGAATATTTGGCATTTCACCAATGCAGTTGGTCATTTGCACTTCGGTAATTGACTGCGTTGAGCCTAACGGTAAATTACAAATCGCGCGTACGTGATTTTCAAACTGGCTGGTGTCTGCACCCTCAATAGTCCAATGACCCGAGTTATGCACGCGTGGTGCCACTTCATTCGCTAACAGTTGGTCATCCTTAACAAATAACTCCAACGCCATCACACCAACGTAATTAACCGAATCAACAATCTTTTCAATTTCATTACACGCCGCCTCAAATAGCGGGTCATTAATTTGATTTTCAGTTTGGCGTAAAATGCCGGCTTCATGTTGGTTTTCACAAACATCATAAAATTGGCATTCGCCCTGCTGTGAACGTACAACAATAATCGATATCTCGCGATCAAACGCAACAAAAGCTTCAGCAATGCAGTTCTGGCACTGCTCATTGGTGATCGCTTCTAAATCGTGCGTATGATTGATACGGTATTGATGCTTGCCATCATAACCAAAACGCCGCGCTTTAATAATAAACGGAAATCCCAGCTCCTCACCGGCCTTCTTAGCATCATCTATTGAATTAATTTCAATAAACGCATTCGTTGGCACGCCCAACTTTTCAAACATTTGTTTTTCAAACAAACGATCTTGTACCTGCCCAATTACTTCAGAACCTGGATATAATGCATATTGTGATTCAACCTGACGCAGCACCTCAACCGGTAAATTTTCATGTTCGTAAGTTAATACATCAACCGATGAAGCAAAGCGCTTTAATGCATCAGCGTCGTCATACTCGCCCTTACAGTGCGGTGCATATTCACCCATTGAGGTGACTGCATCCGGGCCATAGGTTACAAAAGACAACCCCATCGGAATGCCAGCTAATATCATCATACGAGCTAACTGCCCTGACCCAATAATACCGATCTTCATTAGCTTCCCTTGAGTTCAAGGTTATCCATTACCGTTTGTGTTTGTACTTGACGGAAACCATCCAATGATTCTCTAATGTCATCATGCGATGTTGATAAAATTGAAGCGGCTAATAAAGCGGCATTTTTCGCACCGGCATCACCAATCGCAACCGTTGCGACTGGAATCCCGCCAGGCATTTGCACCATAGATAATAATGAATCCATGCCATTTAACGCTTTAGTTTTAATGGGCACACCGATAACAGGCACAGACGTTTTAGCCGCAATCATGCCCGGTAAATGGGCGGCCCCACCGGCGCCAGCGATAACGACCTGATAGCCTTCGTCGCGTGCATTAGTAGCAAAGTCGAACAGTAAATCAGGAGTGCGATGCGCGGAAATCACTTGCGTATGGTACGGTACTTTAAGTTGTTTTAATAAATCAACGGTATGTTGCATGGTCGGCCAGTCTGATTGCGAACCCATTACCACAGCAACTAAAGGTTTGTTAGACATACAGTGCATCCTCACAATTGTATTTAAGCGCAATGCTACCTTATCCCTTGGATGACAGCAACGACATTCTTTGCTATCGTTTTAGCTCTCATCTAACCTATAAATGGAGCTCCACATGTCATTGGAAGGCAAAAAAATACTCATTATTGGTGGTAGTTCAGGTATTGGTTTAGCTATTGCGCAGGCTGGCCTAGCACAAGGTGCTAAAGTTATTATCGCGAGCCGTAATAAACAAAAGCTAGCAAAAGCCAACGCCGCACTAAACAATTCAGCTCAAACTCATGCCGTCGACCTAACTGACGAATCATCAATTAAATCCTTGTTTGATACCGTCGGCACCATCGATCACCTACAAATCACCGGCAGTGAAGTTAGCTTTGGTGAGCTCGATACACTCAGCATTGAAGATGCAAAGCAATCGTTTGATAGCAAGTTTTGGGGCGCTTATTTAGCCGTTAAGATAGGACACCACCACGTAAGCCCTGACGGCTCAATTACACTGTATTCGGGCGGAGCCAGCCAACGCCCCAATAAAAGTAGCGTTGCATTAACTGCACTAAATAGCGCTGTCGAAGGCCTGGGGCGCGCCTTATCGGTCGCTTTATCCCCCATTAGAGTTAATGTGATCTCGCCAGGTATTACCATGACACCGTTATTCGAGGAAATGGGCCAGGAAGTCATCGATCAAGTACTTGAAACCTACGGACCTAATTTATTAGTAAAAAGATACGCGGAAGCGTCTGAAGTGGCAAAAACAGCGGCTTACCTAATGGATAATGCATATGTTACCGGAACTATCGAAATGGTAAATGGCGGCTTAAGTGTTACTTAAGAACAGATTAAATAACCTTACATAATTGTATTCATTGGACTAATATCTGCGCAATTATGCGGGTTTCGCTTGTGTTAATGCCACTTAATTTGTTAGCATGTTCATCAAATGACCAGGGACGTCAAATTATCTTTCAGTGAGATTATGGTTGATAAGGTTTTTATAGTTGATTTTTTATAGTTGATATAGAGTTGATATTGATAAGCCTCTGAGTACAAGGTTTTTGATTTATGTTGTCCCGTCCATTAAAAGCGGCGCTGGTGGGTTGCCAAGCGTTAACGTTATTAGCAGTAACTATTCCAAACCCTAGCTTTGCTAGCCTCAGCAGTAGCCTCGAAAAATTGATGGTTACCAGCATGTCACCAACGATTGATCAAGATAAGATTTTAGATAATGCTCCTAACTTACAACCTGACGCATTAAAATATGCGGTTGATGGCTACAATTGGGCACTGGAAAATAATGATATCACCAATCCAGGTATCTTAACGGTTGTTGACTTCAACCTGCCTTCCAATAAAAAGCGCTTATGGGTTATCGACCTAAAAACAGATAAAGTACTATTAAATACCTATGCGGCACACGGTAAAGGTAGTGGCGTTAGATATGCCGACGATTTCTCAAACGAACCCAATTCACTTGCCAGTAGCTTAGGTGTATTCAAAACATTAAACACCTATTACGGCCACCACGGTAAATCCATGCGTTTACAAGGTCTTGAAAAAGGCATTAACAATAACGCATATAAACGTAATATTGTTGTGCATCCTGCCAGTTATGTCAGCACTTCTTTTGTAAAAAACCACAAACGCGCAGGTCGCAGTTGGGGTTGTTTTGCACTGAACCCCGCTATTAGTAAGCAGTTTATTAAACTGACTAAGGGCGGTAGTGTTATCTTCGCTTATGCGGATGAAGAACAGCAAGACGATTACATCGCTTAAACTGGCATATATTTCTACTAGGTTGGTTGCTATCCATTGATTATTTGCGCTTCGCTGCTCATATAGCTACATGTAAACTCCGCTGCGATGCTCAACAATCAATGGATATCAACTCACCCTAGCGAAATCTCTACCAGTTTAAGTAATTCCAAACAGCTATTTACTTCAGCGTTGTATTTATCGATTAAATGAACAGGATGATAACTCATCTTTGCTTTACGTAAACCTTCAATGCCTAAATCTTGTTGTCTATTCACATAACTGTAATGCGACCAATGCTCTTGTAAAAAGCGCCGATTAATAGCCTGATAGACACCGCGGTATTCTGTATTGGCCTTTTCAATGTGAATAACCACTGTATCTTGATTTAGTGGCTCACCAAAAGTTACCGCAACCACCGCACCATCAACCAATAACATACCACCGATGCAATCTGTAGCCTGGTAATTAGCTAAGAAATAACGAATACCCTGCCACTCACTTTGCTGATTCTCAGTCTTCTTATCAGCAAACCATTGGCTTAAAAAGTCATGAACCAAGTGCACATTATCACGACTAATTTGCTGATAAACCGGATTATAATGCACATCAAACTGATGACAAAAATTGCGTTTAGCGCGATAAGCCTGACCTTTTAACGCGATTAAATCCTCAATTAAATAGACATAATCCGCATCATCGCGACACTTTTTTTGTGACTCCACCCCAACAAAGTCAGATTCGATAAGCTCTTTTAATTGCCGCGCACTTAGACTATCAAAACAAATAGCGGGCTGGTCAAGCTCTGTCAGTAAATTATCTAGTGCATGCTTTGTATTTCCATGACTAAACGGAAAAAAATAACACCACTGCTGATTGCGACGAAAACGAATATACAGGTGCTGTTGATGGCGCGCTAATTGATAATGACGACTATGTTGCCACAACAAAAAATTAGTATAACTAATATTGGAAAACTCATTATGCAATCCAAAATAGTTGTCTAATAGCTTTTTATGCTGCCTCTCGAAGTTTATCCATTGCATGCTGTCTCCTTGTAAAACGATTTCCACTATTCATCAAAACTGCCCCACACAAAATAATCACACCACCAACCCAATCGTATAGTGGCGGCGTTGCGTGATTCAACCACCACGCCATAACAGCGGTGATTACTGGTAATAAATATAAAACACTTACCGCTCTTGATACCGCAATATGCTTTATGCCATAACCCCACAGTGAATAGGCAATAATCGCTGGAAATATTGCTAGATATAGTATCTTTAACCAAGTGATCGTCGATAGCGCCATAACCGTATGCGTTAAATGATGACCAAAAAACGCAGAAAATAACAAACCACCACAAATGGCAAAGGTCATCACTTCGAAAGGTTTTAAGTGCTTTAGCACTGGCTTTTGCAAAACCGAAAACGACCCTCCACAAAAAGCCGCGATTAGCGCATAACCCAAGCCCCACATGCTATCAAAACCCCAGTGGTGCAATGTCATAAAAGTCAAACCTAACATACATAAAATCATTCCCAACATCATTGGCCATGCCAGTTTTTCATAACGAAAGAGCAATGATAACGCCACAGCAATGCATGGCCCAATACCACAAATAATAAAAGCTGTCGTCGCAGCTGTAATACTCGTCTCTGCTTGATTCAATGTTAGGTTGTAAATACCGATACCTATAAAACCAATCACAAATGCATGTAATTTTGTTTTGAATCCGGCCGAGGATTTATTCGGGTAAAATAAATAAGCCATAACAATAATAATGGCGGCCATGCCGTAACGAAGAATGGCTAAATTACTCGCCGGCATAATCGCCACTAATGGTTTAATCAGCACAAACGCACTGGACCATAAGAGTGTGGTACATAAAATCGCAAAGTAAGCCAATGTCAATTCTCCTATATATCAAGCGGCATTGTATATGCTTTCATCTATAATAGGAATTAGATAAAAAACACATGAGAACAACAATGCGTTTACTCCTAACATTTATCCCATTGATTTTCTTAATGAATGTAGCGTTTGCCGACACATTTCGCAGCGTTAGAATGATTGTCTCAAACGATACAGGTAAGGCGCTGACCATCCAAGGTTACGACACTGTTCGTGGCGAATGGAAACCCGGTCAAGGCCCGCAAGAAGGCACCATTTTAAATGATGATGAAACTAAATCGTTTGTCGCTGTAAGCAACACTATCGGCATGGGCACTGGAGGCTTTATTGATTTGTCCAGTCCACACGGCATAGTCAGTATACGCTGGAATCAGCCATGGAACGGCCCAGTCGACATCAATATCGAATCTAAAGAGCCATTCTCGGTTGAGCGCAGCAAATCAGGCGAACCTGATAATGTTGTTTTTGTAATTGATATAAAATAACGTAAGATAGACTAATGAAAACACCAAAAGCTTATTATCAAACCGGCAGCATCGCTTCTTTATTGAGCGGTGTCTACGATGGCGACACTGAAGTCCGTGATTTATATGCCTATGGCGACTTTGGCTTGGGCACGACTGATCGTGTTGATGGCGAGGTGGTCATTGACCAAGGTAAATTTTATGTCTGTGGCGAAGGCGGTAAAGCACGTTTATTAAACGATGACGAAGTTACTCCATTCTCAGTAGTGACTTTTTTCGAAGCAGAAAAGTCATTTTCAGTTGATAAAGTTAGCTCAATGGATGAACTCTCAACACTGATAGACAAAGAACTAACCAGTTGCAATCAAATGGCTGCTGTACGTGTTTGTGGATTGTTTAGTTATATCAAGGCTCGCACAGAATGTGCACAACCAAAACCTTATCGCCCACTGTCTGAAACCTTGCCTGGATTACAAACCATTTTTGAATGGCAACATATGGCAGGCGTGATGGTAGCGACATATTTCCCTCCCTATATGGACAGCATCAATGCCAGCCCTTATCACTATCACTTCATTAGTGAAGACAAACAACTTGGTGGTCATGTTTTTGACTTTGCTTCTGATCAACCTTTGGTGGTTGAAATTTGCCAAGTTAAACGTCTTATTGTCGACAGTATCGATAACGACTGCTTTAACAGCACAAAAATTGATCCGGTAATGCCGCAAGCCAATGATGCTGTTGAGAAAAACTAACTAATACTATACGATGGTATCAAATCTCAAAGTCAGGATGTCATATGAATTTTAAAGGATTAATTGCCCTTACTGCAGTGCTGTGCGCATCAACCAGTTACGCTGTCACCTCACCCAATGACGAAGTACCCGCCAGCGATTATGAAGACTTACCATGGATGACCGGTCCTATTATGGCGCAACCCGGTAACGTTGTACCCGGTGGTGACGTCAACTGGGAACCGTATTTATTTGTAACTGATAAGTTTGGTACCTATAACAACCGCGGTAAAGTGATCCATAACCACGCCACCATTACGACTCAGCCACTGCTGGCTTTGACCATTGGTGTACTGAAGTGGATGGATTTTGAGCTAATCGCTCCTTACAGTTTTAATAATAAAGAAGGCCAAGCATTTAGTAACTTTGCTGATATCAGTACGCTACTCGGCTTTCAAGCGATGAAAGATGATCCTAAAAGCTGGTGGTATCCTTCGCTACGTGTCACTTTGGAAGAAACATTTCCAGCGGGACGTTACCAAAAGTTAAACCCTGCAAAACTTGGCACCGACTCTACCGGTGCCGGCTCATACCAATCTGCGATTGGCTTAAACTTTCAAAAAGTCTGGCACTTTGGTGGCGTGCATTATCTGAGTACGCGTGTTTCGTATACTTACACCGTTCCCAGCAATGTTAACCTACTGGGGTATAACTCATTTGGCGGCAGTTTTGGTACTAATGGCACAATCAATCTCGGCAATAGCCAAAACCTTGACGTTGCATTTGAATACAGTGTTACAGCTAACTGGGTACTAGCCAGTGATATTATTTATAATAATACCGCACCTAGTATCTTTAGCGGCAACCCAGGCACAACCGCGACCGGTGCCATTACTCCTGTCGGTCAACCCAGCAATCATTTTTATTCGTTAACGCCATCCATAGAATATAACTGGAATATGCATTTGGGTGTCATTGTTGGCTCATGGTTTACTGTCGGCGGTGATAACACTACCGACTTTGCTGGTGCTGCGATGGCGCTTAACTATTATATCTAAAGAACGAGCTTAGTTTGCTGGTGGTTTATAGAAACCCATCTTCTCACGCCATGTTTGAATGATGACATAAAAAACCGGCACGATAAATAAGCTTAATATAGTAGCGACTAACATACCGCCGATAACTGTTGTACCAATAGAATGATGACTATTTGCCCCTGCACCAACGGCAATAGCCAGCGGCAAGACACCAAAGATAAATGCAAAAGCCGTCATTAAGATAGGCCTTAGTCGTAAGCTAGCGGCTTGTAATGCAGCATCCATAATCGGCACGCCTTCTTCACGCTTGTCTTTAGCAAACTCTACAATCAAAATCGCATTCTTTGCAGCTAAACCAATCAATAGAATAAGGCCAATTTGCGCATAAACATCTAAGGGAATACCACGAATTAACAAGAATCCCCCGGCACCTAACAAAGCCAATGGCACGGCTAATAAAATCATAAATGGCATCGCCCAGCTTTCGTATAATGCCGCTAAGAATAAAAACACAAACACCAAGCATAAACCAAAAATCATTACGGCTAGATTACCTGTCTTCACTTGCTGGTACGTCATATTAGTCCATTCATAGGCGATGCCGCGCGGCAAAACTTGCTTGGCTACTTGCTCTGCAGCCTGCATCATTTGACCATCACTGTAACCTGGTGCAGGTGAACCGGTAACAAAGGCAGCATTATATAAATTGTAATGCGGTAAATTAAATGGGCCAGTAACGGTTTTAGTCGTCACTAATGCACTAAGCGGAACCATCTCGCCGCTACGGCTTTTCACATACAACTCACCAATATCTTTAATTTCATTACGCATATGTTCTTTAGCCTGTACGATAACTTGGTAAACCTTATTGTACTTATTGTAATTATTGACATACAACGAACCCAATTGCGCTTGCAATACAGTGAATAACGTACTCATCGAAACATTAAGAGACTCAACCTTGGGTCGATTAATATCTAAATAAATCATCGGTGTTTCAATTTCAAAGGTAGTAAATACTCCACTTAATTCAGGTCGCGCATTGGCTGCTTTTACAAATGCTTTAGTTGCTTGATTTAATGTTTTGATGCCAACATGACCAACATCTTCAATTTGCATTTGAAAACCACTGACAGCACCCAACCCCGGGATAGCTGGTGGGTTAATGGCTCGAACTAGCGCACCCGGTATAGCCGCGAATTCTTTATTTACTTTATCGATAAGCGCATTGGCACTTAAGTTAGGAGCAGTACGCTCACCCCACGGCTTTAATACCGCGAACAATAACCCGGTATTGGGCTGTGTGATAGAATCAATTAAATTATAACCACTGACCGCCACCACATCTTGAACACCTGCAGTTTTTGATAATATTTTACCGATTTGTCCAGTAATTTCTTGTGTTCGTTGCAAGGAAGCGCCATTGGGAGCAACCGCATTAATAATAAAATAGCCTTGATCTTCATTTGGAATAAAACCAGTGGGCAGTATTTTAAAGACAAAACCAGTGGCAACAGCCAAACCAATAAAGATTAAAACAATCCATTTTTTACCATTTAAGCAATGCCCCAACGCCCATTCATAATGCCGCAACAAGAAGCCATAACCCGCCTCAAACCAACGAAACAAGATAAATTTATTTTCCTGCTTTTTCTTTAATAGAATCCCACATAACGCTGGACTTAATGATAATGAGTTTATTGCAGATAATAAAACAGAGAATGCAATAGCTAAAGAGAATTGATTGTATAGTTGCCCCGTCAAACCTGGGATAAACGCAACAGGAACGAATACCGCTAAAAGAATTAATGATGTGGCTATAATGGGCGCCTGTACTTCCAGTGTGGCTTCTAATGTAGCGGCTTTAATATCTGATGCACCGGCATCTAATTTCTTTTCAACATTCTCAACCACAACAATTGCATCATCCACCACCAAGCCAATGGCGAGCACAATACCCAATAAACTTAATGTGTTTAATGAAAAGTCAAACACAAAAAATAGCGCGAACGTACCTACCAACGACACGGGTATCGCAACCATTGGTATTAATGTGGTTCGCCAATTTTGTAAAAACACAAACACAACCAACAGCACTAATAATATGGCTTCGAAAAGTGTCTTCACCACCTCTTCAATAGATGCGGTAACAAACTTAGTGGTGTCATAAGCAATGACATAGTCCATACCTTTAGGGAAGCGTGTTTTTAGTTTTTTCATTGCTTTGTGAACAGCATTTGAAATCGCTATAGCATTGGCGCCGGGCAACTGCTGAATAGCAACGGTAGCTGTTGGTTGTCCGTTAAATAATGTACTCGCCGTATAGGTTTGCGCACCAAGCTCAACCTTAGCAATATCTCGCATAAAAACAATTGAACCATTGCTACCCGTTTTTATAATAATGTTTTTAAACTGATCTACATTTTGTAGCTGACTGAGACCGGTGATTTGATATTGAAAAGCAGTTTTACCAGTTAACGGCGGCATACCAATGGCGCCCATGGCAACAATTTTGTTTTGACTATTAATCGCATCAATAACTTCTTGCGTTGAAACTCCCATTGAGGTCATTTTATTAGGATCCAGCCACACCCTAATGGCATACTTCAACAAACCCAGGTTATTAACATTACCCACACCAGGTATACGCTGCAGTACTTGAGTGATATTAATATCCGCATAGTTACCAAGGTAGGCATTATCATAACTGTGATCGGGCGAGAACAAGTTGACAACCAACACCATATTGGTCGACATCTTTTGGATAGTAACACCCGCTTTAGTAACAATTTCCGGCAACAGTGGATAGGCAGTATTCGCATAATTCAATACATCAACAGCGCCAATGTCAAGTGGGTAACCAATTTCAAAAGAAACATTAATTTGTGACGTACCATTGCTAGTGCTAGTCGATGACATATAAATCATGCCGGCGACCTGGTTAATATTTATCTCCAATGGTGTCGTGACATTGGTAGCGACATCTTCAGCACTACCGCCAGGATAAGAAGAAGTAACCGCTACAACACCAGGAACAATTTGTGGGAACTGCGAAATTGGTAAAATGAAAATACAAATACCGCCGACTAAAACCATCAAAATGGCAATAACTGTTGCAAAGATAGGGCGGCGTATAAAAAATGCAATCATGCAGTTGCCTTCAGTTTATAGCTCACTGGAATATTAGAGCGTAATTTTTGTAGGTTACTGGTAATTAAAACGTCCCCTACTTTTAACCCTTTAGTAACAACCGCAAAAGTATTGGTGGTTTTGCCTAAATCGATTCTAGTCAGCTGTGCTTTATGCGCAGAGTCTGCCAAGAAAACATAATTCACACCTTGCATATTAACTACAGCAGTAGCCGGTATCTTAATCACGGTTTCTTTGGGTGCTAATACAATGCTGACATTAACATAAATGCCGGGGCGTAATAGTTTTTTTGGGTTGCTGATAGCGGCTCGCATTAAAATCGTTGATGTGTCTTGGTCCGCTTTATTATCAATCATGTCCACCTTGCCGTTAAAGCTAAGCTTTGGAAAGTCTGGGATAGTGACATTAACAGTAAATGGCATATTTTCGTAGTATTTAATCACCTGGGTAAAATCTTCAACACTTGGACTAAATTGTACAAACATCGGGTCCAGCTTAACTACCGATACTAAAGTTTCATCTTGATTAGTGCCTACAAGGTTACCAACATCTACTTGTCGATTACCTGCAATGCCACTAACCGGTGAATACATATAGCAATAACTTAAATTTATTTGAGCCGTTGCAACATTGGCTTTATCCACTTCTACCTGCGCCAGTGCTTCTTGATACAGCGCTTTTTGATTATCGAATTCTTCTTGTGACACATAGTTTTTAACCACTAACTTAGCTTTACGTTGCACTTCAACTTTTTGAAACAACATATTGGCAATATCTTTATCAAGTGCTGCTTTTGCTGAAGCAAGTACTGCCCGGAACGGACGAGGGTCGATTACATACAGCAATGTGCCCTTTTTTACGTAATCACCTTCAGTAAATAACATTTGCTCAAGAAATCCTTGCACACGTGCCACCACATCCACACCAGCGACTGATCGCGTAATACCGATGTAATCCAACGTTATGGGGATATTGCTTTTAACAATCTTCTCGGCATCAACAGGAAGTGCTTGTGGTTTTTGCTGTTTATCCGAGCCACAGGCAACCAGGCCAGTGGCTAACAAAATAATTAAACCTAGTTTGAGCATCCGTTTCATAGGCTTCCCTAGTTATCGCTGTACCCCCTTTATTATAGGCGCATGCTCGAGCATTTCCATCAGATAACTGATTGAATTTTATGATTTTATTACTGACAATACTTTAAGAGCACAGTCTACTGCATTGATTATATGGGTTAATTAACTCTAGTCTCTGTATATGTTTGATTTTTATACAGTTGTCCGTAGTGCTGCCACACCCAACTGGCGATGCGTTGTCGCCAGTATTTATCACGCCGAGGCATGGTTTGGTTAACCGGATTGACACGGTTAGACAAGAAAATCATGTATAAATTATCCTCAGGGCTTACCCATAATGATGTGCCCGTATAGCCGGTATGACCAAATGCATTAGGGGCAATATATTGACCCGCGCTAAATTGATGCGGTTGAGGAGTAATAATTGCAGGGTTATAAACGGTATCAAACCCCAAAGCACGTGTACTGCGCTTAACTTTTAAATCACGGCAAGTAAATCGTTTTATGGTTGAAGCCTTTACCCACTGCTTTTGTTTGTATCGCCCATGATTGAGTAGTACACGGGCATATTGACCAAAGTCATCTATCGTCGTAAAGACACCCGCATTTCCTGCAACCCCGCCAAAATTACGCGAGAGTGGATCATCAACAATGCCATCAAATTGCGTAGGCACGATAGTCACTTTTGAAACCGTTTTTAAAGGGGAAAACTCTGTATGAACCATTCCTAGCGGTTTAAAGACTTACTGTTGTGTGTACTGTGAAAATGGTTCACCACTAATTTCTTCTATTATGTGTTGCAACCAAATAAAATTAAGGTCTGAATATCGATAGTGCGTGCCTGGTTTATAATTAGGTTTACTATTGACCACGCGCCTCCAGCTGGTTGGCGTACGAGTCCCTGCCGGCAAACCCGAACTGTGATCTAATAATTGCTGTATGGTAATGCTGGTTCGCTCAGGTAAATATTTTGAAGCTTTGTCATTAAGGTGAATTTTACCTTGATCATATAAGCGCATGATATCACTAGTTGTCGCCAGGATTTTTGTTAATGAAGCAATATCAAAAGAAGAATTGACCGTATCTTTATGCTTATTGTTATAGCTAAAATTGCCATAGCACTTATTCAACAAGACAGCATTGCGATTACCGACCTGGATACAAAAACCGGGATATGCTTTGTGTGCGATAGAACGTTGAGCCAATGATTCCAGGCTTTCATCAGGAGCTGCATACCCAGCCATGAACAATGATAATAAAAAAAAAGCGATCGTAATTTTTATAGATTGAATAATTGGATCACACACAAATCGGCTCCACTGAAAGAGCGCCGGGCTCCCCCACTCTATGGAGCGGATTATCTGTTACTCTAGCCACATGAATGAAGGGGTTGTCAGTTGTCACCGCCACGGCCGTAGGTGCCCGACGAAAACGTGCGAACAAGCCTGAACATTTCACTTTAGTAGCCGCTACCGGTGGCGGTGTATACACCTCTTTCATTACGCGCATGCACTCACTCAACTCTGTGATCTGCGTGCTATTGAATTGACATCCTTTTGTTTTTAAATATATCTGCAACTCCGTCAATAATACATGTCGCTTCTGACTACTGATCTCATCTTTGTTTGGGTATTTTTCATAAATCCCACTAATTACTGTATGTAGTAAGTCAAAGTGGTAGTCTGTTGGTAGGCTTATGCTTTTGTGCTTGGCTCCCACATCACACAACGTACTGACGGCATAACGACGCATCGCAAAACGCCAAGGTTTATGCTTGGCTGTTTTTATCCTGTTATCACAAGCACTAACCATTTCCGCATTCAATACAAATCGCACAGGATTTTTAGCATATTCGCGCTTAAAATCAGCATGCATCAAATCAACTCGAGCAGAAATAGAAACAGCTAATACAGCACAATTCTTACCATTCTGCACATCACACTCTATGACGCCATTCAGTTCCAAATTCAGATCCTTACCTAAACCTTCTTGAGTGGTCTCATGCATTTCTAAGTAGGTCTTTGTCAATTTGCCTTCATATAAATCAGTCAACCAACCTTGATCTAGCAGCTTAGCAGTGTCATGAATTTGATAAAATTTTACGGATGGCTTATTCCCGCAGACTCTGTCACCTTTATTACCATAAGCCAAATAGGTTTTATCGCCCACCTTAAAAAAGGTTATGCTTATCGCATGACTAATCCAGCCAGCAATGGTGTTCACAGGTTTTTTAGCTGCTAACTTTTGTGTTACCGACTCAACGGTGAGCGGTTGACATGCATCTAGCAAATTTTGTGCTATCGTTCGCCACTCTACTCTCGCTTTACCGAATAGAGAGTCAGCATAACCATTGGTATATTTCGCCAAGGTTTTTAGCGCAATTTCATCATACACACCACTAGAGGTTGCTTTACAATGGGGCGCAACAGTGTACTCTTTCTCATGCACACCCAATAACATTAAATTCAAAGCAATCTGGTTTTGTAAAAAATAATAACCTCCTCTAAAC
Source organism: Coxiellaceae bacterium (assembly GCA_029212925.1). GTDB lineage: Bacteria > Pseudomonadota > Gammaproteobacteria > Coxiellales > Coxiellaceae > JARGNX01. The sequence continues at coordinate 94,750 of JARGOB010000010.1, read as the reverse complement.
ACGCCGACCTTGTGACGACTACTTAAATAGCTTGAAACTAAATAACGTCTTGGGTCTTCACGCGCTTCAGCCTTAAACGCCATGGTGGAAAAATCACCGTAGCCAGCAGGCTGAATCACTAATTGAGTAGGTGTACCATGACCATGTAATTTACACATCGCTAACACATGTTTGGCGCGTTTTGTTTCATCATTTTCATCGGTTGATTGTGCTACATTTTCTATATTTTTATACGCGGCATGGCAACCCTGTTGTGCCAATATAAATAATTCATCGACTGATAACGGCGAAGGATACAACCGAAAAAACGCTACAAGCGAACCAAGATTTGCTGCTACGCGATCACACTCCTGCGCTAAAACTGGGTTAACAACACAACCATAACCATGACGGTATATTTCACTTAAAGCCATAATCACAGTTAAGCTCTCTGCATCACTGGCAGCCAACTTTTGAATATGCTCAAGTAATATAGTCGCGTTTTCAGAACCTAGCTCACATACTTTAAGTACAGCTAATGCTGTATTACATGACGCATAAGTATCACGCGGCATGCCTATACCATCAGCCATTAATTTTACATAATAGACCGATGCATCTGTACTGCCTAGCTCATGCCCTATTTTGCTAAGCACGGCCATTTCTTTTTTTAAGTCTTCGCAGTGAGTCGTAGCTGAGTATGTGTTTAATTGCGATAAATAACTAAAAATTGCGTGTTTATTTGTAGGTTGAAAATAATAAAACATACGAGCCACACTAAACAGCGCATCATTAGTCTCTCCGCCATAATGACGGCACATGTCAGCAATTAAATCAGTAAAGTGATCACGCTGACCGAGGTCGTCCCAGTGACTAACGATGTGACGGACAACCACACGCACAAGCTTTGTGCGCACCTCTGTTGTTAACCCCGGATCATGCAGTGATTCGAATACAATATGGTTAATCCGATCAGTCGATTCCAAAGCCTCCATTGAATCAGGTTCGGCACCAAAGCGAGCCAACTTATCAACTAAATATTCTTTGATGCTAGTTGCATAGTCATTTAAATATTTTTGATTGGCCACATCACCACCAGCAGCATGCCGGTAAGCTTCAGCTAATTCATCATCAAAGGTGTATTCTGTCTCTTCGGCTCTACTCATCTTTATCTACATCACTATATAACTGTCGTTATACTATATATAGACATTCTTAAGCCAGTATTAATAACCGGCTAAATCGATTTTTATGAATTAAATCAAAGAACAAAAATGAAAAGTTAACACTCAATAACATTCACTGCTACAGCTAGTCCGCCTTTTGACGTCTCTTTGTAAATACTATTCATGTTTTCACCGATCTCACGCATCGTATTAATCGCCATGTCCAACGAAATCTTATGATCACCACTCTCAGCCATGGCAATATGTGCGGCATTGATCGCCTTCATCGCTCCCATCGCATTTCTTTCAATGCATGGAATTTGCACCAGCCCATCAACCGGGTCACACGTTAAACCCAGGTTATGCTCAATACCTATTTCAGCCGCTTGCTCCACCTGTTTAGGCGTACCACCAAACACTGCTGCCAACGCACCCGCCGCCATCGAACAAGCAACACCGACCTCACCCTGACAACCCATTTCAGCACCGGAAATCGAGGCATTCATCTTAAATAAACTACCAATCGCCGCCGCGGTTAATAAGAATTTACGCGTAGATTCAGCAGACCAATCTTCATGAAAATGATGATAATACGCTAACACAGCAGGAATAATTCCTGCCGCGCCATTGGTGGGCGCTGTAACCACACGACCGCTAGCCGCATTTTCTTCATTCACAGCCATCGCAAATACATTCACCCAATTCAACATATTCGGATGCTGCTTACCAGGCTTACCGTTTCGCAATAGCTTCTGATACAACTCCGGAGCTCGTCGCCTAACAGCCAATTTACCATTTAATAAACCTTCGGTATGGCATCCGCGATCAATACAGGCTTGCATAATCTCAGCCAACTTCAGAATATGCTCATCAATCACATCGTGCGAACGCAGCACCATTTCATTGGCCATTTGCACGCCAGCGATGCTTAAGCCTGACTGCTCACAGTGCCTAAGTAGCTCAGCGGCTGAAGCATACGGGTAAGGGTATTCAATCGTCGTATTATTTGGCTGCACTTCAGCTTCGCCAGCAAAATGAATAAAACCACCACCAATCGAATAGATGATTTGATCAACCATCAAGTTATCATCGTTATCATATGCTTGAAAACGCATACCATTGGAATGTTCAGGCAATACAACTTCGTAATCAAAGTGCAAGCCTTCACCAATGGTAAAGTCTATTAGATGCTTACCTAAGAGGTTAATCTGACCACTTTTTAGCACTTGATCGACCAAGCTTTCAGCTTGATCAGGCTCTATGGTGTCAGGCTCATACCCCATCAGACCGTATAATATAGCGTGGTTAGTGCCATGACCAACGCCGGTATGTGCTAATGAACCGTGCAGAGTAACCACTATCTTACTGATTTTAAACAAATCATCCTTAAGATTGTCGCAAAACACATAAGCGGCTCGCATTGGTCCCACTGTGTGGGAACTCGATGGGCCGATACCGATACTGTATAAATCGAATAAACTAATCATGCCGACATAATAGCGGTATATTACTGACCCGTAAACAGTACGGGTTATTCAAACCAACACTCTGCGCTAAAGTAACACTCATGGTGAGCAACTGATGAGGTACAAAGACATGAAACCGATTAACGAAAACGATCTCGCAAAGTACAACTGGATGGGCTGGACACATTTGCATTATGCGGTATACCGTGGCGACATGCACAATATCCAACTGCACCTGAGCAACCCAACTGTTGATGTCAATGCGATAGATATTCGAGGCAACACCGCTTTACACTTAGCCGCTAAAAATGGTGTTGGGGTTAAACAATTATTAGAAGCCGGTGCAGATGTGCATGCTGTTGATAAACAGGGCAACACACCTTTGCATAATGCGGCACTGTTTTTGTCGGGCGAAGATACAACTGTGCAGCAGTTGTTGGCTTATGGTGCAGATGTCACTGCGTGTAATAAATTAAAAAACACAGCACTGCACCATACAGCCATGTTGAATCTTGAAAATCGTCAACAAATGCTTGCACTGTTACGTGCAAACAGTGATGCAAGAGCAAAAAATTCAATTGGCTGCAGCCCACAAACGTTAGCCAGGCATTTTGAAAACGAATATTTCATGAATACACTCAGAGAATATGTTAAATCTCTGGTTCGTGTAGCAGCGTAACAACAACCTAGCACACACTCAGCCGCCCTTGTTCTCACTAGCAGGGGCGATTTTTTAATGACACATGCAGTAAAAAGTAATAAATAGATGAATAAATTGACGGCTAGATATAAAGCCTGAGATGACAAACACTAGGCATTTCCATTACAATGTCTGCCTACTTCATCACTTCATTGGATCAGGGACATGATCAAATCATACGGCAAAGCAATTACCTTATTAACCGCATTAACTGCCAGTGCGCAATTATTGGCATTTAGCAATATGATTGTATTTGGTGATAGCTTATCGGATATTGGTAACTTCCCTGAATCACCAACGCCGTTTATTAAGCTGAATGCGCCCAAAGTCGTATCAAATACCAGCACATCGTTTTATGTACCCTTCTCCAACCCCGTCGATACCAACAGCGGCAATGCAACCCCACCGGCGCTTGGCATCAAGCAACAATATGACTGGCCTGATCTCAATAGCTCACTGTTAGCGCCGCAAGTGCCGATAGAAAACGGCAGCACTAGCAGCGCACGCAAATACCGTAGCATCAGTTGGACGGAATTTTTTCTCAGCTATGCAAAAGCCAATAGCCAAACTAAAAGCGCACACATTGTTCCAAGCTACCTTTTAATGCAACAAAAAATCCCTGCCGATAGTTCGGTCAATTATGCTTGGGGGTCCGCCATGGGTGCGCCGGGTTGTTATACGCGTTATTACACATCCTTTAAAACCTGTGATCGCAATAGTGTTGTCACTAGCCGCCAAGCCTACATGCTCGACCCGACCTACGATAACCGCACAAAAATCAATGTGCCTGGATTACCGAAGCAGGTAGACTTTTTTTTACAAGACCAACAAGCCGGTCGCGTCAACGCCGATAGACATACGCTGTATGCTTTCTGGATTGGTGGCAATAACCTAGTCGATGCTTATAATCACTTATTAAAAGGCCAGATCAGTCGAATTTTTGATTTTGTATTGGGCGGCCCCACCGGCAGCACACTCACCGCTATCAATAAAATGGCTGAAACCTTACCAGCTGATAAACGACCTCGAAAGGTGTATTTATTTACGTTAATGAATCCCGGATTAACACCTGGTTACTACCACAGTAACGTGGCTACGCTAGCCAAAGTACTTTCATTTTCCTACAACAGTTGGACAGCGCTGCGAATTGATTTTCACAATATGTTTAGTAAGGTACAGGTTAAATTGATACCGATTCACCGCTGGTATCATGATGCCAGTCATAGTGATTACTTTAAAGCGCAAATGGGTAATAGCTGCCAGGTTGAAGGCGGCGATTACAGCCAGGCGCAAACCATTCCAAACACTAACTGCAAAGGCTTTATGTATTGGAATGATGTGCATCCTGCGGTTGATATGCAGAAAATTACCGCCTATTTATTCTTAAAGCAGCTATCGAAGGCTTAATAACTGCCATTGCCAGCCTTACTAACAATGGCTACGTTATAAAATTAATCACTTGTCGGCTTAGATGTTTTGCCGCTCTCCTTCCAGCTTTTTTTGGTACCATCCCAGGTTTTTTTGGCGCGATCCATTAAGTCTTGCGTTTTTTGTTCAACCTTAGGCCATTGCTTTTTAGCAGCGGCTTCACCTTGTTGCATTTTTTCTTTAGCTACATCGCCCCATTGTTTGGCACTTTGTTTGGTATTATTGATCGCTTGATCGGTTTGACTCTCAGCCGCGATACCCAGTAAAGGCAAACAAACCAATGTCGCAATTATCATTTTTTTTGTGTAGTGCATAGTAATCCTCCGACGATAAAATAAAAAACTAATTCCATACGTACCCCACTCCCGGCCAGATGATACGAAATGGTGACCAATTGAAACCAAAGTTTAAGCCTAAAATAGTCAGTTGTATACCGCCTTGCTTCGATACAGATAACGCATAAATACCCAGTAGTGAAAACAAATAACCACTGTGGCTAGGTGTGGCAACTATAAACTGCCTCGCAGGCAAATAATCTTTACCCAACGCATTCGGTGGCATCACTAAGTCCAAACCAGGTACTTGCCGACCGATGTAAGCAATAAAGGTATTACTGTTGGGCCCCGGCCATGCGTGATACGTTTTCGGATAGGGATAGTCACTGATCGCCTTTAGTACCTGAGGGATCAGCTGCTCCGCTTGTTTGCCGCTGATCGAGCGGATAATGACAGGCTTATTGCCGAACCAATTGCGGTCTGGCGGGCCAGTGCTTTCAAATACAGTGGTGCCTTTGCGCCACAGTTCCCACAGCGTCACTTGAAAAATGCGGTACTGATTTGCACCTTTAGGCTTTAAAGCAATCCATGTATGCACTGCAAATAACCCCCGCCAATTATAGGCGTGCGCTGCATATACTTGTATTAATGCCGGTTTATAGTCAATCGCCTTTGGGCTAATACCAGCACTGCTGCGATCTGCAGTACGCCAGCTGCTACCCAAGTGTACCTTACCTGCCAATAGCAGGTACAAAGGGCCGCTCAGCATGACGACAAAAAATAAGCCTAGCCATAATAATCGTTTCATTTATGTGCACATTCCATTACAATCTCGTCATTACGACAACACTAACGACGCGGTCATTACGACGAAACAATGACAGCAATAAATAACATTGTGACATGAGACATGCAATATTTACATCTTTTAGGTTATGGAATTTTATTAGGACTGGGTGCGGCGATGCCGGTAGGCCCGGTCAATCTTGAAATCGTGCGACGCAACTTGCGCTTCGGCACAGGCAGTGGGCTAATACTTGGTTTAGGTGCCGCCTGCACAGACTTGACTTATTTGATACTGCTATCACTCGGGGCTTTAACCCTATTAACCCATCATACGGTGTTAAATGTCATTGGCTTTGTAGGCGCCTTTATATTGGGCTGGTTTGGTATCGAGGCATTGCGCAGCAAGATAAATGAAACGCCTAAGGTAATGAATAAAACCGTAAAGACCAAATCATTATGGCGCCATTGGCTTGAAGGTTATTTAATGACGCTACTGAATCCGATGACAATTATATTCTGGGCATCGGTAAGCTCACAAGTTGCCTTGCTTGCTCGCGATCATCACTCTGCCGTTATCTTCATGGGTTCCGGTGTCATTATTGGTGCTTATGGTTGGGCCCTCAGCGTTAATGGCGTATTGCACTTTACCCGTCACCGCTTCTCAACGAATACAATGAAATGGATTAATTGGGTCGGCGGCGTTATTCTAATTGGTTTTGCGATATATGGCCTAGTACATACCATATTGAATTTTTAATCAGGACTAATCTGAACTGTGGTGATGCAAAATATAATAAGCAACCAAGCTAACCACCGCCATTGCTAAATCCCACAGCGCTAAAGGTAACATCGAAGTGGCTGGCGAAAAACTAATGAGTAACGTACAAACAGTAGTTAGCAACAACATGATCACGCCGATGGTTGAGGTCGTCAATCCCACATTTTCTTTAAATAAATACTGCGTTCGAATAACGGTATTAGGAAAAATCAAACCTACGGTAAAATTAATCACCAAACTCGGAATCAATACCCCCCATAAATTAAGCGGCATAACACAATGCGTAATCACCATGGCAATCGACGCGAGAATCGCAAGTGCTATGGGGTAATAACATAAAAAATGTGGCTTGATATACTGCAAACATTGCTTGTTAACTATCGAACCTAAAATAAAAGCCACTCCCATAGCCAAAGCGATATGACCGTAATGAATGACTGAATAGTGCAATTCTCGAATAATTAAAAAGGGGGCTAATAAATTAAACGCTAGCATTTGTACATATATAACCGTTAACACCACAATACCCGACCACATAGCCAATGAGGTCAAGTGCGAACGATATACTTGCAGCACTTGTTTAAACGGTGTTTTGATCGGTTTGGGTAGTGTTTCTTGCAGGGTCAACGCCAATATCACAATGTTTAAAACGATATAAATCAGCAAAAACCAAAAATTAGCCTTCCATCCCATCCATGCGGTTAAATAGCCACCAATAAATGGCGCTAAAATGGGCCCCAACCCCCACGCGCTATTAGCCATGGATGAAGCCTTATAAACCTCGTCTTTTTTAAAGCTATCCACAATAATGGCTTTATAGTTAACGCCGATTGCGCCCAAACCAACCCCTTGAACAATGCGTGAAAATAATAACAAACCCATCGAGTGTGATAACGGTGAAATGAGAAAGCCGACGGCCCCTATTCCCATGCCATACAATAACGCCGGCTTTCGACCATAACGATCACTAAAATAGCCCCACACGAGTTGGCCGATAGCATAGCTGAACAGGTAAAAGATTATCGTTAATTGCGACCAGGTATGGTTCAAACCAAAATAGCGAGAAATTTCTGGCAATGCAGGCGTGTAGATATCACTGGAGCCCTGACACAAAGGTGCCATCATTAATATATTAATAATGATCCAACGCTTGGCATTCTTAGGGATGTTGATATTATTTTTCCTTTATGGTTAGCAAAATAACGACCCCCAGCAAAGCACACACGGCTAATACTATTAGCGGTAATGGAATGATAATGGCTGCGACAAGGCCGCCAAATAACCCTGACACAGACTCGGAAGCCACCTGTACCGCTTGATTATTTCCCATCACACTGCCTTGCTGGTCCGCTGACACATGATGCGATAAAAATGAAGAAGCATTTGGCATACATAGCGCCACCGCAAAGCCTGCTAAAAATAATGTTAACCATAACCAGCTTGGGTTGTTAGGTATCACCACAACAACCATCATAACGGTTAACAATAACCCTGAAAATATTAACACTGGCTTGATAGCTACTTTTTTTGCGAGCCAACCGGTTAAAAATAAATTAGTTAATAGTATCGGCACAGCTACCCATGCAATATAATTCGACTCTTGATTAACGGTTAAATTAAACTCATCAACGATATACATCGGATAACAACGGAAAAACCCAAAGATCGCTAAGAATAATAAAAAATTGACTAAATAAATTCGACGTATACCCGATGGCTTAAACACATTAGCTAAGTTAGTGAAAGCGGCTAACCAATGAGGCTTTTCATCTGCATTCGGTTGAGTGGTTTCTAAAAAGTGAGATTGCGTATAGATCATGACACACAACAATAATAATCCTGTTATCCAAAACGGTACCGAGTTATCAAACCAATGCACTATCGAAGGGTCAGCCAGTTTACCACCCAGTAAAGGGCCAATAACATAAGCTGAACTGGCCGCCAGATTAATATAACCAAATAGCTTCGTGCGTTCAGGCCCTGTCGCGATATCCGCTATCGCACTTAAGGCAATCGCGATATTGGATTCAAATAAACCGGCAATAAAACTGGTGATACCTAACCACCACAAACTGTGATAGGTCAAACTTAGCGCAATGGCGCCATACATAATCGCTGAGGCCAATAAGCTATAGAGCAAAACCGTTTTACGACCGTGTATGTCTGATAGTGCGCCAATCACTGGTGAACCCAAGAACTGGCCAAACGGATACACTGACAATAAAATACCCAGCATGATAGTTTTATGCGGCACGGTGCTATGAATTAACATCGGCGTAAATATGGTCAACATCAAGCTATAACCAACGAAACCAAAAAAGATCACTAGATACAGTGGCATTAAATGACGCAAATGAGTTTTTTCTGTAGCTTCCATGCCAAGCCTTGATAAATAAGTAGAAATTTTATCTTATAGCAGTTCCTGCAGGGGTTCAATACGCCTACGCTTTACGCGCAGTATATATACTGATAAAAGAATGGAGAAACCGTTATTTTAAATTACCATATAGCAATCAGTTAGTTATAAGTTAACGCCAGGGTTCAGCTCATGTTTTTGCGCATCAGCGATCATGGCTAATAACAGCTTGGCATCTTTGCTGGCAGCAGGACAATGCTGCAGTAACGATTCCCATAATGTAATCGCTAAGCGATAGTGCTTTTTATTGTAGGCATCAACCGCTAATAAATTAGTTGCTGCTAGCTGTTTAGGGTGTTTTTGAATTAAATCATGCAGCAACTTTACTTGCTTATTGTTAAGCTTGTTATGTTGATTAAAGAATGCTGCATTTAAATACCCCATCGTATCATCAATATTTGCAGGCAGTAGATCATGCGCATGACCAAAAGCCTCCGTCGCTTTATCATATTGCTTATTAACTAAATACAGCTTGCCTAATAGGTACCAACCCTTCGGGCGATTCGGTTGTGCATGCACTACTTCTTCCAAGCGCGTAACAACAGCTTGCGGATCTTTTATTTTTTTTAATTCTGCTTGCACAATAGCCGCTTGTTTTTGCTTCGCCCAATAACTTATTAGATGCTGACTATTACCCCAATATAAATATAAACACAACGCAGTGGCTGGTACCAAAATAAAAATCGCCACAAATAACCACGGTGATCGCACATCACTGTAAACGATAACGCGATCAACTAAACCGCGTTGCGATAATGAACTAACATCGTAACGATGCAATAACGGCCAACACACTAATAACATCGCTAATAAAGCAATCCCCGTAACAATCAACCAAAACACTACTGTCATTCTTTATTTACCTCGTTGTTTTACGTAAACAACAACACTAACAAGACCAAACACCAATAATATCATAGGGATTAACCATATAATTAATGTATTACCTGACATTTTAGGCTTAAATAAAACAAAATCACCGTATCGACCCACCATATACTGTTTAATAGCCACCGAGGTCTTACCTTGCCTCACCATTTCATACACATCGCGCTTTAAATCATTCGCCAACGGCGCATTCGATGCATCCAATGATTCATTCTGACAAACCAAACAACGCAACTGCTGCGTCAATTGCAAAAACTGTTTTTTTTGGATCTCGGTGGCCAGTGGGTAGCGGTCCGCGGCCAAGGCAAAACTAAAGAGGCTAAATAAGCATATTATTACAGTCAGCAATGATTTTTTCATAAGCCCTTACCTTCTAGCATATTAATTTCAGGTAATATTTCAGAAGACCATACATCCTGACTAATCGCACCGACATGCTTATAAACAATTATTCCCTTCGGATTAATAATAAAACTTTCCGGTGTGCCATACACACCTAAATCCACGGCTAACGAGCCGTTCTTATCAAAAATAATTTGACTAAACGGATCACCAGCATTACGCAGCCATCTTAAACCTCTTTCACGTTTGTCTTTATAATTTAACCCCACCAAACGAATTTTTTTACTGTTAGCTATATCCACTAATACAGGATGCTCCGCATGACAAGTCACGCACCACGTCGCAAACACATTCAATAACGTATAATGCCCTTTAAATACATGTTCAGTGAGCATTGCACTGGAATCTGCTAAAGAAGGTTTATTAAACGCTGGAACAATCTTACCAATTAAAAGTGATGGCAGCTTATGGGGGTCATGATGCAAACCCCAAACCAGAAAATCCATTAAAATCAGAAAAACAACTAAAGGCACAAAGCTTTTAAATCGCTTTAATACACTCGCCATCTAATACCTCATTTTTTTTTCTAACCTTAACTCGATAACGCCGATCAAACACTGCCATCAAGCCCCCTAATACCATCAATAATCCCCCCGCCCAAATCCAACGGATAAACGGTTTATAATAAATCCTCACCGCCCACGCTTCACCATTTAATGGTGAACCTAATGCGATATATAAGTCTCGCCATGGCTTGGTATTAATCGCAGTTTTTGCCACCGCTATTTGCTCGACATTAAAAACGCGCTGCTCCGGATGCATAACGGTATAGACACGCCCTTCACTGCGCACTATAAAAGTTGCTCGTGCGCCACTATAATTTGGCCCGCTTAGTGATGACACGTTTTTAAATTCGAAATCATAGCCGGCTAATTGCGCATGACTATTTGGAGCCATACTAAGATTCAACTGTTGTTCAAATTGCGTCACCATCGTAATACCAATCAACGTCACAGCGATACCACAATGCGCCAACACCATCGCCCATTGACTGCGCGTTAAGCGTTTAAAAATAATTAATTTACTGCGGCTGAATTGTATCCATTGATTTAATGTTTGGATGAGTATCCAAAACGCCAAGCCCAAACCTAATATAGCCCAAGGATTAAAGCTGAAACCACATATTATCGGCAAGCTAATCGCTAGCGCCAACGCAATAATCACACCTATCATCATGCGATACATCAAACCAAACATCGATGTATGCTGCCATTTAAAATAAGGACCTATCCCCATTAAAAATAAAAATGGCACCATCAGTGGAATAAAAATCAAATTAAAATAAGGCGCCCCAACTGATATTTTATTGCCAGAAACTGCCTGAATGATAAGCGGGTATATTGTGCCTAATAATACAGTAAGCATTGCTACCGCTAAGAAAGTGTTATTCAGCAGGATCATCATCTCGCGTGAATACGCACTAAACCCACTATGACTAATCAACCGTCGTGATCGAATCGCATAAAGCAACAACGAAGCGCCAATAACAATAAATAAAAACATCAACATAAACTGGCCACGTTTAGGATCTAGGGCAAAGGCGTGCACTGAAATCAGTATGCCAGATCGGACTAAGAACGTCCCTAATAAGCTCAGACTAAAAGCACACACTGCTAATAACACCGTCCATGCTTTAAATACACCGCGTTTTTCGGTTGCCGACAATGAATGCAATAACGCTGTGCCAACTAACCACGGCAATAATGAAGCATTTTCCACTGGATCCCAAAACCACCAACCGCCCCAACCTAACTCACGATAAGCCCACCAACTGCCAAGTACAATACCATAGGTCAGAAAACACCAAGCAATGGTAGTCCAAGGGCGCGTCCAACGCGCCCATACTGCATCGAGACGCTTACTAATTAAGGCAGCAATTGAAAATGCAAACACCACTGAAAAACCAACATATCCCATGTACAACATCGGTGGGTGAATCACCATCCCTGGGTCTTGTAAGATCGGATTAAGATCCTGTCCATTAACGGGGAAGTTTGGCAACAAGCGCGCGAATGGATTAGAGGTGATTAATAAAAACAAATAAAAGCCAATCGCAATCCATGACAACACGGCCAGAGTACGCGCTAGCATCTCTAACGGAAGACGTTTACTGAATAAACTTACCGCCGCCATCCATAAGGATAATATAAACACCCATAACAACATCGAACCTTCATGTGCACCCCATACCGCACACAGGCGGTAAATCAACGGTAATGATCGGTTAGAGTTTTGTGCCACATAGCTAACAGAAAAATCATTTATTGCAAAACAAAACATTAAACTAAAGAAGCTTATCGCAATCAGTAAAACTTGCGCAAAGGCCGCATAACGCCCTACGCGCATAAACGCTATATTACCGTTGCGCGCACCCACCATGGGTAATACGCCTTGAACAAACGCAATGCATAACGCTAATATCAAACAAAAATGACCAATCTCAGCAATCATGCCACCATCTTCTCCGTAGGAATATTCGGCGGATGATAATCCGCATCATGCTTCGCCAACACTGTATTCGCCACAAAAACACCGTTACTATCTAAATGCCCTTCAGCAATAATGCCCTGCCCCTCTCGAAATAATGCCGGTAAAATTCCAGTATAATTCACCCGCAATCGTTGCTGAAAATCGGTTAACACAAAACTCACATACAAAGAATCATCACGATGCTTTACGCTATGCTTAACCACCACGCCACCTAAACGAAAGTGTTGTGTTGATTTAGGGTGGCGCTTTATCACCTCTGCAGGTGTCATGTATAAACTGATATTTTGACGCAAGGCATATAACACCAACGCGGTTGCTATCGACAACACCACGGCCGCACTAAAAATCCAGATGATTTTTCGCTTACGTGCACTGCGCATGCTGATGCTTTACCTTTTTGATTAATGCCTTTAGTCGCCATCGGGCAGCGACAGAAAAAACAATGCCACACAACAATACAAATGCATAAGCTGACCATACATAACTAGCATAACCACCCATATGTAAAAAAGCATGCCAGGTATGAAATGCCATTAAGTCGCCTCTATCAGTAATTGCTTAACCCATTGCTTACTCGATTCGCGCTGCAATAATTCATGCTTAAGTAATAAACACAACATCCAGGCGTAATAACAAATACCACCGGCAATCAATAACAACAAAGGGTGTAACATACTCGGCGCAATTGAAGGTGCACCCCATTTCAATATCGTCGCCCCCTGGTGCAAGGTATGCCACCAATCAACTGAATAATGAATGATCGGTAAATTCACAGCACCAATTAATATTAAACTGCAGCTAGCCTTAGCACCGTATTGCGCATCCGGCATCGCGGAACGTAACGCCATAATACCTATATAGATAAACAATAAAATAAGTTCTGAAGTTAATCGCGCATCCCAAATCCACCACGCCCCCCACATCGGACGTCCCCAAATCGAACCCGCCACTAATGTCATCACGGTAAATAATGCACCCAACGGCGCACTCACCTTGGCCACCATATCCGCCACTTTAATTTTCCATACCAAAAAAATAAATGCCGCCACCGCCATCACGCTATAACACATCATCGATAAAATCGCCGCCGGTACATGGATATAAATAATACGAAAGGCATTGCCTTGCTGATAATCAGCCGGTGAAACAGCTAGGCCTTGATAAATGCCGTCAGCGATCAACAGCACAGCAGCCAACGCAAACCATGGCTGTAAACGCTTAATAAGTCGATAAGTTGATTTTGGTGAACCTGCTTTATGCAGCCATGTCCACATTGCTTCTGCCTCACAATTTATGTGCCGCTATTATATAGTGACGACTATGAATACTCCAGCACCATGCGAATCAAGCGAGCACTTACTGGGGGACAACATAATGCACAGACCAATAAAATAACCAGCATCAATGCCATTTGTGGTACGACCGTTAATTGTTCATTCACTGCCGCAACACTGGCTGCACCAAAAATTAATATTGGGATATACAGTGGAAACAAAACCAGCGCCAATAATACACTGCTATTACGCACCCCTAAGGTCAATGCGCTCATCATCGCACCTAATAAAGCCAGGCTCGGTGTGCCCAGTAGCAATCCTAAAAATAAAACTTCAATTTGACCAACGGTTAAACCGTAAGCAAACGCTACAACTGGAGCAATAAGCATTAAAGGCACAGCAAATAATAACCAATGAATAATCACCTTAACACTCACCAGCCAACTTAATGGCGTTTTACTTAACGCATAGTGATGCAAACAACCCGCCGATAAATCACGATTAAAGATACGTGTAAATGACAATAAATTAGCCAATAATGCTGCTACCCAAATCACACCCGCACCCATAGCATGCAAAGTTGTCGGTTGTGCATTAGTGCTTAATGGAAACAATACAGCAATCAACGCAAAAAAAACCAACGGATTTAACAATTCAGCTGGATGCCGTACCGCTTGCAACCATTCTCTCCGCCATAGTTTAGCCAGATCATGCATGGTTCGTTACCACCGCATAATCAGGCAAGTACAATTTTTTAACGGATAATAAAGCGCTCTGTAATGCTTGATGAGAGGTAAAGATAATTGTCGCGCCTTGTTGTATTTTTTCCAACATCACTTGCTCAGTTAACAAGACAGCTTGTTGATCACAAGCAGTAAAAGGTTCATCCAATAGATACAATTTAGCATTCGATGCTTTAAAACGAACCAAGGCAGTGCGTTGCTGTTGACCTTGTGATAATTCGGCAGCGCGTTGATAGGCAAAGGGCGCTAAATTAAATTCCAGCAGGTGCCTCATCGCCGCTGATTGATCTAATGACAACATGGGATCTAAAGTTAAATTTTCTAGCACGGTCAATGATGGGTTAACCGCCGTTTTATGGCCCAAATAAAACAGTTCAACTTCGGAACGAATAACCTGGCCACTGCTGGGTGACATTAATCCCGCTAATATAGCCAGCAACGTGGATTTACCACAGCCATTATCGCCAGTGACATGGCATAACTCACCAACGCTCAGTGTAAAATTGAGTTGTTCAAATAACTTTTTTTGATTCCTTTCAGCACTTAACTGCTTAGCTGCTAGCATTTAATTCCACATGCTTTTTTAACCATACGTTGCAGATGCTCACGTAAACCAGCAATGATAATAACCAAACAATAAACACAACGCCACTTGAAAGTTGTAAATAGCTGAACAGCCAACCAAGCACGATTAAAGAAATAGTCAAGGCCATAATCCAAGTATTAATCGCGATGCGTGACAGACCCAACTCCAACATCAAGTGATGCAGATGTTCGCGATCTGCCTCCAATGGCGACTTGCCTTGCATGAGACGATAAGTAACCACTTGCACGCAATCAAAAAATGGATAAGAAATCACCCACACCGCATCAATAGGCCGAAAGTGATGAACACCCGATTGCGATAATTGCAGTGCAAACCAAATAATAATAAACGCTAGCACCGTGCTACCGGAATCGCCCATGAACACCTTGGCCGACTTACGCCACGGCAATGGCATATTGAGACATAAAAAAGCAAAGGTAGCGACAGAAACGATCACTAGCACCAGTGTGGCAAACACTTGTCCCTGTTGATAGAGAAAAATACTTAACGTAACAAGCTGTATCAGTGCAACCCCACCAGCCAAGCCATCCTGACCATCAATCATATTAAAAGCGTTGATATAACAGATCACCACCAAAATAGTCAGTGGCACAGCCCAGAGGCCAAGCAAAACATCACTGGTAAAAAATATTGAACCCAAATTAACCAGCTGATGCCCGCCCCAAACAATCAACAGTAAAGAAGCTATTAATTGGCCAACTAGACGCAGGCTTTGGCTGATATCCTTAAAATCATCAGCAATACCCATCAGCAACAACAAACCCGCGCCACCCAGCATACCGCGATATTCACTTAGAGAAATATGCAAAGTTAGCAGCCCAAAGCACATGCCAAAGAATATGGCGATGCCGCCAATTAAGGGGGTTTTGCCGTCATGTAACTTTCGTCCGCCTGGGTGATCAGTTAAACCCACCTGCAAAGCAATCGGATATAACAACCACAGACAAAACAGGGTCGTAATAAAGGTAAGCACACTGCTTTTGAGCAAAAAATCGATCATGGCACAAGCAACTGTTATTGAAAGTGCCATGATAGCGATCCCGCTAGCCTACTTCAACAGTAACTTGACGGAATTACGCGCTTTTATCTTAGCCAGGCTGTTGGCGCTAATGCCCCGAATGGCAGTCAGTTGGTCGACCGATGTGTATTTGCCATGCTTTTGACGATAGGCGACAATCGCCTGTGCGCGCTTAGTACCAATGCCCTTAATGGCTGCCAAGGCGCTGGCATTCGCTTTATTGATATTAATTTGCTTGAGCGTTTGCGCATTAGCAGGTTGTGCCACCTTCGCTTTAGACGCGGCTAACAACGGTGAAGCGGATAATAAACTAAAACTGCAAGCCAATAAGAATAACGAACCGGTTGTGATTTTCATAAAAGTACTCTCCTTAAATTAAACCACTTGAGTGTACTCGTTCTGAATTCTTATCAAATACCGGAAATTTTACGGGGCAAGAAGAAACCTGAAGCCTAATGGCTTGAGACTCATGACCTAAAATTAACACGCACATCGCTTGCACGTACAAGCGTTTCAGCTTTTTCCGTCGCCGGCTCAGTGCCGCGATCTTGGTCTCTTGCTCTTTCTTTGTCAAACATACTGTATAACGGTATGCTGCAACTATGTATTCCGCCTAACCTTGTTGACTCCCTCACTGTGCCGTCGTAACCCGCAACACTAACACCACGCACGCGCAGTTTTCTTGCCACCATTTTGGCAAATGGATGCTCGCCTGACTTCATGATAGATGCCGTATTGCATCCCATTAACTTAACTTTCACACCAGGCCGCATTAAACCTGTTTTATCCAGCCAATCAGCAAGCTGCTCCGCAGTGTAATCAATAACACCATAGTGCTCTGAACCAAACATACGACCGTTACAATGACCGATAACATATATCGTACGAACTTGATTGACGCTTGCAACACCAGCAATATCAACGTACGGATTTTTATAATCGGCCCTGATCATAACCGGCTTATTGCGTCTTTTTCTCTCTAACCGCTCAATTAAATTTCTGCCATGTGAAATAAGGTCATCAACATCTTTTTCTACCTTTGTGTCACTATTAGAAGCACGAACAGGGCAAAGCACAGCATGACTAAATCTAGGATAATGCGGCTCAAAATATCGGTATCTGTAAAACTCTCTACGGGTAAATGGATCATGATTTTTACCGCGCCTTATATATCGGCGAGTTCTATGTGATTCACGTGCTTCTCTTACAGCAGCCTTACTCATCTTTATACCAATTTAGTTAATTTAATGCATATCTTCTATTAATTTCCATACTTATAAATCAATAGTAACTAGATTGCAATGCATGTTATGTATATAATTTAGTCTTAAGCTTTTTGTTGAGTATACCTATAGAACACAGTAACATTATGATACTGTAGTGGAGTAAACAGGTTCGCATTTGTTCTTTTGTTGGTCGCTGTAATACCAGGTGAGGGCTCACATGGCGTGGTTTATCAACATCGTTACTTACTTATTTAGCATGGCGTTAATCATCAATGCTATCTTATTTATTTTTCAATTGATCACCATTTGGCGACAACGCAGCGCTAATGATGTGTCGCTCGGTGCATTTTGTGGCTTCTTTTTGATCCAAGCCGTGACTACCACTTACGCCCTGCTGCATGCTGAGCATATTCTAGCCTATGGCACGCTAATTAGTATGGTCACCTGTGGCTCAGTGATTATATCTATTTTCTATTTCCGCTGGTTATCACCCAACGCGCGGGATAACGAACCCAGCCTTGACGAAATCATTGCTAATATTCCAGCCAATGTGTATTGGATGGATCGCAAGGGTAATTTTTTAGGCTGTAACAACCATATGCTTAAACTACTGCAACTCGAATCAATAGAAGACTATCGCGGCAAGACCTATCAAGACCTATATGAAAAAAACCATATCCATATCATTAAACAAACCGACCAAGAAGTGATGTCAACCGACAAAGCGATTGCATTAGAAGAAGTCGCATTTCCTTACAAAGTTTATTGGAGTAATAAAATCCCGTTGCATAACCATAAAAATGACGTGATTGGTTTATTGGGTGTATCCATCGATATCACTGACCGCAAAAAAATGGAACGCGATATCGAACACGAAAAGAAACGCGCTGAAACCGCCAACTATGCCAAAACTGAATTTATTTATAATATGCGTCACGACATACGCACACCACTCACTAACATGGTGGGCTTGACCAATATATTAATTGGTAAAGAAGATAACCCCGAGAAAAAAGAAATCATACAAGACTTATTAACTTCTTCAGAAGCCTTATTGGATTTATTCAACGATCTTTTGACATTCTCTAGCTTTGACGAAGGTGCACACAACATACAAAGTACGCCATTTAACCTTAAAGAAGTGATTTTTCAAATTCAAAGCATCATGAGTGCCGCGGTACAAAGCAAAGGCATTGAACTGTGTATCGATTATGACGATAAAATTCCTGACAGCTTACTTGGCGATCAAATGCGTATACACCGCATCCTATTAAACTTGGTGGGTAATGCGATCAAATTTACCGACAAAGGCGCTGTCACTATGCTTATTGCATTAGAAGAGGTACAAAATAAAAAAGTTATACTCAAACTATCCGTTGAAGACAGCGGCATGGGTATTCCACAAAATAAAATCGGTTATATTTTCGGTAAATTTAATCGTTTAGAAAAATCAGCGACAGGTAATCACCCAGGGACCGGGTTAGGACTGTCGATTGTTAAACGTTTCTTACAGGATGTTGGTGGAGACATTCACGTAGAAAGCACCATTGGTGTTGGCTCGTGCTTTGTTTGCAAAATTCCGTTTGAAATCCCACAAAACGCAAGGAGCGAAACCTATGAAGCACGTTCATCGTATTCTTCTGGTTGAAGACAACCCTATTGCGCAACGTATTCCTAAAATTATTTTGGAAGAAGCTGGATATACTGTAGTGATAGCTGATACTGGCCATGGCGCCTGCGCAGCACTGGATAACACCCAGCCGCCATTCGATTTAGTCTTACTGGATATCGGCCTGCCTGATATTAGTGGTTTTGAAGTGGCACAACACCTGCGCCAGCTCGACAGTTATAAAAACACCCCGGTGATTGGTCTTACTGCGCATATCGCTAATAAAATTCAACCACATAGCATGAACGAAATCACCTCTAAACCTTTTACCCAAAGCTTATTAAACTATATAAATCAGCAGTATTTTCAAGACACAGCTATTGATGTTTCTGTTGAATAACAGCCTTGCTCATCAAAGTGTTGATTAAGCCCCCCCCCCCTGCCTCTTGCTATAACAGCGTAATTATTGTACATTTCACCCTCTTATCATGTAGCACTTGAGGAAAAGAAATGAGAAACACCTTAGTTATATTAATGTCAGCCGCCATCAGCCTAACCACCATCACAGCTTTTGCCAATTCACCTATCAGAATGAACCTAGAGCAAGCTATGCAAAACTGCCCTGCGTTGGATCAATTGACCTATACTCCTGCGTCATCAGTTATAACTAAGAAAGGTAGAATTACTGGCAATAAAAATGCTAAAGCATTTACCAATTTGGCTGCAGTAGGCACTCCCTATGTGGCTCGCCCTAAGACAGTATATGCAAACAATACTGTTGCTAACGCCAACTACCGCCAGGTTGCAGGCAATTATGGTTTTATAAGTAACGGCGCTGTTACCTGTTTATATAGCTACCCAGCTTTTACTGGTATGAATTATAACTTGGGCTTAAGAAGCCACTAAACTAGTTATGCCATGCTGTCATCAACGATGTCATTGCGAGGAGCATGCGACGAAGCAATCTAAACTTTAATCCTGAGATTGCTTCGCCACATTGTGGCTCGCAATGACGACAAAAAACCCAACCTACTGAAACAGCAGTTATTTATAACAACCTAATGATATGGCAAATACCGTAAGATTCCGGATTGTTGAAACACCTCCTTGCGTGCAAGATAGTGCTATCTTTAACAACACAAAGAGGTACTTGAAATGTCTAATAACAAAAGAATTTTTATTCTTGGCCAACCCGGCGCTGGAAAATGCTTATTAGCCAAAACCTTAGCTGACAAACTCAATTGGCAATTTATAAATGCTGATCTCGGCTTGGAATACGCCGTAGGCCGCACTTTAACTGATATTGTCGGTGAGCAAGGTAGCGATCATTACCATCAAAACCAATACGATATTCTGCAATCGCATAGGGATAAGCAGATGATTGTCGTCGCTACTGATGCAGGCATCACTGGCAATGCAGCTTGCAGAGAAGCATTAGCTGATGAATTTGTCGTTAACTTAACCGTTAGCACACCCGTGCAAATGGCTCGCTTAACAGCACAACCTAAGTCACAGTTAGCTACTGATATGCAATCGTTACTGGATCAACTGCATCAATTACGTGATGAAACCAACGAACAAGTTGCTCATTACTCTTTATGCAGCGACGATAATGAGCTCGATGAACACGTACTATCGATCATCGAAATATTATCAAATAACAGTGACACGGATATAAGCAATAAAAAAAAACAGTTCAGTGACAGCGAGCTAACATTCTATAACCAAGAAACACATCGCCCCGTGCGGATATCAACTCGCCAAGCGATGTGTTTACAATTGCTAGTCAAAGGCTTATCCAGCAAACAAATCGCTGAAAAAATGTTTATCTCACCACGCACCGTTGAAGACCATATTGCCAATATGAAGCGTGCCCTGGGTTGCCGAACTAGCAAACAATTAATTGCACTGTATCACCAATAGAGTACTTGTGTAGCGTTACATATTGATATATATTGTTATTCTTATCAACATCACAAACAGGACACATAGATGAGAATCACAATGACTGCCTTACTGACCGCATTGGCATGCACATCAACAACACTATACGCCGCACCCACCACAGTATTCACCACAAAACTGCAAGCATCACACTATTGCCCCGACGTAAGTCAGTTAACTTTTACATCAGATAGCGAATTCAGATTAAGCAATGGCGCAATAACCGCTTATAAGAACAGCAGTAAGTTTGATAGCGGAATAAAGCAAGTAATGCACCCTGAATACATAAATAAAAATCACCACATCACAGATGCACAGTTTAGAAGTGACCACGGAATCTATGGCCGTAAAGAAAACAATACCATCACATGCAATTACGATTACGCCACAATATTTGCCTATCATTATCCACTGGTATTATCGACTGTTTTACACAGTTAACTCAGACTGCTTTACGCTGCGCATATTAACCCGTAACCAACGTAACAAATCAGGGTGGCGAGACTTAACCAGTAACTCATAAATCGCCACCATCCCCGGTATACGCTTACCGGCATACACTTCGTAGTTATAACCCTCATTTACCCATAAAGGCATCACGCTGCATTCTTCCTTTACATACTGCATACAAACATCAGCTACCTGTAATGGAAAATCTTTTAAATGCGGGTAACGCTCAACATAGCGACGCGTAAAATTTGCTGTACTCTCATCAAAAGCCCGACGAACATCCGGCTGAGTCTCATATAAATAATCAATTAATTTACGCTGCTTTATATAGGAGACGCAATACAACCACTCATTCCAAGCACGCACTCGATGCGGAATATTCAAGCCATCAATCGCCGGCTTGTTACGCACCAACCATTGACTACCAAACTCGATAGACTTACCCCAACAACCTCGGTAATCTAAATCTTGCTGTAATCGTAAAGTGTGTCGCTGCAGTAAATCGATAACAATAATGTCACAAGAAGAAAAGTGTGCATCAATCAAACGCATCAGTGCCTTAAATTTCTCCCCTTCCACATAATGCTGACCAACACTGATCGGCACAACGCAACGCGATCCATCAATCTGTCCAACAAATTGCTGGTGACCAGCAAAGTTTGCTCGGTATTTCTTTTCGCAGGCCACATCCATAATCAACCTCCTTTTTTGTGTCCAGCTATTCCCGCTTAAATAAGCGGGAATAGCCTCCTGGTATGATACGTGCACAAAAACAAGTGATTGTGCACTGCCATGTCATCCCGCACTTGATGCGGGATCCAGTTTTATATTTTCTGGATCCCGGCTCGGGGGCCGGGATGACAACACCAAGCACCGGGATAACAACACCAAGCACCGGGATAACAACACCAAGCACCGGGATGTCTACACCAACGGCTTAAATCTGCTGTAAAACAGACTGTAGCGTTGCAGCCGGATCATCACTCTGCGTAACCGAACGGCCAATCACTAAGTAATCAGCACCTGCAGTCATCGCTGACTCTGGTGTCATCACCCGTTTTTGATCCTGCTGATCACCACCCGCCAAACGAATACCCGGTGTCACCAAACAAAAATCATTACCCAACTGTTGTCGCAGCATGGTGGCCTCTTGTGCAGAACACACCACACCATCGCATTCTGCCCGATAAGCCAGCTGCGCTAAACGATCAACACAAGTTCTAACATCATCACTTAATCCAATCTGTTGCAAATCAGCCTGCTGCATACTCGTTAATATGGTCACAGCAATCAGCAACGGCTTTTTGCTACCGGAGATATTACTCAACGCCTGCCTTGCAGCCTCCATCATGGCTAGACCGCCACTGGCATGCACATTCAGCATCCATACCCCCAAACTAGCAGCTGAAACACAAGCCTTAGCCACCGTATTCGGAATATCATGAAATTTAAGATCAAGAAAAATATCGAAACCTTGCTTCACCAGCTCCTCAACCCATTGCGGGCCATACTGGGTAAACATCTGCTTGCCAACCTTTAGTCGGCATAATTCAGGTGATAACTGTTTTACTAACTGACGGGCCTGTTCTATATCATCATAATCGAGCGCTACAATGATCGGTGAGTCTGACACTAAAATTCTCCTTGCTTCACCCCTTCCTATGGAAAATTAATCATCCTTCGCATCGAGTTCAGTATAAAACAATGAAATATTTAAGTCTATCAGGTGACATATTATACAGATTAACTACCTTCCAAGCCCTGGATCGGTTTAAGTGAGCTCCACTGATTGCAGCTCGGACATAACCAATACATCGATTGACCAGAAAAGCCACACTGCGAACATTGGTAAATCGGTTTATCAGCCAACAATTCAGTCATTAAATTATCAAGAATAGAAAGCTTTTGCTCCATATCGCCATGCGCATGCAATAAATACAACTCAACCAAATGTTTTAAACCACGCAATGATGGCGTGCGCTGAATTTGCTCAGCTATGAACTCAATCGCCGCATGCTCATCATAACGACTCTGTAGGTAATCTGACAATGCCAATACAATCGATACTCGTGGGTATTTCAATAAACATTCATGCAAATAATCAACCATACCCTGCTCATCATTCATCGCACGGTAACAACGACACAATGGCTTAACTATTTCAGTGAGAAAATCCGGGTCTTGCTCGCGGATACGCTGATAATAACGAATAGCAGCACGGTAATCTTCACGTTCAGCCGCGATTTCAGCTTTCATTATACTAGCACGCACACATTTACTATCAGTCGCTGCAGCACGCTTTAAACAGCGCTCAGCTTCTGTTGGATTATTCTCAGCATTGGCCTTTTGCGCCAACTCACAATAATACTGCGCAATCACATGATCCATACGCTCATTGGCAGAACTGGATAACTTGTGCGCTGTTGTTATAGCTTGTTGCCAATTTTTTTCTTGCTGATAAATGTGCAATAAATACTTTAAGCTGGCTACATTTTCTTCACCGAGCTCCACCAACTCAAGAAACAAGCGCTCGGCCCGATCCAGCACACCAGCACTTAAATAATCTTGGCCTAATTCGGATAATGCCTGCACGCGGTATTCTTTTGCTAATTGCGGGCGAGCAATCAAGTTTTGATGGATACGTATAGCACGATCCACTTCACCACGCCGACGAAATAAGCTACCCAATGCTAAATGGGTTTCAACCGTATCACTATCGACCTCAAGCAAACGCACAAACACATCAACCGCTTTATCCGGTTGCTCGTTAATCAAATAATTCAAACCGACAAAATAATCACGACGCAGCTGTGCCGACATCTTTTTACGGCCTGTCTCAGTCACCCGTTGTTTATTACCGGTATACCACCCAGTAACAGCGGCGACAGGTAATAATAAAAAAAGATATTGCAACATACTAATGACTTTCCTGAATCGGCATACGCCTTAAGTTGTCAACTTCTTGTTCGGTTTGTTTAATGCGGCGCTTTACTCGCCTGGCCTGATACTTTGCGCGCAGCACGACAGGCAACATGACAATAATGCCCAATATAATACCCAATAGCAACACTATAAAAAGTAATACGGGCAGCTCAAGATGGGCGTTTCCAAAGTAATAGTCAATCAAAACGGAATGGGAGTTTAAGGCAGTAAAACTGATGCCGAGTAGCACCACAACGGCCCAAAATGCAATGTAGATATAACGCATCATTTACTTTTCCTTGTAAGTTGTCATCCCGCGCTTGACGGCTCGCAATGACGATATAGTGCCGTCATTGCGAGGAGATAGAATAACATTCTATCGACGTGGCAACCTCACGATTGAAGTAGATTGCTTCGTCGCAAGCTCCTCGCATTGACGAGAGACGAGAAAGAAAATTATTCCTCGTCTTTATTGTCCATCTGTTCCTTCAGAAGGTCACCTAAAGTGGTCTTGGTCGCTGCAGAAGCGGCATTGGTTTTCTCAATACGCTCTTGTGTTGTTTCTTGCAACGCTTTAACTGACACGTTCACCATATGTGACTTACGATCTACATTGATGATCTTCACTTCTAACTCATCACCCACTTTAATTTCTTGTGATAAATCTTCCGTACGATCATGGCTGAATTCAGCAATGCGCAATACGCCATCAATGTTTTCACCCAAGCTCAATGTCGCTTGCTTAGCGTCAACTTCAGTTACAGTACCTTTAACAACACTGCCTTCACTGTTTGACTCAACAAACTCACCAACAGGATCACTTTCAAGCTGCTTGATACCTAAAGAGATACGCTCTCTTTCAGAATCAATGCCCAAGATCACAGCATTAACCTCATCACCTTTCTTGAAGTTACGTACCGCTTCTTCACCGGCTTGCGCCCATGAAATATCAGACAAGTGAACCAAACCATCGATATCGCCAGTCAAACCAACGAACACACCAAAGTCTGTGATTGAACGGATCTTACCGTTAACTTTTTCACCCACTTGATGTTGTGTTGCAAAGTCATCCCAAGGATTCGTTTTACATTGCTTAATACCTAATGAGATACGACGACGCTCTTCATTGATATCCAATACCATCACTTCAACCTCATCACCTGGTTGAACGACTTTGCTTGGATGAATGTTTTTGTTAGTCCAATCCATTTCTGACATGTGAACCAAACCTTCAACGCCTTCTTCCAATTCAACAAAGCAACCGTAGTCAGTCACGTTAGTGATACGACCATAGATGCGTGTGTTTGCTGGGTAACGACGTGCAATGTTTTCCCATGGATCTTCGCCTAATTGTTTCAGGCCTAGTGATACACGGTTTTTCTCACGGTCGAATTTAAGGATCTTAACTTTGATTTCATCACCAACGTTTAATAATTCACTTGGATGACGAACACGTTTCCATGCCATATCAGTGATATGCAATAGACCGTCAACACCGCCTAAGTCTACGAATGCACCGTAGTCTGTGATGTTCTTAACGATACCCATCACTTCTTGACCTTCTTGCAATTCGTCTAAACGTGCTTGACGCTCAGCACTGCTTTCTTGTTCCATTACAGCGCGACGTGAAACCACAACGTTATTGCGTTTGTGATCCATTTTAATAATTTTGAATTCTAATTCTTTACCTTCAAGGTAACCTGGGTCACGCACAGGTTTGATATCAACCAATGAACCTGGCAAGAACGCATGCACAGAATCTAAATCAACAGTAAAACCACCCTTAACGCGTTCGATAATCGTACCCATAACGATAGTATCTTCAGTATGTAACTTCTCAAGTGCAATCCACACTTTAGCGCGTTTCGCTTTTTCACGTGATAAGCGAGTTTCACCAAAACCGTTTTCTACAGTTTCAACGACAACTTCCACTTGGTCGCCAACCGCTACTTTTTCATTGCGGAATTCAGCTAGCGGAATAAAGGCATCTGATTTAAGGCCGGCATTGACGATTACTCGATCGCCTTGCATGTCGATGATTGTTGCTGATACAACAGCGCCTGGACGTAAATCAATAGCTAGTAAACTTTGCTCAAATAGTTCAGCAAAACTTTCATTAGAGGTCATATATATAGTACTCAGTATGTTGTTGCCAATATCATAAGGAGGATATTGGGTTAGTGTATCTGCCGCTTAAACAAGGTTAAGAGGCGCCTATTCAAAGCGCGAAGAATACCATCATTTGCCTGGCGCGGCAACCGTTGCACTAGGGGCAGCATCAGCCACCTTTTGGACCTTCTCGATAAGTGCATGTAACTCATGAGCTATTTCGCGCTTTTGCACCAGAACCGGGCTTTCGCCAACAGCAGTTGAGGGTGAAAACAGCCCAGAACCAGGCATTTCACTGGGTAATAGCCCTGCAGCAATAATCGGTTGAAGCATTGTTAGATTATCAAGAACGGACTCGGCATCAATATACCCTGATGCATCAAGTGTTGCTATAAGTTTTGCAACTACACCAGCAAACGTGTCGAAGAAACTTTTTGGCATGTCAGTATTTTTCTTCGCAAGAAATGCCTGCACATCATCTCTAATGTCATCGTATTTTATAAACTTAGCCATAATAGGACTCCCATTTATCGATTTATATAATATATGGCGCCATTTTGAGTGATTATGTTAATGATGTAAATACCTGGGCAAGCAATTAAGCTGTACTTAATGATCTATATGGTCGCATGACCGAGCTTGCTGCATAGCGAGATCAAATACCTGCTCAATGCTCATCTCGCTCGTATCTATGACCAAGGCATCATTAGCAGGCTTTAACGGAGAGTTTGTACGGCTCATATCACGCGCATCACGTTTTTCAAGCTCAGACTGAATCTCGCTCAACTGAACATCTTCCCCCTTACTCTTCAACTGCGAATAGCGACGATTAGCACGCTCTTTTAAATTAGCCGTTAGGTAAAGCTTTACATCAGCATCAGGAAAAACTACCGTGCCCATATCACGCCCATCGGTGACTAAGCCTGGCATTTGACGGAAATCATACTGTTGTTGAATCAACGCTTGACGCACTACCGGCAATGCAGACACCTTAGAGGCCATCTGGCTCACCTGCTCCGTGCGAATCACGCGACTAATATCGGTGTTATCACAATAGGCCAAAAAGCCGGCTTCGTTATCACAGAATTTAAATGTAATCGCTAATTGGCGAATAAAATCCCCGTATTCAGCGCTATCTTCAGGTTGTTTATTAGCCTGTAATGTTGCCCAAGCCGCAATGCGATATAACGCACCACTGTCTAAGTAGTGCCATTGTAATTTATCCGCTAACAGGTGTGCCAAGGTACCCTTACCACAACCACTGGTACCATCAATCGTGATGACAGGAGGTTTAATTTTTTTTGACAATTAACTGGCCTTATCTTCAAACGCTTGCATGTAAGCTAAAAGTGCATCAACACCCGCTTCCGGCATCGAGTTATACATACTCGCACGCATGCCACCTACCGTGCGATGCCCTTTTAAATTAGCCAAACCAACCGCAGTTGCACCTTCAAGAAAGCTACCATTTAGGTTGTCGTCTTTTAATAAAAACGGCACATTCACGCGCGAACGACAAGCCGGATCAACCGGGTTAGAATAAAAATCACTTTGATCAATGTAATCATACAGCTTAGCTGAGCGGTGCTTAGCTCGGCGATCCATTTCTTCTAAGCCACCTTCGCGCTTAATCCAATCGCACATCAACCCACCCATATACCAAGGGAAAGTCGGCATTGTATTATAAAGCGATTTACTGTCAGCGAAATTTTTATAACTCAACATCTCTGGTGTTATCGGGTTTTCATGACCGATTAAATCATCACGTACAATCACCAGGGTAATACCGACAGGTGCCAATGTTTTTTGTGAACACGCAAAGATTAAACCGTATTTAGAGACATCGACCGGTTTAGTTAAAATATTGGATGACATATCCGCAACCAATGGTAAACCTTTACTGTCTGGAATCGAATGAAACTCGACCCCACCAATGGTTTCGTTATCGACATAATATAAATACGCCTCATCACCACCAATATTCCATGTGTCCGGTGATGGAATGAATGTGGCCGCTGGGTTTTCGTTACTCGCAGCAATATTCACATCGCAGTATTTTTTCGCTTCTTTAATGCCGCGCTTAGACCAACTACCGGTTTGCAAATAAGCCGCTTTAGTGTTGCCATTTAATAAGTTCAACGGCACGGCAGAATATTGTAATGTAGCGCCGCCCTGCATCATTAATACTTGATAATTGTCTGGAATAGACAGCAGGTCACGCAGATCTTGTTCGACCCTATCACGAATATCCACAAAAGCACTGCTGCGGTGTGACATCTCATTTACCGAATAGCCTAAGCCTTGATAATCTAAAAATTCTTTATGCGCTTGATGCATGACTTCGTCCGGAATCATCGCCGGACCGGGGGAAAAATTAAAAACGCGTGGCATTTTATGGGATTCCTTTTTTCATTACTCTGGATCCCGGATCAAGTCCGGGATGACAAACTAATCGTCGCTTTCGCCTTCTTCATCATCGTCGTCTTCAACGATATTTTCAATCGCTACCAGCTTTTCATCTTCAGATAAGCGAATCAAACGCATACCTTGCGTGTTACGACCGATCACCGAAATTTCATTAATGCGCGTACGTACCATCGTGCCTTTGTCTGAAATCATTAACACATCATCAGTCTCTGACACCTGCACTGAACCGACAACAGCTCCATTACGCTCCGTGGTTTGAATCGCAATTACACCCTGACCACCACGCCCAATCGGACGATAATCTGCAACGGCGGTACGTTGGCCATAGCCATTTTCAGTCGCCGATAAGATCGTTTTAGTTTCATCAGGAATAATCAATGAAATCACATGCTGATCATCTTTCAGCTTAATACCACGCACACCCGTCGCTGCACGGCCCATCGCACGCACGTCGGATTCAGTAAAGCGAATCGCCTTACCCGCGTTAGTCATTAGCATAATATCTTGCTGACCATCGGTAACAGCAACACCCACTAATCGATCACCTTCATTTAAGTCAGCAGCAATCTTACCGTTACTGCGCGGACGCGCAAATTCAGTCAGCGCCACTTTCTTAATCTTACCTTGCTTGGTCGCCATCACAATGAAGTGATCCGCATCAAAGGTTTTAATCGGTAAAATAGCGGTAATACGCTCATCTTGTGATAACGGCAACAAGTTAACAATTGGTCGACCACGTGCACCGCGGCTCGCCAATGGTACATGGAATACCTTCATCCAATACACTTTACCAATCGATGAGAAACACAAAATCGTGTCATGCGTATTCGCCACCAACATCATTTTTACAAAATCTTCATCTTTTACTTTCGTTGCACTCTTACCTTTACCACCACGTTTTTGTGCGCGATAACTGTCTAGCGACTGGCTTTTGGCGTAACCTAAATGTGAGAAGGTAACAACACGATCTTCTTCCTGAATTAAATCTTCATGCGTTAACTCTTCTCTATTATCAACAATCACCGTGCGACGCTCGTCACCAAATTGATTTTTAACTTCAATCAATTCATCACTGATGATTTGGTGCAAATAATCTGGCTCAGACAATATGTGAATTAAGTCTTTTATTTTGTCCAATATTTCATTGTATTCATTATGAATTTTATCTTGCTCAAGGCCTGTCAAACGATGCAAGCGAAGCTCAAGTATCGCTTGAGCTTGCTCTGGCGATAATCGATATTGCAGCTCATGCAAACCAAAAATCTCATCCAATGTTTCAGGTTTAGTCAGCTCCGCATCACTGCGCGCCAATAATTCAGTAACCTTACCTGCCGCCCATGTACGCCCTAATAAACCTTGCTTGGCTTCAGAAGGTGATTTCGCCGCTTTAATCAATGCAATCATTTCATCGATATTGCTCAGCGCAATAGTCCAGCCTTCTAATATATGGGCACGCATACGCGCCTTACGTAAATCAAAGATCGATCGACGTGTCACTACTTCGCGGCGATGCTGAATAAATGCCTGCAGTAATTGCTTTAGATTTAATATGCGAGGCTGGCCATTATCCAACGCTACAATATTAATACCAAACACACTTTGCATCTGCGTCATGCTATACAGATTATTCAGCACGATATCCGCTTGCTCACCGCGCTTTAACTCAATTACCATCCGCATGCCGTCTTTATCAGACTCGTCACGCAAACCACTAATGCCTTCTAAACGTTTTTCTTTAACCAGTTCAGCAATTTTTTCTAATAATCGCGCTTTATTAACCTGGTAAGGCAACTCATTAACAACAATCGTTGAGCGCTCATTCTTTACTTCAATATCCGTTTTAGCACGCACATATATCTTACCGCGACCGGTAAGGTAAGCAGAGATGATACCCTGACGGCCATTGATAATACCGGCCGTTGGAAAATCAGGGCCAGGAATAAATTCCATCAACGCGCGAATGTCTAATTCTGGATCTTTAATCAACGCTATTGTTGCATTAATCACCTCATTCATATTATGTGGCGGTATATTCGTCGCCATACCCACCGCAATACCCGATGAACCATTAATTAATAGGTTTGGCGCACGCGTTGGTAACACGTCAGGCACCATCTCAGTGCCATCATAGTTGGGTGAATAATCAACCGTTTCTTTCTCTAAATCAGCTAATAGCGCATGTGACAACTTGGTCATACGAACTTCGGTATATCGCATCGCCGCCGGTGAATCACCATCCACTGAACCAAAGTTACCCTGGCCATCAACCAGCAGATAGCGCAAGCTAAATGGCTGCGCCATACGTACTATCGTGTCATAAACCGCTGTATCACCATGCGGGTGATACTTACCAATCACATCACCGACCACACGTGCCGATTTTTTGTGCGGCTTATTCCAATCGTTATTAAGCTCATTCATCGCAAATAAAACGCGTCGATGCACCGGCTTTAAGCCGTCTCGTACGTCTGGCAAAGCCCGACCGACGATAACGCTCATTGCATAGTCTAGGTAGGATTGCTTGAGCTCCTGCTCAATGGTTATTGGGATAATTTCTTTCGCCCGCTGCCCCATGAATAACGCCCTCTGGTGTCGTGTTGGTGTAATAATCGAAGGCCGGAATTGTATCATATAATATGGTGAATTGTCTTTGTTTCTATGGCAAAAACCCACTCAATTAGCACATTCACAAATAACAACAAATATGCAAAGAAGTTGACAATAAACCATTGACTAAATGCTGGAATCAGGTAAACTGTTCTTGGCCTGAAAGTGTGGCTTTATTATTATGTATAACCATTTCGAAGTTTGACCTTTATGTACCTCGTCCAGTTGTTTATAAGTAATAGCAAAATTTCAAGCCAAGCGGTCTTATCACTGTTGATAAGGCTATTTGTAACAATATATACATAGGATATTAAATATGTCTAAATCTACTGGAACCGTAAAATGGTTTAACGAAACTAAAGGCTTCGGCTTTATTGAACAAGAAAATGGCCCTGACGTGTTTGCACACTTCAAAGCTATTAACAGCACAGGCTTCAAAACCTTAGCTGAAGGCCAAAAAGTTGAATTCGATGTAACTCAAGGTGCGAAAGGACCTCAAGCAGAAAACATCGACGTTGTTGAATAATTTAACAACTTGATCTTTAAGGGGTTAGCTTTGCTAGCCCCTTTTTTATTGTGGGGTAGCACATGAAATTTTCATCTCTAAAATTACAGTCAGACCTGGTTAGTAACCTAGAAACACTCGGTTACCACTCAATGACCCCCATACAAGCTCAAAGCCTGCCGCCTATATTAGAAGGCCAAGACGTGATCGGCCAAGCCAAAACCGGATCAGGCAAAACAGCCGCTTTCGGCCTCGGATTATTACAAAAATTAGACGTAAAACGCTTTCGCATTCAAACCCTGGTGTTATGCCCCACACGCGAATTAGCCGATCAAGTAGCTAAAGAAATACGAAAACTGGCTCGCAGCATTCACAACATCAAAGTGCTCACCCTGTGCGGCGGCACATCGATTGGACCGCAAATTGGCTCGCTTGAACATGGCGCCCATATTATTGTTGGCACACCCGGCCGCATCGAAGACCACCTGCGAAAAGGCACGCTATCACTAAGCAATCTTAATATGTTAATCCTGGATGAGGCCGACCGCATGCTAGAAATGGGCTTCCAAGAATCCATCGACAACATTATCGAACAGGCACCAAAGCAACGCCAAACCCTATTATTTAGCGCCACCTTCCCAGGTGAAATTCAGTCAATCGCTAAACGTATTATGACCAAACCAGTCAAAGTAGAGATAGCTACAGAGCACGACAACCAAACCATCGCCCAACACTTTTATAAAGTCCGCGATAACAAGCAACGCCGTATCGCTCTGCGCTCACTGCTATTAAAACATCAACCCGAATCCAGTGTCATATTCTGCACCACCAAACTCGAAACCCAAGCCATCGCTGACGAATTACGCGACGAAGGCTTTAGCGTATTAGCTTTACACGGCGACCTCGAAC
Organism: Coxiellaceae bacterium; assembly: GCA_029212925.1. Taxonomy (GTDB): domain Bacteria; phylum Pseudomonadota; class Gammaproteobacteria; order Coxiellales; family Coxiellaceae; genus JARGNX01. Next base: position 61,626 of record JARGOB010000010.1, on the reverse strand, counting down.
AACGCGACCGCACAAAAACCCTAGTCAGATTTGCCAATAAAAGCGTATCGATACTGGTCGCTACCGATGTCGCCGCACGCGGCCTAGACATTGACAACCTTAGCGCTGTGATTAATTACCATATCGCTCGCGACCCTGAGGTGCACACCCATCGCATTGGTCGTACCGGCCGCGCTGGCAGCAAAGGTTTAGCACTCTCTTTATATAGTGACAAAGAGCACTATAAAATGCTGCTATTAAAAGACTATCTCGGCAAAGCTATAGAAAGTGAAGCGCTGCCTGATTTCAATATACTGAAAAAACCAGTGATGAAACCAGAAATGATGACACTGCAAATCGACGGCGGCAAAAAACAAAAATTACGCCCTGGTGATATCCTTGGTGCACTTACTGGCAAAGAAGGCATTGCCGGTAAACAAGTCGGTAAAATCGATGTGTTTGATAACACCGCTTATGTGGCGGTTCATCGTGACGCGATCAAACCGGCACTTAGAAAAATCACCAACGGCCAAATGAAAGGTCGGCAATTCCGCGCTCGGAGGCTTTGACTTAATGTCATTTGCATGTCATTTTAAAAAATGACTTGTCACCCCGGACTTGATCCGGGGTCTAGACAATACCTGGATCCCGGCTCGGGGGCCGGGATGACAAACCCTAAGCCCGAGATGACAAACTGTAAGACCAGGATGACAAACTGTAAGACCAGGATGACAAACTGTAAGACCAGGATGACAAACTTTAAACCCGGGATGACAAGCTCTAAATCGACAATGACAAAGTTTAACGTTAAGCGCGCAGTTTTTGATAGCGTTTTGTCTTGCGTATAGCAGGCCAATACTTTTCATCGACAATAAAACCAAAACACTTCTTCGATCCACATAAGCATGGGTGATCCTGCCAACCATCACGCTGAAAACCATAGTCATAGCTGAGCTCTTCACCCCGCTTAATATCACGAGAAGCCAAGATCCAAATCTCACCATCTTCAATTTCGGTGTAACAGTTCGGCTCACAAGAGTGATTGATATACTTGGCAATATTGGTATTGGTATCACCATCAATCGTATATTTATCATTAAGCTCGAACAGATAAACCTCTTTAGTTTGCTTATTATCCAAACGCTTATCCGCTTGCTTATGCGTCAATTTATCGCCGATATAACGGATAATCCGCGTATCTTCGGGAATTAATTTTTTAGCATGCAGGCCAATATTATGGATTCGAGACTCTGTTGCACGGATGTATTCATTTTCAAATTTTTTCATGGCGGCATTTTAGCAATAAATGACCTGTCGTACAATTACAATTATCTCTCCCTTTGATTCCACAGTTATTTCCGTTAACATGAATGCATAGAGCACTAAATTAAAAGGTAGTACCAATATGAAAACCGTAGATATGATTATTAAAGCAGACTGGGTATTACCGCTTGACGATGATGACAAAACATTAGAACACCACGCGGTAGTGGTGCACGAAGGTAAAATTATTGATATCTTGCCGCAAGCAGAAGTGGATCAAAAATATACCGCCGATACGGTTCACGACTTAAAGCAGCATGTACTTATGCCCGGCTTAATCAATGCACACACTCATACGCCAATGAACCTATTTCGCGGCTTAGCTGATGATCTCGAACTAATGGATTGGCTCAATAATTATATATGGCCAGCAGAAAAAGCCGTGATTAATGCCAAGTCAGTTGAAGTGGGCTGTCGTTTAGCTATTGCAGAAATGCTGCGCAGTGGTACCACCTGCTTTAATGATCACTACTTCTTCCCATCAGTGATAGCAAACACCGCTATTGAAGAAGGGATTCGCGCCACCGTTGGGCATGTCATCATGAACGTGCCTACCGACTGGGCACAAGATGAAGACGGCTATTTAAAAAAGGCCACTGAAATTACCAGCCAAGGTAAACCACACGCCCTCATCAACTGGAGCATTGCACCACACGCCCCCTACACCAATAGTGATAGCAGCTTAAGCAAAGCCAAAGCCATCTCGAAGCAATACAACACGGTCATGCACATTCACCTGCATGAAACGCAAACCGAAGTAGACATGAGCATTGAGGCCCACCAAAAACGACCGATTCAACGTTTAGATGACCTTGATTTAGTGGATGAGCAATTGGTTGCAGTGCATATGACCGCGCTTAATGATGAGGAAATCGATTTAATGGCCACTAACAACGTAAGTGTTGTGCATTGCCCAGAATCCAATATGAAACTCGCCAGTGGCTTTGCGCCGGTACAAAAGTTATTGGATAAAGGTGTGAATGTCGCACTAGGCACCGATGGCGCCGCCAGCAATAACGACCTCGATATGTTTGGTGAAATGCGCACCGCTGCATTTATCGCCAAGGGTCATAGCGGCGACTCTACCGCCCTGCCCGCTGCCACTGTGTTAAAAATGGCAACGATCAATGGCGCTAAGGCGCTTGGCATTGACGATCAAACCGGCTCTTTAACCGTAGGCAAAGCAGCCGATATGATTGCTGTCGATATGTCGGACTACTGCCAGTTCCCGGTTTATAACCCACTATCACACCTCATTTATGCCGTCAATTCTCGCCAAGTACAACATGTCTGGGTAGCAGGTGAACACCTATTGGATCAAGGCAAGCTAACTCGCTTAGATATCGAAGGCACCATGCAGCAGGCTCAATCGATTATTGCAGAGATTAAACAGCTTAGTCATTTGGATACTTGTAAGGCGTAAATGCTAGACTGTAGTTACGGCTTCAAGTGCCCCTGTCATCCCGGAAATTGCGAAGCAATTATCCGGGATCCAGTATAATATATGGATCCCGCATCAAGTGCGGGATGACAAGCAGCCATAGCAACAATGAATATATGGGCTATGTGGAAGAATCACTAACCAGCTGCCATTGCTAGTAAGGCTGACAGGGATACCTTTCGAGCGGCGTGTGGTATAGCGATGTAAGGGAACACGAAGGCAGGGATGCCTGTTCGCGAGAAAGCGTATCCCAGACAGCCTTACGATGACTATGATTGCTTCGTCGTAAACTCCTCGCAATGGCGTACCTCGCAATGACGTACTCGCAATAACAGCCCTAACCATGACGATCAAACAAAGTTAAGTTATACTTCAACCATTGCGATAAATTGAAGGAACAGCATGGCACTGCCCACCCAGGTATCAATCGTTGAAGTCGGGCCTCGCGATGGCTTACAAAACGAACCCAAATCAATCCCAACGGATGTTAAGTTAGCCTTAATCAACAAGCTCGCTGATAGTGGCTTAAAAACCATTGAAGCCACCAGTTTTGTGTCACCCAAGTGGATTCCGCAAATGGGCGACCATACCAAACTCATGCAACAACTTGATCGACGTGCTGATGTTACTTATCCCGTTTTAGTACCCAATCTACAAGGTTATGAAAGCGCGCAAAAAGCTGGCGCCAAAACCATTGCTGTATTCACCGCAGCTTCTGAAACTTTTTCGAAAAAAAACACCAATTGCACTATCGATGAAGGCTTACAACGTATCAGTGATATTATCGAGCGCGCCAAAGCCGACCATGTTGCCGTGCGCGGCTATGTCTCTACGGTATTAGGTTGCCCTTATGAAGGTAAGACTTCAACGCAACGCGTGGTGCATATCAGCCGTATGCTATTGGATATGGGTTGCTATGAAGTCTCACTCGGCGACACCATTGGCATTGGCACACCTGGCCGTGCCAAACATCTTATTAAAGCTATTCATCAAAAGATGGATCTCGACCAAATCGCTATGCACTATCACGACACTTATGGCCAAGCATTAGCTAATATTTATGCCAGCCTCGAACTCGGCGTGAGTAAATTTGACAGCTCAGTCGCCGGACTCGGCGGTTGTCCGTACGCACCTGGCGCCAGTGGCAATGTTGCCACCGAAGATGTTTTGTATATGTTACAAGGACTCGATATCAAAACCGGTGTCGATCTCAATAAAGTGGTCGAAGCCGGTTATTTTATTTCAAAAGCAATTGGTCGTCCTACACGCTCAAGAGTGGCGGCGGCACTGAAGCATCAGGCTGAGCGCTAGCTTCATCTGCAGATTTTTTGGCAAATGCCTGGTATCTATGAATACTGTTATTAATCGCACCTTTCGCTTCTTGGTATTCAGAATACCAATTACCCAGTAGCTCATTAACAAATGACCACGCCGCCAAACCATAACAGGTATAACGAACAGCAGAATCATCACTCAACTGAGCCACCAAAATCCATGGTAAGGCTTCTGCTGCTGCATGTGCTACCGGGCTAATCGGCAAAGTGTATTTTAATGACACATCAACACAATGTCGGAAACCACCGGGCGCCTCATCATCTAATGCTTTAAAGCCAGCATCAACCTGATCACTATGGATCTTTTCATCATAGGCCTCAGCTTGCTCTTGCCCTTCATAATAATAAGTTTGAGCAAACACCGTAGCAAAGCTAACAACTTTAAATGCAGCAACCGCTATCAACCAATACGCATAAGGGCCATTATAAATATCACGCAATCGACAAAATTGATTTAACGCCGTAATAAGTGGCAATATTTCTTGTGCTGTATGTGATAATGAACCCAATACACGCGTGCTATTCTTGGTGCGCCCCAAGAATGCACGACCAAAAGCTGTTTTAAAGCACTGCGTTAACTTATCCGGCCTAGGATTATCACGTGCAAAAATTTCTTCGTGACTGGTTTTACCATCAATTGCACTGATAAATGGCATATCAATTAATGAATAATAAGCAGCATACAGAACGATACTGTAAACGGGAACATCAAATGGATTTGCTTGTGCTTCATCAGCTGTCGAATAATATTGCTGGGCAATACACTGAGCAATGGCATTAGCCATAAACACTAAATTATTAAACGCGGTAAAGTGATCGACTGCTAAATAGGCATATTTTAAAGGGTAATATTGTGTCGTTGCCGATTCATCTTTCCTATCTGCCACTGGTGATAATAGTCCAACACTATTATTAGCTGCCCCTATATCTATAGAACTATCCGAATCGAGTGTCGAGGCACTTGATTGATCAGACCTCGCCACTTCATCACTTGCACATCGCAAATCCCTACCCGGCAGACAGTACGCTTTCATCATTGCCATCGAAGCAATCAATACAGCATAACAATATACATACTTTAAACGTTTGGCATTTTGATCCGCATCTACATATTCATATAGATTACCAAAACCTGCCGCAAATGCTGTACTACCCACCCCTAAGGCGTACATATAACGATAACGATCACCCCACACCTGATTAAATAATTTACTCACAATAAAATACCCTTAATCAAATTTCGATCAAGAGTATATTAAATGAGAATGATTATCAATTAAAAGCTTGGACTTTAACTAAGCAGCTTGTGCGCCGCCATTGCGATTTGATACATCGCCAGTCTTATTCTTGGCAACCGTACATTGCGTACCGATTATGGTGTTATTTAAATTAACGCAACGTAACACCATCGCTTTTCCAGTTTGATTACTGGTGTAGTAAAACAAGCCAATATCACCCTTAGGATCGTAACGATACTTACAGTCTTTATGCTCAGTAACCACATGCTTAATACGACCAGTATTGTATTTACCCACCAGAGTCATGGCAGTGCTGTTGTTGTAAAAAGCAGCACAACTCTTGATAGATTCAAACATCTTGAGCGTACTGTGCGATGCAAATGCTGTGCAAGATAAAAACAAACCAATAAGAGCAGATAATAAAATTTTCATGGCATACTCCTTAAATCAACAGCCAGATCGTCAGAGTATAGTTCACATTTGATTGTTCTTCAGAGCTATACCTCTTTCGGCGTAAACCAAACAAAAATCAACAAACATATAACTGACATCACCACATAAATTCCCGCTAAAGTAACAGGCGAATGCGCTTCAAATTGAGTAATAATCGCAGTAATGATAACACCGCCGGTTAATATCAATGAACCAATCAATGCGCCCGCAATACCACCAAATTCCGGCACAGAACTGATTGCATTGGCATACATATTAGGGAACGACATACCACCACCAATCATAATCACAAATACGGGAACCATAATTGACCAAGCGTTAACCACTCCGCACATTGCCAATATCAACATGACCACTGCCATTAATATCATCACACAGACGCCGAGAACAATAATATTTTTTGGCGATGTGAATCGTATCATGGCACTATTTATAAGATTACCCACAAAAAAACCTAAGCCTACCAACAAAGCCTGAAAACCATATGCAGCAGCACTAAACCCCAATACATTTTGCATAATAAACGGCGCAATGATACTAAATACAACTATCGGCGCCCACACTAAAATCATACACAACACGTTAGTAATATATTTCTTATGACTAAGCACCGCCCAGTAATTGCGAATAAAACCACGTACCGACATACGGTGCTGTTCACCCGGTGTATGGGTTTCTTCAAGCTTAAACAAATACAGCGCATACGTGATTATCGCAACCAGCAACATAAAACCAAAGTTATAACGCCACCCCAGCCAGTCTTGTAACAACCCACCGATAATCGGAGCTGAAATTGGGACGAAGGCATATACTGTACTGTAATAACTACTGATTTTGGTTAATTCAGCCCCCTCAAAACAATCCGACATTAAAGCCGGACCCACTAGTGCACAGGCGCCAACGCCTAAACCCTGAATAACACGGCCAATAATCAACAACACATCACTGTGAGCAATGATACATAATACACTTCCTATAAAAAATAAAGGGTATGTATAAAGTAAGACTTTGCGACGACCAATGCCATCTGAAACATAACCAAGAAAGAATTGTGATAAGGCAAACGTTAACATATAAAAGGTGACCGTCAATTGCATCATTGCGGTAGTTGAATGTAATGCGCGCAACATATGAGGCATAGACGGTGTATACTCGTCGATACTCATCGACGGCAATAAAACCGTACTGACGATTACAATCGTTAGCCAAAAAGAAGACTTCACTGGAATTTTAGTATGCATGACACATCCTTATGATCAGACCTGCTTGAGTGTATAGCAGGTATCACGATTTATCAACGGTAGCTTATGACTTAGTGGTTCTTTTTAAGATAACCGACCAACTCTTTGATGACTAATGGTTTAGAAAAGAAATACCCCTGCCCTAAAGGACAGTGATGATGTATTAAAAAATCTAATTGTGGTTTGGTTTCGATTCCTTCCGCAATCGTTACTAGCTCAAGATTATCTGCTAAGCGAATAATCGACATTGTAATAACAGCATCGTTATGATTATTCGTAATATCCGTTACAAACTCTTTATCAATTTTAAGCGATGAAATGGGCAGGTGTCGCAACCAGGCCATCGATGAATAGCCCGTACCAAAATCATCAATGCTAACACCGGATCCTTTTGATGCTAGCTTATTTAATTGTTCCGACAAAAACTTTGTATCCTGCATAATAGCTGTTTCAGTTAATTCATAAATAATATTCTTTGCATCAACATTGGGGTGCTTACTAGTGACTAGCTCAACATGGTCTATAAAATTATTATCCTGTAATTGTTTAGCTGAAACATTAATGTGAATCTGTAACTCTTTATTCACAGGCAAAATAAATTGATCCGTTTCAGCGAGCGCGGTAGAAAATATCCAAGCACCTAACTCTTGTATCAAACCCGTGCTTTCAGCAACCAAAATATACTCTTGTGGTGAGATCCCCTGCAATGCAGGCGAACTGCATCGACACAAAATCTCCACAGCAACTGCTTGATTTGTGGCTAAATCGATAATGGGTTGATATGTCAAATAGAATTCATTATTACGCAATGCCGATCTAACGCCCTCTTCAATTAACACATGCTGTCGATGCAGCTCATTTAATTCATCCGAGTAAAAACGATAGGCATTCTTACCCATTTTCTTAACATCATACATAGCCATATCAGCGTTTTTGCATAACTCTTCTTGTGTCGTGCCACCGAACGGGTAACAAGCAATACCGATGCTTATTCCAACCGTTACCTCAATGCCTTCTTGTAATGTAAAGTTCTGCTCGATACTTTTGAGAATTCGCTTAGCAACAACTGCTGCGCTTTCAGCGCTTTCTATATCAATTAATACAATAGCGAATTCATCACCACCAAGCCGAGAGACAAAAGATGCATCCGTTAACCTGCCTAATATATCACTGCCACGCAGACAATTTTTCAAACGATTTGCTAAATCAAGCAATAGCGCATCACCAGCCGAGTGACCGTAACTATCATTAACATATTTAAAATTATCCACATCTAAAAATAATACGGCTAAATTTCGCTCATTCCTACTGGCTCTTGATATTTCCGTCTTTAAATGTTCAGTAAAGTCACGACGATTGGCTAGCCCAGTAACAGCGTCATACCTCGCTAACACCTCCAATTCTTTGTTACTTATTTCTAGGGCTTGTTGTGCAGTGCTCAGCTTATCCACAACCTGTAATAACTCTTTATGCTGTGTATAGTAATCTAAAAAAATACTCACCTTACTTAATAACACAGCTCCATCTATTGGTTTAAATAAATAGTCAACAGCACCAACCTCATGCCCTTTACGAACATAATGCTGCTCCTTATTAATAGCAGTGACAAAAATAATAGGAATATGTGAAAAATGTTTGTTTTTACGCATCAGCTTAGCAGTTTCGAAGCCATCAATACCGGGCATTTGAACATCAAGCAAGATTAAAGCAAACTCATGCTGCATAAGCGTTTCAAGTGCCTCAACACCAGACTTACACAAAACAATTTCACACTTCACATCAGACAATACAGTTTGAATAGCGAGCAGATTCTTATCATCATCATCGACAACAAGAACTTTTGGTAACATATGTGTTCCGCAGTTATCCATTGCTTTTACCTTGTATTAGTAATGGAGCCACCTTATCGCCAGTAACAGGCTCGCTAAAAAGAAAACCTTGGCCATATTCACATTGATTATCACGCAAAAAACTTAGCTGTTCTTTTGTTTCAATACCCTCAGCGATAACAGTTAAATCCATACTGTGAGCTAAAGCTAAAATGGTTTTTATAATGGCATCATCGCCTCTATCAACACCTATCTCACTAACAAATGATTTATCAATCTTTAAAGCTTGTACAGGAAGATTCCTCAATCGGACCATGGATGAATAACCGGTACCAAAATCATCAATACTTATTTTAATGCCCATATCATGGATCTGCGATACCATGCTTTCAGTGTCTAAATTGTCTTGCATTATCAACTTTTCGGTAAGTTCAAAAGTAATAATTGATGGGTCTAAATTAAATTCAGCTAAAGCATCCTCCGTGTACTGTACCAGCTCAGCTTGTTGCAGTTGTTTAAGCGATAAATTAATCGAATAATTATAATCCGAAAATCCTTGCTGACACCATTGCGCAAATTGCTTGCATGAAGTATGGATAACCCATTCACCAATTTGTTGTATCAGCCCCATCTCTTCTGAAATGGGAATAAAATCGAGCGGTGCAATATCGCCTAGTTCGGGATGCCGCCATCGGATAAGTGCCTCAACACCAACAGGTTCATTAGTAGTCAAATTGAAAATAGGCTGATAAACCATGTAAAATTGCTTTAGAGCTAGTGCTTGCTGAAGGCTTTTTTCTAACTCCGATCTTAGCTTAAAATCCTCGCTGAGGCTCTGGCAATAATACATATTGGTATTCCTACCAGCATCTTTAGCACGGTACATAGCAGTATCAGCATTTTTTATTAATTCCTCGCGCGTTTTACCAGCATGCGGATAACAGGCAATACCGATACTCAACGTGACATGCATTTTGGTTTGATCAATAAAATGACGTGTCTGAAATAATTTTCTAATATTACCAGCTACTGCGCCTGCACTTTCGTAGCTCTTCAAGTGTGTTAATATGATGGCAAACTCATCCCCACCCAACCGTGCAAAAAAATCCCCTTCGCGCAATTCAGAAGTAATTTTAGTGCTAATCAGCTTTAAAATATTATCACCCATGACATGACCAAAACTATCGTTTATATTTTTAAAATTATCGACATCAACAAATAAAACTGCAAACTTATCATCGTAGCGCTCAGTATAACTAATACAACGATCAAGCTCATCTTCGAATTGTCGACGGTTTGGCAGATCTGTCAATGAATCATGTGAAGCGATTATAGTCAGCTCACGATTGTTACTTTCAAGCTTTAAGCGCACAGACTGCAATTCACGCAATAAAGATACCAAACGCTGTGTTTTTTGATAATAAATATCCAAGAAGATCTGCACTTTAGATTGCAGCAAAAATGGCTCTATTGGCTTAAATAAGTAATCAACCGCACCCGATTTATAACCTTTAAACACATGCACCTTTTCCTTACTTAATGCTGTAACAAAAATAATAGGTACAGTCTCAGTGTAACGGTTTTTTCGCATTAACTCTGCAGTTTCAAAACCATCCATACCTGGCATCTGCACATCCAATATAACAACAGCAAATTCATGTTCAGTAATCAGCGCTAAAGCCCGCTCTCCTGATGTGGCACGAATAGTTTCAGCAGGCAAATCTTCCAACACTTTCTCCAATGCCAAAAGATTTTTCTCATCGTCGTCAACGATCAGTACTTTTGCCATATCAATTTCTTCTTTTCCCCTACTCATCACTAACTACCATTTTATTAATAGTATTTGCAATTTCCTTTAGCGGTAAAACTATATCAATACAATGAGTATTAATCGCTGATTGTGGCATCATAGCGACTTCAGCTGATTGTGGATCTTGAGCGATCGTCGTTGCCCCCAAGGCTTTGGCACGTTCAATACCTTTTGATCCATCGCTGTTTGCCCCAGTTAATATCAGTGCTATTAGCTCATCGCCGTATACATCCGCTGCGCTTTCAAATAACAAATCAATCGACGGTCGCGAATAATTCACCCGCGGATCAGATGATAACGCTATGGTGCTTCCATCATCAATCTCCATATGATAACCAGGCGGTGCCACATATATCGTACCGGCAATAATTTTTTGTTTATCCTCAGGCTCAATAACCGGTTGATTACATAATAACGATAAATGTTTATGTAAATAACTATCAGGATCGTCACTCAAATGCTGCACAACAAATACAGGCAGAGGAAAGTGGCTTTTTAGCGCAGGCAAAATACAACTAAGTGCTGCCATACCACCAGCAGATACACCAATTACCAAAGCACTGTAAGCTGTATTGTCGATCATTTATAGCTTCCTATATATCTTTTCTTTTTCAGCCACAATTTCAAATTGCTTATTTACCGTAGAGTAATTTAATGTTTCTTTAGTGCCAAGGCATAAGTAACCACGGTGGCAAAGACTATCCCTAAACAACTTGAACACATGATCTTGAAGTTCACTATTAAAATATATCAATACATTACGACAAAGAATGACATTCATTTCGCCAAACACCTTATCGGTAACTAAGTTATGATTCGCCCAAGTAATTCTCTTTTTCAAAAAACCAGCCATTTTGACTGCGCCATAATCAGAGCTGTAATAATCTGCAAGACATCCAGCTCCACCTGCAGCTAGATAGTTTTTAGCATATTGCTTTATTTCATCTACTGGATAGATACCATCCCTAGCTTTTTTGATCGCGGCATTATTAAAATCTGTAGCATAGATGGTGGCTTTATCTAGATAACCCGCTTCATGCAATAGTATCGCTAACGAATACACCTCTTCGCCACTTGCGCAACCAGCATGCCATATTTTAATGTAAGGATACGTTTTTAAAATAGGAAAGATGTTCTGTATCACAGCCTTATAAAAATGAGGATCACGAAACATTTCAGTTACTGTAATCGACATAACCAGCAAAAATTGATTAAATAAATCCTCGTTGCGAATTAAAGCTTCTTGTAACTGAGAGTAATTGCTAAACTGTGTTTCATTCAAAAATCCCGAAACGCGCCTTTTTAATGAGGCGCGGGCATAATGCCTAAAGTCATAGCCATAAACACGCAACACAGCCTCTAACATTAGATCTATTTCTATTGCTTCTACGTCTGATTGCTGCATCATACCCTCATTTAAATAGCCAAACTTTTATCATGGAAACCAATTTCTCCACATCAACAGGCTTGGTAATATAATCATTAGCGCCTGCCTCAATACATTTTGCCCGATCTCCTGTCATTGCTTTCGCTGTTAAAGCAATAATAGGAAGATCAGTATATTTATCTTGTTGTCTAATTTTCTGCATGGCTTCATAACCATCCATAACAGGCATCATTATATCCATAATAACAAGCTCAATATTCTTTTCTTCATTGAGTTTATCAAGTGCAACTCTGCCGTTTGACGCAACAATGATATCTAAACCGTAATCTTCTAAAGTGCTTGATAAAGCGAATACATTTCTAACATCATCATCTACTAAGAGTACTCTGCGATTTAATAATAATTTCTCAGAGTTATGCAACATTTGAATAACTTGCTTTTGCTTGTCTGGCAAATCAGATTCAACGCTATGTAAAAAAAGTGACACTTCATCTAAAAGTCGCTCTGGAGATTCAGCACCTTTTAGCACAATACTATTTGCATAACGGCGTAATTCATTATGCTCTTCTTCATCCAGCTCTCTGCCTGTATACACAATTACTGGCGGCACATCTATGTTATTTTGTTTTAACTGTTTCAATAATTCAAAGCCTGAAATATCCGGCAAGCATAAATCTAAAATAATACAATCATACGTATTAGACAATATTTTGTCAGTTGCATCCTGGCCATTAAACGCCTTGTCAATTTGTACTTTATCACTATCGATCAAACTAGCGATTGCAAAATGACTTTTCTCATCATCCTCTACGACCAGTACATTTTTGATTCTATCATCAAGCACAGATTCAATTTTTTCAAAAATGATTGACAGGCTATCTGCTTGCGCGGGCTTCAACAAATAACCAATAGCACCTTTCTGTTTGAACTCTGGTGATTCTTCATTTGCAGATACAACGTGAATGGGGATATGTCGTGTATCAAGATCAAATTTTAATTGCTCTAAGACCTGCAACCCATTAACATCTGGCAAACCAATATCCAGCACAATAGCCGAAGGTTTAAATTGTTTTGCTAAGGTCAGTCCGCTATGTCCGTCACCTGCACATAGGGTAAGATAACCTTTTTCTTTTGCGATATTTTGCATAATTTTAGCAAAGTCGATATCGTCCTCAATCACTAACACTGACTTTGTATCTAATGTAATATTTTCACGATCATCTTCAATAAATACAGCAACCACCTCTTTTTCATCGACGATTATCTGCTTATTACTTTCCTGCCTTTCGTTTGCAGTCGATTCAGCATGTGTTTCAATAATATCATGCTGTTCTACATCATTATCCTGTTGATCACGTGCGGCAGCCACTTGCGGTAAAACCAGCGTAAAATTACTTCCCTCACCCAACTGGCTCCTTAATACAATTTCACCACCTAGTAACTCAGCCATCGCTCTTGATATAGCCAATCCCAAACCTGTTCCACCATAATTACGATTAGTAGACCCATCTCCCTGCTGAAACGCTTCAAAGATTTCTCTTTGCTTATCGACTGTTATCCCAATACCAGTATCAATCACTGAAAATGCTATTTTATCATTTTTCATTGGCGACACACTGACCTTGACACTACCTGACTCAGTGAATTTTACGGCGTTAAAGCAGAGATTCTTAATAATCTGCGACAAACGCTGCTCATCCGTTTCGAATGATTGAACAAGCCCTGGAAGAACGTCAATGCTAAATGATAGTCCTTTTTCACGTACAATCGGATCAAATTGGGTTTTCATGCTATTTAAAAATGCCTGTATATCAACCGTCGATACGTCAAGTTGCAACTTACCCGACTCAACCTTAGATAAGTCTAATATATCATTAATCAATGTTAATAAATCTTGACCACCTTCATGTATGACTTTCGCGGATTCAATTTGTTTATCGGTTAAATTGCCTACTTTATTATTTTCTAAGTCTTTCGACAAAATCAATAAGCTATTTAGCGGTGTCCTTAATTCATGTGACATATTGGCTAAAAATTCAGATTTGTACTTACTGGCAAGCGCCAGATCCTTAGCTCGTTGCTCAACCTCATCCCTCGCCTCTTCGACTTCCACATTTTTTTGTGCAATGTCTGCATTTTGCGCTTTGAGCCGTTCACTTTTCTCTTCTAATTCTTCATTTGCCGCTTGTAGTTCTTCACTTGATGCTTTCAACTCCTCTTCACTTTCTTTTAGTACTTTTGTTTTTTCTTCTAACTCTTCATTAGAGGCTTTCAGCTCTTCTTGTTGTGATTGCAGCTCTTCTGTCATGCTTTGTGATTCTTCTAAAAGTTCTTCAGTACGTTGCTGACTTAAAACATTGTTTATAATAATCCCTATGTTTTCTGCGACATTTTTCACAATTTCTCTTTGTTCCTTATTGAACAGTTCAAACGCAGCAAACTCCATAACGCCCATCACCTCACTTTCATGCAGTACAGGCACGGCAATAATATACTTAGGCTTTTGTTTACCACAGCCAGATGTAATCTCAACGTAACCATCTGGAATATCACTAATTACAATCGTTGACTTCTCTTGTGCACATTGCCCAACAATCCCCTCACCAACTTTAAATTCGTGTGACAAGCCTTTACGATCCATATACGCATAGGTGCCTAATAGTCTTAAAGTAAAGCTACCATCAGTTGTTTCGCCTGTTTTAAAATAAAATGTGCCTACGCCGGCACGCAATGTAGTTGATAATTGCTTAATGACCGACTCTATTAATTGCTGCAAATTTCGAACACCCTGCATGGATTGCGTAATTTTAGCCACCTGACTTTTAACCCATACCTGTGTTTTATTGTCTTCATCTAATTTCTGTAGATTATTGCGCATATCCAGCAAAGAAAGCCCCAATGTATCTTTATTACTACGCGGCTGAACATCAGTATCAAATTTACCTTCACCTAACGCTTTCGATACACCGGCCAATGTTTGCGTATTTGATACCAACAGCCTAAAGCTATCAGCCAATTCGCCAAACTCATCCTTGCCACGAATATCTACATTGACGTTGGTATCACCTTCTGCTACCGCTAATGCATAACCGCGTATTTTATCAATTGGTTTTACAATAGAGCTTCGCGTGTATGACCAGACAGCATAAGCACTAAATATTATCACTAACAATATAACACCTAACAGTGTATATATTAATGTGACTATATTACTTTGCGTATCATGCAAATCTTTCATTGCAGCCGTTTGAATATTGTCATCGAGCAGATTGTCCATTTTAAGTGTCAACGCCTCTAACGCTAATACTTTTACTCTTTTATCATCTTCTAACTGTACTGTTTCATTGGCCATACTCTTCAATTTCGCATTATACGAATCGATTTGTTTATACCAAACTTTTTCTTGTGCCGTTAGCTTAGTATTTGATAATTTACTTGACCATGTTTCTATATCTTTAATGCTATCAGCAACACGTTTTTTCAGTAATGGGTCGGCACTAATGATATACCCGCGCATAGCTGACACCAATTCATGTGTGTTTATTTCAATTTCGTTTAAAGAACGCCTCTTTGTTGAATATTGTTTATCTGCAACGTTCAATTTCTGTTGCCATTGATCATCCATCACTCGCTCAATCTTATCATTTAATAGAGCGGTAACTGCCGTAAATATCTCGCTCTGCTGTTTTTCAACCGCAATTAAACTATCACCATATGCTTGAAATTTCCTATACTCTTTTTCTAACTCACTTAGATACTGTTGCTCTTCGGCATTTAGACTCAATGATCTATACAATACTAAATATTTATTAGTATCATCTATATTGTCTTTATAATGTTGAAGTGATTCATAGTCCTGCCGCAATAAATATCCGAGTACATTTTGCGTCACTTCAGTAATATTAATTTCCACCTCAAGCGCAGCATTAAATTTTTGCGTATCTGCAGCTATTGTTGATGAAAACCAATAATATGACCACATCATGCCACCCAACCCTAACAACCCAACCATTAAGAGCGGCAATAAAAAGGTTGTTAATAGTTTCCCTTTCAAGCGCATATCATTCCCCCTTATCACTGGGTTCGGGCAGTTGACTAAACCACTGTTCAAATTGCTGAATATAATGTTTGCCGGCATCACTAATCAGCCAATACTCTATGGGGCGTCTTATTTTTTTGCTGCTGTGGCCTTCATGTTTAAACGAGACAATTAAACCAAGACGCTTTAATTTTGTTAAGATTTTTGCACGGCTACCAGAAGGATAATTACGTGTACGCCGAACAATCTGGGTGCGTGTATGTGTCTCTACGCAGAACCATAAAATTCGTCGCTCATAGACTGTCAATAAATGGGGGTCAAAGTTCCCTAGTTCTTCCACTTTTAGCTCACTCTCACTGCCTTAATATGTCCACATGGGGTTGAGTATAGTAGAAGAAAACCAGACAGCAGTTAGGAAGCTGTTAACAGTTGTTTTATATTATCAATTTGTTGCTGTGCTGCTTGATAACCCTTTTTGATAAGCCCTTGTTTATCCTTATCATCAAGGATATCAGCACCAGGAATGTGCGGCCGTATCACCACATCGGCATCAGCTGCCGTGCGGTGATCCAGTTCATGAATACGGATAAGACCATAACGAAACATCACACCCAAAGCCAGCTTAGGATTTTTATCTGGCAATTCGATGCCAACATTCACTGCAATGATCAATTTAGGTTTATAGCGCTTAGCCACGATAGCGGGTACCGGTGCTATAGCTCCACCATCCACTAGCACGCGATCCATGTATTTAACTGGGTGAAATATGGGTGGTAGCGCACAGGAACATTGAACAGCCTTGGACACAGGGCCATGAGTTATTTCAACAAGTTCACCAACTGTTAAGTCGACAGCAACAGCAGAAAACGGGATGCGTAATTGATCAAACTCAGCATCTTGGGTATTTGTACGAATAAATTCTTCAACACCGTGCCCTTCACTCAAACCCTTAAAGATATTTAACGATTTCTTTACCAGGTCACTTTTACTACTACCGTTTATAATCGCTTCAAGCTTATCGGTCGATTGATGATAAGCATAGAGTGCGCCCATCATACTGCCCGCACTGGTACCAATAATCCGATTGATTGTGATATTATGCTCTTCAAGACAACGCAGCACTCCAATATGAGCAATGCCGCGTGAACCACCACCACCTAACACTAAAATCGTTTCATCTACCATGTTTATATATCCTTATATGGCTCTGGATCCCGAATCAAGCCCGGGATGACAGTTTACCCAACCCGGGTAACAATTTAGCTTGTGCCTGAACGTGATGCACGTTTGCGCTCATGCTCCTTCAAGAATTTTTTACGTAAGCGAATCGACACAGGCGTTACTTCAACCAGCTCATCATCATCAATAAAGTCTAACGCTTGTTCCAACGTATGTTCAACTGCAGGTGTCAACGCAATATTTTCATCAGTACCTGAAGCACGAACGTTAGTCAGTTGTTTTTCTTTAATCACATTCACTACTAAATCATTTTCACGTGAATGCAATCCTACAATCATACCTTCATAGACATCAACTTGCGGACCAATAAACATCTTACCACGCTCCTGCAAATTCCATAATGCATAACCACGACTGGTGCCTTGTGCGTTTGAAATCAACACGCCACGACTACGGTGTTTAATCTTGGTGCTATTTACTTTGCCATAGTGATCAAAAATATGATGCATCACACCCGTACCCGAGGTCATGGTTAAGAATTTAGAATGAAAACCAATTAAGCCACGGGTAGGAATAATAAACTCAATCCGTACTCGACCGTTACCATCGATTTCTAAGTTTTGTAATTTTGCTTGGCGATCAGCTAACTGCTGCATCATAGTACCCTGATGTGTTTCTTCAACATCCAGCATCAATTGTTCATATGGCTCATGCATGACACCATCAATTTCTTTATACACCACCTCTGGACGTGAAACAGCAAACTCAAAACCCTCACGACGCATGGTTTCAATTAACACCGCCAAATGCAATTCACCGCGACCAGAAACGACATATTGATCAGCGCTTTCGCCATCAGCCACACGCAAAGCCACATTGGCAATTAATTCGCGTTGTAGGCGATCATGTATTTGACGCGACGTTACGTATTTACCTTCTTTACCAGCAAATGGTGAGCTATTCACTTGGAATGTCATTGTTACTGTCGGTTCATCAACCGTAAGCGCCGGCAAAGCTTCTACGGCTTCGGGGTCACACAACGTATCAGAAATATTAATCGGGTCAATTCCGGTAACAGAAATAATATCACCCGCCTCTGCCTTATCAACCGGTGTTTTTTCTAAGCCCAGAAAACCAAGTACTTGACCAACTTTACCCTTACGCGTTTTACCATCACGATCAATAACAGTGACTTGTTGATTAACACTAACGGTACCCGACTTAACGCGTCCTACACCAATTGCACCGACATAACTTGAATATGCCAATGAACTGATTTGCATTTGAAATGGCTTTTCGATGTCCACATTAGGTGGGCTTACTTTATTAGCGATCAACTCGAACAATGGTTGCATATCTTTTTGTTCGCCTTCCAGCTCCATTGACGCCCAGCCTTGCAAAGCTGACGCATAGATCACTGGGAAGTCGAGTTGCTCATCGGTAGCGCCAAGATTCACAAACAGGTCGAATACTTGATCGATTACCCAATCTGGACGTGCACCGTCACGATCAACCTTATTAATAACAACAATGGGTTTTAACCCCCATGAGAATGCTTTTTGGGTTACAAATCGAGTTTGCGGCATTGGCCCTTCAACAGCATCTACCAATAGCAACACGGAATCCACCATGGATAAAATACGCTCCACCTCACCACCAAAATCGGCGTGGCCCGGTGTGTCAACGATATTGATATGGAAATCTTGCCAATGAATAGCTGTATTCTTCGATAGAATCGTAATACCGCGCTCGCGCTCAAGATCATTTGAATCCATCACCCGCTCCACGGGCTCAGAACGCTCATTAAGCGTGCCAGACTGACGAAGTAGCTGGTCAACTAACGTGGTTTTACCATGATCAACATGGGCGATGATAGCGATGTTACGAATCTGTGCGGACATAATTTACTCTTTAGTATGCAAAAACGAGTGAGTATATCAAATCTTCACCAATCAAGCACTGAATAATATAAACCAGTCCCCTCAGTATTTGCATTTATCATCCCGCCCCTCCGAGCCGGGGTCCGGATAATATTTCCTAGCCCCTTATGATTGCGCTACTTCTTCTTGGCTGGCAATGGTGTCAAAGGCGCACTGCCTGACCTCATGCTTGCAACCTTTTGAATTTGCTTGATTAAATTATCTTGTAGCTTCTGCAGCTGGTCTTGCATGTGCTTAAATTGGCTCTGTGTTTGCGTTTGCAGCTGCTGTATTTGTTTCTGTGTCACCTTAGCTTGCGCCTGAATCGCAGGAGCGATACTGCCTTGCACCTGCTTAATTTGCGACTGCAGTTGTTGCACAATTTGCTGAGTATTCGAACCACCGCCAGCAGCTGGCTTAGCTGCCGCGTTAATAGATAGTGGCAATGCAGCTGAAGCAACCAGGGCTGTTAAAGCAATCAATCGAATCTTCATGGGGATCTCCTAATCCATTGAGTAAGAACGCGTTATTCTGTAAGCGTAGCAGGTTGCTGTGAGATTTCAATAGCGTGATGACCAACGACACGGCCAACTGCTTGCAACCAACCTTGATAAGCAAGCTCATACGGTTCTCGAGACGCTTCAGGCGCGAACTCGCATTCTAATTGCCACAGCTCACTAATTTCATCAAGATCTTGATACAACCCAACACCCAACCCTGCTAAATACGCAGCACCCAGCGCACTGGTTTCGATACAAGACGGCCTATCGACGCGTGTTACTAATAAATCCGCTAAAAACTGTAACATCCAATTATTTGACACCATGCCACCATCCACTCGAATCGTGTTAGGCACATCAGCGCCATCATTCAGCATCGCCTGCAACAGATCTTTACTTTGGTAACACACCGATTCAACCGCTGCACGTACGATATGTTTACTTCCAGTGTCTCTAGTCATACCTAAAATTGCAGCTCGTGCTTCAGGGTCCCAGTACGGCGCTCCCATACCAGTAAAGGCTGGCACCATATAGACGCCACCGCAATCGCTGACTTCTTGGCATATCAATTCAGAATCAGCCGCATGCTTTACCATGCCCATATTGTCGCGCAACCATTGTATTGCCGCACCGGCAACAAAAATACTGCCTTCCAAACCATAAGTAACTTGACCATCAATACGGTATGCCACCGTTGATAATAATCGGCTACGAGAACGTAATATTTTATCGCCCGTATTAAGTAACATAAAGCAACCGGTACCATAAGTGCTTTTTAACATACCCGGTTGAAAGCAAGCCTGCCCCACCGTTGCTGCTTGTTGGTCACCAGCCATGCCTGTAATAGCAATCGATTCACCAAACAATTCAGGTAATGATTGACCGAATTGCCCGACATTATCAACTACCTCAGGTAATACATGAGCAGGTATATCAAAAAGCTCAAGTAACTCTTTATCCCACTGCTGATTATGAATATTAAACAGCAAGGTACGTGAAGCATTTGTAGCATCCGTTAAATGTTTTTCGCCACCCGTTAGCTTCCACAACAAATAACTCTCAATGGTACCAAACAACAACCGCCCTTTCTGCGCCGCGGCACGCGCACCTTCAACATGCGCCAATAGCCATGCAATTTTTGTCGCTGAAAAATATGGGTCTAGTAATAAACCGGTTTTTTCACTGACCATCGCCTCAACGCCTTTTTGTGACTTAAAGCGTTGACACATGGCTGCCGTACGTCGATCTTGCCAAACAATGGCATGGTAAATAGGCTCCCCCGTTTCTTTATCCCAAAGCACGGTCGTTTCACGCTGATTAGATATACCTATCGCTGCAATATCACCGGCAGTTAATTTCGCTTTAGCTATCGCTTGTTGCACGCAGTGCACTGTCGACTGCCAAATTTCTTCGGCATTATGTTCCACCCAGCCCTCATGCGGAAAAAACTGGTGCAGTTCAATTTGATGACTAGCTAATGCTTTACCATTGCGATCAAACACAATGGCGCGCGTACTGGTGGTTCCTTGATCAATGGCAATGATATGAGTCATAACGTTCCTTACTGATGATTCGCTGTAATTGTCATGTTATATTACCGTATCTAGCTGTGAGGGCAATATCGGAAACCGCAATGACCTTTGATAATGTACAAAGTTACGATCTCGTCGTGATTGGCGGCGGTGTTAATGGCTGCAGTATTGCAGCAGATGCTGCAGGCCGCGGACTATCCGTATTACTGTGCGAACAAAATGACCTTGCCAGCGGTACATCATCCTATAGCAGCAAACTGATTCACGGCGGTCTGCGTTACCTCGAACAAAACGAATTCAGACTCGTCAGGCATGCTTTGGCCGAACGAGAAATCTGGTTGCAACGCGCACCCCACCTGATCAAACCGCTGCAGTTTATATTGCCCTACGAAAAACACCTGAGACCGAAATGGGTTATAAAGCTCGGCTTATGGTTTTACGATCACTTAGCCAAGCGTCGCTCAATCCCTGCTAGTGGACACTTTAATCGTAATGACAATGAATTACTGACCTCACTTGCCGGTCGCATTCAATATGGCTTCAGTTATTATGATTGCTTTTGTGATGACGCTCGTGTCGTTATCAGCATTGCACAACAAGCACAACAGCATGGCGCCATAATAAAAACCCAACATAAATGCACACAGGCAAAACTAAATCAACAACGCTCATACTGGAATATAACGCTGCTCAATCAAGACACACAACAAACACAACACATTCGAAGTAAGGCCTTGGTTAATGCTGCTGGGCCATGGGTCGGTCATGTATCACAACAACTGATAAAGCCATGCCATCCGCATCGCTTGCGCTTAATTAAAGGCAGTCATATTGTTGTGCCCAAACTATATAATGGCAATCAGGCCTATATATTACAAAACATAGATAAACGTATCGTATTCGTTATTCCCTATATGCAACACTATTCTTTAATTGGCACCACCGATGAAGTATTTCATGACGCACCTGGTGAAGCGCACATTAATCACGAAGAAGTCGACTACCTAACGGTGTTAGTCAATCATTATTTTAAAAAACCAATTTCAGCAAAAGATATTGTTTGGCAATACAGTGGCGTCCGGCCATTGCTAGACGAAGAAGGTAAGCTGCCCAGTGAAATTAGTCGTGATTATCAGGTTATTTTAGACCAACACAGTGATGACGCACCGTTACTTACTGTTACCGGTGGCAAACTTACGACCGCGCGTTTATTGGCACGTGATACTTTAGAAAAATTAGAACCATTTTTTCCAACAATGGGTGATGAATGGACAGCCGAAGCCTTTTTACCCGGCGGCAATCTAAATGGGTTATCGCTGGGCGTTTACATAAAAAACAAACAACACAATAACCCAGACATACCAGCAGATCTCATTAAACGTTACTGCCGCCTATACGGCAATCGCATTGAAACGTTATTATCTGGCAAAAAAACAACTGAAGATTTAGGGCGTCATTTTGGTGCAGACTTATATCAAACTGAAATCGATTATTTATGTGAACACGAGTGGGCACAAACCGCAGAAGACATTTTATGGCGACGCACAAAACTCGGTTTAGCACTCAGTGACAAACAACAACACGACTTACTGCAATATATGGAACTGACATGATCCCACACCCACTGCTCGGCGAATTTCTTGGCACTGCGTTTTTAATCGTATTTGGCGGAGGTGTAGTTGCCAATGTAGTACTGCAACACTCCAAGGGCGCTGATGCCGGTTGGATTACTATTGCTACTGGTTGGTTTGTTGCAGTAGTGATTGGTGTATTTGTCGCCCAATCTGCCGGCTCGGTGCAAGCTGATATTAACCCTGCCGTTACTTTTGCCAAAACGTTATTGGGCACGTACACACTAAAGCGAATGGCCATTACCATGCTGGTGCAATTAGCCGGTGCATTCGTTGGCGCCGCTATTGTGTGGATAGCTTATTACCCACATTGGAAAGCGACTGAAGATAAAGCGGCAAAACTCGCTGTGTTTAGCACCGCCCCAGCCATCCGTTCTTATCCCAGCAATGTAATGACAGAAGTCATTGGCACGTTCGTACTGGTACTCGGTGTCGGTGCGATCTTTGGTCATGCCACATTAGGGCACCCGAGTGTGGGTATAGGACCTTATTTAGTAGGCGTTTTGGTGTGGGGAATCGGTTTATCACTCGGTGGACCAACCGGTTATGCGATCAATCCCGCTCGCGATTTAGGCCCGCGATTGGCACACGCGCTATTACCAATTCATGGCAAAGGAAGTTCCGATTGGCGTTATGCATGGGTACCAATCGTCGGGCCATTGATTGGCGCTAGCTTGGCGGCCCTAACCTGGAAGTTGGTGTTTTAGCGGCCTCAGACTCAATGGCCACTGCCGTATCACCTGGTGACACCAGTGATAAACGGCTTAAAGCAGCTGCTGCTGGCCTTGGCATAATGCCAAACATAGCATCGGTTACTAAGCTAGGATTAATTTTTATTAATTCACCGCGAACTGCTCGGTCGACTCTGCCATTATAATTAACGTCAGCACAGATTTTCGCCATTGCAGAAAGGTATACGACTCTAGCATTATCGTCACTAATACTGCTAACAATATCTGCCAAACCTGTATACACCGCATCAACTAACATCGAATGAATTTTACTGATACTAGTCTCGGCATATGGTTTATAGACAGCTTTAAATAATGTAAGTTGATCATTCGCACCTAAACTACGAAAATACAGCAATAAATTGCTCGTCACAGTTACCCGGTCAAGATTCCTTAATAAGCTATAGGCGGAAGACTCTCCCTCACAGAGGGCCTGTCTGATATAGTGCGTTACGAATACAGATAAGGACTCAGCGGTATTGCCGCCATTGTACGACAAAAAAGGAGCCTCCTTACCAAAAAATCCTTCGTCAACATGATGACCATGCGGCAAATGCAATTGCTCACTGCGATGTAAAACACAGCGGCATAAATCAAGACTATTGCGAAACAGTTGATCCTCCGACGATAAATGTTCAGTGTCAGGTTCAAATGACTTCAACACCAGCGACTGCACTTCAAGGTCAATTAACTGACGAAAACCTGCAGACGGATTTGCATGTTCATCACTGCTATCAGAGATCTCAGCAGCCACGGCATGATACTGATTGGAACTTGCGCTCTCGGCAGTCTTTACCTTATATTCCTGCATAATCAATCGAATGACATTTATTCTACTCATAGCAACGTCTCTCATCTCATTTATCTCAGGGCTATTCTATTCAATCAGTGTTAAGAAACTATTAAGATGAGAAAAAATTCATAAGCATATAATTATATGAAATTTTACAATAACCAGAGCAAGGCTTACAGGTGTGGTGAGGCAGCATTTCCTTCATCACAAGCGGGTGTATCACCAATCGCACTACGGGGTTGGGTTAACAGCGACTGACGCACAAGTGCTGAAGGAGCCGGAACAGGCTCATCTGGATAAGCTTCAATCACACGCAAGCAGTGGTCATGGCCGTTATCTCTGGCATGATCCATAGCCATTTTGCCTTCGTTGTCGCTCTTAAAAGGATTAGCACCCCGATCAAGCAACCACTTGGCGCAATCAGTCTGGCCACATGAAGCCGCCTCAATCAATAATGTACTGTTATATATGGGCTCAATATAATCAACAGAACAGCCACTCTCCAGGCAACGCTGAATACCAGCAATATCCCCTTGCTTAGCTGCCGCGATCATAACAGCATTTAATAAAGCCGTATGTGGCGCTAGCTCGTCAGGTGTAAAGGCATCTAAGACAGCTGAAATATGTTGCACATCTTTGGCGACAGTATTTCCTAATAGTTGGATTTTTATATCTTGCGCTTGTGTCAGTAGCTTATCTCTATCACCCATATCAGTCACTCTTAAAAATTGCTGCACTGGTAATAGTAATTGCATCAAATCAGCTGGATTGGTGGTATCTTTCGTTTTGATATAATCCAGTATTTGTTGAATAACATGCGCAAATTGCGCTAGCTCAATATGCGCTGGGTAGCTGACATCACAAAACTTTAATGCGGACAACACCGATTGTTGACGACTATAAGCTACAAAAGGTTTATACCACTCATAAGCTATTTGATGTGAACGCTCGAATAATGCTTGGTTGGGTGGGCAGCCCTCAGACCTGCAAGACGCGGCAAGCTTGGCATACATCAAATGCATCAGCACTTGGTTTTTCGCCGCCTTAACCCCACAATTTCCATTTTTTTGTGGTTTTTTAGGCACAAACCCTACCGGTGTTAACTGCAAATCTCTACCTAAACCATGCCGCCGCTTATCAAGAGACACAACAAACCCAAGATTTGAGAACCCCCTTTGTATGCGCTTAACAAAACCAGGAGAGGCTAGCATGTCAGGATTACCAACATGAAATAAAGTAATACCCGAACCGGTTCGCTCTGAACCCGCACCACTATTGGCATACATTAAATAGCATTCACCATTAATCATTTTAAAACTGCACTGCAAAACATGACCTAATGCTTTTCCAGACCACCCAGAATAAACATTAACTACCTCTCCCCGTCTAAGTCGCTCATAGATAGCATCAGGCAGGCTAGCATCTGCTGACGTTAAGTTGGTATATACATTCGTCTGTAAAACCTTCAAATCATCACCTGAGAATTGTTCGGTAGCTATTCCAGGTATTTTTATATAGTTTGAGAAATGCTCAGCCATTGACTGACTTGTATATTGCTCATAACTACCCTCTAGTACTTCGTCTCCAACTGATATACCGGGTAAAATTTTTCTATAGCCAGTAACCGCTTCGAGCGGACAACCAATATTTAACATATGAGTGCTAATTTGCTTTTGCTTAAATGCCATTAATTCTTCGGTACTGCGTGTAGTTACTTCACCAAATCGCATACTGTAAGGGCAATCATATAAGGCTTGCTGGGCTTTTAGCTCTACAGTAAGAGCCGCGCCGCTTGCTCCACTGCCATGCTTTTGCTCTGCAACAATAGAAGGTGTTAATGAAGTATCTAGCCCTAACAATTGATTGGCATACATCACATCTTTCGACACACTGTAACCCATCAAATAACATTCAGCTAATGTTTGACGATACCCACGCTGTAAATCTGGTGTCATTCTAATTAACAAATCTGATACCGCATTGTTATCGCATTCGGCTATTGGCACACCAGCCAGTGCATGCAACATATAAATTGCTGCTTTATCCTGAATCTTTGTTCGCTCTAATAACTCAGCAGGAGAACTATTCGTATGCATTTCTCTAGAATAAGCAATATCACCATAAATGCTTGCATGTACCTTATATTTTACAATATCAGTATCTAGTTCATGCGTTCCACAAATACCTCTAAGCTCACTTAATACTTCACAAGCCAAACGGTTGTAAAATGGACTTGTTGCATGCTGACTCAGTTTAAATTCAAGATACTGCTTAAGCCGCTGGATACGCTCCGGGTGTAAAGTAACAACTTCTCTAACGATACCATCATCCGCATCATCTTCAGCTACTTTTTTGCAGATAAATAATTCTGGGTGCTCAAGCATATCCATCAGCATCAAATTGTTATCAATATAACTGCCGTCCTCACTGTCATTATCGCTGTCATCATCAACAGAACCTGCTTTTGCTTCATCGGTTACTCGCGGTGTAACTGCTCGTAACAACGTGGGTTGCTTGATTTGCCAATACAACATTGCTGTTTCGTTACCCTTTTCAATGATCGACATTAATGCATCTTGCTGTGACTTATCAGTGATATCGGGAAACTGTATTTCTAAAGTGGCTAATTGCGTCGGATTTGCGATAGCTTGCAAGCGTCGCTTGATCACTACGTCGTGTGACTCAGCCCATGCAGTTAATAGAAATTGCTCTTTATCATCTGGGCTGCTCAATACATCTAAAATTTCAGGCAATCGACTATGCAGGTAATTTAGAAAAACTTTATGTGTATCCATGGAGCATAGATGTTTATAGGCTATGATTTTTTTCGACAGCGGAAGCGGAGAGGTGAATGCCTCTTTGAGTTGCGTAAACACTTTGCGCTTGTCGCAGCGATCTCGCAATTGAATAAAAGCATCAATACCCCGCTCATCATTTGGCGCAAATAATGCTTGGCCTATTAAAAATGCTTCTGGAGATGGTTCGCGTCTACTCATCGTAATATACTTCACTCAATTAATTCATTGTCATCCCGACCTCTGCCATATCATCCCGACCTCTGCCATGTCATCCCGGCCTTTCTCATGTCATCCCGGCCTCTGCCATATCATCCCGACCTCTGCCATGTCATCCCGACCTCTGCCATGTCATCCCGACCTCTGCCATGTCATCCCGGCCCCCGAGCCGGGATCCAAAATCCTTAAACTATTGAGTCAATTATAAAACTGCCGCATTACTAGAGTATTAACAAAGCGAGCCGGAGCTCGCTTTAGTGAGTTAAAATCAGTGGGTTAAAGATTACCAGCGCAGTAATATACCTTCACGAATGGCATGACGCATGGTTTGACGCATATTACCGGTTTTCTCAATCCAGTAGGTACCCATGCTGGCATGAGGGAATTTAACATTGGTGTATTCGCAAATCGCAAATAAGCCATCACATCGCACAGGTATTTTAGTGGTTTTATTTTTTACGTGAATGCATTTAAAATGCAAGTCACTCCTGTCCATCGCAAATGCTGCCCACTTATGACGCGGTAACGTTTGATCATAATGCGGTGTAAATAGGTCATTAGGGTCTTTCAAAGACTTTAACTCAAGGTTATAAGGCGTTAAATTATGGATTAAATACAACGTTCGTTTTTGCTTTTGATACTCAGGACGTAAAGCTAAATAACCTTGCTCATAAGCGGCGCCCGCTGCGCGACAACCGCGCGGAAACTTAAGTGGTTTCGCTATGCTCATGGCACTGGCAGCTAATAATCCAACAGAAACTGTGGCGGCAAGCAAACAATTCAGTTTTTTCATGGTGAGTTCCTTCGTTCATCCATTTATCATTGCTGACGATTATAGAACAATCATGTGTATATCGCTCACAAGCTATGCCATAATGCTGGGCTTAGGCATACCAGGAGGTCATATGAAGCGATGGATTCCACTGATCATAATTGTCATTATCTTGGCGCTAGCGCTGTATTTCCGCTGGTATGAATATTTTTCGTTCACTAGCCTACAACAACACCGCGCGCAAATCTCCGCCTGGGTTGAACATCACTATTTATATGCAGCGCTTGGCTATATGCTGGTGTATATCGTTGCCACCGCTATATCGGTGCCGGGGGCGGTATTTATTACGCTCGCCGGTGGCTTTATGTTCGGCCCCTGGCTTGCGACCCTATATGTCGTCATTAGCGCCACCATTGGTGCATGCCTTTTATTCATAGCAGTTAAGACGGCATTGGGTGAATGGTTATCGCAAAAAGCCGGTGGCTGGGTGGCTAAAATGGAAAAAGGTTTTCAGCACGATGCGTTTGCTTACTTATTATCCTTACGTCTTATTCCTATTTTTCCATTTTGGGTGATTAATATTGTACCAGCATTGCTTAATGTGCCGCTACGCACATTTTTCTTAGCGACATTGATAGGTATCATCCCTGGCAGTTTTGTTTATTGTTTGGTGGGTAATGGACTCGGTGCTGTATTTGCCAGCGGACAACAGCCTAACCTCGGCATTATTTTTCAACCAAAAATACTGCTTCCATTATTGTTACTGGCAGCTCTATCACTCGTGCCAATGATATATAAAAAATTGAAACATAAGCAGGCCGGCTCGATGGAATGACAAGCAATCAATGATCTATTTGGGTGACACCGGAGGCGGAACCTTCGTGCGCGCAGCGTAGCGAGCACACCAAGGTTGCCTGCAGGGGCGACACCCAAATAAATAGATCATTAGATTGCTGGCTGACTCAATGCATAATTGCATATTGGATTTACAGTAAAGGCAAAAAAAAATGTTAGAAACCTATTGGCGACCAACACTGCAGCATCGCATATTTAACCCATTAGCGATGTGGTTGCACCAATCCAAACGCATTACACCTAATGGACTTACCTACGCGGCAGGTATCACTGGTATTTTATCCGCCATATGCATTGGCTTTGCTTGGCCTTGGATTGCGGTTTTATTGTTAATAATTTCCGGCCTATTGGATGTGCTCGACGGCACCTTAGCGCGTCTAACCCAACTGTCTTCTCACTTTGGTTGTGTATTAGATATCGTGATGGATCGTATTGTTGAATTCAGCATTATCGCTGGTTTATTTAGTGTCGATAGCCATCACCGTGCTGCACTTAGCCTCGCAATGCTAGGCAGCACATTGTTGTGTGTTACCTCATTTTTAGTAGTGGGTATTTTTTCACAATCGGAAAACAACGGCAAAGGCTTTCATTACAGTCCTGGTTTGATAGAGCGCGCCGAAGCCTTCATCTTTTTTATAGCGATGATTTTATTACCCAGTTGGTTTAGTGGGTTAGCCATTGCCTATACCATTTTAGTTTTAGTCACCACGATTATTCGCTTAGTGCAATTTAAACATCATGAGGATCAGTTAGATGCAAACCATTAAAACCAAACTTTGCATTTTAGGTGCTGGCTCCGGCGGCCTTAGTGTCGCAGCGGGTGCCGCACAAATGGGAGTTGATGTTGTGCTCATTGAACCTCACAAAATGGGTGGCGATTGCTTGAATTATGGCTGTGTGCCATCGAAGGCGTTAATCAGCGCTGCACGACGTGCTTATGAGATGCGACACAGTGAGGCTTTTGGTATCCATGCGGACAATGTTAAAGTTAACTATCAACAAGTACATAATCATATTAAAGCAGTGATTGCAGCCATTGCGCCGCATGACAGTGTGGAACGGTTTGAAGGTTTAGGCTGCAGGGTGATTCAAGAAACACCGCGTTTTATAGATGCCCATACGATTGAAACCAACAACTACCGCATACAAGCAAAAAAAATTGTGATCGCCACGGGTTCTTCAGCTTATATACCCGACATTAAAGGGCTAGATCAAGTAGATTATCTTACCAACGAAACCATTTTTGATCTCACCGAGTTACCAAAGCATTTAATTATTATCGGTGGTGGCCCGATTGGTTGTGAGCTGGGCCAAGCGTTTGCCATGCTAGGCAGTCAGGTGAGTATAATTCAGCATTCACAGGTGCTCGCAAAAGAAGACGAAGACAGCCGCACATTAATACGTGAAGACTTAATGGCAACCGGTGTATCTCTATATGAGCACAGTGATATTTATGAAGTCAACACGTCAGCTGAAGGTGTTAAAATATCTATCACACAAAACAATCAAACCCTAACAATCAATGGCAGTCACTTATTAGTCGCGACGGGTCGCCGAGCAAACCTCAGTAGCTTGGATCTCGATAAAGCTAACGTAGAACATGATGCGCGCGCCATACCAGTCGATCAACGCTTAAGAACCAACCAAAAGCACATTTATGCAATTGGTGATGTTATCGGTCATTATCAGTTTACCCATGCGGCGGGTTATCAGGCTGGTATCGTCATTCGAAATGCCTTATTTCGCTTGCCCAGCAAAACCGGCTATCACGCCATGCCATGGGTGACGTATACGCGTTTAGAGTTGGCCCATGTCGGCATGAATGAAACCACTGCTAATAAGCAATCTATCGAATACAACAAAACCACCTTCGCCATGAATGATATTGATCGCGCACAAGCGCAGTTAACTACCGAAGGTTTTATTAAAGTACTGACCAATAAAAAAGGCATTATCATTGGCGCCACCATTGTCGGTGAACATGCCGGTGAATTGTTATTGCCGTGGGTGATGGCTGTGCAACAAAAAATGGCCATAAAGAAAATGACCGAGATCATTGCACCCTACCCGACCTTAAGTGACATCAGCAAACGCGTGGCTGGTCAATATTACATTGGCGCTATTTCGTCAGACGCAACAAAGCGAATCGTTCGTTTATTAAGTTAACACGACCTTAAATCACATATCGCTACTTGCCTGAAATGATGCATCACGTAGACTTAAAATAATTATTTGACTGACAATACACTGTCCAGTCAGCTGGATGGTGATATCAAGGTGTATAGGGTGCCTCTTTTACGGAAGTAAAGCGCAGCGGAGTGGAACGAAGCGAGCCATGAAGTAAAAGAGGTACGCTGTGCGCCTTGATTAGCATCATACAGCGGTGAACAAAGTATCAAAAAATAACACTTAACAATTAAAAGAGATCGCAAATGAAAACATTACGCCCATTATTAGCCACTGCACTATGCTTACCGACACTAGCCTTTGCAGCAACCACCAACCCAACATTATTTATACTGAACAATGGCACTATCCCTAGCTCAGTTACTGCTCCACACTATCTAATTACAGGTTACAAAGTATCGAATATTGAATTTATTAGTAAAAATGGCAAAAAGGTTTTTGGCCCCACCAGTAATATTATCAGCCCACACAGCGGTTTACATATTGACCCATACAGCCAAGCGCTGAACGTAAAATACGATGGCAGTAAAATTAATGGCAATGTGAATATCATCATCACCACCATTGATTCGGTGAATGTAAAATACAAAAACAAACGCCGCACCGTGAATTGCATCTACTCTAAAGCCACCGTATCCCCGGTATTAAACGTCAACACCTTATCGTTATCCAAAGACCCGCAAGGCAAGTTAATCTGCTTTGTAACACGTTAATTTTTCTATGTATTAAGCCAGGCAACTACCTGGCTTAGTATGTATATGCCTTTTTAATATAATATAATTGCTAATAGTTACTTAATGCTGTAGCTGTATAATAGAGATAAATTATATAGATAGGTAACATTATGCGTAATAACGACGAAACTGGATTGCCCGCCGCCATGCCGGAGGCTAAAGACGCCGACGAACAACAAGCGATTATAGATCAGGCTATTACTGAAGCTGGTGTTGCTACTGACGTAGCACCTGATGTCATTCCACTGCCCGACCCCCCTAAAATTATACCTGCTAAACAAAAATGGCAGGTGCTAAAACTTTACTCACCCGCTGGAATGGTAGCTTATGTATTTATTGAACCAGGCATCTACCAACCTTACGAAAAAAGTACAACCGAGAGTAAATTCAACTACGATCGAGCGCACGACACTAACAGTCCAGAGTTTCATATAATAAGGCTGAATAGCCTTAAACTGGCTCCCCCCATCATCGAGAAAATCACTCAAGTATTGAGTTGGACTATTTATGCGAACGAGTCTGTTAGTGATTACGACGTATTACAACGCGTCAATCAATACATTACTCTACATTGCTTAGACGCTTTAAATAACCCTCTTTCTGCTGCAATAATCGCTTCATCCCTGAATGTTAACCACAGCTACCTACCAGAGGTGTTATTTAATACTCATCGTAAAAATGTTGACTGGTTACCAGAAAACCGTGTTGAGGTATTTAAAATCATTAAATTATTAATTGACCGCACGCTAAAGAAACACTTTGACAACATCGAAGCCATGTATACGTTTATGGGTATCAATAAACATTTAGATAAAATTGATGATGCTAAACAGAAGCCTTGGCGGCCTATCGTACCTAATCGTATAAAACACATCGCCAGTTTTTTAATGGGTGATAACACGCAACTCGCTAATGAGTTATCGCTTTTATTTCTGCAAGTATTCACCATGTCGCATGGACACGCTGAATTAACAGAAACGTGTATTTTTATAGAATTTGCGAAACTGTGCTTTTACAAAGATCCAGCTTCACCCTATGATACCAAAGCTGTTGATTATTTTGTTAAAATACTGAGAGTACTACCCAACAAAGAGCGCATTGCGTGGCTAGGAGTAGAAGATAAACGCAGTAATATTTACCGCAGAGGGTCAAGCACAAGCTTTAGTGCGCTGTATTATATTGCACTGGGTTGCAGCGTTGCTGATTTTAAACGCGTAGTAAATTTCAATCTGACGGAACAGCCCCATTTACTGGATGATGTATTGAAAGCTGCTGTATTAATCAATCCGAGGCTGCTTTATCATGTGATTAACACATTAACACCAACGCAACTTCAGCAAGCCTTTAGCCGCTGCTTCAATGACAAGTCAAATAATCCCAGCAAGCACTTACCAGCACTAATACACAAGCACTACCGTGATCAATACAACTTTTACGAAGACTACGAATCTGAATACGAGCGTCGTTGCTACAATAGTACGGTGCGTTGCGGCATTGAGCCTAATAATTCAGCTGAAGAAACCTTATTCTTAGTACTCAACATACCACTCGAACGACCATTAGAAGCGAATAAGTATTTTTATTGGCATACATTATTTAAATTGTGCCAATCACCCAATGACAGCAACCCATTAAGCCGCATTCAATTAGCCATTAGTCACCACTTCAACACTGAGTCTGGCTCACTTAATACAGTGATACACAGCTTTATTGACACGGCTCTAGCGCCTGGTTCTGATTTAATCTCACTATACCCTGATGCCTGTTTAGCACTCTCCTTAGCGATCGTGCAACATGGCTCAAAAAATCAAGCGGGAACTATCATCGCTCAATTTATGTATCAGGCGATTCTCCATTATGAGACAACTGAAACGCTTGATTTTAGCTTAGTCAGACAATTACTGGATCATATGGATGCCAAAGACTTACATCAAACCGACATTCATTGCGCTGTTGGCACAGCAGATTTCTACCCATTAGAGGCCAGAGGGCTCAATATTTATTTTGACTTATTAGTGTCTATAAAAAACCCTGCCATGCGACTCACTGTAGCCGCTAAACTATGGGAAGTGTCTCATTCGGAAAGTATGACAGGAAGCGATATCACACAACTTATTGACCTGCTTAGAGAAGACATAGCGGTAGTAAAGTGTGAAGATCTACATAAGGATACCATCAACCAATTGGGTAAATTCTTTCACCCATTTGATAGCGAATTGACTGAGGGCGAAACAAGCGGACAACGTATCGCAAGGCTTATCACTTCCGCTGATGCCGGTACTGTGACAGTAGCTGGATCAACAACAGATATAGAGATAGATACAGCAGCAACTACGCACAGCGA
The DNA here is from genome assembly GCA_029212925.1 of Coxiellaceae bacterium. Taxonomy (GTDB): domain Bacteria; phylum Pseudomonadota; class Gammaproteobacteria; order Coxiellales; family Coxiellaceae; genus JARGNX01. The sequence goes on along the minus strand of JARGOB010000010.1, from coordinate 27,361 downwards.
TTTCAAACAAGGCTATCTAATAACAGCTCTTAGCAATTTTAAACGACGCAGCTTTGGTTGGAATAGTTTTGAGAAAGCTAACGCTACTGGCGCGCCCTCTCAACAACTACCTAGCACCTTATTCAAACTGGCGTCATCACCCGGCGCTGGCAGTGGGAAATCTGGTGACCTTACTGACGAAGACCATCCGGCACTTAACTAAACCAATAGCAGCTTTCCTTTGAAATTACTGTCTCACTAATAATACCTTAAGGGATGGGATGCATAATACTTATACCTTACAGATATAGGTAGCAACATGCGAAAAAACAATGAGCAAGCGCCACCCGCCGCCATGCCAGAAGCTAAAGCCCCTGACGAACAACAAGCCATCATTGATTCCTTTCATGATGATGCACCAGCATTAGCAGAACCGCTTGCCACAGAGGTCTCAAAACCGGACGCAGATAAAATCATTTCCGCTGCCAAAAAATGGCATAAAATCAAGCTTTATGCCTACGGTGAAATGACAGGTTTTGCATTTATAGAAAACGGAGCAATTGATCACAGACTTACATCATTGGTCATGACTGAATTCGACAAGTTATTACACGCATTAAAACAAAAAAATGTTATCCCGAGTTATAAAATCATATCATTAGACGACCTTAGAGCAGCACCTGACATACACCAAAAAATTAGCGGTGTATTCGGCTGGAATATAATCATTCCTTACAGTGCACCCGCCGGCAAAGCACTAACGTGGCTCGCTAACAACATCAGTCATTTAGCTGCCGACCTGCAAACCCCATTTGCCCCAGCTATTGTCGCATCACAGCTGACTGCAAAATTCAATGCTGTGCAATATGATCTTCCTAATTTATTATTTGGTGCAAAACATGATATCGGATATTGGCAAATGTATAGTCGTAGTGAAGCATTTAAATTTATTCAATTGCTCATCGACCACAGACTACAGCAGCATTCTGAGCTCCAGTCCTTGTATACTTTTTTGGCTATGAATACGCACTTAGATCGCGTAGCACCTGAACACAGACCAACAAGACGCATTAAATATACCGGGTTGCAGAACATTGCCAGTTTTTTGCTTGGTTCCCGCTATTCTCAAAAACAAGCAACAGATGATCTATCGCTGTTTTTTTTGCAACAATGCACAATACAAATTGCATATCCTGGAAGCACTTATACATGTATTTTCATAGAATTTGCAAAGCTGTGTTTTAACACCAGTAACACTATGCCTCGTTATGCTGAAGCCATAGATTATTTTGTAAAGCTTCTTGGTGTGCTGCCACAACAAGAACGCATTGCTTGGTTAGGCGTAAAAGACATACATGGCTCACCCGCCAGCACGAGCTTCAGCGCTCTGTACTACATTGCACTCACTTGCAGCATTGATCACTTTAAGCGCGTAGTTAATTTCGACCTAAGAGAGCAGCCCCATTTATTGGAAGATGTACTAAAAGCCACTTTATTACAAAACCCAAGGCTACTGCACTTTATTAGCCAGCGTATTCAAGCAGATAACATTAGTCATGCCCTAAATCATTGCTTTGATGATAAACACTACCCAAAAGCAGAACAGCTGCCAACCATAGTTCACACACACTATAGAGACATTTACCCCTCGATAGATGATGCGGAGTATGAATATTTCAGGGGGTACTGGCCTGAAACAAATGCGTGCGGAATTAACCCAGATAGCTCAGCAATCAATCTAACATTCTTTCTGCTCAACCTCCCCATTAAGCAAGAACCACAAACCAATGATTATTTTTATTGGCAATTTCTGTTTAAGTTAACTCAGTCACCTGAACACGATGACATCTTAGGTCGTTTTCAAATGGCTCTGTGTCACCACTTTAGTGCCGAACCTGGTTCACTTAAAACATTGGTAGACAGCTATATAAATATCGCTTTGCACGCTGGATCTGACTTGATTTATTATTATCCCGAAGCGTGTCTTGCCTTTGCACTGCCTATTGTACAACATGGTAAACCAAAGCAAGCCGGAGCGGTAATTGCCAAATTCATATTTCATGCTGTTCAGCATTATAAAAAAGGCGGGATACTTAATCTAGATGCAGTAGGCCAACTGCTAGATCATATGGATGCCAAACAATTACAACAAACCGACATTTATTGCCCGATGGGCGACGCAGATCTATATCCATTGGACATCATCGACCCAGATATTTACTTTGATTTGTTAGTTGCTATCAAAAATCCTGCCACTCGACTTACCCTATTCGCCAAGTTAAGCCAGGTAGTTCGCCCAGAAGCAATGGTATTAGATAATATCACGCAACTTATCGACCTGCTTAGAGAAGATATAGCGGTAGTAAAGTGTGAAGATTTACATAAAGATACCATCAACCAACTGGGTAAATTCTTTCATCCGTTTGATAGCGAATTGACTGCAGGCGAAACAAGCGGTCAGCGTATCGAAAAGCTGATCAGTTCCACTGAAGACGGCACTGTGACAGTAGTGGGAACAACAACTGATATAGAAATTGATGCAGCATCAACTACACAAAGTGATTTCAAACAAGGCTATTTAGTCACCGCACTTACCAATTTTAAACGACGCAGCTTTGGTTGGAATAGTTTTTATGATGCTAAAGAATCTGACGCACCGTCTCGCCGACTACCCGACACCTTATTCAAACATCCATCACCGACTAGCACCGCCAGTGGTATATCGGATGATCGTGCTGATGAGGCTAGTCCTTTGCCGTCGGTTTCGAAACCGCCTTCTTAACGCGAATTTTACAACCATCCAGCTCTGTGGCATTTAACTTTTTAATCGCCGCCTTCGCCTCAGCCGCTTTCGGCATTTCAACAAAGCCAAACCCTTTGGACCTACCGGCTTTTTCATCCATAACAAGGTTACAGGACTGGACTGCACCGCAGGATTCAAATAAGGCTTTTACTGCTGCTTCTGTCGTATCTCGAGAGAGGTTACGAACTAATAATTTCATGATGTAACCTCTCTGCGTAAATTAACGCATCATATTGACATTAAGACTGTGCATAATCCATATACTACCGGCTAATAGCACGCCAATAATGATAATGGTGAATATGAATGACACCAGGTTTAGTCTCGCTTGTCTGCTCGCATTTACCCGCAAGAAGAATATTACCTGCACGTATAACTGCACAACAGCTAAAACACTAACGAGCACATACAAGCCGGTATCACTAAGAATACGATTACCAACAGCATAAAACGCCAGAATGGTTAGAAACAAAGAGCCCAAAAAGCCAACGATATAAGCAGTAAAGGTCTTACGGCCTGTTCCTGTTGGTACCGTGCTAACGGCATGATCGTGATCACTCATGTTAGATTGCCCCCATTAAGTAAACGATAGTAAATACAAAAATCCAAACGATATCTAAGAAGTTCCAGAACAAACCAAGGTAAGTAAAACGGCGTCTCATGTGTGAATTTGTGCCAAAGGTTGCCAACTGGATCGTCAAAATAATCATCCACAGCAAACCAAAGAACACATGCAGTCCGTGTGTACCCACCAATGTGAAGAACGACGACATGCCTGCACTGCTCTGCCATGAATGCCCCTCATGAACTAAGTCAGCAAATTCGTAAAGTTCCATACCTAAAAAGCCAGCACCTAAAATCATTGATAAAATCAACCAGAAAACCATTTTTTTAGTCTTCTTGTTATAAAGGCGCAAAAGGGCCATACCATAGGTTAAGTTACTAAACAGTAAGAACATGCTTTCAACAAAAACATAGGGCAAACTGACTAACTGCTTCAGTGAAGGCCCGCCAAATGTATTGTTATGCAATACAGCAAAGGCTGCAAATAATGACGCGAATAAAATACAATCCGTCATGATATACATCCAAAAGCCAAACACATCGACAGATTCAGCGTTTGTACTCTCAAGTGCTAATGGTTCAGTACTCATTATGCAGCCCCCGCTTGTTCTATTTTAGCCACTTCGCTAGCTTTTACGTAATATTCAGTATTCATATCAAATGACCTAACAATCAGTGTGAAGATTATGCCAATTACGCCAAGGAAGCCCATCCATACAATATGCCAAATCATGGCAAAGCCAAACAATGCAGCAAATAACGCAATGATAAAGCCAACACCGGTATTGCATGGCATATGAATATCTTCATACGGTTTCACTGGAGCACTCACCCCGTCTTTTTTCTTCTGCTTATCTTCCCAAAACTGATCGATTGAATCCACATGAGGAATATGTGCAAAATTATAAAACGGTGCTGGTGAAGGAATAGACCATTCCAATGTACGGCCACCCCATGGATCACCGGTGGTGTCTTTATAAGCTGGCTTATTACGGTTAATCACACTCACCACTAACTGAAGCACAGTAAACAAGATACCCGCAGCAATAATAGCCGCGCCAATTGCGGCAATCACTAAGTATGGGTGCCAGCTGTAATCAGTGTAATGGTATAAACGACGGGTCATCCCCTTCAAGCCAACCAAATACAACGGCATAAAAGCAACGAAGAAACCTATAATCCAACAGAATGCCGACGCTTTACCCAGTACTTCATTTAACTTAAAGCCAAACATTTTTGGGAACCAGTAAGTCATGCCCGCTAAGTAACCAAACACCACACCACCGATGATGGCATTATGGAAGTGAGCAACCAAGAACACGCTATTATGTAACTGGAAGTCAGCTGGCGGAACTGCAAGCAGCACACCTGTCATACCACCAATCACAAAGGTAATAATAAAACCAATCGTCCAGATCATCGGCGATGAAAACTCGACGCGGCCTTTGTACATGGTAAATAACCAGTTAAAGATTTTTACACCGGTCGGTATCGCGATAATCATTGTGGTGATACCAAAGAAAGCATTCACATTCGCGCTGGAACCCATCGTAAAGAAGTGATGCAACCACACCACAAATGACAGGAAGGTAATAGCAGCTGTTGCACCTACCATAGTGGCATAACCAAATAAGCGCTTCTTACAGAAGGTTGCCACCACTTCAGAATAAATACCGAAAGCTGGCAAGATAAGGATATATACCTCAGGATGTCCCCATGCCCAAATCAAGTTGATATACATCATCAAATTACCGCCGGCTGCGATAGTAAAGAAGTGCATACCCATCACACGATCAAGTGTTAACAGACCCAAAGTCACTGTTAAAATTGGGAAAGCCAACATCACCAATATCATTGCACATAAAGCAGTCCAAGCGAAAATAGGTAACTTCATCATGGTCATGCCGGGTGCACGTAACTTTATAATAGTAGTGGTAAAGTTAACCCCGGAAAGCAAACTGCCTATCCCCGATATCTGCACCGCCCAAATATAATAATCAACACCGACACCTGGGCTGTATTTAATGCCTGATAACGGTGGATAAGCTAACCAACCGGTGTGAGAGAAGTCACCAATAATCAGTGACAACATAATCAAACCCGCTGAGAAAACAGTTAACCATAAACTCAAAGAGTTTAAGTAAGGAAAGGCCACATCACGAGCACCAATTTGTAATGGCAGCGCAACATTGATTAAACCAAACATAAATGGCATGGCCATAAAGAAGATCATGATCGTACCGTGTGCCGAAAAAATTTGGCTGAAATGCTCTGCTGACAAAAAGCCATGCGACACACCTACCGCCATCATTTGCTGCGTACGCATTAGCACGGCATCAGCAAAACCACGTAACAGCATCACAATAGCTAAAATGATATACATGATACCAATTTTTTTGTGATCAACCGTAGTAAACCACTCATTCCACAAGTAACTCCACTTTTTAAAGTAAGTGACCCCCAAAACGACTAATACCGCCAATACAATGATGCTGATATTGGTGTATCGCACGAGTGGAATATCGAATGCGAATGCACTCCACGTTAATTTTCCAAATAAAAAATGATCTAACATAATGGCTTCTCTACTACCTTTGGTTACTATTTTTAAACATGTATGGAACCGACATCGTATTCATCTTTTTGCCGTTGGGAACCATGTATTGCACAATAATATAATTGAACAAACGATCTTCAACCGATGAAAATGACATTGTCTTAGTATCCGTATTTTTCTTGGCTAACTTTTTATAACGCGCCAAACTTAAGTTGTTACTCGATTGTTTAACTTTTGACACCCACTGATTAAATGAATCCGTTGACTCAGCAGTCACGTCAAATTTCATACCCGCAAAACCGTCGCCGCTGTAATTCGCAGAAAATCCTTTATATACGCCGGCATTAAATGCGTCCAAATGTAACTGTGTTTTCATCGCTGGCATGGCATAGATTTGACCTGCTAAGCGAGGAATCTCAATTGAGTTCATCGGAGCATCCGCGCTAATATTTAGCGCGATAGGTGTATTCACTGGAATATGGAAATAATTCACTGTGGCAATTTTTTGCTCTGGATAAATAAACAGCCAACGCCAATCCAATGCCACGACCTGAATAACAACGGGCTTTTTACCTTCTATCTCAATTGGCTTGTAAGGGTCTAAAGCATGCGTACTCACCCATGTCATCACCGCTAGAATAGCAATAATGACAATGGGTACGCCCCAACACACGGCTTCAATTTTGTTGCTATGAGCCCAGTTAGGTCGGTAATCTGCTTTCGCATTTGAAGCACGATAGCGCCATGATATGCATAATGTCATTATTATTACTGGTATTACAACAATCAGCATGAGGATCACTGCATCTACCAATAACCGCATCTCCGCTTGCGCAATCCTGCCCTGTGGATCTAACAACGACATGTGCTTGCAACCCACTAACAAAAAAGAGGCCGTTGCTAAAAAGAATATGCGCAGTGCTGTTCGAAATGTCTTCATATAATAAAACTCTTCCGTCGAATAGAAAAAGAAGTGAATTTAAATCCGTTGGGGTGTGATGTCAATGGAATATCATAATATTACAGCAAATTAGATAAAACACTTGATATAGATTAGCTAAATGAGTCAGATAAAATACATCTACGTCATTTCGTAAAAAACACCGCACAATTTGAACATATTACAGGCAGCTGTTGTCGCTGCCTGCAAACACTTTACAGCATCATTATATGGCACATGTAGGCGTTGATTGACTACTTTCTTGCACTGCAGTTTTATTAACACTCAACACCTCAGCACCATCAAGTTTTTTCAGTTCAGTCAGTAACGTAATGGGACTGGCAATAATCGTAGACCAGGCATTAGGTGTAAGCAAACAGGCAACTGCATTAACTAAAGGTATAGCGGTGCCTAAAAACAACTTCTGTTGTAACCCAACGCGGCTAGGATCCTTGGTCATTAAGCATACATCACGGTAGAAAGCGTGCGCATTTTTCATCGATGACACAAAACGCGTTGCAGCAAGCGCCAGAGGTAATAATAATAATAGCTTTGCTGGATTTAAATCCTTAGAAAAAACAGTATCGGGTTTGCTTATAATCCACGTAAACAGACTTGCCCACAAGACAATTTCTGTCGTCGCAGAAAAAGGTTTGTGTTTATAAGACGGTGTCACATCAATCCCGCCGGCCTTAATTCCCTTTTGAATCGCGGTACAGCAATTTTCGGCATCTGCATTTTGTAGCGGTAAATGATGCTCACGAAGCATCCGATTAATAGATGCAAACATTGTCCATTGTGCATTTTCTCGCGTAGCTTCAAGCGAAGCCACCACTTTGGCTGCATCTAAATGCTCGGGCAATTTTACGAGGGTATCAAACATACCCAGTTGAGCATACTCTTCACGCTTCGCCGGAGTTTCATCTGATATATTGGCGACCAAATTTCCAGTGGTATCGTTCTCAAATTCGGGCTGTATTTTATCAGCCTCGGCTTGTGCCCACGTATCCCCTTTTTTTGCTAAGGCTTGTAGCGCCTTCTTTCGCTTCAATAGCATATATGCGGCTACAAAGCGCTGCTCAGAACGGCCACGCATTGTCACATCATCGGCAAGTGAATTTACCGTAACCGGCTTATAGGATGTTTTCAGCTTTGTACCGACAGTTGAACCAGCAATAACATCAGGGGTAACGTCCGGGTACATAGAAAAAAAATAAGCCTGGCTACTTGCTAACAGTTGAATGATACTGTCCGGTGTCAATTCTTCACCTGGTGGTAACTCAACACCTTTCTTAAGTACAACCAATGCCCCGTGACCTGTTCGACCACCTGGCCTTGGTTTGCCAAAACAGTAATACACATCGCCGTATTGAACATCGCCCAGCTTCGTTTGCTTCATATATGTCTCCTTTGAATCCCGGCAAGGATTATCAAAGAAGACATAGAATTTGTAAAGTAAAAGCGTTAAACGGGTGAGATATCAGAAAGCAGCGGCCTATGATTTTCAGCTATCGCTGATGTTTGATGTTCATTGTCTGTATCCCCATGGCCATAGCAGCAACCGGCTGCTGAAAGTGCCCAAACAAAACCAAAAGCGTAAAGCATTCCGCTGGCTATAGAGGAGTAATTATACATAGTTGTGGTTGATGAACTGACCAGGCGACTCATTTCATCACCTGCAGCGCTTAATCTATCCTCGACAGCTGACATACTCGCTGCTGAAATGCCTGCACAAACCGCATAGCAAGCTTTTGCTGCATTGAAGACTACGGTTTCATTTGCATTGCCAGGCTGTGAACCCACGTTGCAAGTAAGGAAGCTTTCCCCCAAAACATCACCGATATTATTATTGTCTAAATCACATGCACGATTATGGTAGAGAAGAAATAACGTAGCAAAACTCACTGCGCCCGTTACCACCATCAAAACACCCAACTTAAAATGAAGATTATTTACCCTATAGCTCATATAATCACCCCTAGTTATATATTAATATGTTTTTATTATACTAGATGAAACAGATGAATACAACAGATGTTAATTTATTTGCGTTTAAACGGGTGACATATCAGAAAGCAGCGGCCTATGAAGGTCAGAATATCTCGGTGGCTCAGGGTCTTGCGGCCTATCATACTCATGCGGTCCATCATACTCATCCAGACCTTCATACACATCCAGATCATCAACACAAATAACTGCCGTCATAACCCAAATAAAGCCAACTAAACCAATAATAAGATCGATTGCCATGCCCGTATGATAAAATGATGCCTTTTTCGAACTTACCAAACTGTCCATCTGATCAGAGGAATCGATTAATCTGTCGTCGATAGCGGACATGTTATTCGCTGAGATGCCGACGCAAATTGCATAGCAAGCCTTTACGGCATTGAGAACTACGGTTTCATTTGCATTACCAGGCTGCGCATCGATAACGCACGTATTACCCTGCAACACACCCTTTATGATTTCATTACCGTCATCACATACCCGGTTGTTATAGAAAGTACCTAATACAGCGACACCGATCACTGCCGAACCCATTATTAGACAGCCCAGCTTACAGCGTAAATCACGCACCCTTTGCTCTCTCATTCACCTACCCCACTATTATTTATTAGCGTATTGTAGTTATAAAAGCAGTGAACACAAGTTATTTATAAGACCTTAAGATATCAGTTATTATCTATTTCCATTTGATTCTATTTGGTTATATATGTACCATGCTTGTTTTGTAGGGAGAAAAAAATATGCCAAGAAAAATTAGTCATGTACCAGCCAACACGATCGTTGAATATATAGGCGATACTGTCATTCAAGGTGATATTGGCGAAGGTGCAAGCGTCACTATTCATGGCGGCACACTAACAGTCGAGGGCAGCATTCAGGATTCAGTAACAATTATAAAGCATGACCATATAGCAAAAGCCGCCTTTAGCCTTTTTGGATACTCCTTTGGTGGCGCAGTGATTCTAGCTCCAAGCCCTTTAAACATAGGTGGAAACGTAGGAAATGATGTAAAGATAACGGCTAATAATAGCAATATAAATATCAACGGTACTGTTGGTGAAAGAGCGGACATTGCCACAGACCTCGGCAGTATCAAGCATCAAGGTACACTACCTTCCTCTTCTACAGTAAGAACAGAAATAGGCCTTACAATTGAAACAATCACAACTAAAGCAGTGGCTTCAACGTCTCGCAGCTAAACGTTTTTGCACTATATGATAAATGCCTGGCAACACTGACAAAACAATAATGCCTAGCGTAATCGGTAGTATGTATTTTTCAGCATTAGGAATACTGGCACCTAAAAAGTAACCCGCGTAAGTGACACCCGCTCCCCAGACAACCGCACCGATAATATTATAAATCGTATAACGTAAGAGATTCATCTTACCCATACCAGCCACAATGGGAACAAAGGTACGAATAATCGGCACCAAACGCGCTAACACTAAGGCTTTACCGCCGTGTTTTTGATAAAACGCATGGGCATCATCTAAATAATGCTTTTTGAAGTACCAACGATCCGGTCGGTTCACCAACCAACCGCCTAACTTAGCACCAAACCAATAACCAATCATGTAACCAATAAACGCCGCCAACATCACACAAACGACTAACCAATGAACATCAAAATAGTTTTGTGAAGCTAATAGACCAGCAGCAAATAACAGACTGTCACCCGGCAAGAAAAAACCCAAAAACAAACCGGTTTCAGCAAAAATAATAAAGATGACACCCACAAAGCCAATCGTCATCACGATCTCATTAATATTAATGCCAAACATATTACAACTCTCCTTTGAATGATTCTTGTTTTAATAGCAACAATTGGTCACGTGCTTCCGCTGCTTTTTCAAACTCTAAATTTTCGGCGTATTTTAACATGTCTTTTTCTAAGTCTGACATTTGTTTAGCCAATGCTTTGACAGTACGAGCAGGCACAATCGGTTCCACCTCATTACCACCCGCCACTTGCTTACGTCGATCCATCTTACGTTTTGACGGCTGGTAAGACGTTTCGAGTATATCACCAATTTTTTTAATGATACTTTTCGGCGTAATGCCATGCGCTATATTGTACGCTTTTTGAATCTCACGCCGACGATCAGTCTCATCCATCGCTTTTCGCATCGCGTCTGTTACGTTTGCCGCATAAAGAATTGCCTTACCGTGCAGGTGCCGCGCTGCGCGACCAATGGTTTGAATTAAAGAACGCTCCGAGCGCAAAAAGCCTTGCTTATCCGCATCAAAGATCGCTACCAGAGACACCTCTGGCATATCCAAACCTTCACGCAATAGATTAATACCGACTAAAACGTCAAATACACCCTTACGTAAATCCCGAATAATCTCAACACGCTCTACTGTTTCAATATCCGAATGCAAATAACGCACCTTAACGCCGTGATCATGTAAATATTCCGTCAGGTCTTCAGACATACGCTTAGTTAACGTCGTAATGAGCACCCGCTCATTGTTAGCAACACGCTTACCAATTTCAGATAATGCATCTTCCACCTGGGTTTCAACCGGTCTTACCTCTACTTCTGGATCAATCAACCCCGTCGGTCTCACCAACAGTTCAACCACATCATCGGCATGTTCTTTTTCATAGTTACCAGGTGTTGCCGATACAAACGCCGCTTGCGGCATTAAGTCTTCAAACTCATCGAAACGCAAAGGCCTATTATCCAAAGCGGATGGCAAACGAAAGCCGTATTCCACTAAATTTTCTTTACGTGCACGATCACCTTTATACATCGCACCAATTTGCGGCACCGTTACATGCGACTCATCAATAAACATCAACGCATTATCCGGTAAATACTCAATCAATGTCGGCGGTGCTTCGCCTTGCTCTCTACCTGACAGATATCGCGAATAATTTTCCACACCGGAGCAATAACCCAACTCCACCATCATCTCAATATCGTATTCTGTACGCTGTTGCAGCCGCTGTTTCTCAACATGCTTTTCTAATTCTTCTAGCTGACGCAAACGATCTTGCAGCTCCGGCTTAATCATTTCCACCGCTTCAAGTATTTTCTCACGTGGCGTAGCATAATGTGTTTTAGGAAAGACAGTTACACGTGGTATATCACTTAACACCTCATGTGTTAATGGGTCAAACCAACTCAATCGCTCTATCTCGTCATCAAACAACTCAACCCGTAATGCTTCTTTTTCCGATTCCGCCGGGAAGATATCAATCACATCACCCTGCACACGATAGGTACCACGCTGCAACGCCATATCATTGCGCGTATATTGCAATGCCGCTAAACGTTTTAATATCGCGCGCTGATCAATGCGCTCACCACGGGTCAAGTGCAAAATCATTTTCATGTACGACTGCGGATCACCCAAACCATAAATCGCCGACACCGTTGCCACCACAATCGTGTCCGGTCGTTCCATTAACGCCTTAGTCGCAGACAAGCGCATCTGTTCAATCTGCTCATTAACCGACGCATCTTTCTCAATATACAAATCGCTGGAAGGTACGTAGGCTTCTGGCTGATAGTAATCGTAATACGAAACAAAGTACTCCACCGCATTGTTCGGAAAAAACTCTTTAAACTCTGAATACAATTGCGCCGCCAATGTTTTATTGGGCGCCATAATAATCGCCGGCCGCTGCAAACGCTCAATAACATTCGCGACCGTATACGTCTTACCCGAACCCGTTACCCCTAACAACGTTTGGTAAGCCAAACCTGATTCAAAACCGTCCACCAAAGCATCAATCGCCTGAGGTTGGTCACCGGTGGGTTTGTATTCAGAAATCAATTCAAATGGGTGCTTCATGGCGGCCATTATGGCATACTTGCGACGTAATCTAAACGCTAGGAACCCACATGGATATCAAACTTACTGATCGAGTCAATCAAATCCAACCATCAGCCACCTTGGCCATCAGCGCCCGTGCCGGTGAGCTGCGCGCACAAGGCGTAGATGTAATTAATATGAGCGTTGGCGAACCCGACTTCACCACGCCGCAACATATTTGCGATGCCGCTATCGATGCTATCCATGCTGGTCACACCCACTACCTTCCTGTTGATGGGCTACCCGAACTAAAACAAGCCGTTATTACCAAATTTAAAAACGAAAACCAGTTGGATTATGAAAAAAACCAAATATTGGTCTCTACCGGTGCCAAGCAAAGCTTATTTAATCTCGCCCAATCACTGATCCAAGCAGGCGATGAAGTGCTTATCCCCCGCCCTTACTGGGTATCTTATCCGGCCATGGTAACGTTAGCCGGTGGTACGCCTGTGTTTATAGATACAAAGCAAGCTAACCTACACAAATTAACCGCTGAAGAATTGGATGCCGCCATTACCGACAAAACCAAATTATTGATTTTGAATAGCCCAAGCAACCCCAGCGGCATGTGTTACAGCAAAGAAGAACTCAAAGCACTCGGCGATGTACTCCTAAAATACCCAAACGTTATTATCGCGAGCGATGATATGTACGAACACTTGCTATGGGAAGGCGATGGCTTTCATAATATCGTCAATGCTTGCCCCGAATTATACGATCGTACGGTTGTTGTTAATGGTGTCTCCAAAGCCTATGCCATGACCGGCTGGCGCATCGGCTATGCCGGTGGCCCTGCCCCATTAATTGGCGCCATGAAAAAAGTGCAATCACACGCCACCGCTAACGCTTGCTCCATTTCGCAATACGCCGCACTCGCCGCCCTATCCAGTAGCCAAAACTGCGTGACCGAAATGCGCGAAACGTTTAAACAGCGCCATGATATGGTGTATAAAGCATTATCTACTATGCCTGGATTTACTACTCACGCTTCTGATGGTACCTTCTATCAATTCCCTAATGTCGAAGGCGCTTATGCCGCTTTGGGCGTTAAAGACGATGTCGCCTTCTGCGAAAAGCTACTGAATGATGCCTCTATCGCTGCTGTACCCGGCACTGCCTTTGGTTCGCCCGGCCATATTCGCTTATCGTTCGCAACTGATGAAGCCACACTGGATGATGCAATGAGTCGCATGGCTAAGCTGCTGAGCTAGCAGCTGTCATCCCGGACTTGAACTTGTCATCCCGGACTTGAACTTGTCATCCCGGACTTGATCCGGGATCCAGTCAAACAAGGCGCCATCACAAAACAATACATAACCCCAACAATTAGCAATATTTTTTGACTTCGACTATTGACCAAATCACAACAGATCAGTATAGTATCGCTCTACATTGATCCCCGGTAGCTCAGTGGTAGAGCAGGTGACTGTTAATCACTTGGTCGGCAGTTCAAATCTGTCCCGGGGAGCCACTCCTTCTCTCGCGTCCTTCAGCTTTGTTACCTTATAAAGCCATATCTCAAGAATCCAATTCCAATGATCGCTAGTCGAAACAAGTTCGACTGACGCGACTTAAAGGGAGAGCACAAATCTCCCTTTAAGAAATCCCACTGAATATATACTCTGCAGTCACTTCCCAAGGGCCAACTCTCGCTTCGCTCGTTCCGTTCCCTGTATTATCACTTCTCTCGCGTCCTTCAGCTTTGTTACCTTGTAAAGCCATATCTCAAGAATCCAACTGCAATGATCACTCGTCGAAACAAGAGCGCTAGCTTAAACCCATTATCTCTTTCTATATATCTGGTTGTTTGTATGATACAGTGCCCGGCATATTAAATATGACGAGACGAGAATGAGGCGGCATCCCCCACTAGCTATTGAAAAAACAAGGCAAGCACAGTTACAACTAACACTACTCAAGTTACTGCATGCGGGCACTGGCTCACGAGAATGGGTAGCCCATGGATTACTAAGAGTAACTTATACCCCCACAGATTTTGCCACCTTTAAACATACACCAGACTCAACAGACATCCTACCCGACGAGCTCGAACAATTTAGCAGCGAACACCCCTTCGGCCTCGAAGTAAACATTTGTGATAGCAGCAAACACAGCATGAGTGAAATAACAGACAATGTCCTTGATATCAACCTGGCTAATTTACATGCGGTAGCCATGGCGAAAAGCGCCCCACCAGACCATACAGGCCGTGACACCATCACCCACTTTTATCACCAACACCAACAACATCGCCTGGATCTAAGAATCCTGAGCATACCAGAACATAAAAAAATAGAACGGGCAAACATCATCGTGCAACTATTTTTCAACCTAGTGGCTACTTTTTTAGGCGAAACTAATGGCTCAAACATTAGGAACTGGCTACAAGAACATCGAAGTAAACGAGCACAACGAAACCACATTTCAATTCAAATAAAAAATGATAACAGCATAGGTGACTTTCTTACCAATACACCTGGAACATCCGCTCACCTACAAAGCTATAGACGATGGTACATGAGAGACTCATCACCCACAGCTTCAGAAACCGCACACAATCAAAAAAGTGAAGTAGCAAACTACGCTGCAATCACTGAAGCCGGAGCAACCCTTCACATAACAACACCACCAACAATATACATTTCACACGTAGGACAGAGTCATGGCTCACTAGCCCCAGCCGAAGAATATCTAGCACATACAGCAGAAGAGAGAGTTACGACAAAACATGAGCTTACCTTAAAATCCTATATCAATATGCAACGCGTAATAAAGGAAGACATACGCCAAGGCACCCTACAGGCACATGTGTATACACAACTACTCACAGTATCTAACACCCCTAAAAAACCAGCGAACCAAGCTTATCTTTTTAGAGACCTACGAATTACTAGCTACGCACTTTACCGTATGATTTATATGAACTTCGGTATAAACAACACAAGAGATGACACCACTCACTTACAGCTAGGAATTAATAATATGGCAATGATTGAGCTATATAAACATTTCACTCGCGCCATTGAGCCTGACCATCACTTCCCTCCACCCCAAGAAATCGATGCTAGTTTAGATAAGCGTTATACAGAAGCGAAGGATAAATTACACACCTACGCCATCTATTACATGCTCCAAATATTCAAACACCAAAAATTAAAAAAAACACATGATGCAATCTGGCTAGCAGCCGTTACAAATCATTTAAGCGTACTACGTAAAAACATTAAAGCAGCTGAAGCCATCGTACATTTGCATGCCGCTGAAATCGCCGACCTTATCAAATCTACTGTCGATAGAAGCTCAGTGAGCGAGAGCATCACCATTCCACTAGGCAAAGGCGCACATGACAGCGCTAAGTCAGCTTACTATGCCAAACAGGCCATGTTTGTTATTCAGCAACTCATGGAAATAAACTCAGACCCAATAGGATCAAAAAGCGCATTTCTAACACAACATGAAATCTCCTGGAAAAGTGATGAAGCGAACGGTGTTCTACAAGCCATGATACAAATTCTATCAAGCCTTATAGGCTTGCACGCCAGCTCCGGCTGCAAAAGTGCCAACGATCGACAATATGTAGTGGCTGTAACTGTGTCAGTAATCGCAAAGCTAATGGAGGATGGCGCACCAATAGCTGGCGTCGACCTGAAAACTACGCTCGCCACATTAAACTCACACCGTCAAATGGAATGTAAAAAAAATGCGTCAGCATTAAACACAGTGTTCGATAACGGTGGGTACCCAAAAGCTCAAGGTGGTCTAACAGCACCAGAAGCCTCACCCAGCCGAGCCGACAGTAGAGTTGCAGCCGGCGCAGGCAGTAGAGTTGAAGCCGATACAGGCAGTGCTCCTAGTGGTACTGATGCAAGACACGACAATACAACCACACCTACAGCAACTCCATTTGCGTTGTTTTCGTTAACACAAAAACAATCTAAAGCAGTGAAAGAAGCGCAACACATGGCCTCCTCATTGTTTGCATCACATAAAATTGGAGAAAGACCCGTGATTCCAGCTGACCTGCTCGTAACCCGATCACGCTTATGAAGATGATAAATAAAACGTCGTAAACCCCCAGCATTGACATCGTACACATCAAAATGGTGTGTTAATATGACGCTTTGATTAAAACAGTTGCTGGAGTGGTCGATGTTAAAAGAGTCTTTGTTGAAACCGTTTAACTTAGGTTCATTGCAACTTAAAAACCGTATAGTGATGGCACCAATGACTCGAAGTATGTCAAAGGGTCATATCCCCAGCCAAGCCAGCGCAGACTATTACGCCCGACGTGCCGCCGGTGGTGTCGGGTTAATCATTACTGAAGGCACCGCGATCGATCACCCGGGCAGTCATGGCTATCCAAATGTACCTAACTTTTTTGGTGAGGAAGCCTTAGCAGGCTGGGAAAACGTGGTGAAGCAAGTACATGCAGCCGGCGGAATAATTGCACCGCAGTTATGGCACGTGGGCAGTGTTAGACAAGCCAAGAAGATCGATGACGCTAATCCTGAGAATTACACCTATTGCTGCGCTTGTGATCATAAAGATGTGCCGGGAGTTGGTCCATCTAAAGTATTGCATCCGAATTATAAAGAAGGTGAAGCACCCTGCGCTTTATCTCAAGAAGAAATCAATAAAATCATTCACGCCTACGCGCAAGGCGCTGCAGACGCTAAACGCCTTGGGTTTGATGCCATGGAGCTACATGGTGCACACGGCTACTTGATTGATCAATTCTTTTGGCAAAAAACCAATCATCGCGATGATCAATACGGTGGTGACACATTAGCAAAACGCGCACAGTTTGCGGTTGAAATCGTTGAAGCGGTACGCAAAGCTGTCGGCGCAGACTTCCCAATCATTTTTCGTTTTTCGCAATGGAAAATGGGGGCTTATGATGAAAAAATGGCTCAGACACCTGAGGAGCTAGCAGCATTTATTCATCGTTTAGTATCAGCTGGAGTTGATATCTTCCATTGCAGTACGCGTCGTTTTTATGAGCCCGAATTCGATGGCTCAGCATTAAACCTTGCTGGTTGGGTAAAAAAAATATCAGGCAAGCCAACCATTACCGTTGGCAGTGTTGGTCTCGATATCGACTTTATTAGTTCGTTTAAGGGTCTCGAATCAAAAACACAAGACAACACTTTGGATAACTTGCATCAACGCTTGAGTAATGAAGAGTTTGACTTAGTCGCCGTTGGTCGTATGTTATTAAGCAACCCCAACTGGCCGGAGTTAATACAGCAAGATTAGTTAGACCAGGCTGTTCCATTTGATAAGTCGGCACTTAAAACTTTAGAGTGATCAAGGCTGATAGCACCACAGCTGTTCATCTTTCTGCTCAATCAACAAACAATAGCGCGCGGCAACAAACAGCCAATCGCTTAAGCGGTTCATGTAACACAGAATAATGTCATCAACCTCTTCGCTTTCTGCCGCCGTTAAAATGCAGCGCTCTGCTCGGCGACATACCGTTCTCGCCATGTGCAACCGAGCACCTATCTCACTACCGCCCGGCAATACAAACGATTGTAATGTCGGAAGCTGTTCATTCATCGCATCGATTTCATTCTCTAAACGCAAGACATCTTGCACTGTAACTCTTGGTGTGTCGTCCCGCCTATCGGCTTTCAGTACCGCCAATAACGTACCGGCATTAAATAGTTCATTTTGTATCCGAATGCATTGCCCCTTTAAGTCACCGAGCTTTGCATTGCCCTCCAACCCTGAGACCACCATGCCAACACAAGCATTTAACTCATCAATCGTGCCATAAGAACCCACCCGACAATTGGTTTTTTTTACGCGATGCTTACCAGCCAAATGCGTATATCCCTGATCACCCGTTCGAGTGTAAATCTTTGTTAACTTAACCATGCTTTATTTCCTAAAATAATTTTCATTTAAATCAACTGGGGCTTGCATTTTAGCGTGTTGAGCGTACTTCAGTGCTTCTTCAGCCTTCGAGTGATGGTATGCTTCGAACAGCGAACAACACTGCTTAAACACACGCGCATCCATAATGGGCTTCCTCCATGCAATATGTGCTTGCAGAATATCAGATAGTTTATCCGAAGGACACGTGTAGCGCTTTACCATTCCAGCATGATCTCCATTAAAAATATAAACACAGTGACTAGCGCAAGCATCTCGCAACGGGGTATCCTTACCAACCAAATGAAGGTTCAGCACTACCATCTGAATAAACCATCGATAACAACTGAATAGATAGTCCTTAGTACCATAATAGCCCGTACCAAAATCTGAAACATCAACCAAATAAGGATGCCTACCATCGCTATATTGACCATAACGGTACATCAAACCGTGCGGCTGAATCTCATGCGATAAATAATCACCCGGTGTTATTCCGTTTTTATTTTTAATCAAAAAGCTTGCACCCGCATTGTCCAGCGCATCAACTACATGCATATTTCGCATCAAGCACGCATAATGCAAAGCCGTATTTCCCAGGTGATCGGTCGCATGTATAAACTCCACCACATGCTCAGAAGCGAGTAGCGTCATCGCTACCGGTGTGTTACCAGTTTTAGCCGCTAATAATAATGGCGTATTCAATGCACCTACGAATGCATCGGGCATGCTCAATACACGAGGGATACTGCTCTCAGCCAGCGAAATTAATAACAGTGCAATGCCCGTATGGTTATAAGACAAGGCTGTCAATAATAGCGTATTACCATAAAAACCACCGCGTTTAACCAATACCGGTTTGCGAAATACAATACCGGATGGCTTAGTCAAATCTTGTAAGTCTGCTAGATGGCCGGTTTTTTCTGCCTCAGCCAGCCTCACATAATGCTCAACATAATAGCTGCTGGCATACGCCCCAAAACAAGGCTGCAACTCTCTCATTCATCTTCATCCTAACAACAAGTAATCAATCATGACTGCTATAATAATTTTAGCCACTCTACCACAAAGCCATACCAACACAAACTGATAGGCGTGAATATTAACGATAGATCAGTACAGTATTCAAATGCGCTGCGGTAGGTTGCATCTGGCGCAACCCGGTGTTGCCTGCAGCGATCTATCCAAAGCTACTGTGTACAGATACAGTAACCTTATGACTACTACTAATATTCGAAACCGCGTTGTTATTCCAATGGCAAAACAAGCCGTTGAAGTATGCTCATTTAATCACTTATGTGATCCAAAAGAACATGTGGCGCTTATCTTCCATCAAGCGGACAAGCAGCAACAACCCTTTGTGCGTCTGCACTCAGAATGCTTGACTGGTGATTTGTTTGGCTCAGAAAAGTGCGATTGTGGCGATCAGCTGCAAGAGACCATCCAGCTGATGCAACAACAAGGAGGCATCCTACTCTACCTTCGTCAAGAAGGCCGTGGCATTGGTCTTTATAATAAGTTAGACGCCTATGCATTGCAGAATCTAGGTTTAGACACCTATCAAGCCAACGAAAAGCTACACTTCAAGCATGATCTGCGTGACTACCGTGCGGCGGCTCAAATGTTGATGGCGCTTAATAGCTGCACCATTCGATTGATTACAAATAATCCGGATAAACATAATCAATTAGAACACTATGGAATCAATGTGACCGAGCGCATTAGCACAAACCGACATAGCAACCCAAACAATAATGACTACTTAAATACGAAATCACAAATCAGTCATCACCAATTTAAGCAACCCAATATTAATGACTACTCACTTGCAGGCAAATCACATGATTAAACATTCCGCACCAACCAGCGGCATCGCGACTTTTCAAACACAATACATCGCAACCGCTGGCTACGATAATCGTGTGATCTTATGGGATGCGGCTACCGATCAAGCCATTGCTGTTGGACACCACGATCATTTAGTTAATCAGTGTCAGTTTAGTGCTAATGGTAAATTACTGGTAACCAGCAGCAGCGATTACAGTGCGCGCATGTGGTCTGTACCCGACATGCAGTTAATCGCCTTGTTTACCGGTCACAACGACGATGTTGAAGCCGTTGCTTTTCACCCTACCAAAAGCTTATTAGCCACTAGCTCTCGTGATCACTGCGTGCGTATCTTTGATTTCACTGGACACTGCCTGCATACCTTGCGCGGCCATCAGCGCGATGTATTGTCTGTTGTATGGCTAAATGAATCACAATTGGTGAGCTCCAGTGATGATGGCACGATTAAAACCTGGGATATCCATACCGGCGCACAGTGCAACGAAGTCAACCTGAATGGCGTAGAAACAGACACCATCTCTATTAGCACCATGGGCACAATATATTGCGGTAACGATGATGGTGAAATCATCATCATCCAAGGCAACAATAAAACCGCAATACCCGCTCACAAATCAGGCATTAAACGTTTATGTTACAGCGAAGCGCACCAACAACTCATAAGCCTCAGTTACGATGGCACACTGGCACTGTGGAAAGTTGAAGCAAATCACTTACTCACTTTAATCAGACGATGTCATTATCCTCGCCAAGTATGGGCACGCTCCTGTGCTTTTTTAGGTGATGACCACGTTGTGTTTGTAAGTTTTAATGATCGCTATATTCGCTACCACATCACTGATGACCAATGGGATCTCAACAACAGCCAGCCAACAGCAGGCATTAATGCCGTGCATGTCAATCATGACACGACTTACACCGTTGGTGATGCCGGTGATATTAACATTAATGACGTCACGCAATATACTGTACCTAGCCTTTGCAATTGTATAGCCCATATTCATGGTCGGCTATTAACCGGCGGTCAAAGCGGAGAATTGTTTGATGCTTTCACCAATAATATTGTTTATCGTCACCACTCACCATTAAATACACTGTGTTATCAGCAGTTATCATCAACGGTCACCATTATTTATATCGGCACTTATAGCGGAGAACTAATTGTGTTGTGCAGTACCACTGATGGTATAGATTTCATTTGTTGCAAACCCATCCATAAAAATGCCATTAAAGCATTAGCCGTTAATGAACATGGCGTTTTTTCTGTATCGGCCTCGGGTGATGCGGCCCTACATGACCGCTTAGATTATAAAAACTTGCACTGGCATAACAGTTGTCACCACAAAATCGCTAATGATTGCATTGCTATAAATAAGCAGCAGTTTGCTAGCGTTAGTCGTGATCTACAGCTGCGAATTTTTTCTGACACTAGCATTCAGAAAATAAAAACACCACATAAGCACTCAATAAAATGCATGGCAATCGATGATGCAGGAGAATACATAGCCACTGGCGATTACCGCGGCACGGTTTGTATTTACCACCTACCAACAAATACCTGGGCTCAGTCTCGCCTAACCGTATCCGGTATTTCTTGTTTAACCTACGACACACGCAAAGCATGGTTTATTGCGGGGTCTTATGATGGCCAGCTTTACAAGGTAGTGCCTGCGGCCATTAGCCATAAGGAATTAGTAGTATGAGCGTAATTAACCAACTAACAGATCGTGAAGCCATGCACTTGCCCAGGCACATTAAGCCATCTTTATTACACGACCTCGAGCCGATATATGCCGATTATCAGCAATGCCCAGCCACTCAATTAATCCGAATTATCGAATCAAGAGATCACAGCTTACAACAACGATACTGTGCTGGACAATTACTCGGATTGATAGGTGACCCGCGAGTCAATACCTTCAATCCTATTCAAGTCAGCATCCCAGCCGGCACAGCACAGATAGGAACGAACGCCAACAAAATAACAGACTTAGTCGAACAGTTTTCGTATTTGCAACTACAAGCTGATTGGTTTTTAAAAGAAACACCCAACTTTGACGTCGCTGTTGATACTTTTAAAATAAATAAATACCCAGTTACCAATCAAGAATACTACACCTTCCTTCAAGATACCCAATACCCTGAACTACCAAGCAGCTGGCCATTTGGCAGTTACCCTCACGCCTACAGTAATCACCCCGTTCACACCATCACAGCGACGGCAGCTGATGCTTATGCCGCCTGGCTGGCTAAAAAAACTCAGCGTCATTTTCGACTGCCGACTGAAATTGAATGGGAATATGCGGCAAGAGGCACTCACTATCGAGAATACCCTTGGGGCAACAACTATTATTTGGATCACGCTAATACCTTAGAGCAACAATTATTTCAGTCGACACCAGTTGGCATGTTTCCTAAGGGCGCTACACTACAGGGCGTGATGGATATGGCTGGCAATATCGAGGAATACGTTGCTTGTAACTATAAACCATACCCTGGAGGTGAATGGGTAACGGACGACTTAACTAGTCGCAATGCATCCTACCGCATCGCTCGTGGCGGTAGTTTTACACGCCATCACGACTTGGCACGTTGCGCCAGACGACACGGGCAGTATTTAAAATCGATTTATGTAATGGGAGTTCGTTTAGTTGAAAGTTGATAAACAACAATTAGTAGAAGCCATCTACCACACCGGTGCCGTGCGTTTTGAGCCTCATACCTTGAGCAGTGGATTGGAATTCCCTATCTACATTAGTTTACGTCAGTGCGTCTCAACACCAATAATACTGACGCAACTAGCTGACGCTTTATGGGCCATGTTAGGTAGTGCCACATTTGATTCAATTTGTGGTATACCGTATGGTGCCATTCCAATGGCCAGTTACCTTGCTACGCAGTACAACATACCCATGTTATTACTACGCAAGGAACGCAAAAACTACGCGGAAAAATCTTTGATTGATGGCATTATTCAACCGCAATCGCACTGTTTATTAGTCGACGACTTTATTACTACCGGCAATACTATGCATAACGCGATCGAACAAATGCAAGCAGCTGACATAAAGGTGTCAATGGTCGCCACCATTATTGATACCGAACTCGGCGGCACTGCGAATATTCGCGATACAGGTATACAGGTAATGTCATTATTCACTTTCAAGGAATTTTGCGACTATCTCCTCAAAATCAATGCATTAAATACATCACAGCGATCTGCTCTACACAGCGCTTGTGAATTAGTGATTGAGAACTAACAATGATTCGTTATACTGGGCACTGCAATCATAACGATATTGTTAACTCAGAGACAGTCATGAAGCTAATACAAGAAGCCATGTTATATGTAGAGGTAACCAAAGCCGGTAGCTTTACGCAAGCGGCATTATTAATGAATAGCTCAAAATCACAAATTAGCCGTAGGATTTCACAGCTAGAACAACGTTTGAATGCGCAGTTGTTTATTCGAACACAACAAGGCTTACAGCTGACAGAAGCCGGTAAACAATTTTATCAGTCGTGCTTACAAATTCAAAGTGATTTTGATAATGCCACACAATCGATTCATCAAGATGGCAAACAACTTTCTGGCAAGCTTGTTATAACAGCTCCAATAACTTTAGGCTCACTGATTGTCGGTCCACTACTAGCTGAATTTATGCGTAACTTCCCTAACCTAGCAGTCGAATTAGACTTATCGGATCGCGTAAAAGATTTTTCCAATGGCAGTGTAGATATAGCCCTAAGAGCAGCACGGCAATTGCCTAACTCTAACCTTATCGCTAAAAAATTATTTAGCTATGGTTATGTTGTCTGCGCTAGCCCTGATTATTTACAGCTTGCCGGCACACCCAAAACACCGTATGACCTTGAGCAACACCGCACCATTGGCTGTGTTACACAATCAATCAGCGACACAGACGATCACTGGGCCTTTATTGATAACGCTGAAACCATCAAGGTACCCATCCAACCGATTGCTAAAGTAACACATATGGGCGTACAAAAACATATGGCACTGGAAGATCAAGGGATTATTCGCGTACCAGATTATTGGGTAACTGATGAAATTGAAAATGGCTCGCTTATACCATTACTTGAATCTTACAGTTTAATTACATCCCACTTATTTGCAGTCTATCCAAAATTATCACCGCAACCACAAAAAACAAAAGCGTTTATCGATTACCTTACCCAACACTTAACTCCAACTATAGTTACTGCAGATGCGAATAAGTAACTTGGATGAAGTCAGTAGCTTAGATTACGAAGCATGGAATTGTAATTAACCCAAATGCGCAGATTCGATGATTTTATAATGTGCACCTTCAGGCGTTAGGTAACTACCATAAAGCGCCACTTCATCCAAAGTTGCACTATCTAATGCCACATCTTGCTGCGGCAAGTCGATTTTGGCACGGCCCTTCGGGCGCCATAAGGTGATGTGTGGGAAATAAGGCCGCTCTTCAACTGCAAAACCTAACTCATTTAATTTGGCGCATACATTTAATTGTAGGGTTAGTAAATTACTTGTTGGTTCCAGTGCTAACACCCAAGCCAGCGAATGATGCATCGGTAAACCTATCATGGACTGCGGCACAACCTCACAAGGATCGCATGCTTTTATCACATGTTTTAATGCCGGCCACGCGGCGTCTAATCGTTTTCTTTCTGTTTGAGCACCAAAAAAGTGTAACGTCACATGCCAATTGTCGCGCGGTGATAACCGTAATTCCGTTTCACCAGGCAACTCAATACGAGGAAGCTGTGCTTCAATAGCATTCGCTAAAACCCCTTTCACTGGCAAACCAACAAAGGCACGCAACATATCTGATGGACTATCTGTCATGTGCTTTTCTTACTTTTAGTGGTTTTTTTGGTGGCTTTGCTTTTGGGCTGCTCTTCTACCTCATCGCCTTCATCATCAGCCTCTTCATCACTAGCCTCTTCACCTTCAACATACTCTTCTAATTCGTGCACCGCTTCTTCAACTGCTTCACGCTCAGCTTTTAATTCCTCGAATAATAAATTAAATAATTTATTAATTTCAACCATGCGCTTGCTTTGTTCTTCGTTAGTTTCATTTAATTCTTGCATCAGTAAGCTGAGCTCTGCTAGTTGACAGCCCACCTTATCATCCTCATCAGGATCTGGCGTTGCACCACCGGGTGAAATGAGCGATTTGACGTTACTCACTAATCCGCCAATATTTAACTTTTTACTTATCTCTGAAAAATCAGGCTTATCTGCCATTACATATCCCCTACTGTTTCAGGAAAATTATAACACCTTTAATTATATATCTGATCTGTACCAGCGGATATTTTCTCGTTAAGAACTTTTTTGGTTAACACCTTGAATATTGGAATAATTAACAGTAAGGCAATCGCCGCAGCCACTAAAATCAAAGCACTATAAAGAAAATCGTGACTATAAATCAGCGCCGCTTGCTTCACAGACTCAACATCTATCACCTGAAACGACACCCGACCTAACTTAGAAACAGCGCCAGTTAAATAACCCGATAGCGAATAACCTAACATCCAAATACCAACAAGAATGGCATCATGCCCTTTGGGTGATAACCGGGTCACCAATGACAACCCGATGGGCATTATTAATAATTCTGCTATCGGGAATAACAGATAACCCAACACAACAAATAACGGCGTCACTCTTCCTTGTTCACTGGCCAAATGACCTGCGGCAACAAACACCATAAACCCAGCCGCTAAAATAATCATCGCCACGGTAAATTTAATAACTTCAGAAGGCTCACGATTAATTTTCGCCAATCGCGTCCACAACATGGCAAGCAACGGACCCGTCAATATCATAAAAATAGGATCAAGCGTATAAAACACCGAAGGTGGAATTTGATAACCAAACACCTGTCGATCAATAATACGTTCAATAAATAAGTTTAAAGTCGTCCCACCCTGGCCTAGCAAAGCAAAAAATATCACCACAAAAAATAACATCATTACAATAGCCACTAATCTTTTTCGCACTGCTGCATCGTGCCTAACACCAATCGTAAGCAATACCGCCAACGCAATCACACCGGCACAGACCAACAGGTAACCATCCAATGTATACATCAACACCAAATAAACCAGAGGTATCATCACCGCTATTGAAGCGTATATCAATACAGTTGACAGCACACCACGACGGTAATGGTGCTCTTTATTGGTTTCTATATCGATCAAATGTTTTTGGCCACGCACAAAAACATAAATGCCCGAAAGCATGCCCAACGTACTTAAAATAAAAGCATAGTTATAACCAAACTGTTGACCGACAATCCCACAAACCAAAGGCGCCAACAACGCACCAATATTTTTACCTATATAATAAAGTGTAAAACCCGCATCACGCCCACGCCGGTCACCTTTATATAACTGCCCCACTAACGGCACAATGCTTGGTAAAAAGAAACCACTGCCCACCGCGACTACCGACAACCCCAAATACACAAAATCACTGTATGGAAATATCAACAAGGCATTACCAACCGCCATCAAGCTGGCACCCAAAATAATGGAATGCTTCAAGCCCAATAATCGATCCGAAAGATAACCGCCAATGATTGGCATAACATAAAGTAAAGCAATAAAACCACTGTAAATAGCGAACGACTTGTCATCAGTAAATTTAAACGTATGCGTTAGGTATAACACCAATAAAGCTGTGATACCAAAGCGACCAAACAGTTCCCACATTTCAGTATAAAAGAGGACATAGAGACCCGAGGGATTGGATTTGATTTTAGTTTTTATCGATTCGAGTAAGCTCACGTTAATGCCTTTGATTCGTTAGTAACACCATGCAACGCAAACCTGAACAGGCACCTTTCTCCCAATTCAGATACAGCTATTTGACTGGATCCCGGATCAAGTCCGGGATGACACATCCAAGTCCGGGATGACACATCCAAGTCCGGGATGAC
>JARGOB010000009.1 GCA_029212925.1 Coxiellaceae bacterium | reverse complement strand
GTGAAGGAATTTAGCTTTAAATACTTGACTATCAAGACGGTAGATCCCGGCTCGGAGGCCGGGATGACAGGGCAGGATGCAAAATCAATGCTCCATATCGTAATGATAAGCAAACGTATCAGGACGCGCAGCTTCCCAATAGCGCTTGTAGATCGGATGTAAGTGATGGCTGTTTTCAATCAGCTCACCAGGACGCAAATAGTGATACAACACATCGTAAGGCACACTGAGCTCATTCGCACCGCGACGCATAATCATGGTGGGATTCAAATTTTTCAAATCATCGAGACCCATGGCACCTGCAATCGCCAGCATAGAATCAATGGTGGCATCATGAAAGTTACGCACCATATCACCACTGGCTTCGATCTTAATTGCTTTTTGGCGTACAGGATCTTGCGTTGTAATACCGGTAGGGCAGGTATTCGTGTTACAGCGAGTAGCTTGTATACAACCAACAGCAAATAACATACCACGTGCCACGTTACACATATCCGCACCTAACGCAATCTTAGTAATTAAATCAAAACCGGTGGCCACTTTACCACTAGCAATTACGTGAATTTTGTCACGTAAATTGGCACCAATCAGCGCGCTGCTAACAAATACCAAGCCTTCATTAATAGGCGCACCGAGGTAATCAGAAAACTCAACTGGCGCTGCACCTGTGCCACCTTCAGCGCCATCCACAGTAATAAAGTCTGGTAATATGCCTGTCTCTAACATGGCTTTAACGATTGCCATAAACTCACCGCGTCTGCCCAAACAAAACTTAAAGCCAACCGGCTTACCATTCGACATATCACGCAAACGCTGAACAAACTCTAGCAATTCAATCGGCGTCGAAAACTCACGATGCCCCGGAGGTGAATCGCAATCTTCACCAGGCTCAACCAATCGCGCCTCAGCAATTTCCTTCGATACCTTAGCACCTGGCAACAAACCACCATGTGAAGGTTTCGCGCCTTGCGAAATTTTTATTTCAATCACCTTAACCACTTCTAGGTTAGCTTTTTCAGTGAATAAGTCCGGATCAAAATTACCGTCCTTTGTACGGCAACCAAAATAACCGGTACCAATTTGCCAACAAATATCACCACCTTCCTTCAAATGATATTTACTTAAACCACCTTCACCGGTGTTATGCATAAAGTTACCGAGCTTAGCCCCTAAGTTTAACGCACGTACTGCACGACCACTTAACGCACCAAAACTCATGGCTGAAATATTCATGCGCGAAGCACAGTAGGGTTGTTTACAGAATTCACCGCCCAATTGCAAACGAGACTGCTCGTGCGGCACTTTTTTCGGCGCCATGGAGTGGTTAGCTGATTCATAGCCAATCGTAGTAATATCTTGCTGTGTTCCAAACGGCAACACACCTTCTTCCTTCACAGCACGGTCATATACCATCGTACGTGTTTCGCGATTATAAGGACGGCCACTTTGATTGGTAGCAATAAAATACTGCTGAATTTCAGGGCGAATAAACTCAAACATATAGCGTAAATGTCCGATCACTGGATAGTTTCGCGTAACCAAATGTTTTGACCAATGAATGTCATAAATGCCAATGAGGGTAAACGGCACCCATAGAATAAAAAAGTAGTTAACCCACGGCCAAAAATAACCTAGCACTACAATCGCAATTAAATAAATTAAACTTGACCAATAAAATGCTTTTCTCATTCGTCTGCCCCTATGCTTTTGACATAATGATATGGTACATATTGCGGCTTCCAACGAATCTGATCTATTGCCTGTTCTAGATCAGTATCTTCAGCCACGCCTAATAAACCTTCTTCACGTGCTTGTTTCGCCACTGCTATGGCTATCTCACGACTTAATCGCCACGTATCATCAATACGCGGCAATAACGATGCCGTTGGATCTTTGCGTGCTGGCGAATGATCACTCAATGTGTCACTGGCCTTCCACAACATATCGTCTGATACTTTTTTTGCTTTGGTAGCAATCACAGCTAAACCCAAACCCGGAAAAACAAATGCATTGTTACTTTGGCCAATCACATAAGTTTTGCCTTTGTACTCGACGGGATCAAACGGACTACCGGTAGCAATTAATGCCGCGCCATCCGTCCACTTAATTAAGTCTTTGGGCTCAGCCTCACTTAGCTTAGTTGGATTAGACAATGGCAAAATAATCGGGCGGGGGCAATGTGATGCCATCGACTTAATAATGGATTCGGTAAACGCGCCATGACAGGTAGAACAACCGATTAATATAGTGGGGTGGGTGTTATCCACCACATCTTGCAACGTAATATTGGAACTGTCTTTTACTTTCCAACCACTGACCTCGTCACGCGTGCGTAAATAAGGTTTTTGAAAACCAGGAATATCCGATTGATCATTCACCAACAAGCCATTACGATCAACCAACCAAAAACGCTCTCTGGCTTCTTCTGGAGTCATACCGTGATGGGCAAACATCGTGCACACTTGATCGGCGATACCACAGCCGGCGGTACCTGCCCCAAGAATGGCAACTCGGTGGTCTTTTAATTCAATGCCCGAAGCTTTCACCCCCGACAACACACACGCTAGTGCAGTAGCACCGGTACCTTGCATATCATCATTGAAACTAGTAATTTTATCGCGATACGTTTCGAGATTTTTACGTGCATTATCACGACCAAAGTCTTCCCAGTGTAAATACACATTAGGGATTTCTTCTTGCAGTGTTTCAACAAACTCAGCAATAAAATCATCATATTCTGCGCCGCTTAACCGCTTATGGCGCCACCCCAAATACATCGGATCATTCAGCATTTTTTCATTATTGGTGCCAACATCCAATTGCATTGGTAAATAAGTGTTAGGGTTTACGCCGGCGCACAAGGTATATACCATCAATTTAGCAATGGATATATCCATACCACCAACGCCCTGATCGCCGATACCCAGCACACCTTCACCATCAGTGACTAACACCAAATCAACATGCTCACTGACTCTATTTTTTAATACTTCACGTATCTGTTTACGTTGCGGATAAGCAAAATACAAACCACGCGCCATACGCAATTCCAAGCTGTATTTGATGACAGCATCGCCAACAGTCGGAGTGTATATAATAGGTAGCATCTCTTCCAGATGCTGGCTTACTAAATAATAAAACAACGTCTCATTAACATCATGCAGACCATTAAGATAAACGTTCTTGCCAAGGTTGGAGTTTTTTTCGAGATACTGATCGTAGGCGCGTGCTGCTTGTTGCTCAATGGTTTCTGTAGCTTCAGCTAAGCGGCCGATTAATTTTAATTCTTCGCGTTCACGCTGGTCGAAGGCGCTGCCTTTATTTAAATGCGAACTACGCAATAACATGGCGCCGTATAAACTTGTTTGTAAGGAAGTAATTTCGTGCTCTTCGTTTCGAAGTAGTTTGTAGCGTAACATACAGCCCTCTCTTTGTTAGGGCTGATCTGCCCTTATACCAAAAACTGATTTATCGCTTGTGCTACCGCCTGATGTGAATCCATATGTAAGTGGTGGTGGCCCTGTATGCTAGTATGGACGATGTTCGGAACTTCTGCAATTCGTTGTTCTAAAAGAGGATTGTCAATCATGATGCCATCATCTCCCACCAGCAATAATGTCGGTGCCTCGATATCTCGCAAAAACACTTTAACCTGCTCTTCAGTCAAATACATCATCGATGGCAACAGCAATCTGCGATCAAATCGCCAGGTATAACCACCTTCCACCTGCTCGCAACCGCGCTCGGTTAGCGCCATCGCGGCTTGCTGGCTAAGCCCACCGGTTTCTGCACGATACTTAGCCATGCCTTTTAATGATGGGTACACCGTGCGTTGTCGCTTGCCAGCTGCTAATAATTTACTCACCGCGCGCCCTAAACGCTGCGGGCCTTGCAGTACCGATTCTGATAATGGGCCAATGGCGTCAATCATAATCAAACGATCAACACGCTCATGAAATGAACTGGATAGAATTGACGCAATAGCAGCGCCCATTGAATGCCCCAATAAGGTCACTTGTCGCCATTGCAGCACATCTAACATCTTAACAGTATTCGCTACCGCATCCATCAAGTGATAATTAATGCCCTCTGGAATAAACCCGGAAATACCATGACCCGGTAAATCAACCGCCACCACATAACAATCTTTCAGCTCAGGCGCCAAAAAATCAAAGCTCGCCGCATTATCCAACCAACCGTGTAATGCTAATACCGGACGACCCTTAGGATCACCCCACTGCTTAGCAGCAATGCTGACATGACCCAAATCTATTGTTAATGCTTCACCTTGATAGATCATACTTAACTTACCTAAAAAACCTGCTTAATATATTGTTTTACTTTAGCTAATGTTGCTTCTGCGACCGCATTCGCTTTCTCATTACCTGCTTTTAACACTTGTTCGATTTGCGCGGGATCATTAGCAAATTGTTTTCTGCGTTCCCACATGGGTTCTAATATAGACACAAGCACTTCAATCAGTTTTTTCTTGCATTCGACATCGCCAACGGTACCCGCACGATAACGCTCTTTGGTTTGTTCTATCCATGCCGTATCCGTATTAAACGTATCATGAAAAATCCATAGTGGATTATTTTCTACTGTGCCTGGGTCAGTGGCACGTAAACGATTCGGGTCGGTATACATACTCATGACCTTTTTCTTTACCTTGTCAGCATCATCCGATAATAAAATCGCATTGTTTAATGACTTACTCATTTTTAACAATGAGCCATGTTCTGCAGGGCCACCTAAGCCCACCAAGCGTTTTACGCGACCTATCAATGGATCCGGAATTGGAAATAAACCACCGGCCTTAACATGTTCGTCATCAGGCAAGTGCGAATCGACACCGCAATACATTTGATTAAAACGACGCGCCACTTCGCGTGTCATTTCTAAATGGGGAATTTGATCTTCACCCACTGGCACCAAGTCCGCTTCAAACGCCAAAATATCAGCAACCTGCATCACTGGATAGAGCAGAAAACCAAAGGAATAGTTTTCACCCAACTGCTTATCGCGAATTTCATCTTTAATCGTTGGGTTACGCATCACACGCGGGAAGGGCAGCAACATACTAAAGATCGATGTAAGTTCATAAATCGACGCCAATTCACTTTCAATAAAAATGGTTGAACGCGCAGGGTCAATGCCCGCAGAGAGATAATCTAAAGCAATATCCAATGTGCTTTGGCGAATCGATTCGGGATCTTTAGCGCGTGTAGTAAACGCATGCAAATTCGCCAGCAAAAAATAGCAGTCATAGTCATCTTGTAACTTTACGCGATTCTCCAGAGAACCCACCCAATGGCCTAAGTGCAATTGACCTGTCGGTGTATCCCCAGTTAATAGGCGTTTTTTGGTTGTAACTGCGCTGCTCATCGCTGTACCTCATTGATTAATCTGGTCAAAGTATGCGCGGCAGTATATCACAACCATGTTATACTTTCCCGCATGAATATTGAGACCAAACAATTGATTATCACCGGTGGCAGCAAGGGAATAGGCAAAGCCGCCATCGCTTTATTCCAACAACAAGAGTGGCAGGTATTAAACTTATCGCGCAGTGCTTGTGATATTGACGGTGTTGAAAATCTTGCCATTGATTTAAGCGATCCCGCCGCAATAACCCGCCATCAAAAGCAATTACAAACCACGTTTAACCAAGCTGATCAGTGTTGCTTAATTCATAATGCCGGCGATATGATGCGTGATCGCGTCGGCGATCAAAAAATTGATATTTTACAAACCAATTTCCAACTGATGATCATTGCTGCCACTGCATTAAATAATCTACTGATCAAACGCATGACCACTGGCTCCAGCATTCTATATATAGGCTCAACAGTATCGGAAATGGGTGTGCCAGACAATGCCAGTTACATCACATTAAAACATGCCGTCGTTGGTATGATGCGTGCCACCTGCCAAGACCTGGCAGACACCGGCATTCATACCTGCTGCGTTTGCCCGGGATTAACCGATACCGATATGTTGCGTGACAGCTTAGCAACTGCCAAAGCCATTGAATGGGCCAAATCCAAAGTCGGTGCCAATCGTTTAATTCACCCCAATGAAATCGCTGAGCTATTATTCTTTTGTGCTAATCATGCGGTTATTAATGGTTCTGTATTACACGCACACCTAGGGCAGCTACAACAATGAAAGAATTTGATAAAAAAACAGCAGTAATTACCGGTGCCGGCAGTGGCATTGGCAAGGCACTTGCTAAAAAGTGTGCGCAACATAGCATGAGATTGGTGTTGGTTGATATTGATGCTACACGCCTTGAAAATGTTAAAAAAGAACTGGAAAAATTTAACGTTGACATCCTTGCTCATGCTTGTGACGTTGGAGATGAAGCACAAATCCAACAATTGGTTGCTGCCACACTCGAAAAATTTGGCACACCAAGTTTGTTGTTTAATAATGCCGGCATCGCTGGCACCTTGGGCGCCGTATGGGAAATGGAATGCGCGGATATCGAGCGCGTACATGCCGTGAATTTTTTATCAGTCGTTTACAGCTGCCGCCATTTTATCCCAACTATGCTAGCCGCTAAACACCCCTGCCATATTATTAATACCGCCTCAATAACCGGGTTGCATACGGCCGCCAATATGACGGCTTATATGACCAGCAAGCATGCTGTCGTCGCACTAACTGAAATCTTACAACGCGATTTAATCGAACGTGAAGCGGACATTAGCGTATCAGTGCTATGCCCAGGCATGGTTGAAACACAACTTGCCACTAGCATGACGGTAGCTAAGAATGCCCCCGAACATGTAGGACAGGTCGCGCAATATTTTGAAAAAATCATTAAGGTGGGCATGTCAGCTGATGATGTAGCGGATATGACCTTTGAGGCAATTAACAAGCAACAATTTTATATCTTAACCCACTTCGAAGAACATCAAGAATTAATCACCGAACGCTTTCAGAAAATCTTAAAACGATAACGCGCCCCTGAATTTCCTGGATCCCGGCTCGGAGGCCGGGATGACAAACTCGGAGACGAGAAGACAGAAAAAACTACCCGTGAGTAAACGTACGGCCTGCATCTTCATCTGGCAAAGTGTCCGCAGCCTTTTCTTCTTGCGCCACATCCTCAGGTTTAAGTGTCACAAAGGCCATATTATCAAAAACAGTTCGCGCTACCGCTTTGAATTGTGATGGATGATTGGCGCAAGTAAGCCATAATTGTAAATCTGCCAAATTATGATGGTCAGTACCAGGCTTAACGCCCGTCGCTAAGTCATATGCCAGATCAGCTGAATAAGCCCGAAATATTTCTGTCATGGCCAGTATATTAAATGAATCACTACCAAGTGGCCCAGGTGCCAAATGGCCGGCAACCTTCCAATTTCCTGTACCCATCAAAGCGCCTAACCACAACACAGGTGAAGATCCCTTAGCAGTGCAGTCCTCAAGCTTAATCCTGATTTCTTCGGTACGATCACCCGCAGCCAAAACACGCGTCTCATAGATACCAACACAGCGACTCAACAGGCTCGCTAATTTAGTATGATTTCGAGGGTCTAGCAGCCATTTTTTTAATTTCACCGCAATGTTACCAGACTCTCTTTTAAAGTAGCTGTCAGCTAGCGCTTTAGCATCTATCATGTCTTTAGAAACAGCTGGCGCCCCACTAGTCCGTGCACCACTTAAAAGTGATCTCTGGAATAACCCACGGGTTAAATCACTATTGCTAATAAAACTCGTACTTAATGCAGCACTCGCCATCTGGAAACCGACACCATCATAGTTGGGTAGCTCACCTGTTATCAATCGTTGTGCAAGGTCTTGTGCAAACTGTTCTAGCAATGTTGACATTAACACCATATTAAACGAAGCATGGCCGACTGAAAGCCCGCTACTTCCTACTAGGTCATGGCCCTCTGCTTCCCAGTCCCCCGTTTTCAGCAATTTGACAATAATTCCCAGCGTGCCTACTGACGACCTGAGCTCTTCGCCCATCATACCTCGTATTTCGGCAGCACGATTACGTTCCCGTCCAACCGAAACACCAAAGTAAGGAACTTCATAACTATACGCTGCTGCATTGTAGCGCTTAATAGCCGCACCTAATGCCGCATCAACTGAGGTTAAGTTGCAAGAATCCACTAGCCAAGCATTAAAACGCGCCTCAAATTTCGTGCGGAATACCGGGTCATTCTCAATGCTAATACAACCATCCGTGCGACCAGATTTCAATGTACGATCAATAACCCCCAACCGTCGCTCGGCAAAACCCTTTGAAAGCTCCTTAATCCGAACTGCTTCTTTTAGCCCAGCAAAAGGACCACGCATTTTATTTAAGTATCTACGCTGAGACAGCTGCCTAACCCCCTCGTCACGCAACTCCAATCTTCGAGCATGCTCCGCTGCAGCCTCAGCTGCCTCAGCCTCATGCATACGTGATTGCGCCGCATGCTGACTCAGGGCAAAAAAACCTTGGGCTTGCCATTCACGCTCCGTCTTACTCGTTATTTGTGTAACAGCCTCTTGCCGCTTGCGTAACAATTCTGGCGCCGACATAACATATTCATCACCCAAGCTATCCGCTGCTGGCACTGGCCGTGCTAATGGCGATGGTTCTGCTGCAGCCCCTGACAATAAAGCGTCATCTTCTGCTGCTGCTGATGATAATGGTGATGGTGGTGGTGATGGTGTTCTGCTCACACTGTCTCTCCCTGTGATTAATGTTAAATCTTTTGATTCAGCCACAGCCCCTTGTGCTGCTTCTGGTGGTGTACGTGGCCTGGCTATTGTGGGTGTTGATGGCGCTGATGATGTGCTATCGCCAGAAGGTTGCGAACCGGCATTGTCTTTTTTCTTCCTGCGACGCCTACGCGGCATAATGCCTCCCGATTAACTTACCCCGAAAAAATTCTAGCAACTATGCCATACAATGTATACGAACAAAATAGAATGACCACAAATTAACCGAGCACTGGTTTACAACCGCCGTGAACCCGGCCACCTATTAATGTCGGCTTAATGTTTATCAGCACTTGTCCTTTGTTATGATAACGTGATGAGACATGGGACCGAACAACCCGCAGCAGATGCTGCGATGCTGGCTGAATTAGGGCAACTTAACACTGCTAATCAGCATATAGCCGAACTGTCCGAACAATACCGACTGCGTCATGACCGCCCCAAACCCGCGATAATACGTGCCATGAACCAGCTCACCGAGCGATTATTTCTGATTAGCGGCTGCCCTAAACTGCCCACACGCCAACGCTTGACCGCTGTGATTTATCGCTTGCGCCAACAAATTCGCGCCCACCGAAACACAGTAACATTGGTCAGATGGCGACCTGAACGCCTTATACCTGATGACCTACTGGTGCTAGATGCCTGCTTGGATAATATCCTTAGCTTAACTCAACCTGCCAGCACACAAACCGAAGAACAAACCAGTTATATCAACTACCGTCGCCTGACCCCGCAATACACCGGTCACGTAGAGCGCTTGGCCACAACAAAAATCAGCTTCGCCGCTGAAAATGCGGCAGAGCGCGCTGTGGCGACCAATAATATTCAGTCATTCTTCTGTAACACCGTTCGCTATAGAAATTTTGCTGGACGCATTGCGAAGCGCTTACAAGAAGCTGAAAGTGATTCAGTGCCTACCGATGCAACGCCGGATACTAACGACATATTGCGCGCACGTTATATGATGTTTCATGATGAAGTGGTTGAAGGTGAACCTTATATTAGCCTTACCGAAGCCGATGCGTGCTTAACTCCCGGGTATAACCCAGTTACATTGCCGCAATTACAGCGACGCTTTGCGATTAACGCGAGTAGTCACTTGGTCTATAGCCATAAAACGATTGACGGCATTGTGCGTGCTGCTACAGGAACTCGAATACCTAAAGACCCTACCACACGTCAGCCACTACAAAAACAACCCATCCGGCAGGCTTCGCCAGCGACGGCAATCAATGTTGCAGAAATTAATCGACTGCTTAACCTGCAGCATTTACAACACCCCGATTTCGATAGAGACCTGCAAAATCCATGGCGGACATTTCCAGCCATCAATTTTCTATGCCAATTACATCCGGCTTATTTGCAACCGCAAAATATACCCATGCTTAATCAGTGGGGGCCAGCGTTTACCTGGGATATAAGTCACAACCTGAACACTTTCGCAAAACACTTTAGTCCAGAAACAGTTGCGTCACTTTTAAAAATTTGTCAGCGCCAACCCATCGATATACTGCAGATGTTTCACCTAACACCGCAGTTAACGCTTCTACAACGGAGCATTGGTAACCAAGGATTTCAACAGCTTATACAGCTCTGTGCGGATCGAGACATTGATGTACAACAACTCTTTACACTGCATGCTCCTACCTTGCGTATCATTCTTAATGATGCAACAACGCGCGGCACCCCATTAGAACAAAGCATCCGTTACTTTCACCAACGCGCGCAACACAAAGTGAATCATTACACCAATGGATTAAATGGGTGTTTTGCCTTTTGGCGAAACGACTTTAAGCACCAACGCTTGGCACACTACCAACAACTACAAACCACAACACAAACTTTTGCGCCGTTATTTACACCCTAGCAAATAGCGCAGCTTGCAATGATCATTTATTACCACTACCCTAGTAAAATAATAAAAAATATACAATTGTGGGATGAAATACATGAGACATGACTCAAAGCGCCAGCGCTGTATTGCGTTGTTTGACAATCTAGAACAAAGTTACCGTGAAGATTACTTTTGGTCTAGCCCCGATGAAGAGTGCTGCACCACCCTCAGAGACATTGCAACAAAAGCTCAGCGCTTATTAAGCAACCTAAATATCCCCGCCGATAAGGCCATAGCCGCTACAGCTCAATTGCTTTCAGATCGCCTGTTGGCCGCTCAAGAAGAACAGCAGGATAAACACAACCGTAGTTGTGATTTTTTGATCTCAGCTATTACCATAGAAGATACCAGCGAACAAAAAGCGCTGTCTGCATTACTCCAGAAACTGGTACGCATAGAGCCCTTCTTGCAACAAACTGAAGATAAAGTGTTTCATGTCAGGCATGCAAAGAGTGGCCACAACTTAGCGGCGGGATACACTATTTTTGCTGCCTACAAAAGAAAGAAAGCGGCATTTCAAGAATTAGTCGACCAGCCTATGAGTAAACCAACCGATCTTTTACCAGTACTAGAAGCTCACTATCGAGATGCAAAAAGTCGCCTCAGCTTACGACTAGCAGACGGTGAAGATGTAACGACTTACGACCCCTTTATTAGTGCCACACCAGAAACAGGCAGCCCAACACTGCAACTGCCTCACGAAACTGTCGCTGATGCTAGCCTGCTAGAAAATCAATTTATGCAAACACACCCCAATGGTCGCCTGTATTTTACATCCACCATTGACGGCATTATGGCCTATGCCTTAGAACACGAAAACACTGTCATGGATCCGCTGGATACTACACAAGAACTCAACACCACTGTGGTGTCTTCAGATCAGATGAATGTGCGTTTATTAAATCAGGCATTAAACCTAAAGCGCCTCGAAACTGACACACCATTGGCGTCGCATTTAATGAACGTTAGAGATTTGATGCAACTATCACGTTTACATCCGGTGTATTTAACAAACTTTCAGCGTGACCACTTAAACCGATTGGGCAGCGGCCAATTAACCCCAACACTTGTCGATCAATTGAATCAGCGGGTCGATACTTACGGTTTAGATGAAATAAGGACACAACTCATCTGCCTACCGGCTGAATCCAGTTTATTGCACACGTTGCCAACCTCTGCCAGTGGTACCTCACACCGACCCGGCATGTAATAACAACGTTTTAAAACAAAACGGTTAAGTGCTACAATGCCGCGCATGATGACTACAGCACTGACAGAAACACTGAACCCACCGCAACGTGAAGCGGTGACCGTTACTAACAGCCATTGCCTAGTACTGGCCGGCGCCGGCAGCGGTAAGACCCGCGTGTTAGTCCACCGCATTGCTTGGTTAATGGAAACCCAGGGCATTTCGCCGTATAGCATCCTGTCCGTGACGTTTACCAATAAAGCTGCCAATGAAATGCGTTCACGCATCGAGAAATTACGCGGTGTGCCATTAACCGGTATGTGGGTCGGTACTTTTCATGGTTTAGCACATCGGCTATTACGTACGCACTGGCATGAAGCGGGCTTGGAACAGCACTTTCAAATTCTTGATAGTGATGATCAACAGCGCATGATCAAACGCATTATTCGTAGCTTGGAATTAGACGAAGAACGCTGGCAACCAAAACAAGCACAATGGTTTATTAACGGTCATAAAGAAAATGCGCGCCGCCCCGGTGATATCGATACGCACGATGATTATTACAATGAAATGATGGTTAAGATTTACAGCACCTATGAAGATGTTTGTCAGCAGGGTGGTTTAGTAGACTTTGCTGAATTGTTATTGCGTTCATTAGAGTTATTGCAAAATAATCCTGACCTGGTTGAACACTACCATCAGCGCTTTGCGCATATACTAGTAGACGAGTTTCAAGATACCAACTCACTGCAGTATCAATGGCTACGCACTTTATGTGGACCCAACGCCTGGATGATGGTCGTCGGTGATGACGACCAATCGATTTACAGTTGGCGTGGCGCTAAGGTTGAAAATATTCAACGCTTTATCGATCAATATATCCCAACTAAAACGGTGCGATTAGAGCAAAATTATCGCTCAACCGAAAATATTTTAGCCGCCGCCAATGCTGTAATTGCATTTAATAGCGAGCGCATGGGCAAAGAGCTATGGACCGAAATCAGTCGTGGTGACCCCATTACCGTATATGCCGCATTTAATGAACGCGATGAAGCCTATTTTGTTGCCGCGCGTATTCAAGACTGGGTTAATCAAGGCAATAGCTTAAAAGAAGTGGCTATTTTATATCGTTCGAATGCGCAATCGCGTATTTTGGAAGAACGCTTAATCGATAATCAAATTCCGTACCGCATCTATGGCGGTCAAAAGTTCTTCGAACGCGCCGAAATTAAAGATGCATTAGCGTATTTGCGTTTGGTGAATAACCGCCAAGACGATGCTGCCTTTGAGCGTGTTGTAAACCTACCCACGCGTGGCATTGGTGATGCCACCATGAGTCATTTGCGCAGCGTTACCTTTACGCATCATTGCGCGCTATGGCAAGCGGCACTGCTCACCATTGAAGAAAAATCACTGAGCGCACGTGCATTAAACGCCTTAAGTAAATTTATTGAATTGATTAATGCATTAGATAGCAACACTGAAACTTTAAAACTCGGCGAACAAACTAAATTGGTGATTAGCCAAAGTGGTTTATTGGCTCATCATCAAAAGGACCGCTCTGAACGTGGTCAATCACGCGTTGATAACTTGGAAGAATTGATTAACGCCACCAGCCAATACGAACCGAGTGAAGACGACGAAGATCAAGACATGCAATTAACACCGTTGTCTGCTTTCTTATCGCATGTTGCACTCGAAGCGGGTGAGGGACAGGCGGATCAGTTTAGTGATAGCGTCAGCTTAATGACTTTGCATGCCGCTAAAGGGCTAGAGTTCCCATTAATATTTATCACTGGTATGGAAGAAAACTTATTTCCGCATCGCATGTCGATTGAAGAACGCCGCGGCCTCGAAGAAGAACGTCGCCTGTGTTATGTCGGCATGACACGCGCAATGAAAAAGTTGTATCTATGCCACGCGGAATCTCGCAGCTTATATGGCCGAGAACAATTCCAAAAAGCCTCGCGCTTCTTAAGTGAAATGCCCGAAGATTTGCTCGAACATATACGACCAACAGCACGCGTTAATCGCATGCAATCTTCTGGTTCGCGCTATGCACAAAAATCCAGTGGCAGCTTAGGGCGCAGTAGCATTGCCCAAACCGGATTCAATGTCGGTCAACGCGTTAGCCATAAGAAATTCGGTGAAGGCACGATTTTAAATTACGAAGGGCAGGGCGAACACACCCGCATCCAAGTCAAGTTCGATCGTTTTGGCACCAAATGGCTAGTCGCCAGCTTCGCTAAACTGCAGGCGGCTTAACGCCTTTAGTCATCCCGGCCCCTAAACTTTGTCACGCCGGACTTGATCCGGGGCGGGACCCAAAAACAAAAACCACCGGACCCTGGCTCGTTGTCCACAAATGACATCGAAACAGGAGTATCAAAGTGCAATTAAACTAAATAACAATCTGATTTATATAAAATATTCACCGAATTGATCCATATACTACAAAGTAGTATACTTAACCACAGGGCCTGCAAATGGAAATATTTAAATATAAGAAGTTCGCTAAATGGGCCCGATCAGAGCGAATTACAGATAAAGCATTATCTGATGCAGTAACAGAGCTAATGGAAGGTCAATATGAAGCAGGCCTTGGAGCAGGGCTCTATAAAAAACGAATCGCAAGATCAGGCAAGGGTAAGCGTAGCGGCTTTAGAACATTGATCGCTTTTAAGAATGAACACAGAGCAATTTTTATCATTGGGATGGCAAAAAATGATCGAGAAAACTTTACAACTAGCGAAAAAGAATATTATAAAACTTTGTCAAACATCCTATTAAAAGCAACAAGGGAACAAATTAGCAGGCTTCTAAAAAATAAAGACTTAATTAAAATTTAAAGGGTGATCTCATGAAAAAACACACTGATAAAACAGGAAAAAAATTAAGAGATGATGCATTAGATTTAGCAGAAAGCCTACACCAAGTTGGCGCAATGGACATCACAACTCTACGAGACTTTAAAGCCTGGGCCATAGCTCCTGTTGAAGACTTGCCACCCACAAAAATCAAAGCAATACGACTGAAAGAAAAAGTCAGCCAAGCTGTATTTGCCAAGCTACTAAACACAACACTATCTACCGTTAGGCATTGGGAGCAAGGAATTCGCCACCCAAGAGGCACATCATTAAAGCTGCTGCATCTCGTCGCACGTAACGGAATCAATATTTTGCATGATACGCCATAGCACCAAATGGCTAGTCGCCAGCTTCGCTAAACTGCAGGCGGCTTAACGCCTTTGGTCATTGCTAGCCACACAGTGGCGAAGCAATCTCACAACAGAAGCTTAGATTGCTTCGAGCCCTTCGGGTTCTCGCAATGACATAGTTGATGACAGGTCAGAATAAGGAGTGACAGAACACCGCAATCGCGATGCAAGACTATGTTATACTTTCCCAGCTCATAGCCACCAAGGAGGAATACATGCCAGCTGATATTGATTGGGACAAGCTCACTTTTTCACTCACCCCCATAAACAGCATGTATGTCACCAGTACCACCGTCGATAAACCTTGGCAACCAGGCAAACTACAACCGTTTGGTGATATCAGCTTGTCACCTGCCGCTGGCATTATCAATTACGGCCAGGGCATATTTGAAGGCATGAAAGCGCATCGTACAAAAAATGACGAAGTGGTATTGTTTCGCCCTGAAGCCAACGCAAGACGCTTCGCCACCAGTGCCGCACAAGTGGCGATTCCACCTGTTCCAGAAGATATCTTTCTCGAAGGCGTACGTGCCGTTGTTGAAGATAACCGTGATTTTATTCCGCCTTATGGCAAGGGTGCTTTATATCTACGGCCCGTAGCCTTTGGCAGTGGCGCCTTATTAGGCAATGCACCGTCATCGGAATACCAATTTATTATCTTCGCATCACCCGTAGGCAACTATTTTAGTGGCGGACTATCGCCCATTCGCACAAAAATTGCTACCGACTATCACCGTGCCGCACCACATGGTACCGGCCACGCCAAGTTTTGTGGTAATTACCCTGGCTGCTACCCATCAACTCTGCAAGCTAAAAAAGAGGGCTTTGCCGTCTGTATTTATTTAGATGCTGCTAAAACTAAATACATTGAAGAAGCCGGCGCTGCCAATATTTTCTTCCGCTTTGGCAATAAAATAAAAACGCCACAGCTCGGCGCGATATTACCCGGCATTACCCGCGACAGCATCATCCAATTACTTCGCAACCAATTAGGCACAGAAGTTGAAGAAACTCAGATAAGCGTTGAACAAGCATTAACCGCTGACGAAGTATTCTGCACCGGAACGGCCGCTATTGTTACTCCGATTGGCAGCATGCATTATAAAGACAACGAGACCATCTTCTGTAATAATGAAGTGGGCGAGGTCACTAGACAGGTCTATGATCTCTATCGGGCAATACAACTGTGTGAACAAGATGATCCGTATCAATGGGTAGTGAAACTTTAAACAACAGTAACAAATCAATTATTGAACGCTTTATAACCTTAGAAGCGTTTTCCGGCTTATTGCTTTTATTCGCCTTGCTGTTTGCGTTGATAGTCAACAACACGCCGCTCAGTCATTATTATGAAAGCCTGACAAACCTGCCTATTCATATCCGCATCGGCTTATTAGTAATCGAAAAGCCACTGGTGCTGTGGCTAAACGATGGTTTAATGGCGATCTTCTTTATGCTGCTCGCACTTGAGATGAAGCGTGAAATGATTGAGGGTGAACTGTCGAAGTTATCGCAAGTCCGCTTACCATTTCTTGGCGCCATCGGTGGCATTATTATACCTGCCGCGTTGTATTGGGCTTTTACTCATCACGACCCAAGCATGGCGCGTGGCTGGCCAATTCCGATTACCACAGATATTGCCTTTGTGTTAGGCCTGATTGCTTTACTCGGCAAATCCGTACCACGCAGTTTACGCGTGACAATGGTGGCGCTATCCATTGTTGATGACGTGTTAGCGATTATTATTATCGCGATTGTTTATACTGGCAAACTATCAGAGCTGTCGTTACTGGTCGCCGCCATGGGCATTGTATTTTTATTTGTATTGAATCGTTGCCGAGTTGAAAACCTTGCTCCGTATATTATTATTGGCACCATCATATGGGTCTGCGTACTTAAATCAGGCATCCACGCCACGCTGGCGGGGGTGATTGTTGGTTTATTTGTGCCAATGAAAGGCAGAAAAGACAGTCATTACTCACCTTTAAAAGATCTCGAAAACAAACTGCATCCATGGGTTGCTTACGGCATTTTACCGTTGTTTGTATTTTGTAATGGCGGCCTACCATTTGCTGATTTTGGTTGGGCACAGCTGCATAGCCCGGTATCGCTCGGCATTATCTTTGGGCTTGTAGTCGGTAAAGCTGTCGGTGTGTTTTTATTTGCTGGTGCCTGCACTTTCTTTGGTTGGTCTCCGATGCCAAAGGACGCTAACTATCGGCACTTGATTGGATTTGCCTGCTTAACGGGCATTGGCTTTACCATGAGTTTGTTCCTCAGCTCGCTGGCGTTTAATCAAACGCCATATGAAGACATTGCCAAGCAATCAATTTTAGTGGCTTCCGCCGTGTCGTGCCTTATAGCTGTCATCATCTTCAAGTTCCGCTGGCGCAAGCCCCGCGAGGTCACTCCTTCGGTCGTTGAGTCTTGAAAATAGCCTAGGCATAGGCATAGACACGCGGGGCATAACTACAGAAACATCTTCTTCTGGCAACGCTGATGACATCAAATACAGCTGCTCAACCAGT
Source organism: Coxiellaceae bacterium (assembly GCA_029212925.1). Lineage (GTDB taxonomy): Bacteria > Pseudomonadota > Gammaproteobacteria > Coxiellales > Coxiellaceae > JARGNX01. Next base: position 112,860 of record JARGOB010000009.1, on the reverse strand, counting down.
CGATAATCTATTTTTTCATCACCAATAAAAAAATCTTCTTGGCAACCACGCAGCTTATCAAATACATACATCTCGGCATCCTTGTCTCCCACACGTAACGCAGCGGCCTGATAGCGTAACCGACGAATAGTCGATCGCAGCCCCTTACTACCAACATCATGTAACAAATCAAGATCGGAATGTTCTGAAAAGACTTTCAATAATCTTCTTTGCACTTTATCGATATCTTTTATCGGTAAATTATGGTCTAAACGATATTTACGCACGTCACTTAAAGCATCACAAACTGATAGGCATGCACTTAACATCGAAAACCACTGCTCTAATAGATTGGGCTTCTCCAGCGCAGCAAAACCCTCCCTTGGTTTCAGCGGTTGCCGCTCCGCCACGCTACGCAAAAAATCAGCATCACCGCTAAGGTTAAATATATTACACTTGCTAATTAAATCAGCGTGGTTAAACAACCGCCCAATCGCACCCCCTATCGCCTCATCGAGACACATACCTTCCGCTGTTGTATCGGTCTGCTTGGCGATCAGGCAAGGGGGCGATGAAATAAGGCTGCGGCACAGGGCGATTAAATCAGATTGTTTAAATGTGGCCATACCTACTAGTCTCGTTACTTGCTCATACCGACCTGTATAATAACTGAACAACCGCAATCAGTCACCCTCCTTGTTTATATCACGAAATATCAGAGGGTTATCTTACTGCTCATCAGAAAAAACACCAGCAATAGTGCAAAAAAAGCAGGAATGCCGAGAATCCACCACGTGGTGAAATAGCGATGGTAGGTTGCAGGCAGGGATTGCTGTGATTCGCTGGCCACAAAGGCTAGATCTCGGCAGCGAATCTGTAGCCATACCACCGGCAACCAGCAAGCACCTGCAATGAAATATCCAGCAATCGAGCCCCACACCCATAACAGATGAAAGCTATAACCATGCAAATAAATCATCGCCAATCCCGTCGCCGCTTGTACTACACCGGACGTACCGGTAAACATCCAATCGGCAAACACCACCTGACGTGTTGCTTGCGCAATCAATGTGATATCTTTTTGGCGATTGACCAATAACATATAAAACGCCGTGCCTAGGCCTGTACCGAATAACACAGCGGCGCTAATCACATGAATAATCTTAAGTGCGTTATACCATGTCACCGTTGTTTCTCCAGCGCCATCATCACTAACGTCGCCAATACCAATGGTATGTTTTTAGCTAATGGTGCTAACGGATTAGCCCACAGCCCCAAAGGTAAGCAGCTAGCACTAACCGTATAAATCACCATCATCGCAATTTGTATACTACCAACCCACGCCAATCTTTTATTTAACAACGTAAGCAAGCCCAACACAATATCAATTAAACCACCGACGATAATAAAAGCCATTTTACTGCTGAATGACAATGACGTGACCGATAGCAATGACAGGCCAGCCACTGGATTAAACCAACTAACAAAACCGCTCCACAACCAAATAAATGCAATCGATAAACGCAAAGCGGGCCGCAAAAAAAACAAACGCGCATGCCAACGATCTTGCACCTGGCTCACTTGTGCAAATAAACCCTCACTGTATGAGCGCGGCTTAAAGGATAATTTTGATAACAACACCTGCTGCTCCTCATCAGTCGCCACATTGTCCAGCTGCATCATCTTGGTCCCAGTGCTACTCAACGGCGAATTATAAAAAGCATTGCCAAACCAACTGACCAACTTAATCATACTTATCGGTGCAGACACATTAATCGCTTTTTTAAAACCCAACCAGCTACGCATCTTATTTAAGATCGATTTCAAACTTAAACGCTCACTGCCCACCGCTGATAATAAATGCTTACCCGTCCAGCCGACCGACTCAACCACCATACGAGATAAATCATCAATATGTACCGGCTGCATTTTTTGTGTTGCCTTGCCCGGTAAAGGAATCACAAATGGCAAGCCGACCAAACCCCGAAACAATGAACTACCGCCATAACTGCCCGCACCATACACAAACGAAGGGCGCCAGATCACTGAATCAATCGGCAGCTCAGCTAACGATTGTTCGCATTTATATTTACTCGATGCATAAGGCACTTCAATTTTATCAACACCCAGCGCCGATAATTGAATGACTTGCTTTACTTGCGCCTTAACACAAGCAGTAAATATGGCAACCGGTGTATCATAGTGAATTTGCCATAATGTTTTAGCTGAGGGTGTTTGAAATACACCAACGCAGTTAATCACCACGTCGACTCCATTTAATCGCGACAACCATCGCTCGCTGTTCGTATCTTTGGTGAAGTCAACTGTAATCACGGTAATCCGTGGATCCGCCGCTTGCCACAAATGAGCACCGCTACGCACTGCCACCACCACCTCATGTCCCGCTGCTAATAAGCGATAAACAATAGCGCGTGCAATAAAACCATTACCACCCAATACCATTACCTTCATGACAACATCCTCTTAACCAACGGCGCAAAATATGTTTGATGCAATACAGCATCATGGACAATCAATATAAACACCAACCCCATCAGTCCATAGACAACGCTATAACTAACACGAAACCATACCGCACCGATTTTTTGGGGCAATTGTTTAATAAAAGCAAATTTAATAAGTACGGCGGTGGCCCATAGCAATACAACCACAGCAAAAGCAATAAAGGCCACCACCGTCCACGGCGTGGTTAACTCAATGTGCCTAGCCACCATCAACACTAGCGCAGTAATGACCTGAATCAAGATCAGTGGGATAAAAATAACATCAGCAAAATAACTCAGGCGTAAGGCGTATAACGCTAAAATAACGTCCTGTCGACGCAGGCTATTCATCACATAAAAATAACTGGCCAGACTTACACCTATTAACACTACCCCACACATTACATGCAGCGTTTGTATCAACGCAATCGAAAGTGGTGATAGCACACGTGCTCTCCTAGCGTTATATTTTTTTAGGCTGCCAGCACATCGTTAATAACATACCCAAAGCCAAGCCAACAAAACAAACCAAAGACCACTCCGCCATGCTTAACGACCACAAAGTCCAACGAATTTGTCCGCAATCCGCTGTGCCCTGTAAAGCCATACCTAATGCACGCGGAAACGAAAACACTTGAAATAAATAAGACAACCCCGGCATACACGGCGCATTCGGATCCAATGGCTGATGTTGTAACCATACTTGGCGCCATGCCAAACCGACACCCGCCAATGAAGTTAATAAACCAAAAAAGGCAATCACACGAAAACCATTACGTCGGTAAGGAATAATTACCCCAAGTAAAGCAATTACCCCGGTTGCCGCATAAGCAACACGTTGAAAAATACACAGGGTGCAAGGTAATAAACCATCCGCATATTGGATGTAGTAACCGACAGACAACAACACCACACAGGCAACAAATAAAACAGCAAAAAAAGTACGCACTAACCCCATGCTTTGTCCTTTTACTTGGTTGATCTCATACTAGGTGTCTTCAATGTGACGACAGTAGCTTTCCTTAATTAAATAGGCTGCCACAAAAGCCACAACAAATCCAATAACCGGCAATAATAATGCCACTCTAAAATCAGCGATAGAGTAACTGGCTGCCGCCCCACTCGAGTGACCTACCGCAGCATGCCGGTCCAGTAAATAACCAAAAATCGGTTGAAAAATGGCCTGACCACCTTGTACTGAAATATTCACCACACTAACAGACATAGCCGTAATAACGGTCAAACTGTTTTCAGCTACCCATGGATAAGACAATACTTGTGCGCTAGTAAAAAAACCAACCAATAAAAATAAAGTAATTAGCAGGCTGTAGTTCAAGCCGTGGCTATAAACCACCAACAGCATTAATGCCAATGATGCCAATGCCGCCATTAACATCGGTGCGCGACGACGTTGTATACGATCTGAAAACCACCCCATGATTGGTGCACCAATAATTGTGCCTAAAAATAGCATCGATATCACATTAGTAGCATGCAGTTGATTCAAGCCGTACGAATGCTTTAAATACATCGCACCATACAGACCACCAAGCAAACTAAGCGGCAAATTCATCAAACAAGTGTATGCGCCAGCTGTCCAATTCTGCCAACGACCAAATGCCAAACGCAGCGAAGACCAAAAACCAATTTTTTCTGCTTCCGCTTCTTGTACTTTTATCAGCTCAGCCGAACCCTCAGGATAATCACGCACCACCGCAGCAATCACAAGCATCAGTATGATGCCCATCAAGGCATCTAATATTAATGTTTCACGCCAAGAGAATTTCGCCACCAACATGGCCATTGGTGTTTGCGCCAACATGCCGCCCATCATCGCCATCGTTACTAGCACACCCGTCACCAAAGCCATATGCCGAGGCTCAAACCAACGCGATGCCAATCGAATACCACTAAGAAAGCAGAAAGCACTACCAACACCCGTTAGGAAACGACTAGCAATCGCCCACTGAAAGTCCGGCGCAAATGACAGCAATGCTGTACCCAGCACACACACGCCCATCGACACCAGAATGACAATGCGTGTTGAATAACGATCCAATAAGATGCCGGCAGGAAACAAAAAAACCACATTAGCAATAAAGTAGTAGGAGGACAGCTGGCCTAATCGCCCGGCCGTAATGCCAAACTGATGAATCAACGAGCCACTGATAGCATCGAACATATTCATTTGAATAAATTCATAAAAGAAAAATAAACCAGCGGTTAATACCACAACCCAGGCGCGTAAAGGGTGTGCCACATAGCTTTCATGTTGTGAATCACTTAAGGTGTGTTTCGCTGCTAATTCAGTCATTAATTCGCTTCAAATGTTGACAGTTTGTTTCTTTAGCCAGCAAACACATGGCTAACCCAATTACCGCTGCAATCGGCATAATTAACATCGCATGATTAAATGCTACAGGTGTATATAAAGGTATATGATTAACAAATTGGTGATGCCACCCCATATCCATTACCCAACCAAACAACGGCTGAGTAAAACCGCCGGCCATAATCATGGTAGATGCCATGCCTTCCGCAGTACCCGTTAAAGACAAAGGATTACTTTCAGCAACTACTGGATAACCCAGTACCTGTGCGCCCGAAGCAAAACCCAATACAAAAAACAAAGCGAGCAATGCATCGTAACTCAAGTTCGGCATATAGATAATGGCTACTAGGCTTGCAATAGTTACTACAGCACCAACAATCATTGCTGGCTTACGCTTGCGCATACGATCAGACAGCCAACCAAAAAACGGGGCGCCAAAAATCATACCAACAAAAATCATCATCGTGACCGTACTGGCCGTAGCGCGATTCAAACCATGCACTTCCACCAGTAATAACCCACCCCACATCGCACCCAATAAAAATACCGGTAAGTTCAACATCGATGTAAATAAACCAGCAAACCAGTTCTGAGGATTCTTTAATACTTGCGCAATCGAAGCCAACATACTGAGGTCACTGGTGTGGCCTTTTTCAGCGTCGTAATCGTAATTTCTCGGCGCGTCTTTGACATACATAATAATAATTAACAACATGCCAACACCAATAACACTATCAATCCACATTGCCTGACGCCAACCTAAGTGGTCAGTTAATACCGTTAACGGTGTCTGTGCCACCATGCCACCCACCATCGCAATCGTCACGATCAAACCAATCACTAATGCCATGCGACGTGGCTCAAACCAGCGCGACACAATGCGTACACTGCTTAAAAAACAAAAAGCACCACCGACACCCACCAAGACCCGGCTAAATAGCGCCGACCAAAAACCGGTTGCGAAGGAAAACAATAACGTGCCGATAATGCATGTCGTCAGTGTCGCAATGATAAGGTTGCGGGTAGAAAATCGATCAAGTATTAAACCAGCTGGAAATAAGAAGGCCACATTGCCATAGAAGTAGGCCGCTGATATTTGGCCCAGCTGTTCAGCATTCACGCCAAACGCTTGGATCAATGACGGGCTGACCGCATTGAACATATTGATTTGAATAAAAACAAAAAAGAAGAATAGGGCACTGGAAAGGCACACCAGCCAAGGCTGCCAACTAGGGATGGGAGCTGCGCGACTTGAAGCAATTACCGATTCTGAATTCATAATACCAATGTCCCCGAATACCTATACCGGAGGCGAGTATATCATGCCAAACGCGCTACAAAAACAACAAAAAATACGATACCATGGCGATCAACGCAAAGGAGGGGTTAACATGGCAAAGCTACACTTTTATTACTCGGCAATGAATGCTGGTAAATCAACGACTTTATTGCAATCGAGCCACAATTACCGTGAACGCGGTATGGATACATTGTTGTTATGCCCCGAAATTGATGATCGCCATGGTGTGGGAAAAATCACTACCCGCATCGGCTTGCAAGTAGACGCCACTGTCTTCAATGCTGATCTCAATTTGTTTGAACACGTGCAACTCTGCCTGCAAAAAAATCCAAATATCCACTGCGTGTTGGTTGATGAAGCCCACTTCCTAAGCAAACAAAACGTACATCAACTGTGTCAGGTAGTTGATAAACTGGATATTCCTGTCCTCGCCTATGGCCTGCGATCCGACTTCCAAGGGGAGCCATTCGAAGGCAGCCTGTATCTATTGGTGTTAGCGGATCAGCTACTCGAAATCAAAACCATTTGCCATTGCGGCGCAAAGGCCACCATGAATATGCGCATTGACGAACACGGCAACGCCATTCGCGAAGGCGAACAAACACTAATCGGCGGCAATAGCAGCTACATTTCCACCTGCCGTAAACACTTTCATTTGGGACAAGGAAAGCGCCAATCAGTTATAATGGATAAACAGAAACAATATGCAAAATAACGAGGTATATAGTATGCGCAGAATAACCAACCTACTGTTTATTATATTAATATTTTCCGTCAGTCAGGCATTCGCGCTGGTCACCCACACGCCCGTCAATAAAGAGGGCCATCTGGTGATTACTAAGCACCCAAAGTATTTCTTAATATATTGCCCTGAAATTACCACGCTCACTAGAGACGCTAAAACGCTAAAATGGTCGGCTCCTGGGGGCTGGGAAAGTCATGCGCAATCCTTTGCCACCAAGCTAACTAACTTTACTGTTGCCCAATGGCAAGGCATTAATATTGGGCATGTTACCTGTGTTTACACGGGCACCCCCAAAGGCACGTTCCCCGTTTTGATGATAGGCAGCTCTATTCCAATTACCCCCAAAGGCGGCAAATGGCAATATAATGCTAAAAAACATTACAGCAACTGTGTCAGCAAAAGCATTTATGATTGCCCACTGATTGTTAAAGCCAAGCAACCGAAAGGTGATCCGTATGACGAAGCATTGAAAATAAAATCAAATGCCTCATCCTCCCCGTCAATGGAAGGCTTCTAATCGATGATACAAACTTTATGCAACACACTGCGTGGCACGTTATCTTTATTGCTATTTTGCTTAAACGTGCTAATTTTTCCAATCTTTATACTAAGCTTTGCTGGCATTGTTTACCTCATGCCATGTAAGCGTTGGCGCCACGCCGGCTTACGCAAATTAGCCTGCGCGCCATTCCCCTGGACCGTTATCAATAACGCCATCATGAACATCAGTAACCGCAAAAAGTGGGACATTCAATTGCCCGAAGACATGCAGCGTGACAGGCCCTATCTGGTCATTAGTAACCACCAATCGTGGATTGATATCATGGTCATCTTTAAAATATTTAATTGGAAAATCGAACCCATTAAGTTCTTTATGAAAAAAGAATTACTGTGGTCGTTGCCCATGGCCGGCATTACTTGCAAAGCGATTGGCTTTCCGTTTATGGAGAGGCACTCGAGTAAGGACATCAAAAAAAATCCGTCACTTAAAGGCAAAGACATTGCAACAACACGCGCTAGCTGCCAACGACTAATGACCATCCCATCATCACTAATGAACTTCGTTGAAGGTACACGCTATACGCAAAAAAAAGCAGAGAAACAACATTCGCCTTACAAGCATTTACTCAAACCCAAAGCAGGCGGCATCTCAATTGTGATTGAAGAAATGCATAAACACCTTGCCGGCGTCATTGATGTCTCAGTTTATTATGATACTAAAGACATGGGCTTTTGGAATTTCTGCAAGGGTGGCTTTAGACGCATTTATGTTCGTAGTCGGGTCTTACCTATCACGCCAGATATGATTGGCGATTACCATAAAAATCGTGAGTTTCGCGTGCAGTTACAACAATGGCTAAACACGGTGTGGAGCGACAAAGATAAACTATTAAATGAATTGGACCAACAATGTCAAAACAAGCATTAACTATTGCCACCCGTAAAAGTCCGATGGCAATGTGGCAAGCAGAGCACATTAAACAACGCCTCAAGTCTTTTCACCCTGAACTCAACATCGATATACTCGGCGTTTCCACCTCAGGAGATCGCGACAAACAAACACCGCTAATTGAGCTGGGCGGCAAGAATGTATTTGTTAAGGAGATTCAACAACAATTACTGGCCGGCAATGCTGACATCGCCGTGCATTGCGTTAAAGATATGTCAGCACACAGCGTTGCTGGCTTACAGTTAGCCGTCATTTGTGAGCGTGATGATGCACGCGATGCCTTTGTCAGTAACCAATATGACCGACTTGATGATCTTCCTCATGGCGCATCGATTGGCACTGGCAGCCCACGCCGCGAAAGCCAGCTTAAAGCCTTACGCCCTGACATTAACATCAAACCAATTCGCGGCAATGTTGATACACGCTTAAAAAAACTCGACGATGGCGAATACGATGCCATTATATTATCAGCAGCCGGATTAACCCGCATGAACCTGGCCCACCGCATTAAATATTTATTTCAACCACAACAAATGATTCCCGCCATTGGCCAAGGTGCACTGGGCATTGAATGTCGCGGTATCGATGTTGATAGTCAAGAAATCATAAGCGTGTTAGATCACGCGCCATCACACCTATGTGTGGCAGCGGAACGTGCTGTCAATCAAAGGCTGTGTGGTGATTGTCACACGCCATTAGGCGCCTATGCCACATTGAATGATAACGATGAGTTACATGTCACTGCCATGGTCGGCAATTCCGATGGCTCTATTATATTACGCAGCCAACAACACGGTAACTCAGAAAATGCGCAACACTTGGGTATTGGCGTTGCCAATGATTTGATCGCCCAGGGGGCGCATGATATGTTATGAAAAAAGGAGAGCTATCAATGAAAAATGTATGTCTTGCCATTATCGCCGCCAGTGTTGCTACCAGTGTCTGCGCAGCAGATGCCACATCAAGCAACAGCCAACAAGCCTTTGCCGCTAAAGCGCAGCAATACTTTGCCACAACTCGCGCGCAGCACACCTTTGAGCAAGGCGTCGTCACTGGTTTAAAAAATACATTAACCGGTGGTCATAAAAACCCTGCCGCTAATACACTCGCTGAAAAATTAGCAAGGCAATACTTTGCATGGCAGCCCTTGCAACAGGAATTTATTAAAACCATGCAAGATACGCTGACGGTGAAAGACATGGACAATGCCATTGCGTTTTATCAAACCGACAGTGGCAAAAAAATGGTATCACTTGAGCCAATCATTAATTTACAAAGCGTGCAATATATTCAAGGTTCACTCAAAAAACATTCACCACAAATTGAAGCGGCTGTGAATGCCACACAATTTAATGCACTGTTACAGCGCGCACAATCGGATAAAGCCGATGCATTGACTCAAGCCACATTAGGTGAGCTGTATTTAAAGGGCATTGGCACAAAGCCCAGCGCCACTGATGCTGCGCCTTGGCTACAAAAAGCTGCTAAACGCGGCAACCCTATGGCGCAAGCCGAGCTAGCAAAGCTGTATGATTTAGGTAAAGGCGTTAAAGCAAACCCAACACGTGCCGTCATTTGGTATCACCGCGCCGCTAACCAAGGCGATACGAATGCGATGTATCAAATTGCCCGCCATTTCTCGAAAGGCATTGGAGTGCCAAAAGATGCAAAAAAAGCAGCGCAGTGGTATCTCGACAGTGCCATGCGCAGTAATGTCTGTGCTAAATACGCGATAGGCATGGATTACATTAAAGGCAGTGGTGTCGAAAAAAACAAACAACTGGCCAAAGCATGGTTAAGCTCATTTGCTGAAATGGCTTATTTCAGCATTAACCCTCGCGCCCAGTTAAAAAATATTTATGATATTAGTAAAGCGTATGCTGACTTTGAAGTGGATGATCACGGTAATAGCAACCAATTAAAACATGAAAACTTAACGCCAGCACAAGCTAGCGCTGTATCTGATTTACAACAACACGCGCATAAGATCTGTGTCTAAAGTTTTAATTACAAAACCAGCGCATCAAGCAACGGTTTTATTAGAGCAGCTCAACACCATCGGCTTGGAAGGCTTTAGCTTTCCAAGCATTGATATTTTGCCGCCCAGCAACCCTCAAAGCATGCAACAAGCAGCTCAGCAACTTGATCAAATAGATATCGCTATTTTTGTCAGTGCTAACGCCGTTAAACCTGCTGTTACGCAGTGGCCTGCTGATCAATCGCCGCATAGCCTTGTCGCCATCGGTCCAGCCACGGCAGCCGCCTTACGACAACGAGGCTATGAGGTAGATGTAGTGGCAGATCCACCGAGCAGTGAAAGCCTATTACAACAACCGTTGATGCAGGCTAAATCAGTATCTGGCAAAAATATCAGTATCTTTTGCGGCAAAAACCCCAAAAATTTATTGCCCAAAACATTGCGCACCTTAGGCGCCACCATCCAACTGGTGACCTGTTATCGCCGCCATTGCTCACGCCCTAGCCATGACGATATTCAGCAATTAATGCAACAACCCATCAGCTGTATTGCTACCAGCAGCCTTGAGAGCTTACTGAATTTATACCGCATACTGGCACCGCAACACATCGCATGGCTGCTGGGCAAACCACTGATCGTGATCAATGCCAATATGCAGCAACTGGCCATTAAAATGGGCTTTTTAAAGTCACGTATTTGGCTGGCTGATAATGCAAACAATGTGGCGGTGATAAAAACCATCAGTGATGTTATGCAGCTGAATCCCTAACGAAATAGTGCTATCATTACTCGGTTCAATAATAAAACATCAAGGGACATCATTATGAGCAATGACACCACCGTTGCCACAAACAAAGACCATAAAACAAACAAGCCCAAACCCGAAAAAAAAGGTGGTTGTCCGTATGCCAAGTGGGGCATTATTTTAAGCGTGGTGCTGGCTTTGATCGCCATAGCCCTTAGCTGGGTAATTTGGGTACGCTCGCAACAACAATGGTCGCAATCACAACAACAATTACACACCCAATTACAAACACTAAACCAACAAAATGCCACAACGTTTGCCAATATATCTACCAAAGTCACCCAACTTGCAAGACGTGTCAGTGCCGCCGCCAGCCAAAGCGCCAGTGTGCGCGCATTGAACCAAGCTGATTATTTTGTACGCATGGCAAATCTTAATCTTAACTTTAATCACAACCCACTGGCCGCTAGTCGTATATTACAACAAGCCGACCAACAATTGCTCAATGCCGATAACCCAGCACTGAACCCAGTGAGGCAAAAAATTCTAGCGGATATTGGGCGCCTAGCCAATGAAAGCCATATTGATGTTACGTCAACGCTACTGCAGCTCAATGAGCTCATTAAGCAAGTGATGAAACTTAAAGTTATTCCCAATAACCTGCCGAGCAAAGCAGCAGACAAACAAGAGAAGATACCCAACGACTGGCGCGGTGGCTTAAATCATGCCTGGAAACAACTGAAATCACTGGTTGTTATCCGCCACCAAAATCAAAACATTGAGCCCTTATTGACACCTGCGCAATTTGGTTTCTTAAAAGATAATATCAGCTTGCAATTAGTTGAAGCGCAATGGGCGGTATTACATCAGTCTAATAAGCTCTATCAACAAACATTAAAAAATGCGATCACTTGGCTAAATCAGTATGACAATCACAACCAAGCGTCTGTTGGACCAATCATCAAACAGCTTGATACGCTTGCAAAACAAAATGCCGAACCTGACTATCCCAACTTATTAGATACGATGAAATTGATTGATGCGACTAAACAACAATTACATCAACCCAACAGTCATGAGCCAACAAAAACATCCGCACCCAAACAAACACTACCTTCAATATTAAGTAATAATGACACAAGCCAGAAAGCCTCACCGAAAAAAGTGAAGCCTCAGGATAGCACGCCATCATTAAAAAAATTGCTACCAAAAACCAATAAAAGTGTGGAGATTTAAGCCATGAAAGCACTGATCATCACACTGATAATTTTAGGCATTGGTATTTGGCTTGGGATTTTAATGCATCACGACAGTGGCTACGTGCTTGTCGCCTATAATCACTGGAGCTTAGAAACCAGCATATGGGTTGCCATCGTTGCCGTGTTGGTTACGGTTATCGTGTTATACCTATTGGTTAAATTAATTAATGGCTTGCTCAATCTTTCCAGCCGTTATCGCCGCTGGTGTGGCAATTACCGCACCAGCAAATCACAACGCCTAACGCAAAGTGGTTTGTGCTTGTTAGCGGAAGGTAACTGGAAAAAGGCGGAAGATGCTTTAACCAAAGCGGCTGAAAACCAACCCGCGCCATTGATTAATTACTTAGCTAGCGCACGTGCTGCACAAGAATTACAAAACTTCCCTAAACGCGATGAATATTTAAAAATTGCATTTGAAACCAGTAAAGATGAAGAGATGGCCATTGGCATAACCCAAGCGCAATTGCAGATTTCTGCTAAGCAATGGGAGCAAGCACTGGCTACCTTGCGTCACTTACAACAAATAAAACCCAACCATAATTATGTGCTGAAATTATTACAAGTGGTTTATGTCAAAGTAGAAGATTGGGATAGCTTACAAACATTATTGCCGCAATTAAAAAAGTATAAAGTGCTTTCGATTCAAAAATTCAATGCGTTAGAAAAGCGGGTGGCGATTGCTCGCTTGCAACGCTTTAGCACCGACAATTCCGATTATGATCACTTACAAACACTGTGGAAGTCTATTAATAAAAGTCTCTACAACGATTTTGATGTGCTCGGCGTTTACCTCAACCACCTTATTGAATTGGGCCAAGATAAGTCTGCTTTTAGCTTGATTGAAAGCGCCCTAAAACGCAGTTGGAACTCTGAGTTGCTTGAGTTTATCCCACGCCTCGGTTCTGTTGAAAATGATAAATTATTACACCTGTGCGAACAGCAATATAAAAACCATCCTAAAAATGCCAACTTATTATATTGCCTTGGTCGTATTTGCGAACGCCTGCAACTCTGGGGTAAAGCTAAAGACTACCTAGAAGACTGTATTAAACAAACGCCACAAGCACGTGCTTATTTGTGTTTGGGACGTGTATATGAAGCCTTGGGAGATCAAGCGAAAGCGCTTTATAGTTATAAACATGGTCTGCAACTATAGCCATTTACTTTTTCTGAAATCTAATACGACTGAACCATTGTAAATGATAATCATTTGCATTAGTATGCGCGTCATTCTAGTTTGATAGACTCACCTACAGAATGGAGCTGCACATGGCCCTTGCAAACAAGCCATCAATTTTATCACACCCTTTCAATCTCGCGTCTAATTTCAGTTCCTCTCGTGCTTTAATGACTATAACTTTGCTGCTTGCCATGTTACCCAAAGCAAGCGCTGAAAATTCTGATGCGCTGATTACAACCGACGAAACTTCAATTGTTTGGCGGGAGCTTTTTGAGCTGGGCATCGTTGTGTCAACATTCGTATTAGCCATTGGCCGATTAGAGCAAAACGCCCATGCGGCGGCTCAACAAGGCACGCAACGTGAACTGCAGCTTAGTACAGAAAAAGCGAACCGATTCCGATGGATGGTTACTGCTAGCGTTGTCGCAGGCGTTATCTCAGCAGGCTTGTTATGTGGCCCCTTGGTATATGCCTACCATGAACACGGCAAAGAATGGGTCGGTGATACCGGTGTTAAGGCCATTGAGGGGGTAACTAAATTTGCCATCGCGGTATTAGTACATAATTTTGGTACTGAGATTCTAAAATTATTAAGCCCGGTTCGATCCAATGATAAAGCTGAGGGAGCGATCACTGCAGCCGCAGCAGCGAATTCACGTGCTTCTGAAGCTTGGGCGGTTGGCAAATATCCCTTTATGACAGCCCTGGGAGAAATGTCTGAAGCTATTTTAGTACTTGGTTTAAATAATCAAAACACAAAGTCATTAACATTATCTATCCCCGTTGGCGTTGCCATTAGTGCATCAGTAGTCACTGCATTACACTTCTCAAGCCGACTATTGTCACGTGATAAATTTAGAAAAACGGCTTCCGTACTATTGGCACTGATTTCATCTGGCATGTTTAACTATGCAGCACATGAGTTTCAAGAGTTAAAAGTATTTGGTCCATACGATGGGGACACTAATGCCGCTTGGTATAACATCAAATTTTGGGAAACCTCGCTTAGCCACAAGAAAAATGAGTTTGGTAAATTTTTACGAACATTTATTGGCTATGATAGTACGCCAACCGCTTTATCTGAAGGGGTTCGCTTTTTAGCTTTAGGCTTATCACTCATCGCCGCTTATAAATTTCTAAGCAAAGAAAAAACGCAAGTTGCTATGGCTGAACCCAACGCGCAGGTTAAAACAAAACACGATTTATCGGCTTGGCTTGATGCGAAGAGAATAGCCCCCAGTCGTGCACAAGAACTTCTGGAGCCGCACACCGCCACTGCACCTACCGCCGAGCAACCGCCGACAGGTGATGATCCAGATGTGGAAGAGGGCAGAAGCAGCCGTTGTGGTCTGGGATGACATAAATAGTAGCTAGAAGCACGGATTGAAGACGTAATTTATTGATTTTAAGTAAATCATACTTGTCCCATATTTATAATTTTTTAATATTTAGGACGCGTATATTATTTTTATATTTGACCTAATTTATCCATTTTGCTGTATTTGGGACAAATATAAACATCATATACTTGTCCTGGTTGAAATATTATGAATAATCAGATAGTTGGAAGACTTTTAGAGACATCCGCGCTAGAACAAATCTTTTCATCTCCTGAAGCTGAGCTCGTTGCTGTTTATGGTAGGCGGCGTGTTGGAAAAACCTATCTCATTAGGCAGTTTTTCAAACAAAAAAGCACTCCATTATTCCAACTCACAGGCATTCATAATGCCAACCTAAAAACTCAGCTCAATGAATTCACCAAAGAGCTCGAAGCACTGTATAGCAAACTTAATATTAAGGTACAACTCAAACCGAGCACTACCTGGCTAGAAGCTTTCGAAGCACTCACTGACGTGATTAGCACCTGCAATAAAAAAATTGTTTTGTTTTTTGATGAGTTCCCATGGATGGCAACAAAAAAACGGGGTTTCATACAAGCTCATTGATGAATACAGCCTATTTTATCTACATTGGATTGCCCCAAGCCCAGGTGGAAATGCAATAAAAGAAATATCTGCTGATTTTTGGCAACTTGCTTCACAATCTGCAGCCTGGAAAGCCTGGTCCGGTTATGCGTTTGAAGCCGTATGCTTTAAGCATGTATCAAAAATTAAAAAAGCCCTTAACATTCCCAGCGGATCAACAAACGCAACCTGGCGTTATCAACCAAAAAAGAATGAAAACACTTCTGGCGCGCAAATCGATTTACTCTTCGACCGACCTGATGGCATTATTAATATTTGTGAAATAAAATATTGCAACACCCGATTTCAGCTTGACAAAGAATATGCTGAAAAGCTTAGAAACAAAATAGATATCTATAAGCACATGACCAAAACTAAAAAACAACTATGTCTTTCAATGATAACAACACACGGCTTAGCTGAGTCTATATATAAACAAGGCTTAGTATGGTCAGAAATAACCGCCGATGATTTATTTTGAATAATGGTGCGCTACAGCGCCGTAGGAAAG
Source organism: Coxiellaceae bacterium (assembly GCA_029212925.1). Taxonomy (GTDB): domain Bacteria; phylum Pseudomonadota; class Gammaproteobacteria; order Coxiellales; family Coxiellaceae; genus JARGNX01. Next base: position 96,913 of record JARGOB010000009.1, on the reverse strand, counting down.
CGGCAATAAAAAGTAGAGCCGACATTTGGCTCGCTATCAATTAACAACTCACCGTGATGGCGCAATAACACGTGCTTAACAATCGCCAAACCTAAACCAGTGCCATCACGGCGACTGTCTTCACGTGAGCGCGCCTCATCAACACGATAAAAACGTTGAGTTAATTTCGGAATTTGCTCTTCAGCAATACCAATGCCATTGTCTTTCACCCTAACCGTAAAATCATCACCATCTTGGTAAAGGTCAATTTGAATTTCACCATTATCGGGTGTGTAGTGAACCGCATTAAAAATAATATTGGAGAATGCGCTATGTAACTCTTCCGAATGCCCCTCCACCTCAACGGTTTCGTCTAAATTTACCGTAAAATGGTGGTTTTTTTTGCCGCTTAATGCTTTGGCATCATCAATAATAATACGCAGCAACCCAGCCAAATTAACTTGCTGATGCTGTGCGATATCCGGCTCATCGCCCTCCAATCGTGACAATAATAATAAGTCCCGTACCAGTCCTTCCATTCGACGGCTTTGAATCTGCATTTGCTGTAAAATATCACGCAGCAATATCGGATCGTCTAAATCATTGTCCTGCAAAATTTCTAAATAACCATGAAACACAGTAAGCGGTGTGCGTAATTCATGCGATACGTTAGCAATAAAATCCTGGCGCATACTATTTAAATGATGCGTATGTGTCACATCATGCACCACCAATAATAAGTGCTCGTCATAAGGCCGTAAATGCACTGTCAGCTGCCGATTAGCATAACAAGGCGAGGGCAACTCCAGCACCTCATTAAACGGTTGACGCTTAAAATAACGACGAAATTTTACATTCGGAATAATCTTAGTGATGTTATTGTAAGAGGGTAGCTGTTCGAGTTTTAGTAAACCCTCAGCGGCAGAATTCCACCACAAGCATTGACCATCACGCTGCAAGCATACAATGCCATCCGACAACGCTTCTGCTAAATCTTGCTCAGTCATGGACTTTCTTTTTATCAGTAAAACGATAACCAATGCCATGCACGGTTTCGATTAAATCATCGTAACCACAGGTGCTTAAGCGTTTACGTAAACGACGAATATGCACGTCGACGGTGCGCTCATCTAAGTAAGCATCGTTACCCCATACATGCGATAACAATTGATCACGTGAATAAACACGGTCTTGATGGGTAATGAAAAAACACAACAAGCGGTATTCCAGCGGACCAAACTTCATCGCTTCACCACGATACTCCACCTTATGCTCATCCATATGAATCGTGAGATCACGAATACGTACCGTACCATCAGGATGCTCCAGTGGCCCGCGGCGCAACACCGCATGAATACGCGCAATCAATTCACGTGGTGAGAATGGCTTAATAACATAATCATCGGCACCGGTGTTTAAACCCTCCACCTTACTGTCTTCTTCTGCTTTGGCAGTTAATAAAATAATAGGAATATCACTGGTATTTTTAGAGGCTTTTAATTGTTTAGCAAACTCAATGCCGCTAGTACCCGGCAACATCCAGTCCAATAAAATAATATCAGGGCTAGACATCTGAATCTGCTTCTTTGCTGCGGAGCATTCCTCAGCCTCAATCACTTCAAAGCCTGCAATCTGTAATGCATAACGCAACATATTACGGATCGACTGTTCGTCATCAACAATCAGTACCGTTTTTTTATGCTGCTTAGGCATGATAGCGTGCTTTAACCTTTCATTGAATCAAAGAAGTCATCGTTGGTTTTCGATAGTTTTAAGCGATCAATCAAGAACTCACCGGCTGCCAACTCATCCATCGGATGCAAGATCTTACGTAAGATCCATAATTTTTGTAATTCAGCTGGTTTAGTAATGCGCTCTTCACGACGTGTTCCCGAGCTGTTGATATTAATCGCCGGGAAGATACGACGCTCCGCAATACGGCGACTCAAGTGGATCTCCATGTTACCCGTTCCCTTGAACTCTTCGTAAATCACTTCGTCCATCTTAGAACCAGTATCAACCAAGGCTGTTGCAAGAATAGTTAAGCTACCACCTTCTTCAACATTACGCGCCGCACCGAAGAAGCGCTTAGGCCGTTGCAATGCATTCGCATCTACACCACCGGTTAATACCTTACCTGAGGCAGGAACGATGGTATTATACGCACGCGCTAAACGCGTAATCGAATCCAGTAAAATCACCACGTCTTTTTTATGCTCGACTAAACGCTTAGCTTTTTCAATCACCATCTCGGCCACTTGCACGTGACGTGCCAATGGCTCATCAAACGTACTCGCAACCACTTCACCCTTCACAGAGCGTGCCATTTCTGTCACTTCTTCAGGGCGTTCATCAATCAGTAATACAATTAAATACACGTCAGGATGATTCTGGGCAATAGAGTGCGCAATGTTTTGCAGCATCATGGTTTTACCCGCTTTCGGTGGCGATACAATCAAACCACGTTGGCCTTTACCCACTGGCGCCGCTAAATCAACAATACGCGCAGTAATATCTTCAGTACTGCCATTACCGATTTGCATCTCAAGGCGCTCATCTGGAAATAACGGAGTAAGGTTTTCAAATAAGATTTTATTCTTAGCATTTTCGGGCTTGTCGTAATTAATTTCACTCACCTGCAACAAAGCAAAATATCGTTCGCCTTCTTTAGGTGGGCGAATCTTACCAGATACCGTATCTCCCGTACGCAAACCAAAGCGACGAATCTGACTCGGCGATACATAAATATCATCCGGCCCGGCTAAATAAGAAGTATCAGAAGAACGTAAAAAACCGAAACCATCTTGAAGAATTTCAATCACACCATCACCAAAAATATCTTCACCTTTCTTAGCGTGCGCTTTTAATAAAGCAAAAATAATGTCTTGCTTGCGCATACGTGATAGATTCTCAAGGCCCATCTTCTGCGCGATACCGCTCAGTTCAGCCGCCGACTTTTTCTTCAGTTCTGTAAGGTTCATAGGTTGACCCATTATTTAGTTATTTGGTGTGAAACACTCTCTGACATGGAGGGAAATATTCTTAAATTTCTGGAAAATTTCTTGCGAGTTCTTATTCTAGAGCCTGTTTAATAAAATTTCAAGTCTTTCCAAAAGAACTTGGGGTTTTAAGCCAAGTTCTTATCGATGAAAGCCGTTAATTGTGATTCGGTTAAAGCACCCACGTGCGTATCAACAACCTCACCACCCTTATAAATCAATAGGCTAGGGATACCACGAACGCCATATTTACTTGGGGTCTCAGGATTATCATCCACATTCATTTTAAATACTGATACACGTTGCGCATAATCTTCAGCCACCTTATCAACGATTGGCGTAATCATTTTGCAAGGGCCGCACCATTCCGCCCAAAAATCTACTAACACTGGTGTATCTGACTGTAGCACTTCGTTATCAAATGCCGCATCTGATGTTGCTTTAACAAATTCTCCCATAAGGGTACTCCTAAAAATATATTAAGTTATTGAAGGCAAATCGTAATTCAATTTGCCGCGAGATTCAAATGATTACGCCAGGGCCATTTGCACACCCACACCGGTCAAAGGTCCAAATACAAGAATTTGCACCAACTTTATAGCGATAATTGCCACTAACGGCGTAAAGTCCATACCACCCATCGCCGGAATAAAACGACGAAATACACCTAGAAATGGATCTGTAATGCTCGCCACCACATGTGTGATAGGGTGGTGATGCATCGATGTAATCCAGCTCAAGATGGCGCCAATGATAATCAAATAGAAATACACGTCCAAAATATCATTACAACCATCAGCAAACGCCCAAATCACCCATCCACCCACATCCGGGAACGTACCCTGAGTAATTGCCAACAAAATGGCAACCTTGGCCAGCTCGAGCACAAACAAAAAAATCACAATCGCAAAATCAATGCCCTTATAACCTGGCACCACTCGCTGCAGTGGCTTGACGATTGGCTGCGTTGCTTTGATCACCAACTGTGAAATCGGATTGTGATAGGAAGCGCCCACTTTTTGCATCAGCAAACGTAGCACTACTACCAAAATATATAAGCCAAAAATCACATTCACTAAGAATAATACGGCTGTATTTACTGGTCCTGTCATATCTTTTACCTTTTTTAATTGTCCAGTCGAGCCTTATGCAGAAAAATGGTTACTATCAAGGCGCACAGCGCACCTCTTTTACTTCATCGCTCGCTTCGTTCCACTACACTGCGCTGCGCTTTACTTACGTAAAAGAGGTACCCTATACACCTTGATACCATCGTCCAGCTTATTCGCAGTAATTCTACTTAAATCACCGCTGGCCAAAAATCGCGGTGCCCACTCGCACCATCGTCGAACCCTGTGCAATCGCCGCCTCTAAATCATTCGACATACCCATCGACAAGGTATCTAGATTGGGCCACTGCTGCTGCATTTCAACAAATAGTTTATTGAGTGGCTGCAGTAGCCGGCTTTGCTGTTCGAAACCTTCCGCTGCTGGCGGTATCGCCATTAACCCGCGTGGTTTAATACCCTTACATCCATGCGCATAATGCATCAATGCCTTTACTGATTCAGTATCAACACCATTCTTACTGTCTTCATCACCCAGCTTCACCTGGATACAGATATTTAGTGTCTTTGAGAATGCTTGCGCATGTTGTGACAGTAAATCTAACTGCTTAGTCGATGTAACCGTTTGCACCCAATCAAAATACTGCGCCAACAACTTTAACTTATTCGACTGCAGCTTACCAATAAAATGCCATGTGGCCTTTAAGTCTTTTAGCTGGCAGATTTTATCAACCGCCTCTTGCGCATAATTTTCACCGAACGATGCTTGGCCTGCTTCGTAGGCTTGTCGAATCATTGCTGCACTGTGTCGCTTACTGACCGCCAACAAGTAGACATCATGGTTTACTCGTTGGCGATCTTGGCATGCCGTCGCCAACCGTAGCCTCACCGCAGCCAAGCGGTTAGCAATTGTCTCCGTATTACTCGACAGTTGTTGGTCCTGCATCTTTTATCTCTTGCGGCACGTCAAAGCGTGTGAAGTTTTGTTGGAATAAACCAATCAGTTTATTTAACTGCTGCTGATAATCAGCTGTGTCCTTGCATGACTTGCGTGGATCCAATAATTCAGCATCAACACCATCAACCGCATAAGGAACAGCCAAATTAAAACCGGGCAGGGTATCTGTTGCCACATCATTTAATTTACCTGAATGGATGGCACTAACAACTGCACGTGTCGTTGGAATTGAGAAGCGCTCACCGCCAGCGCCATAAGCACCACCACACCAACCGGTATTCACTAGGAATACTTTACAACCGGTTTTTTCAATATGTCGCATTAATAATTCGGCGTATTCAGTTGCAGGACGCGGAAAGAAAGGCGCACCAAAACAAGTGCTAAATGTCGGTGAAATGCCTTTAGCGGCACCGACTTCGGTGCTGCCCACTAAGGCGGTATAACCGCTTAAGAAATAATATGCCGCTTGTTGTTTATCTAATAAAGCCACCGGTGGTAACACGCCGTATAAATCACAAGTTAAAAAGATCACTGAGCTTGGCGTTGTGCCTTGATTGCTGGCGACACACTTTTCAATATAGTCACGCGGATAAGCCGCACGTGTGTTCAATGTTAAGCTACCATCGCTATAGTCAGCTTGTTTATTAGCATCAAGCACCACATTTTCCATAACCGAACCGTGTTTAATCGCTTTCCATATTACTGGTTCGCGCTCGGCAGACAGGTCGATGCACTTAGCATAACAACCGCCTTCAAAATTAAATGTGCCCTTGTCACCCCAACCATGTTCATCATCACCCATTAAGAAACGCTCGGGATCTGCTGACAATGTGGTTTTGCCTGTGCCTGATAAACCAAAAAATAAGGATACATCACCAGCACCGCCAACATTTGCAGCGCAATGCATAGGCAGAATACCCTTGGCCGGTAAGAAATAATTTAATACAGTAAACATGGCTTTTTTCATTTCACCCGCATACTGCGTGCCACAAACTAACACTTTGCGTTGAGTCATATCGATTGCCACTAACGCTTTGCTATTGGTATTGTCGTTGACCGGATCAATCGGCATATGCGTCGCGTTAATAATTTTCCATTCGGATTTTAATTTTGGATTATATTCCAACGGACGAATAAATAGGTTTTGGCAAAAAATATTATGCCACGCCATTTCGGTTTGTACTTCGACCGGTAAGTATTCTTCAGGGTCTGCTCCGACATGCAAAGCAGATACAAATGTTTCACGATGTTGCATGTAATCTTCAGCGCGTGCCCATAAAGCATTAAACGCTGCTGTACTCATCGGCTGATTGACTGTTCCCCAATCGATGGTGCTATCAGTCAGTTCGTCTCTAATAATAAAGCGATCCCTAGGTGAACGACCTGTACGCTCGCCAGTGCTAACACACAAGGCGCCGTTGGCGGCGATTACGCCTTCACCGCGTGCTAATGCTTGTTCAAGTAATTCATCGATGGTTAGATTTTGCTGCTGAGTGGCCGAGCATAGCGCTGACATGGATATCACCTTTTTGATTGAGCCCAATTAGGGCTGCATTATTGCAGAACTCTTGAGCTATGTCATCTTTGACAACGATCTGAGTCGGGCAAACCGGTGAAGTAATAAGCTGCCTTAGCCCATCGTCAATCTAGTTAGGGTACCCTTCTCCCGAACAGGCTTCCTGCCTTCGTGTTCCCTTACGGTCCCTGTACCACACGCCGCTCGAAAGGTACCCTAACTAGATTGACTTGCTAATGCAGTTAACACGGGCCTGCACGTGTGAAAGCTGCGCTGCAGATACGGTATTGCGCTTTCAGCTTTTGCCAAGCATACTAGCGCGCATGAGAGTTACCCAGTTAAAAAACCATTTTCTTGTCGCTATGCCCACCATTAGCTGTGACGTCTTTTGTCAGTCTGTCGTTTATATTTATCAGCACGACAAACAATGCAGCCAAGGCATCATGATCAATAAAACACTGCATTTGTCGCTGAATGGCTTACTCAAAAAACTTCAGCTAGATGACACACTACCGCCAGTACCTCATATGAGCTTATATTATGGCGGACCAGTTAATCACAATAAAGCCTATGTAGTCAGCCAATCAGATGATCATGAATTTCCCGGCATTAAGACTTTATCTTTATCATCATGCTACCAGCCGTTAAGTCAACTCGCACAGGGCGACGGCCGCAATAAATCGTTAGTAGCTTTGGGTTGTGCACAATGGCGTGCCGGCCAGCTCGAACAGGAAATCAGAGAGAACTATTGGTTAGTCGTACCCTATGATGCGCATACTTTGTTTGAAACACCTCACGCCCTGCGCTGGAATATTTCTTCGCGTGCCCTTGGTGTGGATATGTGCCAAGTTAGCGGAGTGTGTGGCAGTGCCTAGTACCGTCATGGCCTTTGATTTTGGCATGAAACGCATTGGCGTTGCGGTTGGTCAAAGTGTGACCGGTCAAGCCAACCCTTTACCGCAGCTTAATGCCAAAGATGGCATTCCCAACTGGGATGAGATTTCGGGATTAATCGATGAATGGCAGGTCGATACTTTAGTCGTGGGCTTACCACTCAACATGGATGGCACACCACAACACATTTCGCATGCCGCTAAACGCTTTGCTGGACGACTAAAAGAGCGCTTTAAATTACCAGTTGAATTAATCGATGAACGATTAACTACCATCGAGGCGCGTCGTATTGTGTTTGATGAAAAGAAAGCGCGCAAAAAATCTATTGACTCTGTGGCTGCAACCCTTATCCTCGAAGCATGGTTTAAAAAATAATTGGAATAGCTTTATGCCAAACTTGGTTGATATCTCTGAACTCAGCAAATATGATTTACAAAACATATTCGAAAAGTCTGAACATTATTTAAGCTCTGCAGTGGCTAATCACACGACATCTGAAGAATATAAAGGCATTGTTGCCACCAATTTATTTTTTGAGAACAGCACACGTACCTGTAACTCATTTCAGTTAGCGCAGATGCGTCACAACATGATGGTATTAACGCCCAACATGGATATGTCAGCCTTATCAAAAGGCGAAACGGTTAATGATATGGTGCTTAATTTTCAGGCAATGGGTACTAAGCTATTTGTTGTCAGACACGACAACCATCAAGAGATGCTCGACATTCTGCCGTGTTTAAATGATGAGGCTCGCTTGATTAATGCCGGCTCCGGCATGTCACATCACCCCACGCAAGCCATCCTTGATATCTTTACCATGACACAATATAAGCCTGAGCTTGAAGGCTTATCAGTAGCGGTGATTGGTGATATCAAGCACTCACGTGTCGCACGCTCGTTAATTCCACTGATGCAAACTGCCGGCATTAAAGGTATTCGTTTAATTGCTCCCCCCGAACTGATGGCGCCTGAATTGGTCACTGACGGCGTGATGCATCACGCTAGCATTCGTGAAGGACTAAAAAACGCCGATATTGTTTATTGTCTGCGCATTCAAAAAGAACGTATCGACAAACGTAAACACCCCACCAATGAAACCTTTCATTCGCAATATGGTTTAACTGAAGAACTATTAACCTTCGCCAAAGCCGATGCCATCGTTATGCATCCCGGCCCAATAAACCGCGGTATTGAGATTGCTTCATCCGTTGCCGATGGTCCACAGTCAGTTATTCTGCAACAAGTTGAAAATAGTACCGCTGTGCGCATGGCTGCGATTGATTATGTTTTTGGTTAGCCTAAACCGCTTTTGCTTGCGTTAAGCCCATAGCATCACCATTTACAGTAGCTAACTTCAAAGGCCAACACTGATGGTGTTAAAGCAAAATTCAACGATGGTAATTGTTATATGCTAACTAAAGGCATCTGTTCTACCAGCCTTCGTTTCAACGAGGGTTTCAAAGCAAGGGCCAGACATAGTATGTTTCTGTCCACTTAACTGATAAACTTTTGGGCCTTGCCCCCAGGACAGTACTTTATTGTCTTCACTTATTGCCATTTACCTTCCTTAGCTAAAAGATGTTATGTTTATTGTTTGCGAACCTTGTGGCTCCCCTTCTTTAATAGCACAATTATAAGGCGGGGTGTCAATTTGACATGTTATTTCAGTGCAGCCATTATTATCCCCGTTCGTAAGAGTAGTCACATTGGCGGTGTCATCGTTATCGTCCCTAATCAGAAAAGCACCGACTTTCATCGAGTTATACGGACCGCCACCGCTATTCCTTTTAGCACCCTCTCCCGCAGCTCTACCACGAAAATAAACAGGGGTACCGCTAACAATTTGGGGGTACTGACCACTTAAACCAGATATGATTATGCTTTGTGAGCCTGTAGTACAATCGGTGCTTGTGTATAGAGTATACGTAGCAGATTGAAGCGTATATGGTGCCGTGCCGCCGGAAATCGTAGCGGTAACCTTGCTAAGCTGATCACCATGGCTAGCACCAATATCAAATACATCACTAATAGTTAATCCGTTCGCTATAACTGAAACAGATACTAAGACAGCAAAAAATAAGCCTTTATATGTTTTTTTCATTACACGCCTCCATGCTCTTGAGTGTCTGAGTGAAATCATACTCGAAAGAATATTACTTTAAAAGCACCGCAAGGCTTGCGCAATCATTGCGCAGTGGCGCCATGGTAAAAACAATGGCACAATACTATAGTGTCAATTGCTCCACTATTTATGCAGTAAAAAGGATGTCATATGGACGTGACGGCAGAGCCAGGCGTTGCCGACTTCGAAGTTATCGATAACTACAAGCACCTTAAGTGCCACGGCAAGTGGATCATTGGTCAATTAGGGCGCATCGAAGCAGAAATCAAAACCATCTCAAAGAAAGGTCATCATGGCTTAACCATCGATATGTCAGAAGTTAAATCATTCGACAGCGCTGGTGCGGTGCTTATCCAAAAGCTGATCCATATTTTCAAGAAAAAGAAAAAAAATGTCGAGATTGTCGGCCTGTCCGAAAACTTTACAAAACTATTACAGATCATCGCCAAAGAAATGGACTACGATCACAGGATCCCACCACATCCTTTTCCTGGCACCTTTTATATGCTTGGCTACTGGCTTTATAAAAAGTTTGAAGTGCTGCTAAGCTTATTCTCTTTTTTTGGTCGTGTGATTTTTTGCTTTGGTCATGCCATTCGTCATCCACGCTATTTTTCAGTGCGCGCCATTGCTTCGGTATTCCATACCAACTGTTATATGGCGATGCCAATCGCTGGCTTATTGGTATTTTTAGTCGGTATTGTGCTGGGTTATCAAATGCTGCAAGAACTTGCCGCCTATGGCATGAAATTATTTATTGTGAACATTTCCAGTCTGTTAGTGTTGCGTGAATTTGGCCCCTTAATGACGGCGATTATTGCAGCAGGTCGAACGGGAACTGCCTTCTCAGCACAAATCGGCACCATGATCGTCAATGACGAAGTTGATGCGCTTAAAACCATGGGCATACGGCCCTTAGAACTATTAGTTATTCCCAAGATTATTGGTGTTGTCATTGCATTGCCACTATTAACTATCTGGGCAGATATCTGGGGGATGTTTGGTTCCATGCTTACCGCAAAAGTTGCCGCTAACATCAGCTTTTATACCTTTATCACCCACTTTCATCAACAGGTCCCACTGCGATACTTTCTAATTGGGTTATTGAAAGCACCGGTATTTGCCATATTGATTACTATGGTCGGCTGCTTCCAAGGGTTTCGTGCTGAAAAAAACGCTAACAGCGTGGGCTTACGCACCACACAAAGCGCGGTACAAGCCTTATTTTTAATTATTATTGCCGACGCACTGTCTTCGGTATTGTTTAGTTGGAACGTATAATATGCATATTGTTGACCACGACAAGCCCATTATTGAAGTCATCGACTTAAAGAACAAGCTCGGTAGTCAGTGGGTGCATAAAGGCTTAAATTTTTCGATTAATCGCGGTGAAATTATTGCGATTATCGGCTCCAGCGGTTGTGGAAAAACCACTTTGTTGCGCAGTATTTTAATGTTACGTCAACCCACCTCTGGTACCATTAATGTTTTTGATACTGATGTCGTTACCTGTGGCGATAAAGCAGCGATGGCGGTGCAGCGTCGATGGGGTGTGATGTTTCAAAGCTTGGCATTATTTAGTTCATTACAAGTTTGGGAAAACATTGTATTCCCCGTGCGACAGTTCAGTATGTTAAAAAAATCCACCCAAAAAGAATTAGCATTATTAAAATTAAAACTGGTTGGCTTAAAAGAACAAGATGCGGGTAAAATGCCATCTGAGCTTAGTGGCGGCATGGCGAAGCGCGCGGCATTGGCCCGTACTATTGTGCTAGACCCAGAATTAGTTTTTTTAGATGAACCCTCATCAGGTTTGGATCCTGTCAGTGCGCGCTTATTTGACGACTTAATTAAAGAACTACGAAACTTGCTCGGCATTACATTTGTAATGGTCACGCACGATGTCGACACATTACGACGCGCGACAGATCGCGTATTATTTTTAGGTGAGGGTGAAGTCATCGACTTTGCACCCGTTGAACAACTTTGCAAAAACCCGCATCCGTTAATACAAGAATATTTTTATGGTGCGCATATTAATGAAATGAATTATCCGAACCCGACGGAAGAGGTGTAGCATGGATACAAAGGTTAATTTTACTATTATCGGCATTATCGGTTTCTTATTAATCGGTGCCTTTATCTTTATGGTGTTTTGGATGACAGCCATGGATAGCTCAGTCAAGTACGATCACTATGTATCGTATTTTAGTGAGGGCGTTACCGGCTTAGAAAGAGAAAGTCTAGTACGATTAAATGGTATCACCGTTGGTCATATCTCTAAAATTAAATTCGACCCTAAAAACTACAAAGACGTCGTGATTTATATGAAAGTAAAGCATGGCACACCTGTTACTGTAGCTACCACATCAGAAATCGAATCGGCTGGCTTAACAGGCGGTAAGTTTATCGCCTTAAAGTCTAATAAAAAACAGGCACAATTATTAAAACCAAAACCTGGCGAAAAATGGACGCTCATTCCTAGCCAATTATCATTGATCGATGATTTGGAAAGCTCACTAAAAGAAGTCACTGCTGAAATGAAGCAAACCATACAAAGCTTGAATATTTTATTGGGTCCAAAAAATCGCAAATCAATTCAACAAAGCCTAACACACATTGATACCATTACACGGACAATTGCAAATAATGCGAACCGTATCGATGCTAGCTTAGCCTCCATGGAAAACATATTGAAAAACACATCAGCGGCCAGCAAACAATTCCCGGCGATGATTAAACAAACTAGAGAAACATTAGCCTCATTCCAAGACACTGCGCAATCATTAGGTCAAACAGGCTATGCCGCTAAACAAACATTAGCAAAAACTAATACGACCATACAAAACTTTAGCGATCAATTGATGCCAAACGCCGAACAATTGTTAAGTCGTCTCAATCAAATGATGGGCAGCTTTACCACACTCAGTGATGAAATATCACGTAACCCATCAATACTTATTCGCGGTACTGAACCGCCAGAACCAGGTCCTGGTGAAGGCCCAGCGAAAGGGGGTAACTAATCATGAAACTATTAAAATATGGCATGATCACCGCAGGCAGCTTACTACTAATATCTTGCTCGCCAGTAAAGCTACCACCAATTGCGAAGTTTAGCATTACCAATAACCAACAAGCGGTTGGTATGGGCCGTGCGCGTACGGCGCAGTCACTGTTAATCACCACACCGACAGCAGAGTCCGGCTATAAAACTGATAAAATGATTTACGTGCGCACACCGCATCGGCTGCAAACATTTACTAAAAATAAATGGGTAGCTTCACCAGCAAAATTATTATTACCCATCATTGAAAGCGCAATACGTAACAGTCATTATTTTTATGCGATTGTTACACCACCGTTTAGTGGCAATACCACTTATCGACTAGACACTAAGTTGATTGCATTACAACAAGAATTTATTCGCCCTGACAGTCAAGTGCGTTTAATTCTAAAAGCGACACTGATACGAAACAGTAATAACCATGTGCTAGCCACACGTACCTATAAAATGTTAACCACTGCTGAATCGAATGCACCTTATGGTGGTGTGTTAGCCACATCACGCTCTGCCAATGCCATTGCGCGTAAAATTGCTAGCATGGTAAGTCGCTACGCTAAGCCACCGGTAAAACATAAGGATCCATTTGCACACTAAATAAAATAGAACGAGGGCCTACCAAGTATTTTGGTAAATGATTTGCTTGAATCGTTTAAAGGCTTGATCATTTTTAAAGTTCGTACACACCTGAACGGTAACGGCTTTAGCCTTTTCAAACGCTGGAATGTTCCCATCTACACCCGGCACGCCTCTCACCAAGGGGCCGTTATCTTTCATAGTAGTTACAATTAATTGCGCAGGTATCGATGCCAAAGAAGCGCCATGCAACGAGCCATGATCGGTGCATGGATTATTAGGCGAATTATAAGGTTTCGCCACTCCCGTGTATTTGGTACTCCATGCAGGGTACGGACACATTTGCACATATGCTTTAGCTGTCTCGCAAGTAAATAACTCAGGGTAGAGCGCACGCATTAGTGTGTATTGGTCAAATGGCCCCTCATCCGAACCAAAAACACCATACCAAAAAGTATTTCTTATTGTTGCTGCATTGATGAACCACTGCAGGCTTTTGCTTTGTTGCTGTGTTGGATTGACGGGGCCTTTTAAGTTTTTACTACTAAACGACATCAGCCGGTTTTGTTTTGATGCTTGATTCTTTATATTTGATGTTTGACCGGTCAGTGCAAATGACATCAAAGTGATTGGCACACCATCCGCGTAACGCAATAATATCGCACCTGCCGTTGGATCCATTCTAAAGTTAAAATCATTCACTGTTTTACCGTTAATGATTAGCGGCTCCCCCTTCAATTGTGACGCCAACATAATAATACGCTTTATATGAGGTTTAACTTTTGGATATGACACCAATAAACAAGCCACGTCTGTCAATGGACCAATAGCTAATATCGTGACTGGCTTGGCTGAGTGTTGTAACAAACTTTTCATTTTCTCAACACCGGCATTTTTACATGCATGTGCAAATGCCTGTTTAACTGAAATATTAGTCTTATCTGCCGACCATTGCGGTGTCGGTTGTAATGTTTGACTGTACTGGCTAACAGCTCCAGGTACTATTGGCGTGTCTTTCTTCTTAAGCTCACGCACTATTTTATGTGCTACTAACATCTCTGCGGGTAACGAAGCATTACCATAGGTAGGAATAATACCGAGCACCTTCACCTTGCCTTGGGCTTCTAAGTTCAACGCCATCGCTACCGTCAAACCGTCGTCAACATCTTGCGCGGTAAAGGCGGCATCGTGATCATGGCTGGCATTGAGGTTTACATCTACCGGCATAGCGCCAACACCGCCGTGTATGTCAATTAGCCCGGTGGCAATGTCGGTAGAGAAAATGACGGGTACTGCAGTACTGCTCGTTGTTGCCATAAGTTGTCCACTAAGCACAATCAGTGAAATGAACATTATTTGTTTGAACAGTTTCATTTTGCCCACCAGCCAAAAACCCTGTATACCATCTGCACAAATATAGTTGATATTTAGGGTTATGCACACTAGCTATAGACCTCTAGAGTTGTCTGTACTATGATAGACTTCCTTGTGGATAACCTATCCACTTCTGTTGATATCATGTCAATAAAATAACAAAGGAAAACGATGTGAACGCATCAATAACAACTGTTGCTGAACTATGGGAACAATGCCTAAGCTGTCTACACGAAGAAATTGCTGGGCAACAATTCAATACATGGATTAGACCACTGCAACAAACGCAGGAAGGCAACTGCCTGGTGTTATATGCGCCAAATCGCTTTGTGATTGATTGGGTCAACGACAAGTACATGGCGCGCATTAAGCAATTGCTCGACGAACTGTCCAATGGCGAGGCGCCAACTGTGCGTTTAGTTATCGGTAGTCGCCAAGGTGGTAATGGTGGTGGCGGAAATACTGCCAGCAATAACCAAGCCGGTGCGTCAGCTACAACACAAGCATCGCGCGCTCCAGCGGCAGCACAACGTGTCGCAACCAGTCCTCCGGCTGGTAATAATCGTAGCGTAGTGCCCTCAGGCCCAACGCGCTCAAACCTTAATCCGAATTTTGTGTTTGATAACTTTGTTGAAGGCAAATCTAACCAATTGGCACGCGCTGCTGCAATGCAGGTGGCCGAAAATCCCGGCCAGGCCTATAACCCACTCTTTCTATATGGTGGTGTTGGTTTAGGTAAAACCCACTTGGCACATGCGGTCGGTAGCTTTATTCAACAGCACAATCCAGACGCCAAGGTACTTTACCTGCATTCCGAGCGTTTTGTGGCTGATATGATCAAAGCGCTGCAACGTAACGCAATGAATGAATTTAAACGCTATTACCGTGGTGTGAATTGTCTATTAATTGATGATATCCAGTTCTTCGCGGGCAAAGACCGTTCACAAGAAGAGTTTTTTCATACCTTTAATGCACTATTAGACAGTCAACAGCAGATAATTTTAACCTGTGATCGCTATCCGAAAGAAATTAATGGCTTAGAAGAGCGCTTAAAGTCTCGTTTTGGTTGGGGCTTAACCGTCGCGATTGAACCACCTGAACTAGAAACGCGGGTTGCCATTTTAATGACCAAAGCCGAACAATCAAAGACACAACTGCCACATGAGGTAGCGTTCTTTATTGCTAAACATATTCAATCGAATGTACGTGAACTCGAAGGCGCATTAAAAAGAGTTATCGCGAATTCCCACTTTACTGGTCAACCGATTACCATCGACTTCGCGCGTGAGGCACTTAAAGACCTATTAACACTGCAAGCAAAGCTGGTAACCATGGAAAATATTCAACGTACCGTTGCCGAATATTACAAAATAAAGATTGCAGATCTGCTGTCTAAACGACGCAGCCGCTCGATAGCCAGACCTCGCCAAGTGGCCATGGCGCTATCAAAAGAGCTTACAAATCATAGTCTTCCAGAAATTGGCGATGCATTCGGTGGTCGCGACCATACCACTGTTTTGCATGCTTGTCGTAAAATTGCCGAACTGTTAAACAGCAGTTTGGATATACAGGAAGACTATAAAAATCTTTTGCGGATCTTATCGGCTTAACAGGAGTATCTTTGATGATGAAGCTTCAATTACAACGCGAAACTTTATTAGAACCATTGCAACGTGTTATGGGTGTGGTAGAAAAGAAGCAGACGCTACCGATTTTGTCGAATGTGCTATTAAAGGCGCAACAAAATACCTTATCCATTACTGGTACCGACCTCGAGGTTGAAGTTATCGGGCAATCGGCGTTACATGCTGACACTGAAACGGACCAAATTACCCTGCCAGGGCGCAAACTGATGGAAATTTGTCGCTCTTTGCCTGAATTAGCAGAAATGGAATTAATTCAAGATAACGACAAGATGACGCTAAAATCAGGGCGTAGTCGTTTTACCTTGATGACCTTACCTGCTCAAGACTTCCCTAATATTGAGGAATACAGCAGCCAAGTTACGTTTACTATTCCACAACAGGAACTACTGGGTTTGTTCCAACGTACTTACTTCGCTATAGCCCAACAAGATGTTCGTTACTACTTAAACGGACTCTTACTGGAAACCAGACAAGGTAAATTACGTGCAGTAGCCACCGATGGTCACCGTTTAGCGCTTAGTGAGACACCCGCAGCAGTTCATAATGAGTTTCAGAGCCAGGTCATCGTACCGCGCAAAGGCATTGTTGAGTTAATGCGCTTATTTGATAATAGCGATACTCCCGTTGAAGTCTCGATTGGCACTAATCACCTACGTGTCACTGGCGATGATTTTACCTTTACGTCTAAATTAATCGAAGGGCGCTTTCCAGATTATGAACGTGTAATACCACGTAACGGCAAGAAGATATTACTGCTAGAACGTGAATTATTAAAAGCCGCATTACAACGCACAGCTATTTTATGTAATGAAAAATTTCGCGGTGTGCGCTTTGAATTGCACGATAATTTATTGCGTATTCTCGCTAATAACCCTGAGCATGAAGCGGCAGAAGAAGATATCGCTGTTAATTACGACCAGGATGAAATCGATATTGGTTTTAATGTTACCTACGTGTTAGACGTGTTGAATACCATTCGTTCTGACATGATTAAACTCACATTCACTGACAGTAACAGCAGTGTGTTGGTTGAATCCGATAGCGATGAAGACGATGGTGCAACACTCTACGTCATTATGCCTATGCGACTTTAACGCTACTATAGTAGACTCAAATGCAACTGAATAAATTGGTGCTGCAACAATTTCGTAATATTGCACACGCTGAATTATCTCTAAGCCCACAGATTAATTTATTTATTGGTGAAAATGGCGCAGGCAAGTCCAGTCTATTAGAGGCCGTGTATTTATTATCTTATGGAAGGTCTTTTCGAAGCAGCCAGCAAGAACGGCTGATTAAACACAGCACTGAGGCTTTTACTTTGTTTACGGAAATAAACCATGGCAGCAAAGAGTATGCGCTAGGTTATGAGCGCAATACACAGGGTAAAAGCCAGATCAAGATCAATGGTGCCAATAAAACATCACTATCCGCACTGTCCGCGCACTTGCCCAGCCAGCTGTTAACCACCACCAGCTACCGCTACTTTACTGACGGCCCGAAGTTACGTCGCAGTCACTTAAACTGGGGTGTATTTTATCAAGATACACAATTTGGGCCGCTGTGGTCGCGATTACAAAAATCACTAAAGCAACGTAATGCTGCACTAAAGGATCGTGTTTCACGTGAACAAGTCAGCGCTTGGGATTCAGAGCTTATTTTACACTCGGAAAACGCTCATCAGCTTCGCTTAGCCTATGTAGATGCATTACAGCCGGTATTGCAGGAACTGTTAACTGTATTGCTAGATGGCTATCAACTGCAATTATGTTATGAACCTGGCTGGGATACAGAATATTCATACGCAGAAGCACTAAATGCCGCTTACTTTCGTGATACTCAGGTCGGTTACACCACACAAGGCCCACACCGTGCAGATATGCAAATGTATTTGGATGACTTGCCAGCACACTTAGTATTGTCGCAAGGCCAGCAAAAGCTAGCTGTTTATGCACTGTGCTTTGCTCAAGGCTTATTGTTAAGCCAACACAGCCACACGACTCCGGTATATTTAATTGATGACTTAGTCTCTGAGCTGGATAACCAAAAAATTGACTGTTTAGCCGAGGTTTTACAGCAAATCAACGCCCAAACGTTGATAACTGGTATACACCAGCACTTGTTCCAACCGATTATTGATCGATTACCTACTGAAACGCACCATGTTAGTAATGGTTGCATCTCAGCACATCAAGCAGCATAAATACGTCCCCCCCTATAGATCAACCCTCTAATGATCATGGAGTATAACGAACCTTATGTTCAGTGATGGCAGATATTCAATGAAACAACTCCCAACCAATGTTTCACGTGAAACATTAACTCAATGATTGAATAGGTGTTTAAGTATAGTCTGCGCATTATTTGCACGAAATAACGACTTTCCAGTGTATTTAATCAACAAATGATTATTGGTTGAACTGGCATGACAAGTAAGGCTGGTTAGGGTACCTTTCGAGCGGCGTACGATACAGGGAACGTAAAGGAGTACGAGGATAGGGATATCCGCTCGGGAGAAAGGTACCCTAACCTGATTTACGATGAATTATGGCGCTTAATTATGATTATCCGAAGCCCACAATAAGCAGCATTTATCTCGCCAAATATAACCCGCAAAAACCGTTAAAAACAGCGGCTAAAACATCAACAAAAGCCCGCAACCGTGGTATAATCGGCTGCTATTTAGCAACGACAGAACGTTGATTTTTCAAAGGGCTAAGCTGAATGAATGACATAACAAACGAATACGATCAATCCACCATTAAAGTATTAAAAGGGCTCGATGCAGTGCGCAAACGACCCGGGATGTATATCGGCGATACCGATGACGGTACTGGCTTACACCATATGGTGTTTGAGGTGGTGGATAACTCAATCGATGAAGCCTTAGCTGGTCATTGTACAAAAATTACCGTTACTATTCATACAGATGGCAGTGTCAGCGTAAAAGATAATGGTCGTGGTATTCCGGTTGGTATGCACGAAGAAGGCAAGTCCGCAGCAGAGGTCATCATGACGGTGCTGCATGCGGGTGGTAAATTCGACAACAATGCCTACAAGGTTTCCGGTGGTTTACACGGTGTGGGTGTATCTGTTGTGAATGCGCTGTCTGAAAGACTCGAACTAAAAATTCGCCAAGGTGGCAAACTCTACGAACAAGAATACAAGCTGGGTGATCCACAAGGCCCAATTACAGCCATTGGTGAAACCAACGAGCAGGGCACAGAGATACGCTTTTTACCAAGCACTGACATCTTTACTGACACCGTATTTCACTACGATATTCTCGCCAAACGCCTACGAGAGCTTTCTTTCTTAAACTCAGGTATCCGCATTGAGCTAATAGATGAAAACAGCGGCAAACACGATGACTTTGAGTATGAAGGCGGCATCAGGGCATTTGTTGAGCACTTATCAAGCAATAAAACGCCAATTCACCCCAATGTTTTCTATTTTTCTGATGAAAAAGAAGGGGTTACGGTTGAGGTGGCCATGCAGTGGAATGATGGCTTCCAGGAAAGCATCTTCTGCTTTACCAACAATATTCCACAAAAAGACGGTGGTACTCACTTATCCGGGTTCCGTGCTGCACTAACGCGCACACTGAACAACTACATCGAGAAAGAGGGAATTGCCAAAAAGCTCAAAGTAATGACAACTGGTGATGATGCGCGTGAAGGTTTAACAGCTGTATTGTCAGTTAAGGTGCCAGATCCAAAGTTCTCTTCACAAACCAAAGACAAGCTCGTGTCGTCAGAAATTAAACCGGTGGTTGAATCAGCCATTGGTACAAAGTTACAAGAATTTTTAATTGAAACACCTAAGCAAGCCAAAATCATCGTGATGAAAATCGTTGATGCGGCTCGGGCACGAGAAGCCGCGCGTAAAGCACGTGAAATGACTCGACGTAAAAACGTACTGGATATCGCAGGCCTTCCTGGTAAACTCGCTGATTGCCAAGAAAAAGATCCAGCACTATCAGAACTGTATATTGTTGAGGGTGATTCGGCGGGTGGTTCAGCAAAACAAGCACGTGACCGTCGTACACAGGCCATCTTGCCGTTACGCGGTAAGATTCTTAATGTGGAAAAAGCCCGCTTTGATAAAATGCTTGGCTCAGCTGAGTTGGGTAACCTAATTACCGCCATGGGATGTGGTATTGGTCGTGAAGAATACGACCCAGACAAGTTACGCTACCACAGCATTGTGATCATGACCGATGCCGATGTCGATGGCTCACATATTCGCACATTGTTATTAACATTTTTCTACCGTCAAATGCCTGAATTAATTGAACGCGGACATATCTTTATTGCGCAACCACCACTATATAAGCTTAAAAAGGGCAAACAAGAGCGCTACATAAAAGACGATGATGCACTGCAGTCTTACTTGATTCAGTTAGCCATGGAAAGCTCCGTGTTACATCCAAGCAAAGATTCACCCGCCATTGCTGGCACGGCATTCGAAAATATTGCTAATAAATTTAAAGATGCGTCGCATGCTTTAATTAAATTAAGCAAACGCATGCCGTCTGATGTTGTAAACAGCTTAGCGAGGCACACTCCATTGCTAGCAGCTAACCTACAACAACCAGAAGAAATTGAAAATTGGAGCAATGGCTTACTAGAATTGTTAGAGCAACGCAATGCTAAGCACTCCAACATCAGTTACAGCATCAAAGTGGTGCCGCCAAGTGATTCAGATAATTATGCCGTTAAAGTGCAAGTAATGACACATGGTAATACGAAAAGCATTTCAATCGACAGTGAAATCATTAACTCTAAAGATTACAAACTGATTGCTGATTACTACAACACGATTAATGAAGTAATGGACCAAGATGCGTATATCAAAATGGGCGATACGGAATATCCTATTGATGATATTTACACTGCAATGGAATGGTTAACTCAGCAAGCACAAAAAGGCTTATCCACACAGCGTTATAAGGGTTTAGGTGAAATGAACCCAGATCAATTATGGGAAACCACCATGGACCCAGAAACACGCCGCATGATGGTAGTGAATATCGAAGATGCCATTGGTGCCGATGCTATTTTTGCGACGTTAATGGGTGACCAAGTAGAACCACGCCGCGAGTTTATCGAAGCCAATGCATTATTAGCAGAGAATATAGATACTTAATTATACCCTGCCATAGCGGTCCACACCTTGTCATACCGGCCCACGAGCCGGTATCCAGACAAAACAGACGGTCAACCCTCAATAAAATCAAAGCTTTCAATTTGTCTCATATACTCCGCCATAGCTGGATCAAGCACTTTATACTGACCAACTGACTGATGCACCATATCCAGTTTTAGTAGTTTTTGCATAGCCGCTTGTAAACTAGATCCGCTCATTCTGACTTTTTCAACAAAATCTTTTGCATAAGGTTCGTTGGTTGGAAAAAAGGCCAATACCGCAATTATATTTCTTTGGTTGGGCGTTAATCTAACCAAATCGTCTCTAATCCATTTTTGCTGTGATAGCACATACTGTTGCCATTGTTTCTGCACAGAGGCTACTGTAGGTATTTTATCTTCACGCCATAATAATCGGCACAAACTGTTAACATAAAACGGATGGCATGCAGTTGAGCTAAGCACCTCATTAATAACCGCCTCTGATATATCCTTTGTCCATCGTTGATGAAAGCGTTTTAACAAAATAGGAAAATAGGAATCAAAATGAATGCGATCAATTTCCATCAAATCACACAATCGATACAATGGACGACTTTTTGAGTTAAACATTTGGCTCAATAGGTGTCGGCTACTACCAGAAAAAATATAAGAGATATTCTGACTAGCCTCTACCGCATGCCTAATGGAAGCTTCTATCGTATGGTGGTTTTTAAATTCACTGATTTGTTGAAATTCATCAAAGCAAATCACCACTTTTTTATTTACTTTTGTGGCAATAGCATCGAGCCCCAGCAACATTTCACTAATACTATTTTCAGGGGTATCAGATAGCGCTAGTTCTATTGATTGACCAAACATCCCCAGTTTTAGTTTCGGGTGTAGGGTTTTAATAAATTTAATGAGATTGAGTTTTGCTTTTTCGGTTTTAGGCAGTATCGTTTCTGCTACTTCATAAAAAGATTTTTTTACAGCCTTGGTAACAAAATAAATATTAGTGGCTGGTAACAAGTCAATACGTGTACCTATCAATTTAGTATCTAGTAGCACCTGCTGGATTAAACTTGATTTTCCATAACGCCGTGGAGCCATAACTACCACATGTTGGCTGTGATGCATATAGTGGGCTAGGTCTTTCCTCTCGCTTATCCGATTACAAAAAGCATCACCTGTGGCATAGCCTTGCGGGAATAAATCTCTATTTTTCATATAGTTACCAATTGCGCCAATCGCGTTATGTATGTTACGTAACGCCACCAACGTAACGTAATTGGCGTATTATTGCAAGCTAATGCTTCTTGTGATTTTCATCATCAACAATCGCAGCAATAATATCTGCAGAAAACTCATTTTGTGGGTCTTCGATATAATCATTTTCAAGATTGCTTAATAAAGCAAACGACACTTTATATTTTGGTAAAAACATATTCGTGCCTATATAACCAGGCTCGCGGCCGCCATGGAAATAAACGTCCATATTATATTGTGGTAAGTGCTGCTTCACGACCGCTAAGCCATAATAAAGGGTCGTAATACCAACAAATGGTTTAGAACCAACTAACGTAGGATAAACAAAACCCGCATTGGTTGGCACACCGTTGGTCAATTGGTTTGTTAGGCGTGATGATATCACTTGCCCTGTCATTATCGAGTGATACCAGTGTGCTATATCAGCAGCTGTTGATAAAAGCCCCCCCCGCAGGTAAATTGCTAAACTCACACCAGGAATATTATATTTTTGGATATCGCGATAAACAATCACTTGAATTTTATTATCGAAACTATTGGCATACGCTGACGTGAAACAAAAAACTGAAATGAGAATCCAGTTTAATAAACGCATGTTGTTCACCTTATGTATATATTCCGGCGATAATTTTATCAATGTGCCTGTAGTTAACCACCTCAAACAAACCAGTTTTTTGTTCTTGCTCACCCGCATAAACAACATAGCCATTCAAACAACGATTAGGTACAAGCTTTTGAAAGTATTCGAGCCCCTTTAAAAAACCTCTATGGAATGTCTGCGATGATTTTATTTCTATAGGGATAAGCTGATTGGCTTTCTTATATATTAAATCCACCTCATTACCATTGCTATCACGATAAAAATAACAAGTAGGGTCTTGACCTAAGTTTAAAGCATTCTTTACAAACTCCATTACAATAAAATTTTCTGCCAAGTTCCCTCTTAAAGGGTCTCGCTCAATCTGACTTGCGTCGCGAATATCTAATAAATAGGCAGCAAGTCCGACATCTGTAAAATACAACTTAGTCGATTTTGTAATGCGCTTACCTAAGTTTTCGAAATAGGGCTCTAGGCGGAAGGTGACAAACGATGCCTCTAATATAGATAACCACTGCTGAATCGTATGGTGTGAAACACCTAGCTCATTACTCAAGTTTGACGCATTAAATAACTGGCCTATACGGCCAGCACATAATTTAATAAATTTTTGAAACTGCGCAAGATCTTTCACATTAACCAGCTGCCTGACATCTCGCTCAATATAGGTTTGAACGTAATCACGATAATATTTAGTTGGATCTATTTTGTCATCATAAATTCTAGGGTACATGCCCTGGTAAAGGTATTGATCAAGGTGATCAAATTGAGTGGTTTTATTAAGCTCTGCAACACTAAGTGGTAGCAATTTAAGTACCGCAGTTCTGCCGGCCAACGACTGTGTAATTGATTGATGCAATGCTAGCTGATGGCTCCCCGTTAAAATAAACAACCCTTTTTCATTTTGCTCATCAACAATACCCTGTATATAAGAAAGCAGCTCGGGTGCTTGTTGTATCTCATCAAGAATTGCACCACCCGCGTATTTACCCAAGAAGCTTCTTGGGTCAGACAATGCAAAAGCACGATCATCCGGGTTTTCTAATGACACATAAGGCTTATTCTTAAATAGCGCCTTTACCAGTGTTGTCTTACCAGACTGCCTGGGGCCGACAACAGTTACCACCGGATAAACCTTAGACATTTCAATAAGTTCCGGCTGAATTGCCCTTTTAATCTGCATCTGTTGCGCCTCAAGGTCGGTATAGGGTGTGGTGAAATTATAGCATTTTTTATGTAATTTGGAAGTTGAACTTCCAAATTACATAAAGCTACCAGGCTTTGTTGGTATAAAGCCCGTAGCAAATATGGCGCGTCTGTTTGAACTTTACCTGTTCTACATATTTATCCACAACCGACAAGTCGTATTCCTTTTCACACTCAATATAAATGTGCGCATGCTCTGTTAGCATATCGTTATTACATAACCACAACACCGCTTGTTCAATAAGGCCTTCATTATACGGCGGGTCTAAAAACACAAGATCAAAAGGACCTGTGGATAAAGCTGGCATATCGGCTGAAAACGGTTGATTAAAAATACTGACATTGTCTGTTTGCAGTTTTTGCTGCGAAACTTTTAATGCTTGCGACACAGTAATATCACTTTCAACAAAGGTTGTGTGTTTTGCGCCGCGTGACAACGCCTCAAAACCCAAGGCACCACTGCCGGCAAATAAGTCTAAGCAATTCGCACCAGCAATATCCGTTTGCAACCAATTAAATAAAGTTTCACGAATTCGGTCATGTGTGGGTCGCAATCCAGAGTCCGCCGGAAACTGAATACAACGGCCACGCCATTCGCCAGCAATAATACGCAGTTGCCCTAATTTACGATTAACCCGCGCCATTGTTTTTCTCCGGACCAACCACAACAGACAGCATACGATTCGGATGAATCACTGACTGCAGTGCTTTTTTTACATCTTTTGCTGTTACGCTTTTTAACCGCTGTAAGTATTGGTCATAGTAGTTCGTTGGTAAATGGTAAAATGCAATGCCCTTTAATAGGCTGGATATTTGTGCGTTCGAACTCATTGCCAATGGAAACGACCCCACCATTGATTGCTTAGCAAAATTCACTTGTTTTTCAGTCGGTCCTGATTTCACCAGTGCGGCCAATAATTGATGTGACAGTTTTAATGCCGGTTGCGTTTGTGATGCTTTGGTTTGCAGCGCAATATAAAAAGGGCCTTTTAATTGTAAATTTTTAAATTGGCTCGATACGCCATAAACCCACCCACGTTTTTGACGTAATTCTAAAGCTAACGTAGATACCAGTCCGGGATTACCTAAAATAAAGTTACCCACATTTAGTGCAGCTTTATTTTTTGCATGCGGCAATACACCCACCTGACCTAAGATAACGGAAGATTGGCGGGCATCAAATGCAATCATTACTGTTTTAGCTTTTTTTAATCCAACGGCAGATTTATGTGGATAAGTTTTCTTGCCCAGCTTTAGTGAGGTACTGATGGTTTCGGCCAAAGCTTTAGCTTTATCCACAGTTAAATCGCCCACCAAAGTAATGACAGCATTAGCAGCAACATAGTGCTGTTGATAAAAACCAACAATGCTTTTACGATTGATGTTTTGCACGCTTTTTCCAGTACCTAAAACCGGGTGTGCATAGGGCTCATTACCATACAATGCTTTATAAAAAGCGGTGGCGGCAACAGCTGAAGGATTTTGTTGTTTTAATTTAATCGCAGTAAGCAGTTGCTTTTTAACGCGGCCTACAGCCTTTTCACCAAAACGGGGATTAGTTAACACATCCAAATAGGTATCGACATTATTAATAAAGTACTTTGCATCTGTCATCGTACGCAAACTAACTGCTGCCATATCACGATTAGCATTAACACTAAACATGCCGCCAGTAGAAGCAAACGCATCGGCTACTTGGTTTGCTGTTTTTGTGGTAGTGCCCTCACCCAATAAAGATGAGGTAAAATTGGCTAGGCCAAACTGTTTATTATCATATTGCGAGCCCGCAGCAAAAATAACACTAAGATCTATCATTGGAATCGTTTGTGCTTGTACAAAGTAAACCGGTACACCGTTATTAGTTTTCCACTGCTGAATATCGAGTAATTTACCGTTTGTTGTAGCGAAAACAAAAACCGGCAAACATAACAGCAACAAGCCTTTTAATATTCTCATGACTTAGCTCCTGTCGACATAGCAAGGGGTTGTAATATAGCAGTAGTTAAGTTGGTTTTTATGCAGTATTTTTTTATCACCGCCATTACTTGCTCGGGTTTGACAGCCATTACGCCTTTAACAAACTCATTGCTTAATTCAATCGGCAAACCCACCACCCAATAGCTGCCAAGCTCATCCGCTTGCGCCATAATAGAATCCTGTTGATAAACTTTTGCGGCAATCACTTGTGCCTTGACCCGATTTAATTCTTTTTGTGTAACCGGTTCCGTTTTCATTTGATTAATTTGTGTCAATATCGCTGAACGCAAATCGTTTGTGTTATGGCCGGGTGTTGGTAAACTATACACACCGAATAGACCTGTATATAAGCTTAAAAAGTCGTAATTACCATCGGCACCGGCTGCTATTTGTTTACCGCGAACTAACTGTCTCGACAAACGTGAACTTTCACCCCCCGCTAAAATAGCACTAGCCACTAATAAACTATAAGTTTGCCAGCCCTGACTGGATTCAGGCATGGTAACGAGTGACGGTGTATGGTAACCCATAATCATCCACGGTGTTTTGGCAGGGATATCCACATTCACACTTTTTTGACCTAGCGATGGCACTTCAGTACGAGGTTTAAGTTGCGGTATCGCGTGTTGAGGAATGGGTCCAAAGTATTTCTTTACTAACGCGATAGTTTTTTGAGGGTCGACATCGCCCACAATTAAAATCGCTGCATTGTTGGGTTGATACCAGTCTTTATACCACTGACGAACATTAGCGACTGTCATATGGTTCAAATCGGTTTCCCAACCAACCACAGGGTGGTGGTAAGGGCTATTAAGAAATGATGCCGCCATAAAGCGCTCGTAAGTGCGGCCCATCGGATTATCATCGGTACGCATACGGCGTTCTTCTCGCACCACTTTGAGTTCTTTTTTCACTTTATGCGGTGTCAGCACCAAATTATGCATCCGATCCGCCTCAAGCTTTAAACCGAGTTCCAATTTATCCGCAGCAAGCACTTCGTAGTATTTGGTATAGTCATCGGTGGTAACGGCATTATAACGACCACCGACATCGGTAATTTTCTTTAAAAACACACCTTCAGGCACATCTTTGGTGCCTTGAAACATAAGATGTTCCAACACATGTGAAATACCAGTTAGCCCATCATGCTCATAAGCGCCGCCCACTTTATACCACACCGTCGTGACCTCGACTGGTGACCGATGATCGGGTTTTACGATAACAGTCAGACCGTTATCGAGTTGTGTTTGTACTAAATCGTAGGTGGTGTCTGCCCAGGCGGTTAAAGACACTAAGCTAGCTAATGCTGTTGCAGCAAAAAGCTGTAGGAGGTTTTTTTTGTGAAATACCAAAATATTAATCCTTGTGCAAATACGTGCTAAAATGCGCGCAACATAGCATAGCAGGAAACCCCCGATGTTTAAATTCTTAAAGAAAGACAAGAAGCCTACGTCTGAGTCAGACCAGCCAAAACAAGACCAACAAACAGATGCCATCGTCGAAGAAAATATTGATTCGAATGAAAGCCAGCAACTGACAGAGAAACAACCAGAACAACCACCACTAAAGCAAGAAAAACAGAAAGACACAAAAAAAGGCTGGGTATCGCGCCTAACTGCTGGCTTAAGTAAGACCCGTAATCAGTTTAGTGACAAATTAGGCGCATTGGTTTTGGGCAAGAAGACCATTGATGATGAGTTGCTTGAAGAATTAGATATGGTATTGATCACAGCTGATGTTGGTGTCGATACCAGCGAGCAAATTTTGCAGAACCTGACCAAGCAAGTAAAGCGCAAAGAGTTATCTAACCCAGAGATGTTGGTTAAAGCATTAAAACAGCAGCTTTATGATTTATTAGCTCCTTTGAGTCAACCACTCGAAGTTACCCACAAGCCATTTGTGATTTTAATGGTGGGTGTTAATGGTGCGGGCAAGACAACCAGCATTGCTAAGTTAGCGCATTACTATCAACAGCAGGGTAAATCATTATTATTGGCGGCGG
The DNA here is from genome assembly GCA_029212925.1 of Coxiellaceae bacterium. Classification (GTDB taxonomy): domain Bacteria; phylum Pseudomonadota; class Gammaproteobacteria; order Coxiellales; family Coxiellaceae; genus JARGNX01. The sequence goes on along the minus strand of JARGOB010000009.1, from coordinate 68,540 downwards.
GCGATACCTTTCGAGCGGCAGCAATTGAGCAATTACAAACCTGGGGTGAACGCAACAATGTGCCGGTGATTGCGCAGCAGCCGGGTGCTGATAGTGCATCGGTTATTTATGATGCGGTGCAATCAACACAGGCTAAACAACAAGACCTGTTAATTGCTGATACCGCTGGGCGTTTACACACACAACACAACTTGATGGAAGAGCTCAAAAAAATCAAACGCGTCATGAGCAAGCTCGATGAAAACGCACCGCATGAGACATTGTTAGTTATCGATGCGAGCTTAGGTCAGAACTCATTAAACCAAGCCAAAGCATTTCATGAAGCCATTGGCGTAACAGGGCTGTGTATAACTAAGCTCGATGGCAGTGCGAAAGGTGGTATTATATTTGCTATTGCACGCGAGTTGGCTTTACCTATTCGTTTTATTGGGGTTGGTGAAGGCATGGATGATTTACAGCCATTTGATGCACAAACTTTTGTTGATGCGCTTTGGCAGGAAGACTGATTGCAGTCATCCCGGCCTTGAGTCTGTCATCCCAGCCTTGAGTCTGTCATCCCGACCCCCGAGCCGGGATCCATTGATCGCAAAGCGATCAAGACAGCGCGTTGCGCTGTATGGATTCCTGGTCAAGCCAGGAATGACAGATCAGGACCAAGAATGAAAAAGTCAGGCCCGCGATTACAATAAATACCGGGAAAACAGGGAAGCATTAAGGAAAAAACTTGATTCGATTTATCAATATTTCAAAAATCTACAACGGCCAAACAGCGCTTAACAATATCAACCTGCATATTGAACCCGCCGAGATGTGCTTCTTAACGGGTCATTCGGGTGCGGGTAAAACCACACTGCTAAAGTTAATTATGATGATGGAATCCCCAAGCCGTGGACAACTCATACTGAATGGTCAAAACTTAAATCAAATCAGTAAGCGTCACATTCCTGAGTTGCGCCGCCATATCGGTATGATTTTTCAAAACCCCCAACTGTTGCCAGAACGCAGCATCTATCACAATGTAGCTCTGCCTTTACACATAGCGCGCTTTAAACCAAAAGAAATAGGCCGGCGAGTACGAGCAGCGTTGGATAAAGTCGGCTTATTGCACAAAGAAAAGCACTATCCTGCCGAGCTGTCTGCTGGCGAGCAGCAACGAGTTGGTATCGCTCGCGCTGTGATTACTAAACCAACAATCTTATTGGCTGATGAACCTACAGGTAACCTTGACCCTGTATTAGCTAAAGAAATTATGGATTTATTTTCAGCATTTAATGCCGTCGGTGTCACGGTGATGATTGCTTCGCATGATTTGGGGTTAATCAGCCGCATGAATAAGCGCATTATCACTTTGGACCAAGGTCAAGTTATTAGCAAAGAAAGGGAATACGCATGAATGACAGTCCACAATACAGCCGCTTGAGCTTTTGGTTAACCAGTCATTTGCGCGCATTGTTTTTTGCTTTAGGTGAATTATCGCGCGCACCGTTTCAAAGTCTTGCCACCCTACTCGTCATTGCAATTGCCATGGCTTTACCGATTGGTTTTTACACACTGTTGGGTTCAACTCAAAAAATGAGTCAACATTGGCACAATCAGCCAAGCATTACCTTGTATTTAAAAAAAGATATCTCGAGCGTGCAAACCGACCTATTGATCAAGCAGCTTCAAGCCAATCCTAAGGTCCAACAAGCGCAATATATCTCACCGAACCAGGGGCTCGCACAATTCGCAAAAGTCGCGCGTATCGAGAATGTGCTCGGCTCACTGAAGAATAATCCACTGCCCGCCGTTATTGTTATCACCCCGATCCGTTCACAACAAAGTCCTGCACACATTACGGCCTTGCGTGCTCAATTACCGCTCAATAATTGGGTGGCGTCTGCACAAGTTGATCAACTGTGGGTAAAACGTTTTTATTATTTAATGACCATTGCAAAACGCGTGTGTTATGCACTGGCAATCGTGTTTGGTTTGGGGGTTATTTTAATCACAGGCAACACCATTCGTTTAAGCTTACAAAAACATTGCCAGGAAATTAGTTTATTGCGCTTAATTGGCGCAACCGCGTCGTATATTATACGTCCAATGTTGTATCGTGGTTTACTCTACGGCTTATTGGGTGGTGCCATTGCTCTACTGTTAGTCACCTTGCTTTTTCGCTGGTTAGCTAATCCTATCTCTCAATTTGCTGCCACCTATGCAGACCAAGTCAACTTGCATTTACTCAGCGCTTCATTTGCCTGGGTGGTTATTGCTATTTGTGGACTTCTTGGCCTGGTAGGTGCGTGGGTGGCTTCACGTCAATTTTTGCGTCAAACCCTAACAGCGTAGTGCTTTACTCTTCATCACCCACACAGAAAAAGCAGTTGCCGCCTTTTTTCTTCGCTTGGTACATGGCCTTGTCGGCTGTGTGCATAAGTTCTTGTGGATCAAAATCATCATTGTCACTCATACAAATACCAATGCTTGCGGATAGTTGAAAATCCTGATTATCAATTGTGATCGGCTGTTTACATACATCCAAAATACGCCTAGCTGCTCCATGGAGCGTGGATATCTCAGTTACGGGGTATACCAAGCAAACAAACTCATCGCCGCCAACACGGGCCAGCATATCCTCCTCGCGGACAGTATCCAATAAGCGAGCGCTAATTTGTTGTAACACGCTATCGCCAACTTTATGCCCTTCGTTATCATTAATGGGCTTAAAGTGGTCAAGATCGATAAATAAAATCCCTAATGCTTGCTTGTGGCGCTTAGCTTTGGCTGCACTGCGCTTTAAGTTAGTTTGAAAGTACCTTAAATTAGGCAAATTGGTTAAAGCATCAACAAACGCGTACTCCGTAATTTCCTTTTGTTCCGCTGTCTTTGAGGAAACATCACGTAACAAATTAGCAGCTAGCACCCCTTTATCTGTGTGAATAGCAAACAGTGATGATTCCATGGGAAATAATTCACCGCCTTTCTTGCGCCCTTGCAGCTCTAAATTACGCCCCTCTAAGAAGCGTGGCTTAGGGTTTTCAAAAAACCACTGTCTCATTTGTACGTGATCATGTTTTATTTTTGGCGGTACTAGATCTTCTATTGTCACCTTAAGAAATTCTTGCTGTGAATAATTAAATAAACGTTGAGCTGTTTGGTTGGTTAACACGATTTCACCTGCTTCATTGCTTAAAATGCCTGCCTCAGGAATTAAATCAAAGAATGACAAAAAAGAATCCGAGATTAAAAACTCCCATTGCCATTTAGCCCCCACGGACTTTCTTATTAAATCGTCAGATTTATTGCTCATAAGCATTTTTCCTAATTAACTCAGTTTTCCTGACTATCTATTAATATATATTATTTAAAAGATAATAGTGATAGTAATAGGGCCTGTGGGTAAGTGGTTAACTCTTATTTTAAATTATTATTCAATTACTTATGAAAAAATAATGACGGCATAGCCCCCTCAATAATGTTGGTATAGCCTGGGTATGAAGTGGGGGTATGTCTAAGCGACTAAACTTACGATCAGTTTTCCCCAGGATTATTCACATTGTTTCAGCCAAGTTATACAGGGCTGTATAAAATACAGCTAACAATAGAGTTATCCACAATTTGCTGTGTGTAAACATGGTATAGAGCGATGAACAAGGTTGGGGCAAGTCGAACACCCCCCATTTAGTACAGATTCACCCCCTACTAGCTAATAGTTTTCCCCTGAATTATCCACAGATTCAAAACGTTGTAATTCATTGTTTTTTAATATAAAAAGGTGCTTATCCAGCGATTTTGCTCGTACTATATTAACTACTATTAAGATATTATTAATATATTAATAGAGAGCAAAGAATTTCGTAGATATACCGTAGCACAACGCAAAAAACGGTGTTAAAATCACCCTCTAGAAAAAGATCATATTGAAGAGACGATAATTATGACGAAAGATTTACTCTGTCTTGACCGTTCGCTTTCCGTTGGAACCCTGAGTTCGTATATCCATTGGGTAAATACCATCCCGTTACTCACGCAAGAAGAAGAAGTGGATTTAGCCACTAAGTTGCGTGACTTTGGTGATTTGGAAGCCGCGCGAAAAATGGTCATGTCGCACTTGCGCTTAGTGGTGCGTATGGCGCGAGGTTACAGTGGTTATGGTTTATCGCAAGAAGATTTAATTCAAGAAGGCAATATTGGTTTGATGAAAGCGGTGAAACGCTTTAACCCCGATGTTGGGGTGCGGTTGGTTTCATTTGCGATTCACTGGATTCGCGCTGAAATGCATGAGTACATTTTAAAGAACTGGCGTATTGTAAAAATAGCCACCACAAAAGCGCAGCGTAAGTTATTTTTTAATCTACGTAAGGCCTCTAAAAAATTGGGTTGGTTAAGTCAGGCAGAAATCGAAACAGTGGCGAATGAGTTAAATGTTAGTAAAGCCGATGTGGTGCAAATGGAGGCGCGATTAAGTAATTACGATCAGTCATTGGATGTGACAGCAGAAGATAATGAAGACAGCAAAAATTGGTTAAGTGTTGCACCGGGAAATGCGCTAGAAGATCTTTCCTGTAATCCTGAGCAGCAGGTCAGTGATAATGAATGGGGCAATAAGCAAGAAAATGCACTGTATGCAGCATTAGACACACTGGATGACCGTAGCCGTGCGATTATTGCGAACCGTTGGTTAAGTGAAAATAAAAAAACATTGCATGAATTGGCCGCAGAATATCAGATCTCAGCTGAGCGTGTGCGTCAGTTAGAAAAAAATGCGATGAAAAAAATGCAGCTGGCGATGACTGAGGTTGCAGGCATAGCTTAGCAGGCGTATATTGTGAGCCTAATTTTATTCTTTCAAAACTATCAAAGGAACATGAACGTGAAATTCAGACAATTTGCAATAGGCGCTATTGCTAGCGTGGGTTTGGGGTTTTTAACTTCAGGTATGGCAGCACCAGCGGCAAGCTCAGCTGAGTTTACACCGGCTCAAGTCGATGCGATGCACAAAATTATTTACAATTATATTGTGAATAACCCAAAAGTTTTGGTAGCTGCTTCGGTTAAATTACGCGAACAAGCGGCTAAAAAAGAACAAGCGGTAGCATTAGCGGCAATTAAGAGTAATGCCCATGACATTTTTGCTAACCCAGACTCACCTGTTGGCGGCAACCCAAAAGGAACAGTAACTTTAGTTGAGTTCTTTGATTACCAGTGTGGTCACTGTAAAGAAATGGAGCCGGTTGTTGAGAAAGTAATGGCTGAGAACAAAAATTTGCGTGTGGTTTACAAAGAATTACCAATTTTTGGTGCTGACTCGCAGTTTGCGTCAAAAGCGGCATTGGCTGCGAACAAGCAAGGCAAGTACCAAGCTTTTCATCAAGCGTTGATGAAAACGGCTAATCCGTTAAACAATGCAAAAGTGTTAGCGGCAGCTAAGAAAGTTGGACTGAACATGAAGCAGTTAGATAAAGACATGAAGAGCCCTGAGATTGATAAAGTGGTTAAAGATGACTTTAAGTTAGCGCAAAAGCTGCAGTTAGTGGGTACTCCTGCGTTTATAGTGGGTAACCGTGCAGGTACAGACTTTAAGTTTATCCCTGGTGCAACATCACAAGCTGGGTTGGAAGCCGCGATTCAGTCGGTGGACCAATCAAACGCAGCTAAGCACTAGTTTGTTATTGCTAAGCCCTGCTAGTTGAGGGCAACAGTAATTGGGTTTATATGCCGGCCAAAGGGCCGGCATCCTTGTTTTTGGGGGTTGGTGTAAAAGGCCTCGGTAGTTTAAATGGATTTAACTAAAATCTAGCAAGGCGCTTTAAAAGGTGATTTGGCAGAAGGGTGTAAATGCTTCCGTAGTGTGAAGTCTGAATATATCTCTACTATGGAGGTATAAAAAATACATAGGCAGAAGGGTTCAAAAGAAATGGTTTTTCAAGAGATGATATTGACGTTGCAACGTTTTTGGGCGGAGCAAGGTTGTGTGGTTTTGCAGCCGTATGATTTGGAGGTGGGTGCGGGAACGTTTCATCCAGCGACATTTTTAAAGGCGATTGGCCCGGAGCCGTGGAATGCGGCGTTTGTGCAGCCGTCTCGTCGTCCGACAGATGGTCGATATGGTGACAACCCTAATCGTACGCAGCATTATTATCAATTTCAGGTGGTGCTAAAGCCATCGCCGGACAATATTCAAGAATTGTATTTGGATTCTTTGCGCGCATTGGGCATTGATCCGTTGGTACATGATATTCGTTTTGTTGAAGACAACTGGGAATCACCGACGCTTGGTGCGTGGGGTTTGGGTTGGGAAGTCTGGCAAGACGGTATGGAAGTGACGCAGTTTACTTATTTCCAGCAAGTCGGTGGTTTGGAGTGTAAGCCGGTGACAGGTGAGATCACATACGGTTTAGAGCGTTTAGCAATGTTTGTGCAGGGTGTCGACAGTATGTTTGATATTGTTTGGGCGCAGACACCTGCTGGTCCTGTGACTTACGGTGATGTATTTCATCAAAACGAAGTGGAGATGTCGACATATAACTTCGAACATGCTGATGTGGATGCATTATTTAAGCAGTTTGATTTTTATGAATCGCAGGCGGCATATTTGATTAAGCAGCAACTGCCGTTGGTGGCGTATGAGATGGTGTTGAAGGCGTCGCATACATTTAATTTATTAGACGCACGGCAAGCGATTTCTGTGACTGAGCGTCAGCGATTTATTTTGCGAGTACGTAAATTGGCACAGTCGGTGGCCTCGTCGTATTACGAATCGCGCGAGGCTTTAGGTTTTCCGTTGTGTGCGGAGCAAGTGGCGTAATGGTTTTGTCATCCCGGCCCCCGAGCCGGGATCCAGAAAAATAATACCTGGATGCTTGCGTGACAGGGTAGAAAAGATATGAAGAAACCGAATTGAAAAGAATGCCCAAATAGAGGTGTTTGAGGGGTATAAAAAATATGACTTGGCAGAAGGATTAAAAAAAGTGGAAACAAGAGATTTTTTGGTTGAGATTGGTTGTGAGGAGCTGCCTCCTAAATCTTTATTGATGTTAGCTGAAACATTGCAGCAACAGATTGAGGCTGGCTTACAAAAAGCCGAGTTACAATATGGTGCTAGCCAGTGTTTTGCGACGCCGCGTCGTTTAGCGGTATTGATTAATGGTTTGGTGGTTAAGCAGCCACCACGCAAGATAGTGCGTCAAGGCCCGAGTGCGGCGGCAGCGTATGATAAAACGGGTGCCCCGACACTTGCTTGTATGGGTTTTGCGCGTTCTTGTGGTGTATCGGTTGATGAAGTTGAAAAAGTTGAGACAGCTAAGGGCACTTATCTGCAGTGCACTGTGGATAAGCCGGGGGTGTCGACAGCGGAATTATTACCAGAGATTGTAGAGAAGGCTGTAAAGCAGTTACCGATTCCCAAACCGATGCGCTGGGGGGCTAGTGATGTGCAGTTTGTGCGCCCAGTTAAATGGGTGGTGATGTTATTTGGTCGCCAAGTGGTGCCGGCGACGATACTCAATATTAAAACGGACCGCAAAACCTACGGTCATCGTTTTATGCATCCCGATGCGATTAGTTTAGAGCAGGCTGGTGACTATGTTGATCAACTAAAAAACGAAGGTCAGGTGATTGTTAACTATCAGCAGCGTCAGAGTATCATTCTTGATCAAATTAACCAGGTAGTTGCTAAGCATGGCAAAGCTGTGCTGGATAAGGATTTACTATCTGAAGTAACAGCGTTGGTTGAGTGGCCTGTTGCTATGTTAGGTGAATTTAAGCGTGATTTTTTAACGGTGCCGTCTGAGGCACTTATTTGTTCAATGCAATCGCATCAAAAGTGTTTTGCGGTAACAGACGCGCAGGGAAATTTGCAGCCGTACTTTGTTTTGGTCAGTAATCTTGTTAGCAAAGACCCCAAGATCATCATCAAGGGCAACGAGCGCGTCATCAACGCACGATTATCTGATGCTGACTTCTTCTACCGCCAAGACTTGAAGCAACCGCTAGCGGACCACAGCAAGCCCTTAGAGCGCGTGGTGTTTCAAAAACAATTGGGCACATTAGCAGATAAATCACATCGTATTGGTTTATTGGCAGCATCGATGGCACGTAAAATCAATAGTGATGAAAAGTTAGCCAAGCGTGCGGCACATTTAGCCAAATGTGATTTGCTTACTGAGATGGTTGGTGAGTTTCCGTCGTTGCAAGGCACAATGGGTGCTTACTATGCTGCGCATGACAAGGAAGACAGCAAAGTTGTTGATGCCATCAGGCAGCAATATTCACCAAAATTTGCTGGCGATAGCATTCCAAGCAGCCCTATTGGTGCTTGTATAGCAGTTGCGGATAAATTGGACTCACTCGTTGGCATTATCGGTATTAAGCAAATGCCTACCGGTGATAAAGATCCGTTTGCATTGCGTCGTGCGGCGCTGGGTGTGTTGCGTATTTTAATTGAAACGCCGATGGCATTAGACTTAATGGAACTCATTAAGGTTGCGCATAAAAATTACAAAGGTGTTTTAACCAATGACGACACTGTTCAAAACACGTTTGATTTTTGTATTGATCGCTTAAAAGCATTTTATGCTGATCAAGGCGTGAGTGCTGATGTGTTTGAGTCGGTGTCTGCAATACATCCAACACAACCGTTGGACTTTGATTTGCGCATTCAAGCAGTAAAAAATTTCCAATCGCTACCTGAAGCACAAACGCTAGCGGCGGCGAATAAGCGTGTGCACAACATACTCAAAAAGCAAAACAGTAAAACGATTCCAAAAGATTTGGACAAGTCATTGTTTGATAGCGATGCAGAAAGTGGCTTGGCAAAACAGTTAGCACAACAAACGAAACGTGTTGATGCGTTATACGGTAAAGCAAACTATACAGAGGCGTTGAGTCAGTTATCGGAATTAAAAAAACCGGTTGATGCGTTTTTTGATCAAGTGATGATTATGGATGATGATAAAAAGAAACGCGCGAATCGTTTGGCAATGTTACAACAGTTACGGCAGTTGTTTACACAAGTCGCGGATATTTCGTTGTTGCAAGACTAGGGCTGTTTGACATTGTCATCCCGGGCTTGATTTTGTCATCCCGGACCCTGATCCGGGATCCAGTCAAATAGCCTTACAAAGTAAGGCCTACTGTAGCGCTTGTTCTCGTGAACAGAGTCCCCGTTTTCGTACCCCATCAAAATTTTATGCATATATATTGCTATTAACTTGTAACACCTGCAATACCCATAAAAGTTTATTATTCCTTTATCCTTTTTTTTGTAATAAACATCGCGTATCTTGCTTCGCTCAAATTAACTAGAAATGAAGTGGGAGACAAATTTCTATGAGACAACCAAACCGGCAAAATGGGATGCCAAAAGAAGTTGAATTAACGATTATGGCCGATGATAAGATGGAAGCGCCGCCAGCAGCTGGGGTGCATGGTATTGGCGATTTGGTTGATGTGGATTTGGAGGAAGACGAAAAGCCGGGTGCGGGAGCATTCGGTGGTGTATCAGCAAGTGCGACATCAGGGTTATCAGAACAAGAGTTGATATTGCGTGAATGGACTGAAAAAAACCATTTAAGCTGGAAGCGTCGTGCATCGGCGGGTATTAATGCGGCTGTATTACTGTGGGGATTTATGCTGAGTTTAAAAATACTTGGCACCGGGATGAAGATTTTAGGCGGTAGAGACTCCGCTAAAATGTTTGATTTTGTGGATAACCCGTTTAGCGGTGTGATGGTGGGTATTTTGTCTACGATCTTGCTGCAGAGTTCTTCTACTAGCACGTCATTATTTATTGCGGCGGTTGGTGCTGGTGAGATGAGCGTGCAAAATGCGATTGCGGCTATTATGGGTGCCAATATTGGTACTACAGTGACAAACACTTTGGTGGCTTTGTTTAGTGCAAAAGGAGAGAAAGGCGATACAGATGAATCCAAAGCAACAGCTGCAGCACCACACTTACCCACAGGTCAACAGCCGACAGGTTGGTTACAACGGGCTGGATTGTGTGTTAAGCGTAGCGCGCAGTTAACCGAATCACAACAAGCAGAAAGACGCCGCAGTTTTTCTTGTGCCACTATTCATGATTTATTTAATGTGGCGACTGTTGCTGCGTTATTACCATTTCAGTGGGGTTTTAATTTCTTGGGGGAACTAACCAACTGGATGGTTGGCAATCCACAACCTTGTGAGGGAACTTGTGAGGCTTGGAAAAATCCACTGACGGAAAAGATAATTGATGATGTGGCTGATTATATTGCGCAAGTGGATAAAAAGGTATTAAAGGCTATCGCAAAAAACGACTGCAGTGGTGCTGATTCGATTTGTGATGACCCTTTGCTTAAAGGTGGCTGGCTAAAAGATGCGGGTATGTCTGATAAAGTAGCTGGCTTGGTTTGCTCTATTGGTTCGATAGCCATTCTGTATTTTTGCTTGTATTTCTTGGTGAAAAACCTCAAAAACGTACTTAAAGGCGGGCTAGCAAAAGGATTAAAGAAAGCATTAAGTTTTCATCCGCTAGTAACCATGTTGATTGGCACAGGCTTAACGGTAGCAGTGCAATCCAGCTCGGTAACAACCTCAGCAATGATGCCGTTATGCGCGGGTGGTATTGTCACATTGGAAGAAATGTTTCCGTTGACACTCGGCGCTAACATGGGAACGACGGTTACGGGTTTGTTAGCCGCTTATGCGGCGACCAGTCACCCTAAACAAGCATTGCAAGTGGCTTTGGCTCATGTGGCGTTTAATGTGATTGGCACGTTGTTGGCATACCCGATTAAACCGGTTAGAAATAAATTATTGGATGGCGCGCGAGGCTTGGGTAATTTAGCGGCTAAGCATCGTTTATTCCCAGCGGCTTACACGGTTGGCACTTTTGTTGTCGCGCCCGCTGTTGCTTTGGGTGTGTCATACGGGCTTTCAAAAGCTTAATTTCTGGATCCCGGCTCGGGGGGCGGGATGACAACAATGCTATAAAAAAGGCGCTTTTTAGCGCCTTTTTTGTATTACAACCAGTGTGTCATTAGATTGCGAAACGGTAGTTCACAGAAACATCAAATTGTTGTATGTGAATACGCTTACGGCCTGACCAAGCAACACCATTGACGGTTCTGTTGTATGCTTCACTTGGTGTAAATGCATAAGAGTATTCAGTATCCAGGAACCATTCTGGTGTTACATCACAACGCACACCTAACCCAAAGACTGCGCCCCAGTTGCTGCGTTGGGTGTCTACATTAAAGGCTGTAGTTGCGCTATCACGGATTTTACTTTCAACCGGAATCCACACAGGGCCTAAGCCTACATAGGCTAATGTTTTGTTCATATGGAAACCGGCCATGACTAATGCGCCCGCTTCTTGATTAACAATGGTATCGACATTATTACTTCTGAGGTTGTTGTCTAGTACGTAGTTAGCAGATGCATTGGTGTATTTATAAAAACCTTTAACACCCCACATCCATGTTTGGCTAAAGTTACCCCAGTAACCTAATTGGCCAAAAGGAGCGAGACCGTCAGTGCTGGCTTCAAAGTTGCCGAAGTTAGTGCCTGCTCGAGTAACGTTAGTACTGTTTGCGTTTATGCTAGTATAACCAGCACCAACACCGATAAATACACCAGACATATCGGTCATCATCGGGCCTGACTCAACGCCGCCAGCAAATAATGAAGTAGCAGCAAGTGAAATACCTGCAACTGTTATCGCTTTTAAAAATGTAGACATTTGAAACTCCGTTTTTAAAACTACTAGTAGTAAAGCTGACGGTACCCGTCGCTTAGTGGCAATTACTATATATGAAAACCATTTTAAAAAAAAGATGTGGTTTTGAGGTGTGCTGGATTAAAAAAGGACGCCAGAGGTGTGTTGGATTAAAAAAGGGTGCCGAGGCACCCTTTGGGAATTACAATTACTTGTAATTAGATCGCAAAACGATAGTTTACAGAAACATCGAATTGTTGTACGTGAACACGTAATTGGCGAGACCAAGATACGTTGTTCAAAGTTCCAGTGTAGGTTTTTTGACCTGTGAATGCATAAGAGTATTCACTGTCTAAGAACCAGCTTGGTGTTACGTCATAACGAACGCCTAAACCAAGAACCGCACCCCAAGAACCTGTTTGAACGTTTGAGCTAAAGTTTTGAGTAGCGCCAGTTCCTGTTCTGTCTCTAAGTTTGCTTTGAACAGGCATCCACACAGGACCTACGCCGATGTATGCTAATGACTTGTTCATGTGATAGCCAGCCATAACTAATGCACCAGCTTCTTGAGAAACAACTGTATCAAAGTTGTTGCTACTAAAGTTGTTGTCTAATACATAGTTTGCAGATGCGTTTAGGTATTTATAGAAACCTTTAACACCCCACATCCAGTTTTGATCAAAGTTACCCCAGTAACCTAATTGACCAAAAGGAGCAAGACCGTCAGTGCTAGCTTCGAAAGAACCGTTGCTAGTTGTTACACCACCAGCTGTTCTGCTGATGTTGTAGTTGTTTGCGTTCATGCTTGTGTAACCAGCACCAACACCAACAAATACACCTGACATATCATCCATCATTGGACCTGGCTCGATTCCACCAGCGAAAAGAGAAGTAGCTGCAAGAGAAACCCCAGCAACTGTTATTGCTTTTAAAAAGTTAGACATTATAAAACTCCATGTTTTTAAAACTACTAGTAGTAAGGCGACGTCGCCCTTCAGCCACTAACTTTATCTAAAAACATTTTGAATGTCTATAACCTCATGAAGATTTTGTGATTTTAATCATAACTGTTAAAATATTTACCGAAGTTAATTAAGTTAGGCGACATATGAACTCCAGAGCACTTGCAGCAGGTGTCATTCACGAAGTGATTGATCAACAACATTCCATGAGCCAAGTATTACCAAAAGCACTTGCTAAGATAGACAAGGCTGAAGACAAAGCATTTGTGCAGGAGGTGAGTTATGGCTGTTTGCGCTGGTACCCGCAACTGCAAGCCGTGGCGAACCAATTGCTTTATACGCCGTTGAAATCAAAAAATCACGATGTATTGTGTTTATTACTAACGGGTATCTACCAGCTGATGTATTTGAAAACCCCAGCTTATGCGGCTGTTTCTGAAACCGTTGCGGCCAGTAAGCAAATGAAAAAACCGTGGGCGGCAAAATTATTAAATAAAACATTACGTCAATTTGCTGATAATACTGAGCAAGTTGTGAACGAATCAAGCAATGGTGAAGTAACAGAATACGCTCATCCGGTGTGGTTGGTAAAAAGAATTAAGCAAGCGTATCCCGAAAGGTGGACGGATATTTTGCGTGCTAATAATGCGGCGGCACCGATGTTTTTGCGCGTTAATAAAACAAAAAATAGTCGTGACGAGTACTTGTCTTTGCTGGCTGCTGCCGATATTGATGCCAAAGCGGTTGATTATTGTGACTCAGCCATTTGTTTGGATCGACCTATTGCTGTGGATAAGTTACCGGGTTTTGCTGGTGGTACTGTATATGTACAAGATTCATCGGGTCAATTGGTGGCTACCTTATTAGAGCTTGAGCCTAACACTCATGTGTTGGATACCTGTAGCGCACCAGGTAGCAAGACTACGCATATTATAGAGTGCGAGCCATCCGTGCATTTAACCGCTGTGGATAATCAAGCCAATCGGCTGCCATTGGTTAAACAAAATATCGAACGCTTGGGTTTGCCACACGATCATTTGCATATGGTCCTGGCTGATGTCTGTCATACCGAGCAATGGTGGCAAGGTGAAAAGTTTGATCGCATTTTAGTAGACGCACCCTGCTCTGCTACCGGTGTGATACGCCGTCACCCCGACATTAAATGGTTACGCCAAAACCATGACATTGATCAATTGGCACAACAGCAAGCCCGTATATTAGATAAGGTGTGGCAGCTATTAAAACCTGGTGGGCTTTTGGTCTACACCACTTGTTCTATATTGCCGGATGAAAACCAATTGCAGGTGAAGCGCTTTTTGAATCAGCATAAAGATGCGAAGTTAGAAGCGTTTGAAATGCCGGTGGGCCGTGCGGTTGAACCTGGTTGGCAGTTATTGCCGAGTGAAGGCGGTGGTGATGGGTTTTATTACGCCAAGTTGCGAAAAAAATAACACCGTCATTGCGGTATAGGGCGCGTTATTGCAAGGAGGCTGTTAATCTGTGTCATTGCGAGGAGCTTGCGACCTCGGCTCCTTGGCTGGGGTAGGCTAGCAATCTTCTTTCCTGTTTGTCATCCCGGAAATTGCGAAGCAATTATCCGGGATCCATATATTATCCATGGATCACGAGCCGCTTCTGTCATACCGGCCTTGAGCCGGTATCCAGTCTGAATAAAAAATAATATGGTGTATATTATTGAGATATCTGTGTTTTTTATCTGGTGGTAAAGAGTGCAACTCGACTATTTCGGATGTCACTCCGAAAAAGTCTTGACTATTCCGGAGTGGTGTACCATTTTGGTCGTGTGCTGCGCTAGCGGCGCAGATCTAACTTATTGATTTTAATTGATGTTTGCATTAGCCAAATTTGACCAATGCCCATTAGACAAATTTGTCTAATAGTGCTATCTTGTTGTTATTATGAAAAAATTAATGCCACACAACCGATTTTGGGAGTCGTTAAAATCCTTTCAAAAACAAGACCCTCAGCTGGTAGAGTTGAACCAATTAACACATCAATTTCGACCGAATTGGTGGAAAACCTTGTCGGTGGAAGAGCCTGGTATCTACATCCTAACCGGCGGTCGTCAAATTGGAAAATCAACATCGTGTAAATTGCTGATTGAAGATTGGTTAACGCACAAAAAACTAGATCCAACATCTATTTTTTATTTAGCATGTGATGAAGTGTTTGATGCAAAGCAACTAAGTCAAATCATTCGTGAATTCTTGAGCGGTGTTGAGTCGTACCCGTTTTTATTGATTATCGATGAAATAACTTTTGTGCCTGAGTGGCAACGCGTCATTAAGTCGTTAGCAGATAGTGGTGCTTTTGCCAAAGGGCTTTGCTTATTAACAGGGTCTGACTCTTTAATATTGAAAGAAGCAGCCATGAGCTTTCCGGGGCGCCGAGGCAAAGCGGCGCAAACCGACTTTCATTTATACCCACTCACCTTTAGGCAGTATGTTGATTTAGTTGATTCGACAAGCGCTAATGACGATGATCTGCTTGCACACTATAAAAGTTTCTTAAGGTGTGGCGGCTATTTGCGGGCAATAAATGATTTAGCTGACCATGGTGAAATCACGCCAGCGACATATACCACTTACGAGCAGTGGATACGTGGTGACTTTTTGCGTAAGGGTAAAAATGAAAACTACTTATTAGCCATCTTGCATGCATTATTCGATACGGCGGGAACACAAGTAAGTTATTCGGCACTGACGCAAAAGACAGGCCTAATGAGTAAAGAAACATTTATCGATTATTGCCAAATATTAATGCGCATGGATGTAGTATTTCCATTACAGGCTTTTGATCAAAACAATAAGCGTGCCTTTCCTAAAAAGGCGATGAAGATACACTTTGTTGACCCGTTTATTGCCAATACGATTGGGCGCTGGTTAAGAAAAGAAGGGCTGTTGCAAGAGAAGTCGATAGAAAGTGAGCTAGTAGAGGCTACAGTAGCAAGCCAGTGCTTTCGACATGTCAAAACCTTTTATTATAAGAGTAATGGAGAGGTTGATGTCTTAACCTATGACGGTAAGCAAGTAGAAGCTATTGAGGTGAAATGGGCCAATCAAGTGCGACCTGCTGACTTCAAAACACTCAAAAACTTCCACAACGCATTGATCCTAAAAAAACAACCAGGCAAAGGCCTGGTTGATGGGATTCAGTCTGAAAGTGTTTATCAGTGGTTATATCAATATTAAGATGGCACCCGCACAGATAGCACATCACAATGCGCGCCGTGTAAAATAGCATTAGCGGTTGAGCCCAATAATAAGGCAACACCTGAGCGGCCATGGCTACCTGTGATAATTAAATCGGCTTTGCAGTTTTCGGCCTCTTCGAGGATCACTTGCTTGGCAACCCCGATTTTAATTACATGTTTGCAGTTAGCAATGTCGAGTTCTTTTAATAAGGCATCCATATTTTTACTGGCTTCTTCTACCAACATTTCTTCGACATCAACACCGGCCATCACACCATAAGCCGCGCCGTAGTTGCTGTTATGTTCAATGGCATGGATTACTGTTAGATCAGCTGTGTATTCTTGCAGTAATTCCTTGGTGCGCTTAACCAAGTAAGCATCTGACTCAGGGTCCAATTCAACGGCAAGAATAATATGTTGATAAGCTTTTGGCATCGTGGTTTCTCCATTTATTGTTGACAGCATTTTGGCACCATCTTGTTGGCAGGTCAATGATATGGGTTATTGTTAGTGTTATAGGAAAGCCGCTCACTTTCATGTAAATGCACCAGGGATACCTTACTCCCGAACGTATATCCCTATACTCGTGCTCCTTTACGAGTCCCTGTACCGCACGTCGCTCGCAAGGTACCCCTGGTCCATTTACTTGCCATGGCAGTTAAACCCTAAAACACTACGGCGCCTCCGTGTTTAGATGTTTACTGCTCCAGCTCGAGAATAGGTTGTAACCACAATGCAGTGGTTTCACGGTCCATTTCTTTACGCTCAGCATAATCAACCAATTGGTTGTCGTTAATTTTACCCACGACAAAGTAATCTGACTCGGGGTGTGAATAATAAAAACCACATACGGATGAAGCTGGCCACATCGCCATGCTTTCAGTTAGGTGCACACCAATATTATTCATAGGGTCGAGCAGATTAAATAAAATTTCTTTTTCTGAGTGGTCGGGACAAGCGGGATAGCCAGGAGCTGGACGAATACCACGGTATTGCTCCTTGATCAGTTGAGTGTTATCTAAGCTTTCATCTTTTGCATAACCCCAATAATCTTTGCGCACACATTTATGCAAGTATTCTGCTGCAGCTTCGGCCAAACGATCGCCCAAAGCTTTCATCATAATGCTGCTGTAATCATCATTGTTTTTTTCATACTCTTTTGTTAGCTGGTTCATACCAATGCCGGCGGTAACTACAAACGCACCGATATAATCAGCAATATCCGTTTCTTTCGGTGCAATATAATCAGACAATGCTTTGTTGGTTTTGCCGGGTGGTTTGCGATTTTGTTGGCGCAAGTGGTGCATGGTTTTAAGCACTTCAGTACGCGTTTCATCAGTATACAATTCGATATCATCACTGTTAGCACTATTGGCAGGGAAGAAAGCAACCATGCCCTTCGCCTTTAGTAGTTTTTTTTCAACAATTTCCGCCAGCATGGTTTTAGCGTCTTCATAGATTGCACGCGCTTGTTCACCATATTTCGCATCGTCGAGAATATCAGGGAACTTGCCGATTAAACCCCAAGCGCGAAAGAACGGCGACCAATCAATACATTGTATTAATGTGTTGAGATCAAAGTCGTCAATAATTTTAGTGCCTAAAAACTGAGGAATGGGTGGCTGATAGTTTTGCCAATCAAATTGTGGCTTGTTGGCGCGCGCTTCTTCTAAAGTTAACCAGTTGGTGTTTGCTTTGCGGCCTTGATGGTTTATGCGCACTTCATCATATTCTTTTTTGATAGCGGCAACTTCGCTTGTTTTATTGTTTCCCAGCAGTTTAGACAGTGCTGGAACACTGCGCGATGCGTCTTTAACGTATAGGACGGGGCCATCATAGTGGTGATCAACTTTAACTGCCGTATGTACGCGAGAAGTTGTTGCGCCACCAATTAATAAAGGTAACTTAAAGTCTAAGCGTTGCATTTCTTTTGCTACATGCACCATCTCATCCAGTGATGGGGTGATTAATCCACTCAACCCAATGACATCCACTTTTTCTTGACGTGCTGTGGACAAGATTTTTTCACAAGGCACCATCACACCAAGGTCAATCACTCGATATCCATTGCACTGCATAATAACGCCAACAATGTTTTTACCAATATCATGTACATCACCTTTAACAGTGGCCATTAACACGGTACCTTTAAAGCTATCAGCAATGTCTGATTTCTTTGTTTTTTCTTGTTCGATAAATGGCATTAAATAAGCAACCGCTTTTTTCATGACGCGTGCACTTTTTACCACTTGCGGTAAAAACATTTTGCCATCGCCAAATAAATCACCGACGACATTCATGCCGTCCATCAATGGACCCTCAATCACTTCTAGTGCCTTATCAAAGCCAAGGCGCGCTTCTTCGGTATCTTCTTCAATGTATTCGGTAATGCCATTAACCAGGGAGTGTGTTAGGCGCTTACCCACATCATTTTCGCGCCAACTTAAATCTTTTACGCGTTTTTTGCCTTCACCTTTATAGTTTTCTGACATTTCTAACAGGTTATCAGTGGCATCCTCGCGACGATTTAAGATCACATCTTCGCAGCAATCACGCAGTTCTTGTGGTATTTCTTCATAGATTTGTAATTGACCGGCATTAACAATCCCCATATCCATGCCAGCTTTAATGGCATAGTATAAAAACACCGCATGCATGGCTTCACGCACAGGGTTGTTACCGCGGAATGAAAACGACACATTACTCACACCACCACTGATTAAAGTGCCAGGGCATTGCTTTTTTATTTCTGCTGTGGCTTCAATAAAGTCTTTGGCATAAGGGTTATGTTCTTCAATACCGGTAGCTACTGCAAAAATATTGGGATCAAAAATAATATCATGCGCCGCAAAGCCCAGATCAATTAATATTTTGTACGCACGAGAACAGATTTCGATTTTTCGTGCTTTGGTGTCGGCTTGCCCCGTTTCATCGAACGCCATTACGACAACAGCGGCCCCATAGCGTAAACAAGCTTTAGCATATTTTATAAACTCATCTTCGCCTTCTTTAAGGCTAATTGAGTTAACAATACACTTGCCTTGCACACACTTTAAGCCAGCTTCTAAGATTTCCCACTTAGAGGAGTCAATCATGATCGGTACGCGGCTGATATTGGGTTCACTCGCCACAAGATTTAAAAATTGGCGCATTACATGCACGCCATCCAGCATGGCATCATCTACATTGATATCGATAATTTGTGCGCCGTTTTCGACTTGCTGTAAAGCGACATCGAGCGCTGTTTCAAATTCACCATTGCGCACAAGCTTTGCAAAACGTGCTGACCCGGCGACGTTTGTTCGCTCACCGACATTGATAAAGTTAGTGTCCTCACGAATTTCTAATGTTTCTAAACCACTTAACCGGCATAAAGGCTCGATGTTTGGAATTTCTCTAGCGGGACAATCACTCACGGCTTCTTTTATAGCCTTTATATGCTGAGCGGTGGTGCCACAACAGCCGCCAACAATATTGACGAAGCCGCTGGCCGCAAAATCTTTAACTAGGCCAGCCATATGTTCGGGCGTTTCGTCGTATTCACCGAATTCATTTGGCTGTCCAGCATTGGGGTATGCACATATATAAGTATCAGCAATCTCGGAGAGTTCTTGAATATAAGGCCGCATATCTGCTGCACCGAGTGCACAGTTAATGCCTATGGTTAAAGGTTTAACATGCTTAACCGAGTTCCAAAAAGCGCTAATTGTTTGGCCCGACAATGTGCGACCACTGGCATCAGTAATTGTGCCGGAAATCATTATCGGTTTTTTTACATCGTGTTCGTCAAAGTATTGCTGAATGGCATAGAGGGCCGCTTTGGCATTGAGCGTATCGAAAATAGTCTCAACCATTAAGATATCAGCACCACCATCGATTAATCCTTTAATGCAAATGGTATAGGCATCGACCAGTTCATCAAATGTGACGTTACGACATCCTGGGTCATTAACATCAGGTGAAATGGTTGCTGTTCTATTAGTTGGGCCAATAGTGCCCACGACGTAGCGTTGTTGACCCGTTTTTTTAGTAAATTCATCAGCGGCTGACCTAGCTATTTTTGCACTGGCGACATTGAGCTCATAAGCATAGTCTTGTAACTGATAGTCCAGTTGTGAAATAGGGTTAGCATTAAAGGTGTTGGTTTCGATAAAGTCAGCACCAGCCTCAAGATACGCACAGTGTATTGCGCGAATAATATCGGGCTGAGTTAAAGACAATAGGTCATTATTACCGTTAAGCGGGTGGTCATGGTCTTTAAATTGCTCAGCACGAAAATCTTTTTCCTGCAGTTCGTAGGTTTGGATCAGTGTTCCCATGCCGCCATCGAGGACCATGATGTTTTCTTGTAGTGCTTGTTCGATTTGTTTACGCATTGTCTATTTGTCTCCCTAGCTTTCACGTCATTTTTGTATGCATTTTCATTCCGCAACCTGCCTTGTCATCCCGGAAATTGCAAAGCAATTATCCGGGATCCAGGTATTATTACTAGGTCCCGTCTCGGGGGCCGGGATGACAATAAAAATCCCAGTGAAATTAAATTTTTTGCATGGTACCATAGCCCCCATCAATATATAAGGAGTGATTTAATCCATGGCTTCAGCATCTGTCAGCTTTGAATTTTTTCCACCAAAAACGGCCGATGGCTTGCAAAAATTAGTCGCAGTAGCCGATGAATTAAAGGCGGTAAACCCCGATTATATTTCGGTCACTTTTGGCGCGGGTGGCTCAACACAAGACAATACAAAGAAAACGGTGAGGGCCGTTCGTGAACATACCGGCTTAGATTTAGCCCCCCATATTTCTTGTGTTGGTACTGATAAAGCACAAATTAGTCAGCTATTAGATGAATATAAGTGCCAGGGCATAAAGCGCTTAGTTGTGTTACGCGGGGATTTGCCATCAGGTTATGGCAGCGGCGGTGGTGATTTTAATTATGCAGAAGATTTAGTGCGATTTATTCGTGAACACAGCGAGGATCATTTTCATATTTGTGTCGCAGTATACCCTGAGTGTCATCCATTATCAGGCTGTATGCAAACAGACTTAAGCTACTTTAAGCAAAAGGTTGATGCGGGTGCTAATGAAGCAATTACGCAGTATTTTTATTCGGCCGATGCTTACGAGTGTTTGCTTGAAGAAACAGCAAAGCTAGGCATTGATATTCCTATTACGCCCGGTATTATGCCAATTACAAACTATACACAGTTGGCGCGTTTTTCAGACCGTTGTGGTGCAGAAATTCCACGATGGATTACTAAGCGATTAATTGGATTTGGTGATGACGTGAAATCTATTCGAGCATTTGGTTTGGACGTCGTCAGTCAGTTGTGTGAGCAATTAGTTGGGTTAGGTGCAAAAGATTTACATTTTTATACATTAAATAAAGCAGCGCGCAGCTTGGCGATAATTGATCGCTTAAATTTAGAGGTTAAAAAAAAACAAAATGAAACTGTCTAATCAAGCACACAAAAATATCACTGTTATGGTGCTGTGGATTTTAATTGCCACGTTAGGCCGTATAGTGCCTCACCTACCAAATATGACGCCGCTCATGGCTTTGTCACTGTTGGCGGGCGCTACGTTAGATAAAAAATATGCTGTATCAATAGTGTTGGTTAGCTTGCTTTTGTCAGATGCGGTTTTAGCTTATTTGCTGGGTTACCCTTGGTTGGGTGGTTGGTCATTTTTTGTTTATAGTGGATTTTTGACTGTTGCATTGGTAGGCTCACGGTTGAGTTTACATTCGAAATACTCAAAGCTGGCTATGTTTACTGTATTTTCCAGCTTTGGATATTGGCTGTGGACTAACCTTGGGGCGTGGTGGCTTTCGTATGCGCATAGTTTATTCGGGCTGGTGGACTGTTACGTATTGGCTCTGCCATTTTTACGCAATGAAATATTAGGCAATATGTTGTGGGTTGTGTTTTTATTTTCACTTAAACGGCACTATTTAAAGTGTTACCCACCCACCTTTGTGGGGTAATTTATTACGGGAGTAGCGCTGGCCTTTTTGATTCTATAAAATCAGAATATATAACCCTGCTGCCGTTTTTTTCTATCTCAATAGGTAGGTATTTATAATCACTTAAGGAGGATATTAACCGATCTTTATTTTCTGGATGTACAATAAATAAAACAAACCCTCCTCCTCCTGCACCACATAACTTTCCACCTATAGCGCCATTCTTAATGCCTTTTGAATATAGCTCATCTATTTCAGTGGTTGAAATATAGGGGTTAAGTTGTTTTTTTAGCAACCATGTTTCATGTAGCAGCTTCCCGAGTGACTTGATTAGGTTGTATTCACAAGGTGCTCCTTCGTATATAATTTTTTCAGCTACGTTAGTTAGGTTCACAATCTCAGTTATTACAGCGGTTTTGTTCGGGTTTTTATATTTAATATCATTATGTTGTACTTGATGAGAAGAGCGCGTCAGGCCTGTAAAAAAAATAACCATTGATTCCTCTAGTGATGATATGACCGCAGGAGGAACATTTATTGACTGTACAGAAAACGCATTTTTATTGAAAGTAATTTTATTAAAGCCCCCGTAAGAGGCCCATATCTGGTCTTGCCAACCACCAGCCTCACCTAGCTCAACACGCTCAATGTTAATGGCTTTATAAGCAAGTTGTTTGGGTGTGTTGAAAATACCATTTAAAATGTTTAGGGCGTTTATAAAGCCAACAGTAAAAGCCGATGATGAACCAACTCCACTGGATGCTGGCAAATCAGAAAATGTGTGAATATCTAAAAACCCCCCTTTGTATAGATTTGGGTAAGACTCAAGAACTTGCCTAACATAGTTGTGTTGTAATGTTTTGTAGTCATCTACTATCTCAAGTTTTGAGTATGACAGCCTTACTTTTTTATCGAGAAGGCGTTTAAGTGAGTTTAGTGTGACATATAAATACTGCTTAACTGCAAAACCGATTACAGCCCCCTGTTGGGTAGAATTGAAGTAGCTTGGTATATCGCTTCCTCCACCATAAAGGCTAATTCTAAAGGGAGTTTTTGTTATTACTATTCCTGTTTCCATTATTTTACTAACTCTTCTTTGCTGATATTCTTTTTATGAGTTGAAATGTACTTGTTAAAGGCTTCAAAGCTAGTTGGTGTTCCAATATCATAAAAATCACCTTGATAAGGGACTGCGATTAATTTTTTTTCCTTTACTAATAAAGGTAAAATATCTTTTTCTAGTGAAGAATTTTTTTTTTTGTTTCGTAGTTGAATATAGATGGGTCAAATATGTAGCTACCTGCATTGATATAGCTTTCATGCGGCCTTTCTGCTTTTTCATTAAAGCTGCTTACATATTTTTTTTCATCAAAGGTTATTGCGCCATACTCTTTTGCATTTTTATGTTTTACTGCAAGCATAGAATAGATTCCGTAGTTATTTTGCACTGCAAATAGCTTTGCAAGAGCCTTTTCAACATAGGTATCGCCATTTAGCAGTGCGAAGCTCTTTTCATGCAAAAGGTGCTTAGCGTTGAATAATGCACCTGCTGTGCCCAGAGGTGATGATTCATTAGAGTATTGTATATTTAGTCCGAGATGCTTGCCTGAGCCAAAATAATTTTGAATACACTCAGCTTTATACCCTGTCAATATTACTACATGCCTTATACCAAGTTGCTTCAACTCCTCGAGCAATATGGATAAAAATGGATCATTAGTTGATGTGGGGATCATTGGTTTGGGCTTTCCATTAAGCAGGGCTTTGAGCCTCGTTCCTTGGCCCCCAGCTAAAATTACGGCAGTAAGATTCATAATATCCATATACACTTTAAATTGCACGGTAGCAACAATGAAGGTAACTATATATTTTAGTGGGTAGATTAGCAAGCCATATGTTGTTTGTTTATATGGTTAAAGTAGCTGATATATTAGAGAGAGTTGAATTAATTATTATTTGACTATTAATTCAATTCTTTCTGGCGTATTATCATTTCCTCGTTGTAGGGGGTTCTTGGTCGTATTCTTTTTTAGTTGGTGCGAATAAGTGACGTGTGGCTGGGTAACAACGTTTAATGGAGTATTGGCAGTGCTAAGAGAAACACACGCCAGACAGCAAAAAAATGCCATAAAATATATCCTACCGGCAAAAAATACTATAAAGTATTTTTCAAAAAATGAACTGATCTTTTTTATTGCCTTGGGGTTATTGGGTCAGCTGCTCTCTGATATTCCGAGTACAGCTGGAATAATTTTTTATGTGATTCATTTCGCCGTAATTTTTTTCTTGTTGCTATCAGTAATTGTATTTCCTATAAAAAAGGCCGCTCTTTTCGTGCTTTTTTTTTCAGCATTAGGTCAGGACATTGTATCAGATAGCAGTACTAAGATCGTTGACTATGCTACTTCTTCAGTTTGGCAGGTTAGTATAGGGCCGTTAAATCCTTCATGGCAGATTTTTATTTTATTAATTATTATGTTGTTTAGACTTCATAAGGTACACCTGCCTCGGATTGTTTGGTTGAATTTGATTTTCTTTTTAAGTATTCCGGTGATTGCAGGGGGTATATATGCTGATTATAGTTATAGTGGCTTGCTCGGTGAGGTTGTAAAAGATATTAAATTTCCTGCGATGCTAATAATAAGCATTACCTTCTTTTATTCGTTAGTTAAGCATGATAAGGCCTATATTACCAAGTTATTACTTGTTTTTATTATTGCTCTGTTTTTTCGCCATGCTACAGATCTTCTGTATTATATGTTAAATATTGGACCAATGCTTGGTCGGGCCAGTAGGGGGAGTGTTGATTCAGCAAAAAGCTGTATAGTTTTATTGTTTTATTTGGGCACTATAGTATCAGTGGTATGTAAAAGATATTTTTTAGGGGGGGCGGCGCAATGCGTGATTTTAATTTTAGTGGTTGGCTACGGTACTAGAATGATTTGGCTTCTTGCCCTCTTGGGTGCTATTGTTCTGTTCTATATGCTGGGGGTTAGGGGGGTGGTACGATTTCTTACTGTTTTTGGTCTTTCGTGTTTTATTGCTCTATCAGCGGTGGCGTTGATTAAGCCTGCGTCAGCTCAAATTACACTGGCTAGGTTGAATACTATTACTAAGGGTAGAGATCTTCGGAAAGTATCACTCATCGCTGGCAATAATCATCTTGCCAGAATTGATCCTGGTAGGTATGGTGAACTATTGAATATACTACATGATTCTTTAGGTCGCATGTCGCTTTTGTGGGGGAGTGGCTATGGTGGGTACTATAAGGATAGTGTGATTCACTTCCCCCGTTTTTTGAAAAGCGCCTTTCCTGACAGATACTATGTTGTCGGCCAGTTTTATTCTGCACATAATTTTTTTCTATTGGTATTTCTTAAGTTTGGTTTGGTCGGGGTGGTTTTGATATCTTTGCTTTGGTTGCATCCGGCATATAGATCATATTTAATTTTTAAAAGGCAAGTACGCATATTTGACAAACAACATGATATTTATTATATCATGTTGTTTGCCTTAGTTCCGTTTATTTTTACATCAATGAATGCTTTATATTGGTCTGCAAAAGGGCTGTTTATTAGTGGTTTTATTATTGCAGTACTCAATGCTTTTGTTGAAGAAGAAACTAAATACCAAGCTGCTAATGTTCGAGGTTTATAAGATTGATAGTAAAGATAAACTCAAAAGTTAAAAGTTTAGGTGGGGGCGTAATTCTTTCAGTGCTTTCTTCTATTTTAGCAAGAGGCCTTGGTTTGATTGCCAATTTTGCTTTAATAAAAATTTTGAGCCCAAGCATGCTAGGTAAGTTTTTAGGCATACAGGCTCTCGTATTTATTGGCACAGGATTTTGCAGTCTGGGACTTTCAAATGCGTACAGGCAAATTGTTTCTAGGAAACCACATTTGAGAAAAAGGTTACTGGGAAGCTCGCTTTTGTTACAAAGCTTAATGTTGATGGCTTATTTTATTTGTGTTATGGCTTACTTGGATGCTAAGCAAGGTTTAGATCTAGGGGTGATGCTAGTTGCAGCTGGCTCACTTTTGGTATATTGGCCAGATATATTAAACATGGATTTATATATGGCGCGGGAATATAAAAAAGCAGCCGTCCTAAATGTTTTTTCTGTATTTGGGGTTTTCTTGGCTGCTTGTTTTGTGTATATCTGGCAGCCATCTTTTTTCAAACTAGCGTTGGGTTATTTTCTGGGTATTGCATTTTGGGCTGGGTTAACTCTCATTGCTATAAAGCCTAAAGATTTAAGTTGTAAGTTATCCATGTATAATTATTCAGCTTTAAAGGTGGGGTTACCATTTTCGTTCAGTCTAATAGTATCACGTGTTGGATTGTATTTTGGGCTGTCTTATATTTTATCATCACAGCATACCTATCAGGCTGGGATAATAGGTTTTACAGTAAAAATATATCAGGTGCTCTTATTAACTGCTACAACAACAACTAATGTAACAGTTCCACATTTTCATGCTTTATCACATAGCGGTGATTTTAGAGCATTGCATGATTTTTTAAGAAAACTTGTAGGCCCACTATGGGTTGTTGGGGGTTGTTTTGCTGGGGCAGCAATTATAGCCCCTCATCTTATCATTAAAGTTTTTGCTTCTAATCAGTATATGGAGAGCGCTAAATTACTGCCAGTAGCGGGTGTTGCCTTTTTATTTAAATCGCTATCAATTCCAGCGGGGGATATGTTAGAAGGTAGGAAGCGCCAATGGCTTAGAGTAGCTGTTCAAATTGTTTCTTCATTTATCATCGTTGTTTCGACTATATTTTTATATCCCAAATATGGACCTATGGCGGTTGTTTCTGCAATGCTTACAGCTGATATTGTTTCATTCATACTGCTCTGGGGGATTAATGCTGTTGAGTTAGGAAAATATATTCCTTGGGAGCAGCACATACTTGCGCTTATGATCTTTGCTGTTTCGGTTGCTCTCTGGGCTCCCTTACACCTTGATCATGTAGCAAAACTGGGCTTTTTTTTGTTACTATATACTTTTATTTCTGCATGGGCTGGGCTGTGGCAACCGAAGAGCCTCATTAAAAAATATTTTAGGAATGATTAACTATGTGGTTAGATGACACAAAACAATTAACTATCGAAAATTATAATGTGGTTAGAAATCGTTACTTTAATCATTTTAGTAGTCAATTAGAGATAATAAATTATGGGACGTTTGGGAGTATAAAGGCGCCAGGCCTATCAGATTTGGATTTATGTGTCCTTGTTGACGATGAGTTTCTAAAGTTAAAAAAGCTCTCATTTCCTTCTCCTGTTGAGGGAGATCAATATATAGTCACGCATAAACCATTAATTATACCGGTATCATTGTTAAATAAACTGCCATATTATCACTTGATTGACATTGTTTGGGAAAAAGACCCTGAGATGCCAGAGCCTGAAAAGCCGGATGATCTTATGTTAATAGCGGCTATAAATGTATTGAAAAAGACTTATTATTTGCAGTCCACTTTGTGGTCAATGAAGTATAGAAAAGTTAGGCCATGCAGGCGGGTTATACTTGCTTTAACTTCGGTTGCTAGGTCTGTTGAATGGCTTCAGCGATTTTCTTTGCCGGTTTCATTGGAAGAGCTTAAGTATGCTGAGCAAATATTAACATTTAGGGAGCGGTGGATAAATACAGATAGAAAAACTGATTTGATTGTCGAGCTTGAAGATTTTTTGTTACGAGCATTACGTATTTCAATTGCACTACCTGAAAAATTATCGCGGCACTTACTATCACTTCCAGATGTCTTCATACAACATAAGAACAGGGGGATGCAGCAATCTCCTATGAGTTTTATATTTGAAACTGATACCTCAGATGTTTGTACGCTATTAAATCTAGTAAAGAGTAAAAAATATATAACTAATATTATGCTTAAGTTTAATAGATATAGGCGATTATTTCTGGGTGATTTTGCATTTGCTGGGCCTGCTGGATTTTCTATTTTAGCCCTAGAGCATGATGTTGCTAAAGTCCATCGTAAAAAACTTGGTGCTTACACATGGGGCCCCTGTGTAGATAGGGATATATACCTTGCTACAAATAAAAAACTATCAAGAACGTTAAAAAAGCAATTTGATGTTAACCTAGAATTTGCAAATGCCCTGAGACAGGGGGGGGTTGGTGATGCAAATTTTGGAAGTATATGGATGGATGATAGTTATGTGGGTAAGTTTTTGAAAGTTATGTCAAAAACAGCTGGAAAGATAAGGCCATTACGGACTTTTCATCGATAGGACGAAAATATAACAAGGAACTAAAATGAATATACTTATTACAGGTGCTGGAGGTATGGTGGGTTCACACATGCTGGATAAATTTTCAGCGGATTATAATGTGATTGGAACATACCATGATGCGACTGTAAGCTCAACGGAGTTGAATAAGTCAGCGAAATTAATACCATGCGACATTCGGAATGCTGATGAAATATACAAAATTATCTTGAAATATCTACCGGCGAAAATATTTCATTTGGCAGCACAAAGCTATCCAGTAGTGTCATGGAGCAAGCCGTTAGAGACAATGGAAATAAATGCTGGCGGTACCATAAATGTATTTGAAGCTATTAAAAAAATAAATGGACAAAAACTATATGAGCCTGTGGTGGTGGTTGCATGTTCAAGTGCTGAGTACGGTGCTAGCATGAGAGGAGAGCCTGTAGACGAAACAACTGAACTTTTACCTTTACACCCTTATGGCGTTAGCAAAGTGGCTCAGGATTTGTTGACTTACCAATATTATATTAATGATGGAATTAAAGGTATTCGTGCTCGTATATTTAACACAACTGGACCAAGAAAAACAAATGATGTTGTTTCAGATTTTGCGAAACGTGCTGTTAAAATAGTAAACAGCAAGCAAGAACAACCCCTTATGGTTGGAAACCTTGATACCCATAGAGCAATTTTAGATGTCTCAGATTTAGTTGATGCCTTATGGCTCCTCTCCGGTCAAGGTAAGGGGGGGGAGGCTTATAATATTTGCTCAGAGCACACTTACCAAATAAGACAAGTAGTAACTTATTTAGAAGAGGTATTAGGTCAAAAGTTCAAAATTAAACAGGACCCTGCTCTTATGCGAAAATCAGATGAGCCTATCATTTGGGGGTCTACTGAAAAATTAAAAGGACATACAGGGTGGCAACAATCAGTTGATATAAATACAACTCTATATAATGTTATCAAATACGCTGAAATGACTTGCTCGGAGACTGGCAGTGGTGCGATTGTGCAAATTTAATTTTTTGGCTAATGTATTTTTGTTTTAATATTTAGGGTGAATTATGACAGACATGCCATATGGAGAAATGGGGCGTTGGCTTAGAGCTGTTCGCTTGAGAAATCGCCAAAAATGTGTGGGAATATTGCAAATATTAGGTTGGCAGTTGTTAACTAAGTACGTAAATGGAGGGCTTGGTAAAGCGGTGATTCTTTACCCCATTATATATGGAGAAAGTAAGTCTATTAAAGCTATGGCGAGTTCTTTGCTTTCAATGTGGGCTGAGTACTCATATGTTTTTGGTCATAAATACAGTCGTACAAAACAACAGCTAGATGTTGCAGATGTAATTTGCCTACACTATTCATATATAGGAAAAGAGCTTGATAGGATTTCGTGGCCGGGCAAGCTTGTAAAAGTACCGTCAGTCGTCAATTACGATCTATGTGAAAATAAACTGACTAAGCGTATTGTTAAGTCATTGCGGAATACTGATGTGCCAATACACTCGTTTTGGTTTCATGGAAGTATTGGATCAGGTGAAGTTAAGCAAGGTTGGTCTGATATGGATAGTTTAGTCATTTTATCAAGCAAGGCATTATTATCTTCAGAATATTTGAAGAAGATAAGAAAAAAATTAATTAATATGAGGAAATATATGGTTGATATGTGGCCATATCAAATGCATGGGCACTTTGTTTTAGCTGAAATTGATTTTAATTCCTTGCCCAGTTGTATGTTCCCCTCTGGGTTATTTAAGTATGCGTCCTGTGTTTTTTCAAAAAAGCAAATATTTAAAATCTATGAAAGGGCAGATAAGGAAATGGCTATGAATTTACTATGGCGAGATGGAGTTGCTGATTTAACTCAATTTAGCCGGCTAAAGCGTTGGAATACCTTAGATAAGGTTGCTTTTTTACATAGAGTTTATTTTCTTCCTTGCCTCGTTGCTCAGGTGTGTGATTCCCCGTGCTTTAAACGAAATGCATTTAGCAGATTACAGGACTTTTTTACACCTGAAGAGGCGGATGAGATTCTTAAGGTATGTGAAATATGGGAGCACTGGAATGAGCCTAGGTTCAGAACGAGAGTGATTGCAAGAATAACCACAATAGCAAGGTATAACCCAATCCTATATCAAAAGCTTTCACTCAATCTTGGCAAGTACTTGTCTTGGTTGGAAAATGCCCGATCTATAAACTTCAATGAACGTGCAAACAAAATGTCTGTTGTTGCCCAGTCTGTGTGGGATAGGGTGGTTAAATTAGATCAGGTTAATATTTAAACAGCAGTATCGAGTACCCATGAAAATTTTAGTTATAACATACATTGAAGAAGAGCATTGGCAATTTAATAATTTTTATTTGGATATAGCGCATTCGCTGGGTGAGGTTACATTTGTTTGCCCTGAAAGGGTTGCTGATAAATATAGTCGGTGGGTTACTTATGCCATACCCAATATGTACTATGGAAAAAAGAGCAAACTTCTAATATATTTAGGGTACATAAGAGCTTTAAGATATTTAAATAAAAAATTTATATGTCGTAATTATGATGTTGTATTTTTTCTATCATATGAAAATGTTTCATTTTTTATTGCTGGTGTGAACCATTCAAATGTATTAATTACAGAGCATAACAATATATCTGGTATAGGGAAGAATAAAATTAAGCGATTTATTTTTAAATGGTTGACACCCAAAGCAATTAGTTTATCGATACAAGAGCATATGCTCTTGTATACACAGAAGAACACCAAAAGACGGGTAAGGCGAATTAAAGACCCTTGTTACCTTCATAACGCAGAAAATTGGATAGGGAAATCTGAACGTATGCTTTCCTTAAAAGAAAAAATTGTTTTTGTCCCTGCCTATGATGCTGATGGGGGTGTTAAGCAAAGGTTGAAAAAATTATGCTCAAATACTAATAATAATTTAAAATTGATTGCTCGAGGTAAGTATGAAAGCGGAGGTGGGTATGAGTTTAGACCATTTTTCCATGATTATACAAAAATAATGGAAGAATATAGCATTATTTTTATAGCAAGGCGGTATGATTATAGGGTTAGCAATATTTGCTATGAGGCCCTGGGGTACGGGAAACCGCTAGTAATGCTTGATTGTTTATTTGCCCGAGAATTGAGAGATGTATTTCCAGGAATAGTATATATCGTTGAAGAGGTTGAATTGCTGCTAGATTTAAAGGTAGATTATGAAGGCAATATTGCTAGCCACAAAAAATTCATCAAACAACACTCATTTGAAGCACTGAAAAAAAATTTAGAAAAAATATTTGAAGAAGCTAAGTTAAGCAAATTATAAATATAAATACTGGTTTTATTTATCCTTTTTAGTTAGAATAGCCGCTTTCAATGGAGGAAAAAATAAATGGTGCTGAGTAATATTTTTAAATGTTGTTACTTGGTTATCATTTCAATCTTAATGTCGGGGTGTTTTTTGGCACCAGGTCAGCACTATATCATGCGCCCTTTAAATAACCCTAAACCTGCAGTTGCAGCTCCTGTAAAATTGGTGCGTTTGGATTATAGTCTACCACATAAGAAACCTGATCTGTTTAGACCACACGCTTATCATATTGGCCCAGAAGATGTATTAAATATCACTGTCTGGGACCATCCAGAACTTACCATTCCAGCGGGGCAGTTTCGATCAGCAGAAGAAAGTGGTATTGAAGTACAGGCAAATGGATTAATTTTTTATCCGTTTGCCGGTCACTTTTCAGTAAAAAATTTAACAGTAAATCAAATACGATCTAAGTTAACGAAGCGATTGAGTCCGTATATTAAAAATCCACAGATTAGTGTTCGTGTGGCTGGTTATAATAGCCAAAAAATGCAAGTTTTGGGATCGGTTAAAACTCCAAGGACTTTGTTTATCAATAGTGTTCCTGTTTCAGTCATGGAGGCGATTAGTGAAGCAGGAGGTTTTGATCCGTTGGCTGCTAATACAGCGTTTATTTATGTGGTTAGACCTGAGTATCCTGTGCCTGTGGTCTATACATTTAATTCTGATGATCCAACTGCGATACTAGTAGCCGAGTCATTCTATATCAAGTCAAGAGATATAATCTATGTAAGTACAGCTGGTATTGTTAATTGGGGTAGGTTTATCAATAATTTATTGCCATCATTTTCTACGGCAATTACTGCCGCTGCTATTGCAAACTAGTTAAGGAGCCTATTTAATATGAGAGATGCAACTGCAGAGAAAGGATATGTTGATGGATACCCTCCTAGCTATGTGGAAAGTGATAGTGGAACTATAAGCCTAGACTTTCGTAGGTTAGCTGTTGAAATTAAAATCCACAAATGGCTAATTATAACAGTTACTAGTATATTCTTTTGTCTGGCACTACTGTATGCTCACCATAAGAAGCCAATTTACAAGTCCAGTGTTCTAATAAAAGTGGAAGCAACAAATAATGCTGCTATGAGTGTGGCGGGTAGTTTGGGTTCAATACTTGGAAGGTTCCCTTTTATGGGGGGGGGGCAAGCTAATGCCTCATTGGTCGAGCAAACATTAATGGGTTCAAGTTTTATTCTTGGTGCCGTTGTTGAGAAGCTACATTTAGATGTTCATGCTATGCCGAGAAAATTTCCACTGATCGGTGGTTGGATAGCTAGTAGTTTTAAAGGTAGTGGAATCGCAGCCCCTTTCCTAGGGCTTAGACACTTTGGGTGGGGTGGGCAAAAAATAGAAGTCGACTACCTTAAAGTAAATACTCAATATATAAATAAGAATCTCAGGCTTGTTGCTAACAAGAGAGGACATTATACTTTATATGGGCCTAATGGGCAAAAATTATTGAATGGTGAGGTTGGTAAGCTTGCTCAATCTGGCAGGCACAACCCCGCAATAACAGTGCGGGTCAATGAATTGCAGGCGAGCCCTGGCAACTATTTTTCTATAAGAAAAACGGACTTAGATAGGGCAATTCAGCAGCTTAAGTTACGTTATAAAGTAACTGATATAGGGTCTGGAGATACTCGTGCACATACAGGTATATTGAAATTAGTGTACTTATCAAGAAATCCTGATAGTACAATTCTTTTTTTAAATACATTGGCGGATGTGGCCTATGAAAGTGGGGCAAAGTTACAAGCTGAACGTGCCGCGCAAACGCTAATGTTTTTGAATAGACAGCTCCCTGAAATTCAAAGCTCATTAAAAGCATCTGAGGCCGCGCTTTCAGCCTACCAGGCAAAAAGTGGAAATATCGATATGGGGGAGCAATATAGATTTTTATTAAGAGAGTTGTCCACTAGCCAAGCGACAATTGAAGGCTTAAAACTTCAGCGTGCTGAATTATTACAGAAATACACTAGTGAGCACCCTTATGTTGTAACGCTAAACAGTAAAATTCATGAAGCACAAAAAGCTGTGACATTGTTAGAGAGGAAGTTACATAAACTGCCAATAACAGATAAAAAAGCGGTTCAATTGTTGCGAGAGGTTAAAACCAAAAATAAATTGTATTTAATGTTACTGGCGAGGCAACAAGAATTGCGTGTTTTAAAAGCGGGTGTGAAAAGTAATATTAGAATATTAAACTATGCTTCAACCCCCCCTTTAATGATACCGCCCAGTAGGGTCGCATTTGTTCTTTCAGGTATTTTTTTAGGATTAATGCTTAGTCTACTTTATATTTTGATAAAAATATTCACAAACCGTACAATATCAGACACAAGCATATTGGAAGAAAAGTTTGGGTTAGATGTTAAAACAGTTATACCGTATAGCGATAAGCAAGTAAAATTATTGGAAGATATGCAGCAAGGCGGTTTCCCTGTGGGTAAATCTTATCTGGCATCTGAGGTATTCCCTAACACTGCTTTAGTTGAGTCTCTCCGTAGCTTAAGAACAAACTTACAGCTAAATTTAATGGAGTGTAGTGGAAAAGTGATTTCAATATTTAGCTTAACGCCTGGGGTGGGTAAGTCATTTCTATCGGCAAATATTAGCTACTTGTTTTCCGCCTTAAACCTAAGGACTTTATTAATTGATACGGATCTAAGAAAAGGGTATATCCATAAATACTTTCATAAATCAATGGAGCCTGGGTTGACTGATTTATTAATGGGAACTGCAGGTATTGATGAGGTGATTAAACCTTACCAAAACAGCACTCTCAGTTTTATGCCACGGGGTAAACAAATCAATAATACATCTGACATTTTATCAGCTAAAGAGTTTGATGAGGTGGTGAGCTGGGCAAAAGCCAAGTATGACATAATTATTTTTGACACAGCGCCGATTTTATTATTAACAGATGCTATCGTTGCAGCAAAAAACTCGGATGTGAATGTTATGCTGCTGGCTTCAGAAAAACATACAGCCAGCGATCTAAAGGCAGGCTTAGATATTTTTTCTCGCAATAAGTTAAATCTTTCTGGTGCTATCTTAAATTTTGCTAATTATAAGAGTCAAAATAAATACGGTTCTTATGCATACCATAACTATGGTTATAATAATAAATATGAAGGCTATTACGCTGAAGACAAGCAATAGAGAGCATTGAACTAAAACGGCTTAAGAAGTATGTGTGGAATTTTTGCAGCATTTAATTATAAACCTGCCTTTTCAATTGAAAAGTTGAAGAAAGGGGTGGAGTCAGCAATACATCGTGGCCCAGATAATTTAGGCGTATATAGTGATGAAATATGCTATTTAGGACATACAAGATTGGCCATTATTGACTCAAAAAGTGAGGCTGATCAACCTTTTTTCTTCGAACATCTAGTCATGACATATAATGGTGAGCTCTTTAACTATATTGAATTAAGAGCTGAGTTAATTGCAGCTGGTTATGCCTTTAAAACAACATCAGATACAGAAGTTATTATTAAATCTTACCATTACTGGGGCTCAGATTGTTTTAGTAAATTTAATGGTATGTGGGCTTTAGTTATTTATGATAGCCTGAGAGAAAAAATTACTGTGTCTCGAGATCGTTTTGGTCAAAAGCCCCTTTTTATTACTAGGCTGGATAATACTATTTTAGTAGCCAGCGAGATACAACAATTAACTTGTGTATATAATTTTAGGCCTGATTTATATTCAATACAAAGCTTTTTGCGGGAGGGAAGTTTTGAGGTTTGTGGGCGCACTTTTTTTGAATCAGTGGAGCTGTTTCCTAAGGGAAGCTTTTGCAATATTTCTATAGATGGAACAATAGAGGTTCATAGGTATTGGGAGTATTGGTCGGGAGCTGTGAAGAAGGTTCATTCAGAATCGCTGAGAGAGTTTTCAGATTTATTTAGGGATGCAGTTCGGCTTCGATTGAGATCTGATAAAAATATACCATATGGGATTATGTTATCAGGAGGTGTTGATAGTACGTTGGTTGCTGCAATTGCAAAAAAGTCCGATAATAATGAAAAAAAATTTGCTGCCTTTACATATAAGTCACATGATTCTTATGATGAAAGCATGTATGCTGAGGGAATTGCAAGTGAATTAAACCTGAAAATATTAAAAAAAGAGCAGGGAATGGAGCCGAATGAATATATTGAAAGATTAAGGTCTTTAGTTAAGCATTTAGGGCGCGGACATTCATCTCCAGCCATTGTTTCATTAGATTACTTGTATGAGTCGATGTCATTATGGGGGGGCAAAGTCTCACTAGATGGGCAGGGTGCTGATGAATTACTGGCTGGCTATGAACATTATTTTCCTGTTATTATATCAATGATGTTACTTCGAGGGGAATTTAGGCAGGTTTTACTTTTAATTAAGGACTTTTTTCGTAAAGGTATTGTTTCTAAAAGCATTGCGTATATTAGATTTATACTCCCTGAACCATTAAAAAAGATAGGTCGTCGTCTCTATGGCTATGAACAATTATTCTCAAGCGATCATAAACTACGGTCGTCAACTATTTTTAATAGTGAGCACAGTATAACAAATAATAAAAACAAACTAAATAACTACCTTATTAAGCAGCATACTGGAGGATTGGAAAATTTGCTTTATTATGGCGATATCGTTGCAATGAAGTACTCTATTGAAAATAGATCGCCGTTCATGGACTATCGTTTAGTGGATTTTTCTATGAAACATGCAGAATCACTAAAAATTTGGAATGGTTTAAATAAGTATGTGCTTAGAGTAATGCCTGAATATGGTGCTCTTAGACAATATCTTGAAAGAGACAAAATTGGATTTTCATCTAACATTCGTAGTGAAACTAAAGAAATTATGATTGCAGGCCTTAGGGACTCCCCCATTCAAAGTTGGAAAATATTTAGTAATGGCTTACAAAATTTTCTTAATAGCAAGGCAGTGTATAATTTGAAGTTTGAACGTATTTTGTTTAGATTATATCAGGTTCATTTATGGTTCGAAATTTTTTATAAGCATTCTAACAAGGATTTCTAGGCTTTATTTTAAGTTTTGTTTACCAATCCTTAGATTGACAGGATGTATACCAGGGAGGTTTATAATATGAAAGCAGTTATATTGGCTGGTGGTTTAGGAACAAGGTTAAGTGAAGAGACCTCGACTAAACCGAAGCC
This sequence comes from Coxiellaceae bacterium, assembly GCA_029212925.1. Taxonomy (GTDB): domain Bacteria; phylum Pseudomonadota; class Gammaproteobacteria; order Coxiellales; family Coxiellaceae; genus JARGNX01. Next base: position 31,941 of record JARGOB010000009.1, on the reverse strand, counting down.
AATGGTAGAAATAGGTGGAATGCCTATTTTATGGCACATTATGAAAACGTATTCCTACTATGGGATTAACGATTTTATCATTTGTCTTGGGTATAAAGGGTATTTAATTAAAGAGTATTTTTCTAACTATTTTTTACATCAGTCTGATGTCACATTTTGTGTCAGGTCAAATAGCATAAAAATACATCAACAAAGGGCTGAGCCTTGGAATGTTTCTTTAATTGATACTGGGGCGGAGAGTATGACTGGCAGAAGGCTGGCAATGGTTAAAAAGTATATTGAGAATGAGCCTGAATTTTGCTTTACGTATGGTGACGGTGTTGCAGATATAAACTTAGATGCCTTGATAAAACTGCATAGGCGTGAGGGTAGGCTTTCGACTGTTACAGCAGTGCAGCCGGCAGGAAGATTTGGTGCAATTGATTTTACAGGAAATCGAGTCAATAAGTTCAAGGAAAAGCCTCGTGGTGATGGTTCTTGGATAAATGGTGGATATTTTGTGTTATCCCCCGCTGTACTTGACTATATTTCAGGTGATAATTGTATCTGGGAAAGGGAGCCAATGCAGAAACTTGCAAAGCAAGGTGAAATGAGTTGCTACTTTCATAGAGGGTTTTGGCGCCCAATGGATACACTTCGTGAAAAAAATGAACTAGATGAGTTGTGGCGAGCTGATAAGGCACCTTGGAAGATTTGGAGTGATAGGGAAAAAATTTACGATGATAGCAAATCAAAAATTAGTGATATTAGTTTTGAGAAGGTTGTTTCATGAAAAAAGATTTTTGGCATGGGAAAAAAGTTCTGATTACAGGACATACAGGTTTTAAAGGAAGCTGGTTAAGCTTATGGCTATTATCATTAGGTGCCGAAGTGAGTGGTTATGCTCTTGAGCCAAAAACTCAGACATCACTTTTTTCTTTATTGAAGCTCAAGAAACGCATCGATCATACTATAGCTGACATTCGGGATTTTGAGAGTTTAAAAAAAACAGTACGTAGGGTATCCCCTGATGTGATATTTCATTTAGCAGCGCAACCACTTGTTAGGCAATCTTATATAGAGCCTGTGTACACCTATCAAACAAACATTATGGGCACAGTCAATGTGTTAGAAGCAATCAGGAATAGTAGCACACACTGTGCTCTACTAAATGTAACAACAGATAAATGTTATGAAAACAATGAGAGTTTTTATAGGTATCGCGAAACAGACCCGATGGGTGGCTACGACCCTTATAGTAGTAGTAAAGCTTGTTCAGAAATAATTTCATCAGCGTATGCCAGGTCATTCTTTAGCAAGCATATTGAAGGGGCAATGGTGGCAACTGCACGAGCAGGAAATGTTATAGGTGGAGGGGATTGGTCGAGTGATCGCCTTATACCATCGGTTATTACAGCAGTGTTAAGTAATGAGTCTATAAAAATCAGAAATCCACGCGCTATTCGACCATGGCAGCATGTGCTTGAGCCCTTGTATGGTTATTTATTGTTAGCTGAAAAGCTATATGATTATCCAAATGAGTATAGTGGAGCATGGAATTTTGGACCAAATGAAGAGTCAGTAATTTCGGTTGAATCACTTCTTAAGATTATTAGAAATCATTGGGGTGTAGGCTGTAATTGGAGTGAAGAATCAAATTCAAATTTGCACGAGGCTTCAGTTTTATTGCTTGATAGTACGAAGTCAAATGAGAAACTAAGCTGGAAACCAAGATTTGAACTAGATGAACAGGTTGGTTTTACAATAAGTTGGTATAAATCCTGGAGTAATAATGCGAATATGCTTAAAATTACTTTAGATCAAATTTCAGAATATGAGTCAAGAGAGGTAAATAAATATGCAATTAACTAAGGAGTCATATCTTAGTGTTCCATACGGTATGTCGGTCCATGGCCAGGAGGAAATTGATGCTGTAGTCAACTGTTTAAAATCCTCAACCCAAATGGGTAAAAATGTTAGGGAAATGGAAAGAAAAGTATCTAGGCTTTTCGATAAAAAGTTTGGCATAATGTTGAACTCAGGGTCTTCAGCAAATTATTTAGCAGTTGAAATTCTAGATTTACCTGAAAATAGTGAGGTGATTACACCTGCATTAACTTTTTCAACTACGGTAGCGCCTTTGGTTCGTAATAATTTGGTGCCTGCCTTTGTAGATGTTGAGCCAGGAACATATAACATAGATGCGAAGAAAGTAGAGCGTGCTATTTCTAAAAAAACGAAAGCAATAATGCTGCCCAACCTACTCGGAAATTTACCGGATTGGAAGCATATTCGAGAAATTGCTGATAAATACGACTTGTTTGTAATTGAGGATTCCTGCGATACACTTGGCGCAAAAGTTGATGGTGTCTCTACAGGCTCTTTTTCAGAAATGAGCACTACCAGTTTTTATGGTTCTCATGTTATTAATTGCGCTGGTAATGGGGGCATGCTATGCATTAATGATTCTGAAATGTATACCAGATCTAAACTACTAAGAAGTTGGGGAAGGAGTTCTTCATTATTTGTTGAGTCTGAGTCTATTGAGAATAGGTTTAATGTAGAGTTGGATTCCATACAGTATGACGCCAAATTTGTTTTTGAGGCACTAGGTTATAATTGGGAGCCAAGCGAGGTTGGTGCTGCGTTTGGACTTGCTCAACTTTCAAAGCTTGATGAAAATATAAAATTAAGAAATTACTGGTTTAATAAGCAAGTTGATTTTTTTAAAAAATATAGCGATTGGTTTATATTGCCGAAACAATTACATAAATCATTTACGGGGTGGCTTGCATTCCCTGTTACTCTCAAAGAGTGTGCCCCATTTACGAGAACTGAGATGCAAATTTATCTTGAAAAAAGAGGTATAATGACTCGTACTATTTTTACGGGAAATATTTTGAGGCAACCTGGTTTTAGGGGAATTAAACATAGGGTAGATTCAGATGGTTATCAGTATACGGATCAGGTCATGAGTGGGGGTATTTTGCTTGGATGCCATCATGGTATGACAGAGATTATGATGGCACATACTCATAATGTTGTATCTGAATTTTTATCAGGCTATTAAGCTGTGCGAGTATTAGTAACGGGAGCAACTGGTTATATTGGCAGCCGACTTGTGGGGGCATTTGTTTCCCAGGGATATTTTGTTGTTTGCATTGTAAGAAGTAAACTGAAAGCTAGCCATTTTGGCTGGTATTCTAAAGTTAAGTTTATTATATACGATGGAACTGAAGCATCACTCGAGGGGGGGGCAGCATATTTTGGAAATGATACTGTAATTATACATTTGGCGACAGTCGTTGATTGTCAATCGATCAATAGTTTAGTTTCTTGTAATGTAACATTTGGAATCCACTTGTTAGAAATTGCTCGTAAATATGGCGCATCGAAAATTATTGATGCAGGCACCTACTGGCAATTTTCAGTAAGTGGTAAGCCACTGCCTAATTCCTTATATGCTACAACAAAATCACTTTTTCAATTAACTGCAGCGTATTATGCAAAGAGGTATAATATAAGATGTTTGTCACTAATATTGTATGATACGTACGGTGAGACTGATCCAAGAAAAAAATTATTGAACTTATTGATAGCTCATACGGCAAGTAAAAAAGTATTGAAATTGACAGCTGGGGAGCAAAAACTAGATATGGTTCATGTTGATGATGTTATAAATGCATTCATATTAGCATGTAGTTATCAGACTAATAAACAGTCAGATGAACCAGAGTATTTTTTTGTTAGCACAAAGCGGACATTGTCATTAAAGCAAATAGTTTATATATATGAAAGTATAATGGATGCCTCAATAAATATATTGTGGGGAGCAATACCATATCGTGATAACCAAATTATGCAGCCATATTTACCTTTAGAGAGCTCAGAAACGCTTCCCGGCTGGGTGCCTAAGATTAGTTTTGAGAATGGTATTTTTCGGCTTAAGCAATGCCTTGAAGGAGGGGTGGCTAGTAAATGTTAACTATTGGTATTCCTAGCTATAATCGCCCAGAAAAGCTTTGTAAGTTGCTGGCTTCATTATGCAAACAACTTACAAAAGATATAACTATAATTGTCGTTGATAATGCATCTGATTATATATATGAAGAAGCTTGTTGTAGTGTAAATAACACGATTAGAAATCTTACCTCCGAAGGGATAATAAAATTTGTGAGGAACAAAAACAACATTGGTATGTCCGCTAATTTTATGCGTTGTTTTGAGCTATGTGAATCTGAGTGGTTGTGGATGATATCTGATGATGATGATCTAGCTAATGATGCAGTTCAAAATGTAATGCTGGAAATAAAAAAGTTTACAGTAGCCTCGGTTGCTAAACCCATTTATATAAGGTTTTCATCTGATAAATGTAAAGTTATTGATGGGGGTAGAGATTTATATGGTTTAAATGAACTAATACGTGAGATTTCAATTTCAGTTGCTCATTTCAATACTTTTATATTTATAACAAACGGTCTATTCAGAGTAAGTGATTTTGCATCAATTAATCATATTGGCTATGAGCACTCTAATACATATGTGCCGCACCTAATTATGCTTCTTCACTGTTTGAGTAGGGGGGAAAGCAAGTATATACATCTGTCTGAAAAACAGGTGGTAAAATATGTGGTTCCTAAAATTGGCTATTCTTATGGCTTTGTTGCAGGTCTAGGTGTTGGAGCATTTAAAAACTTTGCTTTTAACCTCAGCAAAAAACAATACTTAGCACTAGAAGGTTCATTTGCTGCTCATAACGATTATAAGGTTTTGGTAGATCTATATTATTATGCTAAATTTCGTTCTAATAAATATGAAAAGAAAATTTTAATGTTGAACTATTTGGTTCAAATAAGGCGGGCTAGAGGTATACTAAAGTTATTATTATTAAGGGGGCTCGTAATATTTTTGAGCTTTGATGCGCCTGCGGATTTAATGTTACAACTTTTAAGGAAAATGTCACCATTTTTAAATCGTCAGGTTTTAGAAATGTATGCTAGATATAAGTAAATCGAATAAGTTAGTTTAGGGAGGTGGGTTTGCAAAAAAACGTTGTTATATTGCAAAGAATCTGTCCAGGATATCGGGTATCGTTGTTTAGGAGGCTTAGTAACAGTACAACAGTAAATGCTAAGTTATATATTGGTGATGATATTCCAAATAGCAAGGTATACAGTGCGAGTAACCTCATGGGTATAAACTATGAGAGAGTAAAAACCAGGTTTATAAAGTTGGGGAGACGAATACTTCCTTTGCACGTTGGTTTGATAAAGAGCTTAGTAAGAGATAACCCAGACGTTATAATTTGTGAGGCGGAAAGTCATTTCATTGGTTATTTGCAAGCTATTTACTATAAGCTAGTATATAAAAGAAGTGTTAAGCTTATATATTGGTGCTTTATTGGGCTCCCTGGGGGTAAAAAAAAGAAGCCACTAGTGGCGAGCCTCCTTAAAAACATAACAAGAAGGTTTTTTTCTGCATTTGTTGTTTATTCATCCTTTAGCAGGCAACAATTGTTAGAAACTTATGTGCGACAAGAGAAAATTTTTGTCGCAACAAATGTGGGTGATACAGAAAAATTCATTAGTCTCTCAGAAAACTTTACTGATTCTAAATCTGACGTAAAAAATAAGTTAGGTATCAGGGATCAGGTTGTAATTTTATATATGGGAAGCTTAGAGAGCAACAAGAAACCAGAGTTGGTCCTTGAGCTTGCCCTAAGGCTGCAGGGCGAGTGCTATTTTATTATGCTTGGGTCTGGGGTTCTTTTGGATGACCTTAGGGGAAAAGCAAAAAAAGACAGGATTAACAATATTTTATTACCAGGTAAAGTGAGTAATGGGATAGAGCGTTATATGCGTGCTGCAGATGCTCTTATTGTACCGGGCCGAGGTGGGATTGTTATTTCTGAAGCTATGTCGTTTGGTTTGCCTGCTATTGTTTGTAATGCTGATGGTTGTGAGTATGATTTAGTCAAAAATGGGTATAATGGATATCATTTGCAAGATGGCGATGTTAATAGCTTTTGCTCTGCCATACGAGAGCTATCCGAGAACGCAGCTCTTCTTGATAGCATGAGTAAGAATGCTAAAGATACGATAAAAAACTTGTATAATACCTCAAAAATGCAAGAAAGTATTTTAGACGCCGTAGATTTTGCCATGAAAGGTTAATGGTGTAGAATAGCTGCTTAATCGCTTTATCTCGTAAAAGAGCCATGTAGGGAGAAGTCATGCGCGCTTACCAGTCTTGTGTGAATTGTGTAATGGATACGACAGATTCAAAAATTGCCTTTGATAGCAGGGGGGTCTGCGACCACTGTAAAGATTTTTATAAAAATATAGAGCCAAATTGGTATACAGATGAGCGTGGGAATAAAGCGCTTGATGCTATTGTAGCTCAAATTAAAAAAGATGGTAAAAAGCGAGACTTTGATTGCATTATGGGTATGAGCGGAGGAGCAGATAGTTCCTATATGCTGCACAAAATGGTCAAAGAGTATCAGTTAAAGCCGTTGGTTTTTCATGTTGATGGTGGGTGGAACTCTCAAATTGCAGTGAATAATATTAATGTGATGATTGATAAACTAGGTTTAGATTTATTTACTGAGGTAATTAACTGGAATGAAATGCGTGATTTTCAATTAAGTTATTTCAAATCAGGGTTACCAAATATTGATGTTCCTCAAGATCACGCGTTCCAGGCGACGCTGTTTAATTTTGCGTCAAAATATAAGATTAAATATATATTAAGCGGGGGAAATATATCTACTGAGTGCGTTAGAAATCCGATGCAGTGGATTTACTACGGTTCAGATATGTCACAAATAAGAGATATTACACGCAGGTTTGGTACTGTTCCCTTGAAAACGTTTCCATTTAGTAGCACTTTAAGGCATAGAGTTTATTTGAGATATGCAAAAAGGATAAAGGCCATTCGCCCTCTAGACTATATGCCATACATAAAAGCCGAGGCAATGCAAGAATTACAGAAGGAATATGGTTGGCAACCTTATCCTCAGAAGCATTTTGAGTCACGTTTCACAAAATTTTACGAAGGCTATTGGCTGCCGAAAAAATTTGGTTATGACACGCGTAAAGTACAATATTCAAGTTTGATATTGACAGGGCAAATGACACGAACAGAAGCAATTGATAGTTTAAAATTACCAGCGATACCTGAGGAGGAATCTGAACATGATTTTGAATATATTGCAAATAAGCTTGATGTTCCTGTAAGTGAGCTTCGTGGTTACTTTTGTGCACCAAACAAAACTTATAAAGACTACCGAAATAGAGAGGCCATGTATATCTGGGGTGGACGCGCATTGAAATTCATAGGATTGGAGCGATCAGTTAAGCGATGATAGCTATAGTTGATTATGGGCTTGGGAATATTCGTGCATTTGCTAATATCTATAAAAGGTTGAATATTCCTTATTGTATTGCGGACTCTGTAGCACTATTGCAGCAAGCAAATAAAATTATATTACCCGGAGTAGGTGCATTTGACCATGCAATGAAATTGCTTAACAATTCTGGTTTAAAAGCGACGTTAGAAAAATTAGTACTGAAGAAAAAGATGCCAGTGTTGGGTATATGTGTGGGAATGCAAATATTAATGGAGAGCAGTGAAGAGGGGCAACAAGTAGGATTAGGCTGGGTAAAAGGGAAAGTAAAAAAAATTGATTCATTAAGGTTAGATAATCAGCCTCTTCCTCATATGGGTTGGAATAATTTGAAAATAAATTTAAAACACCCGATAGTAGAAAATTTACAGAATGAAGAGGACTTTTACTTTCTGCATTCATATTACGTGAGTTGCAATAACAAAATAGATGTGGTGGCAGAGGCACATTACGGAGACAGTTTTGCTTGTGTAATAGCTAGCCATAACATTTACGGCATGCAATGTCACCCTGAAAAAAGCCATGAAAATGGAATAACCTTTTTGAAGAATTTCGCAGGGCTACCATAATGCTAAAGCCGAGAATTATTCCTTGTTTACTAATTAAAAATGGTGGATTAGTAAAAACAGTTAATTTCAAAAATGAAAAATATGTCGGCGATCCACTGAATGCAGTTAAAATCTTTAATGAAAAGCAGGTGGACGAGTTAATCGTGTTAGATATTGATGCGAGCAGATATGGTAGAGAGCCAAACTATAAGTTGATATCCCATTTGTCAGCGGAGTGTCGGATGCCATTATGCTATGGTGGTGGTATTAGGGGTGTTGAGCAAGCTAACAAAATTTTATCTTTAGGCGTTGAGAAGGTTGCGATGAGTTCTGCAGTAATAAAGAGCCCTGACCTTGTGAGTGAAATGAGTAAGGAGATTGGGTCGCAAAGCGTGGTTGTTGTGCTTGATATCAAGCAAAGAAGATTTAGTGGCTATGATGTTTACTATCACAATGCAACTCAAAAAAGCGATATTAAATTATTTGATTTTATTAGGTGCGTGCAAAATTTAGGCGCCGGTGAGCTTGTGCTAAATTCAATCGATCAAGATGGCGTCATGAAGGGCTATGACTTAAGCCTTATCGAAAAAACGATGCAGTTGGCACGAGTTCCTGTAACGGCTTTAGGTGGGGCTGGATCAATTGAGCATATACAATCACTGGTTGAAAACCATAAGATTATTGGTGCTGGAGCGGGTAGTATGTTTGTATTTAAGGGGGTTTATAGGGCTGTGTTGATTAATTATTTAACTGAAGTGCAAAAAGATTATATTAATAGTATCTCCTTGGAGCCTGAGTTGCAGGGTTAATCCTTGATCTTAACGATTAGTGCATTGACTCGGTTATTGTGTATAGATAGACTAAAGAATAAAAATTAAAGATATAGGGATGTTAAAATATGAAAAGGAAGTTACGCAGAAATAACCCGTTCACATATGAGGCTAAAGGTTTTATATGGGAGATATTAAAGGATTCACCTTCAACAATGCACCTTGATTTTGGAGCAAGAAATGGAGACTTGCTTACAGTTTTATCTAAGGATGGTTTGCTTGCAAGTGGCGTCGGGGTTGATGCTGATAAAGAAACAGTTATAGAATATCAGAAAAGAATGCCAGATAATGTTAAATTACATGCAGTAACACCCAATAGTCCATTAAATTTTCCCGACAATTTCTTTGATTCGATCAGTATCGTAGGCGTTGTTGAGCATGTAAATGATCAAAAAACACTGCTTTCTGAGTTGGCGCGTGTTACAAAAGTAGGTGGTACAATATTTGTCGGCGTCCCAGGTAAGCATTTTTTATCTTTTTTAGATATGGGTAATTTTAAATTTACGTTCCCTAAGTTACATCGATACTTCTTCACATTTTGGCGGGGGAAACAGAGCTATCATGATAGATATGTTGAATGTAAAAATGGATTGTTTGGTGATATAGAAAAGGAAAAAATGTGGCATGAGCACTTTTCACAGGGTGAATTACAAAAGTTACTTGCTAACAGTGGATATGACGTGATTGAAAAGGATGGTGCTGGTGGCGTATATCGCATTTTACTAATGTGCCGTTTTTTCTTCCCTGGCCTATTAAAGATAATACCAAGGTGGCTTTTAAAATTAGATGCGAAGTTATTTTCTAATGCAGAGATTTTTGTAGCAGCAAAAAAGCGGTGATATTTTAAAGGAATAAATGCGATGAATCCAGCAGCACAATTGCTACATGAAGATTTTTTAGATGAACATTCTATTCAAAATATGCTTGAAAAAATGAAGCTCTCAACATGGACGCCTACGGTTGAAAATGGTGACTATGCAACAGATGCATGGCGGGTTGTGAAGCTCATTGATCAAGAAAAGAAAACGGCTGCCTATGCTGATTTTTGTGAGATGGATAAAATTTTAAAGTATTTTAAGTGTGATATTGTAAATGCGGTTTTTTACGAAATTGACCCCGGGGCGAAGCTACATCCGCATCGTGACTTAACGGGAACGCTAGAGTTGGGTCGATTAAGGTTTCATATTCCTTTGGTCACCCATCCTGATGTCAAATTTCAAGCTGCTGGTGAATGGTTTCATATGAAAAAAAATCAACTATGGAGTTTAAACACCAGTTATAAACATGCGCTGGCAAACGATAGTGATATCAAGCGAGTTCATATAGTTATAATGGTTAAGGTTAATGACTGGGTACTTCAGCTGCTGCCAAGAAAAAATATACGGTATTATCTACACGCTATTTTGTTTTATATTTATATTGCATATACAGGTTTTAAAACGATTTTTCAGCCTAAAAAATTAAAAGGCAGGATTAAGGTTTTCAAGCATTTGTATCGAATTGTAACTCGGTCAAAGATAGAGTAACATGCTTGATCTTGTATTAAAAAAAGTCAGGCTGGCAAAAAAGCTAGGCATAATAAGCATTATTCAATATAAAATCTATGCATTAAAAAAAACAGTTGGGTATTTTAAATTACGCAATAATATAGCTCCGTATGATGTTTCGTTTCTGAATAAGTGCGCGAGTGAAGTTTTGGTTGGTTCTCTAAAAAACCAATCAGATAGGCTGCTTTATTTCTTTTGGCTACCTATAAGTAGTAATAAAGTTCTTTCTTGGTATTCAAATCCAATTAAGCAAATTGACCGTATGGAGCTATCTCGGTGTCATTGGAGTCAAATAAAGGCTGACAGTATATTTAAAGCGCCAGATGATGATATTAAAGTAGTATGGGAACCATCTAGGTTTTATTGGATGCCTTTACTTGCAATGAGGTATGTTGCGAGTGAGAGCAATGAGAGTTTATTTGTTATATACAAAAGATTTATTTCATGGATGCAGTCAAACCATATAAATGCGGGGGTAAATTGGCTGTGTGCTCAAGAAGCATCAATCAGATTAGTTAACTATCTGTTATCCCAGCATATATTAGGTGATAAGTGTACTTATTTATTATCAGATGAGTTTATAGAGTCGCATAGTAAGCGTATATCAATTTCATTTGGTTATGCCAGATCTCAAAAAAACAATCATAGCTTAAGCGAGGCGCTTGCGATATATTTTTCAGGAGGGCAGCAGCGCTCTAATTACTATATACGTCTAGGCTATAATGGTCTTAATGCTCAATTAAATAAACTTGTATTGCAAGATGGTACTTTTTCACAATACTCTGTAACATATCACTGCTTGGTTGTAGAGATTATCACTATATCACTGTGGGTTCAAAAAAAATTCAAACTTACTGCTTTTTCAGACCAATTTATTAAAAAATCTAATCTAGTTTTAGATTGGCTGATTACCTTGGTGGATCCTATTAGTTATGACGCACCTAATCTAGGTGCAAATGATACTACTGCGCTGTATAAGATTGATACACTAAGCTACCGTGATTTTCGGGCAAGAATTCAGACATTATCTGTGATACTAAGAAATCAGCGCGTATATGAAGAGGGGCCTTGTGATGAAGTATTGAAATGGTTATGCGTGGATTATAAGGCCTGCCCATTAGTGCCTATAAAGCAAGTGCCAAAAGAATTCAGCAGCGGTGGGTTTGTAAAGTTTGTTGGTTTAAATAGCTGGGCATTATTGAATTACCCTCAGTTTAAGTTCCGTCCCTCACAAGCAGATTGTATGCACTTTGACCTTTGGGTGAAGGGTGTTAATGTGTTAAGAGATAATGGCACTTATAGCTATAATGCTAAGCCTGAATTGCGAGATTATTTTCGTGGTATAGAATCACATAATACCATTCAATTTGATAACGAACAGCCTATGCCGATGCTTTCTCGGTTTCTCTTTGGAGAGTGGGTTAAAACGAGTGTTGATATCCCATTGACATTAAATCAAGATAGGCAAATCTGGTCGGGATATTATATTGATTATCGAGGGTGTTATCATAAGCGAACAGTAATATGTGAATCTAAGTATTATCGTATTATTGACGAAATAAGACAGTTTAAAAAAAGCGCAGTTATTCGTTGGCATTTGGATGATATTGAATGGGAATTTAGAAATAACGCTTGGTGCAGCGATTTAATTACGATTCAGGTATGTGTAAATGATAAAATTGTAAAGCCTCAGAAATATTATTCTGAGCAATCTTTGTATTATTACAAGAAACAAGAAAAGCCTGCGTTGATGTATAGAATCAATGAGGTTCCTGTTATAGTCGAAACACAAATTTATATATTGGCCTAGATATGAATATACTCTACATCCATCAGCATTTTTCTACAACCGGAGGGGCTAGTGGCACAAGGTCTTATGAGTTTGCAAAATATTTAGTTCAATCAGGCCATAGCGTTACTATGTTATGTGGTTCTTTTGGGGTTGGGCATACTGGAGTGACGTCACCATTTAAGTATGGTGGTTTTCGTGTTGGATATGTTGATGGAATACGCGTTGTGGAATTTGATATCTCTTATGCGAACCATCAGTCTTTTATTGTTCGAATCCTTAAATTTATTAAATTTGCTTTCTATAGCTGCATGGGCGCCTTGCTGATTAAAAGTGATATAATTTTTACAACGAGTACGCCATTGACAGTTGCTCTACCAGGTATTTTGGCAACAAAAATTAAACGAATCCCCTTTGTTTTTGAAGTGAGAGATTTGTGGCCAGAGCTGCCTAAGGCCATGTCGGTTATAAAATCAAAAGCTTTACTGAGAGTTTTGTCATGGTTTGAGGGTTTTGCATATAATTCTGCCGTTCAATGCATTGGCTTGTCGCCTGGTATCGTTGATGGAATCAATATGCGATTAAAGGCTAATAAACCAAAAGCAGTTTTAATACCTAATGGTTGCGACTTGGAAGTGTTTTGCTCAAATCATGTGTTTGACATACCCAATACTTATGATGATGATTTCATTCTCATTTTTGCTGGAGCACATGGAGCTGCCAATGGATTACATGTGATTATTGAAGCAGCAGAAATTTTAATGCAACGTAATGTTAGTGATGTTAAATTTGTCCTGGTCGGTGATGGTAAAGAAAAAAGTGCCTTAATAAAAAAGAATGATGAACTCGGATTAGACAATTGTGTTTTCATGAACCCACTCAGTAAAGACCAATTGGGTGCGGTTTTTAGGCGAGCTAATGCTGGTCTTATGCTACTAAAAAACATTCCGGCATTTTACTATGGCACTTCACCGAATAAATTTTTTGATTATATAGCTGCAAAGTTGCCTGTACTGAATAATTATCCCGGCTGGTTGGCGAGTTTGATCCAGGAGCATCATTGTGGTCTTGTGGTAAGGCCAGATGACCCTGATAGCTTGGTGGAAAGTATTTTGTGGATGAGGGATCAGCCTGACGAGCTAAAAACGATGGGGGAAAATTCATATGACTTAGCTATGAATCAGTTTTCACGGCAAGAATTAGCTAGTCGCTTTTTAGCACAGCTGGAGTGTTATGGGTGAATCATCAGAAAAAAACAGTTGGCGGAAAAATGATGCGATTGCTTGATATATTGATCAGTATGATAATACTTACTTTGACAAGCCCTGTATTGCTTGGTCTTACATTTCTGGGTTTTCTAGTCTATGGCGCACCATTTTTTTATCAGCAACGTGCGGGTCTTTATGGGAATGCATTTAATATCATTAAGTTCAAAACAATGGCTGATAAGACGAATCTTGAGGGAGCTTTGTTATCTGATGCAGACCGTCTTAATGCTTATGGAAAATTTCTAAGAAAATATAGCTTGGATGAGCTACCGCAGTTGATTAATGTGCTGGCGGGTACTATGAGCTTGGTAGGACCGCGTCCTTTGCATGTGCGTTATGTAGGCCGTTACAGTACAATGCATAAGCAACGATTATATGTTAAACCTGGTATTACGGGATGGGCTCAGGTTAATGGTCGGAATGCATTGTCTTGGCATGAAAAATTTGATTTGGATGTCTGGTATGTGGAAAATAAAAATATTTGGCTAGATCTGAAAATTATTTTTAAAACATTCTTTAAAGTTCTTGGCTCTCGTGATATTTCATCCGATATACACGCAACGATGAAAGAGTACAAGGGAAGTAACGGTGAGTGAAAACATGAAAAAACAGCTAGTTATTGTTGGAGCTGGTGGCCTAGCAAGAGAGATGGTAGAGTTTATCGAAGATGTGCAGAAGGAAGGTGTTGACTGGCAGATTGTAGGTTTTATCGATGATAATATAGAGTCACTTACACCTTTTAAAATGGATTACCCCATGTTGGGTAATATAGCGAATTATCAACCAAATGAAAATAGTTTGCATGTACTGGCGGTTGGTAATCCTAAAATTCGACAAGCTATTTATAATACACTGCAGTTTCGAGGTGCTGTTTTTATTACTACTATTCATCCGACAGCCTATGTGAGCCGTTCTGCAAAAATTGAGAAAGGAGTGTTTATTGCACCATTTGTGTTTGTTTCAGCAAATGCCACAATTAAGCAAGGGGCATATATTAATATTTTTGCTTCGATAGGGCATGATGCTAAGGTCGGCGACTTTTCAATTATTAATGGCCACTGCTCAGTTAATGGGAATGCAATATTAGGGCGACGCGTTTTTTTAGGGGCGCATGTGGCCATTGCGCCGGGAATTGAAATCAAGGACAATGCTAGGGTTGCAGCAGGAAGCTCAGTAATACGTCGAGTTAGAGCAGATCAATCTGTGATGGGAGTGCCTGCAGAACCGTTTAAGATAGGATAGAGTTAAGGAATTGAAGATGGACAATACGGATAAACTTATAAATGCGTTTGTTGAATCACTGGGTATTGATAAGGATATTGTAACTGATAGTTTAAAGTACAATACGATTTCCGAATGGGACTCGGTTGCTCACATGAATTTGATTACTCAACTAGAGGATGCTTTTGACTTAATGTTAGACACAGATGATATCATTGATATGAGCTCTGTTGCCACAGCTAAGGAAATATTAACAAAGCACGGGGTTGTATTTGAATGCTTGATGGAAAAATAGCTTTTATATCAGGAAGTAGTCGTGGAATTGGTAAAGAGATGGCGCACTGCTTTGCAGAGCAAGGGGCAAAGCTATATCTAAATGCTCGTACCCCCAACAGCCTTGATGAGCTAATTGATAATTTAAAACAATCCTACAAAATTCAAGCGGAACCGTTATATTTTGATGTGACTGATTCATCTGCGTTAAAACAAGCTTTTATGACAATTCATAAAAATGATAAGCGACTTGATATTGCAGTGAATAATGCTGGAATACTTGAAGATGCTTTGATAGGCATGGTAACTTTCGACCAAATTGAAAGAACCTATGAAACCAATGTTTTTTCAGCGCTACTAACATCTCAATATGCCTCCAGGTTAATGAAGCGTAATAAGTCTGGAAGCATTGTCAATGTGAGTTCAATTATTGGTTCAAATGGCAATGCAGGACAAGCGGTTTATGGTAGTAGTAAGGCTGCATTAATTGGCATGACCAAATCTTTGGCGAAAGAACTAGCTTTAGACAATATACGAGTTAATGCCGTTGCGCCTGGTTTTATAGACACCGATATGGCTAAAAGTATTCCTAACGAAAAATATCAAGAAAGATTAGATTCAATTAAAATGGGCCGTATTGGAACAACCAGAGATATAGCTAACACCGCGCTTTTTTTATGTAGCCATTTATCAGAATATGTCACCGGCCAGGTCATTGGTGTGGATGGCGGTATGCTAATATGACTTTTTGGCAATTTGATCATGTATATAGTGAACACACAGCCCTAATAGACGCAACATCAGATAATGAAATTACCTATCGACAGCTTGATGAATTGGTTAGTCGTATATGTGAACAATTGCCAAGTGGGCGAGAGTGTGTGCTTTTGCCAATGTCTTACAACCTTGCTTCAATTGCTGCGTATTTGGCGTGTCTACGAAAAGGTCACGTCGCTATATTATGTAGTGATGACAAAGATACACAAAAACGATTGAAAACTATTTATAGACCAAACATTATCATTCATACGTTTGACGGTGAGTGCCTGATCGAGCGCAATGAAGTAGCAGCGATAATGCTACATGGTGAGCTTTCCATTTGCTTATCGACTTCAGGTTCGACGGGCTCCCCAAAGTTAGTTCGATTATCAAAGAAAAATGTGTATTCAAATGCGCTATCAATTCAGCAGTATTTAAATATTGGTCACGCTGATCGTGCTATTTCAACATTGCCATTTTCATACAGTTATGGTCTATCAATCGTTAATTCATATCTTTTAGCCGGCGCCTCTTTGGTTTTAACCTCGGCGGGTATCATGGAAAAGCCATTCTGGAAGTATATGAAGCAATATCATGTAACCTCGTTATCTGGTGTGCCATATACCTATCAAATGTTAGATCGCTTACGTTTTGAGCGTATGGTATTACCGGATTTAAGCACATTAACACAAGCGGGCGGCAAGCTATCACCAGAACTGATTAAAAAATTTCAAGCTATATCGCTTGATCACGGCTATCAATTTTGTGTTATGTATGGTCAAACAGAGGCTACAGCTCGTATTGCTTATATGCCTCCCAGAGATTTATCTGATCACCCAAACAGTATTGGAAAAGCGATACCAGGTGGTAGGCTTTCATTAATGGATGAGGGTGGTAATACTATTACGACTACTGAGAGGGTTGGTCAGCTAGTGTATGAGGGTGATAATGTAATGATGGGGTATGCTGAAGCGAGGAATGATTTAGCTCTTGGTGACCAGCTTAACGGTAGACTGTTGACGGGTGATTTAGCAAAAAAAATAAGTAACGATTATTATGCTATTGAGGGGAGATTGAAGCGCTTTATCAAAATACACGGCAATCGAATCAATTTAGATGATGTAGAGCGGGTACTACAAAACGCGGGCTATCAGGTTGTATGCACTGGGTCTGATGATCATTTAGCCGTTATAACACCCCAAGTTGAAAATGTAGAGAAAATAAAAAAAGAGATCGGGAATGCTTTAAAACTTCACCATACGGTGTATTCAATAGAGTTTATGAGAGAGCTCCCCATGACACAATCTGGTAAAGTCAATTACCATCAGTTAAGGGAGGCTTTTGCTTAATGAACTATGATAAACTTTTATCTATGAGTTGCTATGATATTGAGCAAGATGAGAAGCAGGCGCTACTTTTACCGATACTAAATGATATGGTGAGATACCATAATAAACATTGTTTGGCTTACAATAAAATTATTTCAAGCCGCGAAGGCTGGTCTGAGTCTTATTTTAAATCTATAGAAAAGTTACCATATGTTGCTGTTCAGTTATTTAAGTACCTAGATTTACATAGCATGGGAACAGATTCCCCTTTTCGGGTTATGCAATCGTCAGGTACGACAGGTGCAGCTATATCCAAGATCTATTTAGATCAATATACGGCTAAGTTGCAATCGACAGCTTTGATTAAAATCATGCAGAACTACTTAGGTAAACACCGGCTGCCTATGTTAATTATCGATAAGGCATCGACTATTAAAAATAGAGAACAGTTTTCTGCAAGATCAGCTGGTATTAAAGGTTTGTATTCGTTTGGAAGGCATCATACCTTTGCATTAGATGAACAAATGGGTTTAAAGTGGGATGCTATTGAGGAGTTTATTGAAAAGTATAAACATGGCCCGGTATTTATATTTGGATTCACTTTCATGATTTGGCAATATTTTTATAAGTCACTAAACAAGACTAAAAAAAAATTAGATCTTAGTAATGCTATTTTGTTTCATAGTGGTGGATGGAAAAAGCTTGAAAGTGAAGCAGTGAGCAATAGCGATTTTAAACAATGCCTAAAAGAAACTATGGGCATAGCAAATGTACATAACTTTTATGGAATGGTTGAGCAGGTAGGCTCAATATTTGTTGAGTGTAAAGAGGGGCATCTGCATGCCCCATTATTTGCAGATATCATTATTCGTGATTTTTCTACTGGTAAGCCATCAGCTGTGGGCGGTGTTGGACAAATACAGGTTATATCTGTATTACCGATTAGCTATCCAGGTATCAGTATACTTACGGAGGATATGGGTGTCCTATTGGGTGTGGACGACTGCAAGTGCGGTAAGAAGGGAAAATATTTTTTAGTTATAGGTCGTATTCCTAAAGCTGAAGTGAGAGGATGCAGTGACACGCATGAGATGGGGAGAGGGTAGTATGATTGAAATGCTATTAAAAAATTCGATACCTTTTGAGCACTTTATTAAGCATCGTAAATTAGCATTTTTCTCCGATACAGCTATCGACTTTGTTGCAAGCTTTTCTGAAATACTACAAAAAAAACCGCAGTTTAAACAAAACCCCGAGCTGTTAGCATTGGCTTTTTGGATGCGACGTTCAAGCATCAAGCGATTGATGAGAAAGTACACGGCCAATGATACAGATGCTGTTTCTGTTGCAGTAGGTACCGTATTTCATATAGCACCAACAAATGTTGACAGTATATTTCTGTACTCATGGCTACTCTCTTTATTGGCTGGAAATAAAAATATTATTCGCGTATCAAAACGGACATATAACAGAAATAAAGACCTATTTCACGTGATTGACGAATTGCTATCCCAAGATAAGTTTCATGCGATATCGTCAAGGTTATTTTTAATGACGTACGATCATGATGATAAGCAGACAGAAATGTTTTCATCGGTATGTGACTTGAGGATCATTTGGGGTGGTGATGAAACGGTTGAAAAAATTAATCGAGTTAAATTGCCTGTTGGTACTAATCAGATAGCTTTTCCAAATAAATTTTCTATGGCTGTTTTCAATGCGCGTGCTGTTCTAAATGAAAACATAGAAAACCTGGTGGGCGGTTTTTATAGTGATACTTATTGGTTTGACCAAATGGCTTGTTCTTCACCTAGGTTAGTTAATTGGGTCGGCGGAGATGAGGAAATTTTTCGTGCACAAAGAAAATTCTGGGGTGAATTTGAAGCTTATGTTATAGAAAAATTAGGCAAACAAAATAACTACTCTGGTGTAGCAAGAAAGCAGCTAGCTGAGCAGCTGATTTCTATTCGATCTACAGTTCGGGTTCAGGTGACTTCCTCTCAGTATGTAAATCGTATAGCGCTTTTAGATGCTGATTACATACCAGAAGAGCACCACTGTGGTCATGGATTGTTTTTTGAAAAGTCTAACCGCACATTGATAGATGTTTTATTGAGTGTTCAAAAGCATTACCAAACGGCTGTTTTTTTCGGTATTACGCCGAAAGAAATAAAACAATCAATTATACAGGTTCAGCCTGAAGCACGTATGCGATTTGTGCTACCAGGTCATGCGTTAAACTTTTCTGAAGTATGGGATGGTATTAGTCTAATCTCAAATTTTTCATATCAAATTCGCGTGGAGGCTGATTCTGGAAATCATACATTAAGTGATGGCTCACAGCAAAAGGAAGTGTTGTATTATGGTTGAAAATGAGTGGCCGTATTTTGAAGAAGATGAAATACAAGCAGTCGAAAAAATTTTGCGATCAGGGAAGGTTAACTATTGGACCGGCCAAGAGGGGCGTAAATTTGAAAAGGAATTCGCATCTTATCACCAATGTGAATATGGCATAGCTGTTGCTAATGGCTCGGTGGCTTTAGAACTGGCGCTTTATGCGTTTGGCATTGGTCCTGGTGACGAAGTCATTGTTACACCGAAAACATTTGTGGCAACTGCAAGTAGTGTGGTGATGAGAGGGGCAATACCTGTATTTGCCGATGTTGATTTGTTGACGCAAAATATTACTGCTGAATCTATTGAAGCCGTTATTACGCCGAAAACAAAAGCGGTGATATGCGTTCATTTGGGCGGTTGGCCATGTAAAATGGATAAGATTATGGCATTGGCTGAAAAGCATAATCTCTATGTCATTGAAGATTGTGCGCAAGCCCATGGTGCAGAGTATAAAGGCAAAAAAGTAGGCAGCTGGGGGCATATTAATGCCTTTTCCTTCTGCCAAGATAAGATTATGACCACGGGTGGTGAAGGTGGAATGGTTACTACAAATGATAAGGCTATATGGGAAAAAGCTTGGGCATTTAAGGATCATGGTAAGTGTTATGATACGGTATATATCAAACAACACCCACCAGGATTTCGCTGGTTGCATGAGGATTTCGGCACCAATTGGCGTATGACTGAAATGCAAGCAGCAATTGGGCGATGTCAGCTAAAAAAACTGGACCAGTGGCTGTCTACACGTAGATTTATCGCGGACCAATTAAATGCCGCCTTTAAACAGTTTGAACAACTGTTACTCCCAGAAGTGCCCGAGGGGGTATTACATAGCTATTATAAGTACTACTTAGTGATCAAGCCGGAATATTCAAGCTGTGGGGTAAACAGAGATAAATTAATGCGATCAATAAATGACGCTGGTATTAAGTGTGTGGTTGGAAGTTGCTCAGAAATATACTTAGAAAAATGCTTTGAAAAAAATCATACAAGGCCAGCGAAGCGTTTAGATAATGCGCGTTGCCTAACTGATCATACCTTTGTTTTAAGTGTTCATCATAATATTACGAAAGATCAAATCAATGACTGGATTGTAAAATTATCAGCAATTTTCAGTCGCCATTTTAATAACTTAGTAATAACTACTTGATAGTGTAGTAACGCTGCAAAAAAAGCTGCATAATGTTTCAGGTTTGTAAGGGACAAAAGGAAGTATACATGGACGCACACACTAAGCACCGGACGTTTGCCACAATCATTCGTTCTGCAACGGACTTGTTTTTGGTTAATCTCTGCCTTTTTTTTGCTGTATGGGTTGGTTTTATTGTAAAGTTACTTGCGAAGGGTAATGAACAAATTATTCTATCGGACTTTACTGATAAATTTTATGCTTATGTATCTGCATTTTTAATTATTTCATTGGCTACGGTTGCGATCTTTACATTATCAGGTGTGTATTCTCGAGTCAGGAGCTTGTCAGGTCGTTATAAAGCTTTACATGTGTTCTCTGCTGTTAGTGCGGCATTTGCTATTTTTTATATCATTAACAATTTTTCCGTTATTAGTCCAATTATTAGCCAGTCCTTTATATTTACAGCATGGCTTATGACTTCTGTAGTTATGATGACTTCACGCGTTTGGTCGGTATTATGGCGCCGGATGACGATACGCGCAGTGAGTCAAAATGAATTGCCACATTATATTGATGATAAAACAGTCTTAGTCATTGGTGGCGCTGGTTATATTGGCTCAGCTTTAGTACCTAAATTATTAAAAGATGGTTTCAACGTACGTATTTTAGATATGTTGGTATATGGTGATGATGCTATAAAGCCTTACTTGAGCAGTCCACAGTTAGAGCTAATCAAGGCGGATTTTAGACAGGTTGATGCTGTGGTGAATGCAGTTAAGGGGGTGAGCAGTGTGATTCACTTAGGAGCAATCGTGGGTGACCCTGCTTGTGCAATAGATGAGAACATGACCATCGAAATTAACTTGATGGCTACGCGAATGATTGCTGAGGTATGTAAAGGATTTGGTGTTAAACGCTTTATTTTTGCGAGCACGTGTTCTGTATACGGTGCCAGCGATGAAGTGCTTGATGAAACTTCGGCATTAAGCCCAGTTTCATTGTATGCCAAATCAAAAATTGCATGTGAGCAAGTATTACAAAAAATGGCGGATGACCAATTTTCTCCGGTTGTTTTACGTTTCAGTACAATTTTTGGTTTGTCTGGACGTATGCGTTTCGATTTAGTAGTGAACTTATTAAGTGCGAAAGCGATCTTAGATGGAGAAATAACGGTAATCAATGGTGATCAGTGGCGTCCATTTCTACATGTTGACGATGCAGCATTATCAGTGTTTTCGGCACTAAAAGCACCACTTCAGAAGGTTAAAAAGCAAGTGTTTAATGTCGGTAGTGACCGCTTAAATTACACTATCAAACAGGCGGGTGAGTTAATTAATCAACAAGTGCCAAGCGCTAAATTACTAGATTTAGAAAGTGACCAAGATCGTCGTAATTACCGTGTTTCATTTGAAAAAATTCATTCTCAATTGGGGTATGATACGCAATGGAGTTTGGAGCAGGGTATTACACAAGTACTAACGGCTGTTAGAGAAGGGCATGTGACCAGTTATCGTGAGCCAAAATACAGTAATGCAGTTTATTTAAAAGAAGCATTGCTCTATCGTGATCACTCAGCCTATTATCACACTGATATGGAAGAGTTAGCCTTAAATCATTAGAAGGAAAAGAGATTGATTAATCAAACGGTATGTGTCTTAGGGCTTGGTTACATTGGCCTGCCAACAGCAGCATTATTGGCAACGAAAGGGTTTACTGTTAATGGGTGTGATATCTCCGAAGGTATTGTTAATAAAATAAATCAAGGGCAAGTACATATTGTAGAGAACGATCTTGATTTATTAGTCAAATCTGCCGTTGGCAGTGCACTACTTACTGCGCATGTAACACCGCAACCATCAGATATCTATATTTTAGCTGTGCCGACGCCATTCAAGGATGATCATGTCCCTGACTTGAGTTATATAAAGCAAGCTACTAAAAGTATTGCCCCACTTCTTAAAGCGGGCGACTTAATTATTTTAGAGTCGACTAGCCCTGTGGGTACAACTGATAAAATTTCACAATGGCTAACAGAGTTAAGAAAAGACCTTAATATTCCACTTACAGATGTAGGTGCGGTAAAGAATAGCCCTTTTGGAGAGCAAATTTATATAGCGCACTGTCCAGAACGTGTTTTACCGGGTCATATTATCAGAGAGCTGGTTGAAAATGATCGTATTATTGGCGGTATAGGTAAGAAGTCCGGTGAAAAAGCCGCGCAATTTTATCGAAGTTTTGTTACAGGAAAGGTATTGGTCACGAATGCACGAACCGCAGAATTAGCTAAGCTTACTGAGAATGCTTACCGTGATGTCAATATTGCATTTGCAAATGAATTAGCAAACATCTGTAGTGACGAGCTCATTAACGTTAAGGAGCTTATTCAATTAGCTAACCATCATCCTCGAGTTAATATTTTAGAACCTGGTATAGGTGTTGGTGGACATTGTATTGCAGTTGACCCATGGTTTATTGTAGATCGCGCGCAACAAAAGGCAAAACTAATACATACAGCTCGAGAGATTAACGATGCGCGTCCAGCACAAGTAGTGAAGGTCGTTGCTGATAAGTGTGCCGGCTATCAATCACCTAGGGTGCTTTGTTTAGGTCTTGCCTATAAACCGAATATTGATGATATACGTGAAAGTCCAGCAATGGAAATTGTTGAGCAGTTATGCTTGGCTGATATTGCTCAGATTTCTGTGATAGAGCCGAATATTTCCAAGCTACCAGTAAAGCTTGCGCAGTTGAAGGTCAGTAAAGTGATGTCATCAAGTGAGTGTGATGAGCAAAATGTCGCTCCCACTTTGGTAACGGTTGATCATGGCCTAACTCAGTATGATATCGCTGTTTTATTGGTCAATCATTGTGAATTTGACGAGCCATTTCTAAATCAATTACGAGAAAATACAAGCTTGCTTACTGTTATAGAATTTTAAAAAATGGAAATTTATGAAGGTTCTTAGTATTTTTGGCACACGGCCAGAGGCGATCAAAATGGCGCCTGTGGTTAAAGAGTTAGAACGACATGATGTAATAGAGTCGTTTGTATGTGTTACAGGCCAGCATCGACAAATGTTAGATCAAATGTTGTCGTTTTTTAACATTAAAGCGGACTTTGATTTAGATCTAATGGAGTCGAATCAAACCTTATCCTCCATTTCACAAAAAACGATTGCACGACTTGATCCAATTATTCAACAGGTCAAACCTGATTATATTTTGGTGCAAGGTGATACGACAACGGCAATGATCAGTGCATTAGCAGCTTTCTATCATAAAATTCCAGTAGCTCATATTGAGGCGGGACTGCGCACATATAATACTTATTCGCCATGGCCAGAAGAAATGAATCGACAGATTACTGCTCGTATTGCTTCATTACATTTTGCACCAACAGAACAAGCAAAAAAAAATTTAACTCAGGAAGCTACACTTAAAGAAAGTGTATTCACAGTTGGAAATACTGTGATTGATGCATTATTGAATGTGGTTCATCGACTTAAGTATGATCAACATTTAAGCAGCGATATGCGTGCGCTGTTTACGCCTATTAACTTTAATAAGCGTATTATTTTGGTGACAGGGCATCGTCGTGAAAATTGGGGAGATGGGTTAAATAACATGTGCCTTGCTTTGGCGCAATTGGCCGGGCGTGATGATGTAGAGATTGTTTATCCAGTGCATTTGAATCCAATAGTTCAGCAATCAGCTCATGCGATTTTGTCAAGCTATGATAATGTGCATTTGATTCCTCCCTTAGACTATCTGCCTTTTGTTTATTTACTATCAAAGTGCTATTTAGTTATTACAGATTCTGGTGGAGTGCAAGAAGAAGCGCCTTCATTAGGTAAACCTATCTTGGTTACTCGTGATACAACGGAAAGACCAGAAGGTATTGCGACTGGAACAGCAAAATTAATTGGCACAGATACTAAGGCGTTGATTCAAGCTACAAATCATTTGCTTGATAATTCAAACGCGTATCAGTTAATGAGTAGTGCATGCAATCCTTATGGCGATGGTAAGGCTGCCCAAAGAATTGTTGAGCAGCTTATTAAAACACATCAAGCAACCCATCCAATAATACAAAATACAATAATGGTATAAAGGATATTATGAAACAAGTCATGCAAAATTTAGCTAATGGTGATACTGAGGTCATTGATTCACCAGTGCCTCAGTGCGGGAGCAAAAAATGTTTAATTAAAACATCAAAGACTTTGATTTCTGCAGGCACCGAAAAAATGCTGGTTAATTTTGGCAAGGCGAGTTATTTGCAGAAGGCAAAACAGCAACCAGATAAAGTGAAAGAGGTTCTCAATAAAATCAAAACAGATGGTTTGCTACAAACCATAGATGCAGTTAAGTCTAAGCTTGATCAGCCATTGCCACTAGGCTATTGCAATGTGGGCACGATAGCTGAGATAGGTTTAAATGTTTCTGGGCTTAAAGTAGGTGATCGGGTGGTTTCAAATGGTCAGCATGCAGAAATGGTGTCAGTATCACCTAATTTATGCGCCAAAATTCCTGATAATGTGGGCGATGAAGCTGCAAGTTTTACTGTTATTGGTGCAATTGCACTGCAAGGCATACGCCTAGCCAATCCAACATTGGGTGAATGCTTTGTTGTTGCAGGTCTGGGTTTGGTTGGGCTTATGGCTGTGCAGCTGTTGATCGCTCATGGTTGTAGTGTAATAGGTTTGGATTTTGATCAATCTCGGTGCGATCTCGCTCAGGAAATGGGGGCAACTGTATTATGCTTAGCATCGGGTCAAGACCCAGTAGCTTATGCAGAGCAACAGACTGAGCATTGTGGTGTCGACGGTGTGATTATTACAGCTTCTACACAAAGTAGTGAACCTATTTCACAAGCTGCACACATGTGCCGTAAACGGGGTCGAATTATTATGGTTGGTGTGACGGGTATGGAGTTGTCACGTGCCGATTTTTATGAAAAAGAACTTTCGTTTCAAGTGTCATGTTCCTATGGGCCTGGTAGATACGATGCGCAATATGAAGATCAGGGCATAGATTATCCGTTGCCCTATGTTCGCTGGACGGAGCAGCGAAACTTTGAAGCAGTCTTGCAGATGATAGCTATGAGTAAGGTAGATCCTACTCTATTGATAAGTCATCGTTTTGATATTGAAAATGCAGATCAAGCTTATGCGCTACTTACTGAAAAGACGTCAAGCTTAGCCGTTATTATAAACTACCCACAAAAAGAGCTGACTGAACGTACTATCAATATGGTGGCTAATAACGATAAGCAATATAAAAAATCGGGTGTGAGCGTAGGTGCAATTGGTGCGGGAAATTACGCTTCACGTGTGCTGTTGCCAGCTTTTAAACAAACAGGTGCGCGATTGGTTTCAGTGGCCACTTCGGGTGGTTTTAGTGGCGTGCATGTGGGTAAAAAGCTAGGCTTTGAACAAGCGACGACTGATAATGAGTCAATTTTTTCTAAAGATGATATTAATACGATTATTGTAGCTACTCCACATAATAAGCATGCTGACTTAGTGGTAAGTGCCTTAAATGCAGGTAAGCATGTATTTGTTGAAAAGCCATTAGCGCTTACCTTAGAACAGTTAGAAAAAATCAAATTTGCCTATGAGCAGTCTTCAGGGCAGCATCTAATGGTTGGATTTAACCGACGATTTAGTCCATTTATAATCAAAATGAAGCAGCTACTATCTACTATTAACCAACCCAAGTCATTTGTAATGACGGTAAATGCTGGGCATATTCCGCCAGACCACTGGACGCAAAATTTTGCTATAGGTGGTGGTAGAATAATCGGCGAAGCGTGTCATTTTATTGATTTATTGCGACACTTAGCCGGCGTGTCGATTGCTTCATATCATGCCGAAGCGATGCAAGACAATCCAGTAACAGTTCCTGATACAGTAACTATAACTCTTAAATTCATTGATGGTTCAATTGGCACCATTCATTATTTCGCTAATGGTCATAAAGGTTATCCTAAAGAAAAATTACAAGTCTTTGCTGCAGGAAAAATATTAGAGATGAATAATTATCGTAGTTTAATTGGAAATGGCTGGAAAGGCTTTAAAAAAATGAGAGCATGGCGGATGGATAAGGGGCAGCAAGCATGCGCCTCAGCGTTTGTCGGCGCGATTACTGAAGGAAAGCAGTCTCTAATACCTTTTGAGGAGCTCTTTGAAGTAAGCCGGGCAACAATAGCAATTAGTACTTCTCTTGGTTACAATGGCGCCTAAATAATTTCTAGGATGCCTGAACTAATGCAATGGAACCTTACCCCCCGCCAAATCTGCGATTTGGAATTACTCAGTAACAGTGGCTTCGCACCACTAACTGGTTTTTTAACGCAAAAAGATTACCAATCTGTATTAGACAATATGCGCCTAAGCACCGGCGAAGTGTGGCCAATGCCCATTACGTTGGATGTATCGCAGCAATTTGCAGATAGTATCGATCTAAACACAGAAATTGAACTGCGTGATCAAGAGGGTGTGGTATTAGCCACGATGATTGTCGAAGATAAGTGGGTGCCAAATAAAAAAGAAGAAGCTGAAAAAGTATTTGGTACAACTGATTTGGCCCACCCAGCGGTACGGTATCTGATGGAACAATCAGGCGAAGTGTATTTGGGTGGTAAAATTACACCGAAACAATTGCCATCACATTATGACTTTACACACATACGTCGTACACCTGCAGAGTTAAAGGCTTATTTTAAAGAAAACGGCTGGGATAAGGTGGTGGCGTTTCAAACTCGAAACCCAATGCATCGCGCCCATCAACAATTAACCATTAATGCCGCAAACGACCTAGGCGCACATGTGTTGATCCATCCGGTAGTGGGTATGACCAAGCCGGGTGATATTGATTACTTTACCCGCGTACGTTGTTATGAAAAATTAATCAAACGCTACCCTGAAGACTCAGCGATGTTAAGTTTATTACCACTTGCTATGCGTATGGCTGGGCCACGTGAAGCATTATGGCATGCATTGATTCGTAAAAATTATGGTTGTACCCACTTTATTGTTGGGCGCGATCATGCCGGTCCAGGTAATGATTCCAATGGCCAACTGTTTTACGGCCCATATGACGCACAAGATATTGTGGCTAAGTACCAGGATGAAATCGGTATCGAAATGGTACCGTTTAAAGAAATGGTCTATGTTAAAGACACTAAAACTTACCAGCCTGCCGATAGTGTGACTGACCCAGAGCAAATTGCGCGTATTTCTGGAACAGAATTTCGCAGAAGACTGCGAGCAGACGAAGAAATTCCTGAGTGGTTCTCATTTCCTGAGGTGATTGAGGAATTAAAGCGCACAATCCCACCTAAAGAAAAGCAGGGCTTTACTGTATTCTTTACTGGTCTTTCCGGTGCTGGGAAATCAACGATTGCCAAAGCACTTATTAGTCGTTTATTGGAATACGGTGGTCGCTCGGTTACTTTGTTAGATGGTGACTTGGTACGCAAGCACCTGTCTAGTGAGTTGGGTTTCTCTAAAGAGCATCGTGATTTAAATATTACACGTATTGGCTATGTAGCAAGTGAGATTACTAAGCATCGTGGCATTGCGGTTTGTGCACCGATTGCGCCGTATCGCCATACACGTCGCCAAGTGCGCGATATGGTCAGTGAATATGGCACTTTTGTAGAGGTGCATGTATCCACGCCATTGGTGGAGTGTGAAAGGCGTGATGTTAAAGGGTTATATAAAAAAGCACGAGCAGGTGAGATCAAAGGCTTTACCGGTATTGATGATCCTTATGAGGCCCCGGAACATGCTGAACTAGTGCTTGATACTACAGGTCAAACGGTAGCTAGTCAGGTAGATAAAGTAATGGGCTATTTATTTGGTCAGGGTTATTTGTTAACAGAAACCACCGCCATGGGTGATAAAAATGAAACAGCTGCAGACACAAAAAAAGCAAGAAACACATTATCGCAGCCTAGTGAAGTCGCTTAGTTGGCGTGTTTGCGCCACGATCACAACGATGGTAATTAGTTACTTTGTGACGGGCAGTTTGGCTTTTGCTTTATCGATAGGTTCAATTGAGGTATTTGCTAAATTAATATTATTTTATTTACATGAGCGCGCATGGCATGGAGTCAATTTTGGTCGAATCAAAAATCAGGGTGAGCAGCAGCCTGTTAAATCAAGTTAAACAAATTGCTAAACATGCTGGTGAAAAAATATTAGAGATATATCAGCGAGATGACCTTGAGCAAAAGCAAAAATCGGATGGCTCACCGCTGACAGCAGCTGATCAAGCCGCGCATAACCTGATTGTCAAGCAACTAAATACAATAACACCTGATATACCGATCTTATCTGAAGAATCTACACAGTTCACTGAATATGAAATACGTAATGACTGGTCACAGTATTGGCTGGTTGATCCTTTAGATGGCACTAAAGAATTTATCAAGCGCAATGGTGAGTTTACTGTCAATATTGCTTTGATTGAAGAGGGTAAGTCAGTGCTGGGGGTGGTATATGCGCCGGTGTTGGATGCGTTATATTATGCCGCTCAAGGTCTAGGCGCCTATAAGCAATATAAAAACCTGTTACCGCAACAGCTGCCATGTGAAAAAAGTGATGTAAAAAAAGTAAGGGTTGTTGCTTCAAAATCGCATTGCACCCCTGAAACAGAAGCATTTATCAAAACAGTAGAAAAGCAGGGTAAGTCGGTAGAAAAAGTTTCCAAGGGTAGCTCGTTAAAGCTTTGCATGGTGGCCGAAGGCAGTGCAGATATTTATCCGCGTTTAGCACCCACCATGGAATGGGATACGGCGGCAGCTCAATGCATAGTTGAGCAAGCGGGCAAGCAGGTGCTGCAATACGAAAATAAACAGCCCGTCGTTTACAACAAAAAAGATCTGCTCAACCCCTGGTTTGTTGTGAAATAGTGCGCTAGTATAAAACCTCATGCCGATTTGACTCGTCAGCTTGCTGGGCATGTAAAATAAACAGCTAAAGCGATTGGGATGACCACCATGGCTTTAGTGAGGTGGTTTTTTTATGTCTGCTACTTCACTCTGCCCTTATCCTAACCACTTTAGCCTTATTTAAATTTTGAAGATAAGGATATTACAAATGACAACAACACATATTTTAGGCTTCCCTCGCATTGGTTCGCATCGCGAAATTAAAAAAGCACAAGAAGCCTACTGGAAGAGTGGTATTAGCTATACGGAACTACAAGAAATCGGATCTGAGATTAAAAGAAAACATTGGCAATGGCAGCAAGACGCAGGCTTGGGTTTTGTATCGGTCGGCGATTTTTCGTGGTATGACCATGTGCTGGATACGGCAGCTTTATTTGGCATTATTCCTGAGCGCTTCAAGCAGCAGCAATTGAATTATGATATTAATACCTATTTTTGCATGGCGCGTGGTAAAGCGCCGAATGGTTTAGATGCGCCGGCATGTGAGATGACTAAGTGGTTTGATACTAATTATCATTATATTGTGCCTGAGTTGACTGAAGATACCCGCTTCGAGATTATCGATCGAAAATTATTTAGCGAAGTGAGGCAGGCAATTGAGCTGGGCTATAAACCAAAGCCTACGCTATTGGGCCCTATTTCGTTGCTATGGCTTAGCAAAGCAAAGGACGATGTAGAAAAACTGAATTTATTGTCGCGGTTAAAATGTGTATACCAACAAGTGTTATTGATTTTGCATGAGCTTGGTGTTGAGTGGGTGCAGCTGGATGAGCCGGCGTTTGTTTTAGATTTACCTAAAGAGTGGCAGCAAGCAGCGATTGATTGTTATCAAGATTTAAATATCAACGGTACTAAGTGCTTGTTAGCTACTTACTTTGGGCCGCTAAAAGATAATTTGGATTGGGTTACTAAGTTACCAGTGGCAGGTTTGCATATTGATGCTTGCCGTGGTGCCGACGAGCTTGAAAAAATAGTCAACGTATTGCCCCAAAATAAAATTCTATCAGTGGGTGCGATTGATGGCCGGAATATTTGGCGTGCTGATTTAAATGCGCTCATTAATCAGTTAATTCCTATTAAGCAGAAATTTGGTGAGCGTTTATGGATAGGGCCTAGTTGCTCGTTATTGCATTGTCCAATTGATCTCGAGCTAGAAAATCACTTGGATAAAGAAATCAAAAGTTGGTTAGCATTTGCGAAACAGAAACTCAATGAGCTCGTTTTATTAGCAAAAGGCTTAGGTGAGGGTAAGCCGGCAATAGCAGATCAGCTGGCTATTAACCAAGCGGCGGTTGATAGCAGGCATCAATCTTCACGTATACATAATCCAAGCATTACTGAAAAATTAGCGCAAATCACCAGTCGATTTTATCATCGCACACAACCGTATCAACAACGCGCAGATAAGCAGCGTGAAAAACTAAAATTACCCTTATTGCCAACGACAACCATTGGTTCTTTTCCACAAACCAATGAAATACGACTTTTACGTAGAGACTATAAAAAAGGTGAGCTATCACAAAAACAATACGATGAGAGAATAAAGCAACATATTGCGGCGGACATCAAAGAGCAGGAGTCATTAGGCCTTGATGTATTGGTGCATGGCGAGGCAGAGCGCAATGATATGGTGGAGCACTTTGCTGAACACTTAGATGGCTTTGCCTTTACACAATACGGCTGGGTGCAGAGCTATGGTTCGCGTTGCGTTAAACCACCGGTTATTTATGGTGATGTTAGTCGTAAGCATGCAATGACGGTCGCTTGGAGTCAGTATGCGCAGTCGTTAACCGGCAAGCCAGTTAAGGCAATGTTAACTGGGCCGGTTACTATTTTGGCGTGGTCTTTTGTGCGTGATGATCAACCCGAAAGCGATACGGCACGCCAAATTGCTTTGGCATTACGCGATGAGGTCACTGATCTTGAGGCGGCAAGCCTACAAGTTATCCAAATCGATGAGCCAGCATTTCGAGAGCTGCTGCCTTTGCGTCAAGCTGATTGGCAGGCTTATTTGAGCTGGGCAACCGCGTGTTTTCGTTTAAGTTCCAGTGGTGTTAAGGATGAGACGCAAATACATACCCATATGTGTTATTCAGAATTCAATGACATCATCTCTTCCATTGCTGATTTGGATGCAGACGTTATTACTTTAGAGAGTTCGCGTTCGGATATGGAATTGCTCAAAGCATTTGACACCTTCGCTTACCCCAATGAAATTGGGCCGGGGGTGTATGATATTCATTCGCCACGTGTACCAGCCACTGAAGAGATTTGTCAGTTATTGGATAAGGCTGAACAGTATGTGCCTACAGAGCGGCTGTGGGTGAATCCGGATTGTGGATTAAAAACTCGCGCATGGCCTGAAGTAAAAGCGGCATTAACTAATTTGGTGTCCGCTGCTAAGCAATTACGTGCCAAGCGAGATAATCTTGCGGCGGCATGAGTGTTTTATTCTGGATTGTATCTTAATCATTCTGCAGTTCTGGGGACAAGTTTAAGTTAA
>JARGOB010000008.1 GCA_029212925.1 Coxiellaceae bacterium | reverse complement strand
TGAGGCAGCTATTAATCCTAATTAAAAATGTGTCCGGGTAAGTGTTGACACATCAGTTCACGTGACAATCTCTTCTTCAAAACCGCCTTGCCCATTTGGTCAACCCCGTGTAATTGAAATACATTTTTTGCAATATCGATACCAAGCAAGTTAATATCCATAGTTGAACCTCCTATCCAGTTTTCAAATTAAGTTAACTTGAATCATAAGCTGGGAAATATAAATTGCCAACTTAATGGGTGGGGTGGTTCATTACAGTACAAAAACGTCACCCAACATACTCTAGGCAAAAAGTGAACTACGTAACTCATTGAAAAGAAAGTGGGTCGTGCTGGATTCGAACCAGCGACCAATTGGTTAAAAGCCAACTGCTCTACCAACTGAGCTAACGACCCTCAGAAGAAACGATATGATACTGCTTCGGCAGAAAATAACAAGTATTTTAATACCACAAATCAATTGTTTACATTACGAACAGAATATACACAGGAAAAATCGTCCGCAGCAAAAGAAATCAAACAATAGCTGCAAAAAATGATCACATATTAGTCGAACTATGATATAAACGAGCTGAATTTATATATGGGAGTGAGACACCAATGAGTCGTATAAGTCGTCAAGATCAATTAACACAAACATCCGCCGCCTTAGCTGAGGCAATCACCACCGTACAAAAAAAAATCGGGGCACCCGAAGTCGCCCCTGCCGGCGCCGCATACGTACTAATAACCTCATTAAAAAACATGTGGACTGAACTAAGACCAGAGGCTGGCTCTATAACTGTATTACGACAACAACTAATAAGCTTATCTACAATTACCACCCAACTGCTTAATCATCATAATGGCACCAAGCCATTAAGCGATAAAAGCATCAATAGTATGTCAGATACATTAAAGGCCATGGTTAAAGGCGGCAGCAATAACATTCACACTCTCGCGGAAACCCACCTTGGGCATGGTGATATTAATCGCATAAAGGTGATAAACGCCTATAAAGACTTACGCACCGCCTGCGCAGAGCTATCACCGAGCAGTGAGCTATATGCTGGCCCTGCAGATAGACTCGTGCCCTAAATATCGCACCATAAAACTAGTATCAAGGGGTTGCGAACAGATCACGCTACTGCAACCCCTGGTTTTAATTAATCATTAAGCTTAATCAGTTACTATATAACAAATAATTGTGTATTAAATAGAGCAGAGTAAGTCAATGAGCAGAATGAGATTACCCCTAGAACATGCCGTCAGAGCAGCACAGGAAGCCGAAGCCAACCTAACCAACGCCTTAGCAAGAATACCTGAGTCAGCACCCCCAACAACAGCCACCCTACCAATGAGTCCAGGCCTATTTAGTGTATTAGTCGATGCTTATAAAGACATGAAATCTGGCCAAAAAACACACGTAAGGGAAAGGCTACAACGTCTTATTGCAATAAGCCACTCTTTAGCCTTACATTTCGGCCCTACAAACCACAGAATTGATGTTGATAGCATTACAACTGTTTGCGCTGAATTACCCGCCATCGATGCAATAATGGATAACCTCGCTGCACATATTACCGGTGACGATGACGATAAAGATGTCATAACCATGCAAGCACAAGCCGCTTACAACACCGTTGTTGGGTTCTGCGGCATAATACAAGATAGCTATGAAGCTGAAGATGAACTTGAGCCCGAAGCCCCTACAGGTGGTGGACAAGGACATGCACCCGGCACTTAGTGCTCCCGGTATAAAACACCAGGTTTTTTAAATCATTTAGGCGGTTACAATAGCGTTATGAAAGCTAACACCGCCTTTTCTTTATTGGAACTGTTAATCGCACTAAGCATTGTTGGCCTGCTTGCCGCTATTGGTTACCCCAGTTATCACTATCATTTACGCCGCATGCATCGCCAACAAGCACAAGTGACATTGCATCGCTTCGCCGGTCAACTTGAACGCTATTATTCAAGCCATCACAGCTACCAGGGCGCCTCTATACAGCAACAAAACCAACACTATCGGTTTATATTAACCGTTAAAAATAAACACCATTACTTGCTACAAGCGATACCGAAAACTAATCAAGCTGGAGATGGGGTTTTGATGCTGGATGATGTGGGTGCAAGCTCCTCGCAATGACGCAGCTTACTCGTCAATCAATAAACTAATAATCAAACAAATCGCACCCAGCGTTACCGCGGTATCCGCTATATTAAATGTGGGAAAAAACCAATCGCCGTAATGCAGTTGAATAAAATCAACTACGTATTTTAAACGCACCCGATCAATTAAATTACCGATGGCACCACCGAGAATTAAGGCAATACCGCAGGCGCGTAAGCGCATAACCGATGGTGTTCTAATCAACCAGATAAATAACGCCACAATCACAATCACAGCGATCGCCGCAAAGGCATAGACTTGCCAACCCGACGCTTGATTTAAAAAACCAAATGCCGAGCCGCGGTTATAGGCCAAACTGAGATTAAAAATCGGCAATAATCTTTTCGGATTAAATGGTAGGTGTTGCACTGATAGCCATTTTGTCCATTGATCTAAGATGATAATGATCACGCTTAAACCCAACCAATATAAACTCGTTTTTTTACTTGCCATAATCACACCCTTTTTTTCATCCACAGGCCGTTGTTTTTAACGCTGCAGATCGCTTTTCGCGTTAAGAGGACTGACGCCAACAGTGATCTGCAAGGCAAAAGCAAGCGAGTAACCGGAGTTTAGGGTCGCTAAATGAGGATTACGAGCGCTGCTTTTAACGCCGCAGATCACTTTTCGCGTCAGTCCTGACATGCTAATATACCTGGCTTTGTTAGCAGTGAGAAATAAAAAATGGCCGGACACAGTAAATGGGCGAACATTAAACACCGCAAAGGCGCACAAGATGCCAAACGCGGTAAAGTTTTCACCAAACTGATTAAAGAGATCACCGTGGCTGCCCGTATGGGCGGTGGCGATGTTGATAGCAACCCCCGTTTACGCTTGGCGATCGATAAAGCACTCAGCGCCAACATGACCAAAGATACCATTGCGCGTGCGGTCAAACGCGGTGCTGGTGGTGATGATGACAACAACATGATCGAGTCTGTGTATGAAGGCTATGGCATCAACGGTGTGGCGGTGATGGTTGAATGCTTATCCGACAATAAAAATCGTACGGTGGCTGATGTACGTCATTCATTTACCAAGTTCGGCGGCAATATGGGAACCGATGGCTCGGTGGCTTACCTGTTTACTAAAAAAGGCATTATCAGTTTCGAACCGGGTGCCGATGAAGACCAACTGATGGAAATCGCAATTGAAGCCGGTGCTGAAGACGTCAACACTAACGATGACGGCTCTGTCGATATTGAAACCACACCAGAGAATATGCTTAACGTTAAAGAAGCACTTACCGCTGCGAATCTCACCCCTACCTTTGCAGAGGTCACAATGGAAGCTGCGACCAGCGTGGACCTTGATGCTGAGCAATCTGAAAAACTGCAAAAGATGTTGGATTGGATGGAAGATCTTGATGATGTCCAAGACGTTTATACTAATGCGAACTTTGCTGAAGAGTAACGCTTAATATCCAGCGCCATGGGCGACTCGCATTTTTGGAAGTAACTCCTGCACTACATGCTTTTGATACTCACAAAGAGATGCAATGTTGCCCGCATTTTCTACCGAATAATGCGTTTGATTACCGGTCTCTTTTTCCAAATTTCTCAATTCAGTGACTACCTCAGCAACTAAAGGAGTGCATTCAACCATATACTTTTCCTTTATATCAGCCAATTGAAAATCGGCCAAAATATAATTTGATGGGAGCAATTGCGAATCTTCATCCTCTACAACATGATCATACTCACCCGCTTCGATTTTATCTTCAATCTTTCTGCGCAGCATTAACGCAGCGAGACAAGTCCCAGTTCGACCCATACCAGCCGCACAATGCAACACAACCCCATCACTCGACGTTTTGATTTTTTGATAAATCATATCGAGAAAATCAGGCGTTAGCCCATCTGAACTAAAATCTTCGAGTGGGTGATGACTATACACCCCACCCAAACGATCCACACTAGGCCTCAATACATCCGCACCTTCAAACGATACAACATGCTTATAATTATTTTTTGCTAAGTAACGACAAACCAACTCGTCCCTTTCCTTATGCCTTACAATTCGAGCATAACCAGGGTAAATTTTACGCTCAATGCCATGTTGACCATGCCCATCATAACCAGGCCTAGCCATGCCAGCAACTTTGACTCGGATATCCGAAGGTAGTTTATCAGCAGGGATCTCTCGAAAATTAAATGGTTTATTCTCATGTCGATCAACTACCGAAGCTGTAACAGGTTTAGAAAATAGTGATGATGACAATTTACTGCTGAGCGCTTTCGCCGCCGGTGCACGAGAAACCTCGCGTGGCTTAGGCTTTGCTGGCCTTACTGGCGGCAAGGGAGCCACTGACGGCTGGAAGTCTCGTAATCTATTTTGCTTTCTCCTCTCTGCCAGCAAATCAGTCATCGCTGGCGTGAATTTCATGTAATCACTCGCCATTGCACCCAATTCACGCTTGGCTGCAGTATCGAATTGGCTTTCTAATGCAGTCTTAACAGCCATCAACTGCTGCTTTGTTTTTTCTACAGCGCTGTATCGGCTACTACCTGACTTTTTACTCAACCAAGCATCACATGCTGCAATTGCATGTGTGCATTGCTGCCATTGATTTCGGATATCCCGCGTAAATGGAGGCGTGCTGTAAGTTATCGGTATTTTTTTCGGCACAGCGACATAACGAAATTTATCAGAAAAATCTTGCAACGCTTTATCTAAAGCAGCCGTTTCAAAAGAGCGCGTTGTTTTTGCCCCCCAAAATCGATGGGTTGTTGTTATATCAATATAATCCCTATAGAATTCACTCGAATCAAACGATGCCAAACCACCTTTTATCACATCATGTCGCATAATTACTCACAGAAAAATACACCAAATCATATTTTTCTAACTCTACAATACCCACCTTAAAGAACTATTACCTATACTTATATATATAGTACAAAAGTATTTGTAAGCTGCTTACTTTATCAATCTGAAGTCTAGTATTTTGAACAAGCTAAAGGATCTCAACCTCATGAAAAAAATCAGGTTTCTACCAAAATAGATCATTTTTTTGATACGATCGCTGTAAAATTGTCTAACAATGTAAAATCCTTAGAAAATAGTTAACCAGCCGTGTACACTGCTGCTATCACACCACAGACAGGAACAGTGTATGCGCATTTTAGGGATAGACCCCGGCTCCAATATCACCGGGTATGGCATTGTCGATGTCGTTAAATCGACGGAAACCTTGGTGACCTTCGGCCAAATTCGCACCACTGGCGATGACCTCGGTCAAAAGTTGTATCAAATCCACAGTAAACTGATTGAGGTGATTACTGAGTTTCAGCCTAACGAAATGGCGATTGAAAAAGTGTTTGTGCAACACAATGTGATGTCCGCGTTAAAGCTGGGACAAGCACGCGGCGCAGCGATTACCGCTTGCGCACAATTTGCGCTTGAGCTACATGAGTACAGTGCGCTGCAAGTGAAACAAGCGATTGTTGGTTATGGTCAAGCGACCAAAGCGCAAGTGCAACATATGATCAGTACCATCTTAAAAATTTCACCGAAACCACCGGCCGATAGTGCCGACGCACTTGCAATTGCATTGACGCATGCGCATACTCGCAAGTGGACACGACTGACACAGGAAACACCCGATGATCGGACGAATACGCGGGGTGATCGCCGCCAAAAAACCACCTGAATTATTGATTGATATCGGCGGCCTGCACTATGAAGTCCAGGCGCCAATGACCACTTTTTATCACCTACCTGAAATAGGCGAACAAACCTGTTTATACACTCACCTGGTGGTACGCGAAGATGCCCACCTATTATATGGCTTCTATGCGGAACGTGAACGCGACTTATTTCGTTCATTAATACGCGTTAACGGCGTTGGCCCCAAATTAGCACTGACTATTCTTTCAGGTATGGAAGCAGAAACCTTTGTGATGTGCGTACAAAACGAAGACAGTGCCAGCTTAACCAGCATTCCTGGCATTGGCCGTAAAACGGCGGAACGTTTAATTATTGAGACCAAAGATGCCTTAGCCAAATGGCAACTCAACGTTAGTAATGACACGGCTCAACAAATCTCGCCGGCTTCACAAGCTAATAACGATGCGCTGTCTGCATTAACTGCGTTGGGTTATAAACCCAATGAAGCCAAACGCGCATTAAGTAAAGTGAAACAGGATGACCTCAATAGCGAACAACTGATTCGCTTAGCATTACAACAAATGGTGAAAGGAGTCTCGGCATGAGTGAAGAGCGGCTGATTAGCCCAGATCACCAATCACAAGAAGATGCGATTGAAATTAGCATTCGTCCACGCCAACTCAACGACTACATCGGCCAACCGGCTGTACGCGAACAAATGGATATTTTTATTCAGGCCGCGCAACAACGCGGTGAAGCGCTAGATCATGTATTAATTTTTGGGCCACCGGGTTTAGGTAAAACCACGCTATCGCATATTATTGCCAATGAAATGAAGGTGGGCTTAAAGCAAACCTCTGGGCCGGTACTAGAAAAAGCCGGTGATTTAGCGGCGCTACTCACTAACCTTGAACCGCATGATGTGTTATTTATCGATGAGATTCATCGCCTCAGCCCTGTGGTTGAAGAAGTGTTATATCCCGCGCTGGAAGATTTTCAGCTAGATATTATGATTGGTGAAGGCCCTGCTGCACGTTCCATTAAATTGGATTTACCGCCGTTTACTTTGGTGGGTGCCACGACACGTGCCGGCTTATTAACCTCACCTTTGCGCGATCGTTTTGGCATTGTGCAGCGTTTAGAATTTTACAATGCAGCTGACCTCACCACGATTATTAAACGTTCGGCACAGATACTGGCGGTTGAAATAGATGATCAGGGTGCCGTTGAAATTGCACGTCGTTCACGTGGCACACCGCGGATTGCTAACCGCTTATTGCGTCGCGTACGTGACTATGCGCAAGTAAAATCTAACGGTCACATTAGTGCCGACATCGCTGCTTTGGCACTTGATATGTTAAAAGTTGACGCCAAGGGTTTTGATATCATGGACCGTAAGTTATTATCAGCATTGGTTGAAAAATTTGATGGCGGACCGGTGGGCATAGATAGCCTTGCTGCCAGCATTAGTGAAGAACGCGGCACAATTGAAGATGTAATCGAACCGTTTTTGATACAAGAAGGTTATATCAAACGCACACCGCGTGGACGCGTTGCGACTAGTTTGGCTTATCAACACTTGGGATTAAAGCCACCTGCGGTTGCTAGCTCGCAAGCGAGCTTAGATGCCTGACTGGATAATTGTCATTGCGAACCACGCAGTGATGAAGCAATCTCAGGTTTAAAGCTTAGATTGCTTCGTCGCAAGCTCCTCACAATGACATAGCAGATGACAAAAGAATGCTGCCTTGGCAAGGAAGTCTACCAGGGGTACCTTGCGAGCGGCGTGTGGTACACGGATGTAAGGGAACACGAGGATAGGGATATCCGTTCGGGAGAAAGGTATCCCTGGCAGACTGACGTTGGCTATTGCGCCTTGATACTGACAAAAGGACACAAAAGGTCTGCACAATAAAACACAACCGTTCGATTCTTGAGATAACGCCTTAAGAGGCAGATAAACAGAAGGATACAAAAAAGATGTTACAAAGTGAAACGAGTATTTGGAGCTTTATCATTCATGCAGGTCCAGTGGTAAAACTGGTGATGTTAATTTTATTATTGGCGTCGATCAGTTCGTGGACGATCATTATTCAACGTGTACGTTTATTTAAACAGCGTCGTAAAGAAGCGCGTCAGTTTGAAGACCGCTTTTGGTCTGGCAGCGATTTAAATAATATCTATGATAATTTGCACGGTCAGCGCAAACCGGTCACGGGCCTTGCTAAGATTTTTTACTCTGGGTTTAGTGAATACTTAAAAAGCTCGAGCAAATCGAGTGACAAAGCCAATATTATAAAAAGCACGCAGCGTGCGATGCGTATTGCGCAATCGCATGAAGTGGATAATCTTGAAAAACACTTGTCCTTTTTAGCGACTGTTGGTTCGAACAGCGTTTATATTGGCTTATTCGGTACGGTATGGGGCATTATGTCTGCCTTCCGCGGTTTAGGTGCGGTGCAACAAGCCACGATGGCGATGGTTGCACCGGGTATATCTGAAGCGTTAATTGCTACAGCGATGGGCTTGGTAGCAGCGATTCCTGCGGTGATAGCTTATAACTTCTTTACCAGTCAATTAGAACGTTTAGATAACAGTTATCAAACATTCCAAGATGAGTTTTCTAGCGTGCTACACCATCAATCGACACCTCAGCCGCATGAACCTTCCAATGAAAACAATGAAGGAGAATGGCATGAACAGACGGCGTAATCGCAAAAAGCCGATGGCTGAGATTAATGTAGTGCCTTACATTGATGTGATGCTGGTATTGCTCATGATTTTTATGATTACCGCGCCATTACTCACCCAGGGTGTGCATGTCAATTTACCACAAGCCAGCGCAAAAACCTTAACGCCTGATGACCAACTACCGATTATTGTCACGGTTGATAAAAAAGGCGAATACTTTTTAAATATCGCTAAAAAACCAAGTAACGCGTTAACCGCTGCGCAACTGAATGATGCTGTTGGCATTGCACTGGGTCGCGCTAAACAAAAAAACCAAAAGCGCGATGTGTATGTGCGTGGTGATAAAGCGGTGGATTATGGCAAGGTTGTCAATGCGATGGTGTTATTGCAACAAGCTGGCGCAAAGGATGTTGGGCTGATCACTAAACCGGCGTGACCAGCCTTATTATACCGTACAGACTAAGCTGCTGGCGATGGCCCTAACCTTTCACTGGCTTTCATGTTCGCCAAAAACTCGCCATGCAGACTATTCAATTTAGCATTGGTACTGTTACGTGCCGCTTCATTTTTCTGCTGCTGATCCATATCATCAGGCAATGCATTATAGTTATCACTGAAGATTTTTTGGCGCAATGCCGCCTGCTTTCTCCATGACTCTAAACCAACACTACCCGCCGGTTTCACGTGGTACTCTGAACCACCCATAGCAACGAAACCCATATTAATATCTAGTGGCTGATAACCTGCCTGAAGATTGCAAGCCGTCATCACCGCGTTACGCGGCTTAGCACTGACAGCCACCATATTGTGATCATAATCATCATGATCATGCCCTTGCTCATATTCTCGGTGGTGAAATAAATGGGCTTCGTCTTGTTGCATGGTTTTATTCATACTTTTCTCTATCATTTCAGCATAGGTCTTACCGTAACGCTGCTCAGGAGTAGGCTTAATACCCAGCACCCACTGCATCAATAATTTATTATACATAAAACTAAATATTATCTTACCAGCGTCGTACATATCACCTAAGTTCAAAGCCAAACAAGCCACCTCAGCGAGGCCAACACTCATCATGGAATGTTCAAATGACTGATCATCATTGAATAAATATTTCTTTGGGTATTCCGCTGCACTGCCCATCGATAGCATGCCATAAAACACCAAACCAGCATAACCCACCTTCTTTGCTGCACTGACTTTTTCTGCCGATAGAATACGACGTGATTGATTAGTAAATGCTCGGGTTAATAAAACAGTTTTCACTAAAAAGTTAATTCCTGCCAAACCATAACGCCATACGGGCTGCCATTCTGCATTATCAGTTAACACCAGTTTGATCGCAGACGTGTAATTATAAGTACTGGCAAAGATCAGACCTAATGATAAAGTCGTCACCTGCAGCCACATCGGCAGTAATTTTTTCTGTCCCATTGACATCGCATGAATCACAGAGTCATCAAACTGCTTTTGTTGCTGTTGTGGCAATAAGACTTTTTGACATTCAAGACGATGTTTCTTTAAGTGAGAAGTATCTTTACTAAGCATCAACTTAACGGCACGCGAATTTTGCAATAACTGCACAATCGCACTGGTTGCGGTTACCGCCCACATCCAAGATGGGTTGGCTGTTTTAACCGAATCATACGCGGCTTCTGTATTCGCTACTGAGCCGGCAATTGATAGCCCTAAGACCAATAATGAATAACCAAATGCACCTACACCCTGCCACTCATGTTTTTTACGCATTTCATTCAGCGGACCCACACAGCCTAATGTAAGAGCAGTCGCAATACCACTCAGCAAACAACTGAAAATATTCATTGTGGCTAACAAAGCCACGTCAGATGAAATCACAGGAATCGCCGCATTCGCTGAATAAGCCGACACACCTGCCATCTTAGGCAATACCGCTTGTAACCAAGCAGGGGCATTAGCTTCTTCTGGCCCTAATATACGACTGACAAACTTTCCGGCAAACATATAACTTTGATAAGAAGCCACGCCGCCAATCGCCAACACCATTAACACCATCATTGCATCGCTAGCCGTACGCCCCGAATCGATATGCTTTATAGTGCCGCCTATG
This sequence comes from Coxiellaceae bacterium, assembly GCA_029212925.1. Lineage (GTDB taxonomy): Bacteria > Pseudomonadota > Gammaproteobacteria > Coxiellales > Coxiellaceae > JARGNX01. The sequence continues at coordinate 131,327 of JARGOB010000008.1, read as the reverse complement.
GCGTCCTCAAATTCATCGTAGTATTTATCTTGTTGCTTTGCTGAATCTACTTCAATCCTCAATTCAGCCGCACCATCACCGCCAGCATTCACCATCTCTAACATAGGGCTCTCCCACAATATATACTTAACCGCGCACATGCTGCTCTCCACAAGCATGGCGTTCTTCTCTTTAGTCCATCACATTAGTCCGTAAAATCACCGATCACAGCAGGCAAGCCGGTTTGGGCCGACACTGTTTGTTTGGCAAGGGGCAGGTTCCATTCAACGAATTTATCAGTCGCAAACGACTGCAGCATCGTCAACACAAAGCTTCCATCAGATGGATACTTTGGTTTGTCTTCTTTAAATGGTTGGTGTGCCTCCAACACCAACTTATCGTTTTCTCGACCCAATTTATAAGGCTGATTAACGATATTTACTGAGGTACCGACTGGCACCATTGAAAATAATTTTTTAATGTCTTTGGGATACATACGTATGCAGCCTGCACTACTGCGTTGGCCAACACCGGCTGGCTCATCGGTGCCATGAATTAAATAACTCGGGTTTGATAAACGCATAGCAAATGCGCCCAATGGATTTTTCGGCCCGGGCTTAACAACTCGTGGCACAGGATCACCGTGCTTCTTACGAAATTCATAAATGCTTTTTGGTACATGCCAATAGGGATCTTTGATTTTTTGAATAACGTGCAGCTTACCAAGTGGCGTTCCCCAATTCATTTCGCCGACACCAATAGGAAATGTATACACCTGGTTTTGATGCTTTGGAAAATAATATAATCGCATTTCGGCAATATTAATCACGATACCTTTACGTGGCACGTTGGGTAATACATAGCGACTAGGGATAAACACCACGGTATTTCTTTTAGGGCGATCAGGATCAACACCGGGATTTGATTCAACCATTTCATAAAAGCCGACATCGTATTTATGCGCCAGCGTATACAAGTCTTCACCCGGCTTCACTTTGACGTATTTAATTGCACCGATCACCTCAACTTTTGGCAGCGGCTTTGGGAACACCAATGCCCAGCTAGTCTGGGCTAGCAGCAAGCTCAATAACGCTATTATGATCATTCTAGTAACTTTCATCATTTCGTATCTTTTGGTAGACCGTTCGTCAGTATGTTGGCCATCATAGCGCCTAGTAACACAAGAATCCAGGAAAGATATAACCATATGAGGAATAAGGGAATTGCGGCTAACGTACCGTAAACCAGCTGATAAGTTGATGCCATTTTCAAATAATAGGTAAAGCCTGACTTTAATATTTCAAACAAAATTGTTGTTAATAGCGCACCCACAGCCGCCGCACGCCAATTGACTTTACAAGCCGGCAACAGCACATTTAACAGCCAAAATACCAAGAAGGTGATAACCCAGGGAATGGTGTGTATCGATGCGGTTTTTAATAGCACATGATCGGTAAACGTATGCACATAGGGCAACGCAGCAATATAGGCGCCACCGAGAATCAGCGCCGCGGTCACCGGTGGTGCGACAACGATCACTACCAAATACACCAACATCAATAAAACATAATTACGTTTTTCGCGAATACCCCAAATGGTATTAAATGCCGCGCGCATATTGTGAATCATCAACATGCAAACTAAAAATAAAAAGCCAATATTAATCCAGGATAGCTTGTTCACATTTCTAACAAAGTTATCCAAGTGCTGCACGATGCCGCTAGCTGCATCAGTTACAAAGGTGCGAAACACAAAGGCTTCCATTTGATCAGTCACCTGGTGAAAATGCGGGAAAAATGACACCACTGTCAATGTGATAATCATCAACGGCACTAAGCTCAGCAAGGTAGCATACACCAATGAGGCTGCCCGATAGGTCAAACCGGTTTCAAACAATCGTCTAAAAAAGTAGCAAACCCATTGCCATGCATTGTAATGTTTCAATCGCTCAAGCATTAATCACTCCGATTTTTTGTCATTATATCATACAGTAAAAATAATGATTGCATATATTGAGTCTTCAAATTATCGTTACCGCCAAAATATCTAATGAGGAAGTACACCGTTGAAATTTTCTGACCTGCTACTGCAATCCACCTATCAAAATGGCCAACCAGGCAAAGGGCTAACCGCCGAACACGAATCGGTTGAAAAGCATCCGTTTAAAACACAGCATATGCTGGTCAAAGGCAAAAAGATCCCAAAGGCAGCTTATACACAACGCCTTATTCAGCAGTTTTTTATTTTTGCAACACTAGAGAAACAACTACTGTTACACCTGCAGCAAGCAACACCCGAATTACAACAAGCTTTACAATTGCCCTATTTCTTCGGTTTATGCCGCTTTAAGCTCATACAAAAAGACCTGCAACAACTAGGTGCTGAGCCAAATAGTAATCGCGTACTGCCCGCCACCAGAGAATATGTCACACACATTGAAGCCTTATCGCCGCTAGCAACACTCACACACTTTACCTTACATACCGTGGGCTTAATGTATGGCGGGTCGATCGTGCAGCGCAACCACATAAGACCAAGCAATAAGAAACCGGGGCACCAAATTCCAAATAATATATATGATTTCAAGGATGCATTATCTGGTGCGGGGCTGAATCAAGATTGGGCTGCCACACGACTAGCTCGTAAATGGTTTGACGACCTTAATGCAACCATTATTGTTAGCGATGATAAAGCGGATGATGTCGTAACCGAAGGTAAAACCCTGTACGCCTTTATGGCTAAGATCTATGATCAAATGCAACAACAGCACCAGCAACGGCAATTTCTTAAAAAAGCCTGCGTGGCTGTCGGTGTATTAAGCGTTTTTGCTGTCATCGCATATGCTCAATATCAAGTGACAGAGCAACAAAACAGCCTACAACTAACAATGTAAGGTATAGCAATGCAAGTTCTCACCAAGAAAATACCAGATAGTGATAATATCAATAAGAATTATAAAAATTAGTTTAATACTCAATTAATATTAACATAGTACAATTCGAATATATGTGAATCATCAAAGGTGAATAGTGTGCGTAGAGTAGACCCAACAAATCAAAAAGCCGTATTACAACAACAACTAAACAGCAATCTAGCAAATATTGAGAAAACCACCCCTGGTCTGTATGAGGGCGCTTTACAACACGTTGATACCATCGAACAAACACTTCGCAAGCAACAAGAGAACCCGGCTGACGGATTAGGCCGCGTTTCGAAAAAGCGCCGATCAAGCACTGAATTAGCAGCAGATACAGGCATTAAATTGCAACTCGACATATTACGCGAACAAGTGGCTTATACCAATAGCCTGAAAATTGCTGATAAAGCACCTGCTGTAGACACCGAAGCAAAACGAACGGCAGCAGCCATAACCAAACTAGCGCAGAAGATTGGCCAAAACCTAGGTCTTATTAAAGCATTTAATCCTAAACTGTTTGATGCAGTCACCAATGAGATGAGCAAGATCAAACAAAGACTGCAACGCAATCAATACCCTGAATTCAAAGAAGCCGACCTTAAGATCAAAACACTTCAACAAGCACTGAGCTACACACGTGAAATTCTAATGACAATACCAGACCCCGACAAAGTAACAGCAAAAACACCAGGGCTATTTCGATGCCAGGTGGCACCACCTCGCATAACCATTACACGCATTACTGGCGTTGGAGAAAAAGCACCAACACCTCCCCCTGCTGCCGCAACAGCATCACCTACCACACCACCAACAGAAGCTGACGATCATAACCTAGAGCAACTTGAAAGAGACATTAAAGCTTTGTTTGGCGATGAGTATGATGACTATGATGACGAGTTAGCAGGTGGACTCGCCTACCCTCGATAATTGAGCATTACTCAGGCCCTGGGATACCACCTGCAGCGCAGCTTAAACCATGGCCTTTCAACCACGCTGATTGACACACAGAGTAAACAGGCGCATATAAACCAGGCACACTCACTGGTGTAGACGTGTTTTTGATAAACCCTGCATTTTGACATTGCATACCCTTACCACTGACCACAGCATAGAGTGTATATTCAGCATTATCATTCACTACAAATAACGGCCCACCACTGTCGCCGGCACAAAACGCAGGCTCGCTCATCATACCGGCACAAATCAAACGATCAAAACCAGCTTCTTGGATTGGCAAACCCGCTGCTGTGTAATAGTTTTGACACATAGCATTCGGCATAACAGTATTCGCACCATGCAATAAAGTCTCTGAACTCATCGCTGCTAACACCTTGGCCTTTACCGTTGCATTCGACGGCAATTGATTGGACTCCATTGGTTCTGTCATACCAAACCCGGCCACCTTGGTAACCAACCCCTTGCCAGGAAATGTATTTGCAAGCTTAGCGGGTACGACTGATGAGTCGATGGGATGCAGCAAAGTTAACAAGGCAAAATCATGGCTTTCATTAACGGTAGTGGGATAATCAGGCACTACAGCTGATTTGGTGGTCAATTGACTGCTATCAATAGCTGATAGATACGGACTATTTTTCCAGTTATGGCCCACTACCACCACATCATGCAAAGCTGAAGGGTCTATTACCGCAGGGGACTGCTTAAGATCAAGCACACAATGCGCTGCTGTTAGCACCTTATTATTACTGACCAACGTACCTGTGCACACCTGAACATAGCGCACCGATAAATACGCGAGTTGACCACTGACCTTGGCTTGAATAAGCGCTGGCGTAATTGCTTTCCAAGCATTGATTGTTTTTACATAGCTAGGAGAAAAAACTTTAAATACCGGCTCAATCGCATTTAACAAACCACTAAAATCGTGACAAATCTTTGGGTTGTTAATCACTTTGAGAAACGGTTCAAACGCTTTTTGATTACCGCTAATAGACAACTGCAAACAAGCTTGACTACCACGCACAACCGGCTCAATACCAAAGGTCACTGCCTGGTTGGGATCATCATTGTATGCCGCATACTGATAAGCCTTTCCAGCTGGTAAATCAATATAACGGTAGTTGCTGGTATTCATAGACAGTAAATTATCATCCTGCTCTAATGCGGGCTCTAAAATGGCAACAAACGGTGGCGTAGCTGGCAATGGTGCCGAACTGCCTTTCAAGCAGCTTTCAACATAAGTAAATAAATTACTGCCGGGTTGCGCTTTGCATAACGTGATTGCTAATGCCATCATTGGCACCGCTAGCAGCAAAAAAGGAATCAAAATCACTCGAATGTATTTGTGCATTGACCAAACCTATATACCTAAATATATGTGCTAATTATAGCTGCATATAAATGATATATACGTTATGAGGCACAATTTAACCCATGATTCTTAAACCATTGTGAAGAGCAAAGTGGTTGAACCGATGCATATAAACCAGGGATATTAACCCAACCCACTGCAGGTTTAGGCAGCTTCGCTTCATTTTGGCACTGCGCAGCCTTACCGCTCACTACGCCGTATAACGTAAATTGCGTATCCTTGTCCCAGCTCGCATCACTAGCCGCAAATAACGGCCCACCACTGTCACCCGCACAAAATGCAACTTCACTGGTATCACCCGCACAGAGTAACTCATTAAAGCCTGATTCTTCAGTTGGAAAATTGGCTTTGTCGTAATTGGTTTTGCACACTGAATTTTGCATTAAGGTATTTTGACCATACAGTAAATTAACTGAAGTAATGTTGGCTAACACCCGTTTTTGCGCTTCTGGGTCTGTCGGTAAACTATTTGAATCCATTGGTTCTGTCATACCAAAACCAGCAACATAGGTTGTCTGCGCATCATGTGCAAGGGACGAAATTTTAGCGGGTGTTACACCGGTAACCGATTGCATTAAAGGTACAACAGCAAAATCTTTGCTCTCATCCATATTAGGCAAATAGCCCGGTGCAATGGTATCGGTTAAATTAATCTTGCTGGCATCAATCGGATATACCTTATCACTGGCTTGCCAATTGCTGCCAATCACCGCGACATCATGCAATGCCGATGGGTCAATCACTATGGCAGGTTTAGTGGATAAATCCAACATACAATGCGCCGCCGTTAATACTTGCTTCTCGCTGACTAACGTACCAGTACAAACAGCACCATATCGAATCGATAAATAAGGCTGCTGTTGTTTATTAACTTTTAACTCAACTAGTGAGGGATTAATTGACGCCCATGCTTCAACCGTTGGGTAATAATCCTTATCCACTAACTTCACGATAGGCGCAATCTTTTTGGCAAAAGCAACAAAGGAATCACAGGTGGCTACTTTATTTTTTAAATCAATTTGGCAACTGTTATCATCTTGCAACGCTTGTTTAGGTTGCTTCAATAATGCAGCTGATTGTTTGCCAGCAAGAGAAAACTGCAATGCCGCTTTGCCACCCTGCATAATCGGCGTCATATTAATCATCGTTGCATCATTGGGGTCATCATCATACAACGCATAAGTATATGGCTGGCCTGCGGGCAAATCGATATAACGGTAGTTAGTCGATTTCATATAAGCCAAATCATCATCTTGTTCTAAAGCAGGCTGTAATATAGCAACAAACGGTGGCGTAATAGTTGACGGCGCTTTGTCTGCAGGCTTACAGGTAGGCACTTGTGGGTATTGATCCCCCTGCTGAGGCTCCACACAAGCAGTGATCGCCAAGCCCATGGCTGGAGTCATTATCATTAAAAATAATAGTAAAAACGGCTTATAGTACTTTTGCATTATCCCACCTAAATATACTTGTTATGTCATTTATCAATAGCCGCACATCTTACCACAAATCAGGAAAAAGTTGCACATCCGGTGAACACCCGTTAGACTTGCCAGTTGAGTTTTAGAACAGCAATTATTAGGAATATATCAATATGTTACGCAGTCATTTATGTCGCGATATCAATACTTCACTGATCGGCCAAACAATTTCTTTAGCCGGTTGGGTTCACCGTCGCCGTGATCATGGCGGATTAATCTTTATCGATTTGCGCGACCGCGACTCGATGGTACAGGTGGTTTGCGACCCAGAAATGTCTAAAGCGTTCGAAAATGCGCATCAATGCCGTAACGAATTCGTGCTGCATGTCACCGGTAAATTACGTCACCGCCCTGAAGGCACGGTAAATCCAGACCTGGCCAGCGGCGAAGTTGAATTGGTTGCCGATGAGCTAAGCATCCTTAATCGCTCTAACCCACTGCCGTTTAATATTGATGAATACAAAGAAGCGAATGAAGATACGCGCTTAAAATATCGCTACTTGGATTTACGTCGCCCAGAAATGGCCAAGCGCATTAAAACCCGCGCCACCATCGTCCGCGCCATTCGTAACTTTCTTGATGACCAAGAATTCCTAGACATTGAAACGCCCTGCTTAACCAAAGCCACCCCCGAAGGTGCACGTGATTATCTCATTCCAAGCCGTACTAACCAGGGTAAGTTTTTTGCTCTACCACAATCACCGCAAATTTTTAAAGAATTATTGATGGTGTCAGGCTTTGAAAAATATTATCAAATCGTCAAATGTTTTCGCGATGAAGATTTACGCGCCGATCGTCAGCCTGAATTTACGCAGTTAGATATTGAAATGTCATTTGTTGATGAAAGCGATATTATGCAGCTAATGGAAAACATGATGCAGCAATTATTCCAACAAGTGTTGGGCGTATCATTACCCAAAACATTCCAACAGATCCCATATGCTGAAGCCATGGATCGCTTTGGTTCAGATAAGCCTGATTTGCGTATTCCATTAGAGTTAGTCGAAATCGGCGATATCGTTAAAGACGTTGAATTTAAAGTATTCAGTGGCCCTGCTAAAGATGAAGATGGCCGTGTGGCGGTATTACGCTTACCCAACGGGAACTCATTACTGACACGCAAACAAATTGATGACTACGGCGTTTTTGTTGGTATTTATGGCGCTAAAGGTTTGGCCTACATTAAAGTGAATGATGCCGACAAAGGCATTGAAGGCTGCCAATCACCTATCGTTAAGTTCTTAACTGACGATATTATCAAGCAACTGTTTGAACGCACTGGCGCGCAAACCGGTGATATTTTATTCTTCGGTGCCGATAAAGCCAAAGTAGTTAACGAAGCCATGGGTGCTTTACGCTGTAAGATTGGTGCTGACTTAAGCTTGTATAATTCCGACTGGGAAATTTTATGGGTCACTGACTTCCCAATGTATGAACAAGGTGATAATGGGTTAGAACCATTGCATCACCCATTTACTGCGCCACAACAAACCGATCCTGAAGCACTTAAAGCGGCACCAACAAAAACTTTATCACGTGCTTACGATATTGTATTAAACGGTTTTGAAATTGGCGGCGGTTCGATTCGTATTCATAATCACGACTTACAACTCACTGCACTGGAAGTGCTAGGCATTGATAGCGACGAAGCCAACGATAAGTTTGGTCACCTATTAAATGCATTACAGTTTGGCTGCCCACCACTCGGCGGTATTGCACTCGGTATAGATCGTATTGCGATGCTCATGACAGGCAGCGATTCGATTCGTGATGTGATTGCATTTCCAAAAACCCAATCCGTTCAGTGCCCACTGACCAATGCCCCGTCGGCGGTTAGCGAACAACAACTGAATGATTTGGGTATACGCTTAAAGCCTGCAAAGAAATAGCTTATCGTCATTGCAAGGAGCTTACGACGAAGCAATCCAGGAAAATTTGTTTTAAGCGGCTCAAGTCAATTTGGCATGGTAAAAGGTATTTCAGAATCATTAAAAAACCAAAAATATATTTTTATGATACTGGCTTATTATCATTTTTAACCGGCATTGAAACCGATCAGCAATATGAAAAAGGACCAATGGCTGGTGCTATTTTTGAAAATTACGTGATCACAGAAATACTAAAAAAAGAAAAGCATAACAATGAAAAATCATCGCTCTACTATATGCGAACACAAGATGGCTATGAGGTCGGCCTCATTTTTGACCGACGCCAAACACGAGAATGGATAGAAATAAAAAAATCAGAAACATTCCGTGAAAAAATGCTACGTGGCATACATAAACTAAAACCAAAAGATGACAGAGGAATGATTATCTATAACGGAAAATCGCAACCCTACTTACCAGACATTGATATTCTGAATTACGAAGACTACATAAGCTGATTAGACAGACTCAACCCTACTTTTTACCCCATCTAATCACTACCATTCATAATAGTCAGCCACCGTCAACAGGCGAGACTCACCTAACTGTCTGCATGCTCCAAAATATCACCCGGCTGACACTGTAAATATTGACAGATCGCATCCAACGTTGAAAAACGAATGGCTTTCGCTTTTCCAGTTTTTAAAATCGACAGGTTTTGCTCGGTAATACCAACCGCCTCAGCTAACTCCTTTGAGCGCACTTTGCGCTTAGCCAGCATCACATCTAAATTGACAATAACGGCCATTCACCCACATCCTATATTGTTAACTGCTGTTCTTGCTTGATTTTGTAACCTTCCGCCATTATCCATGAAATTAAAATAATTAAAAATGCGGTTAATAAAACCCCAATGTTTGTACCAGAAAATGAAATACTCGCCACACGTTGCCCCACAGGATTATGCCACGTTAACGTTAAGCTGAGTAACGCCTGATAGATAGGACTAATCAATTGACCAATAAAGAGCGTATAACCAATATAACGAATATTCTTAACACACAGCTGTGAAAAAATCACGCCGCGCTCAAATAAAGTAAATAAGCGAATTAAAAAATACAACACAAATAAATGCACCGCTAAGGGAATAAGCCCCAATAAAAAGGCCAATAACTTAGTGGTGACAGTCAGCGGACCCATGATACGTAAACCATCAGGAATATAACTGAGTGCAAAACCATTGCTTGCCGCTGTCGTTGATACCGGCGCAGGTGCACCAATCCAAAAGATCACCATTAATAATGGTAACATCAAAAATGTGATTTTCAGTATCCACTTAAATAGTTTACTGATTCGTTGTATTTTATACATTGCTTGTTCTCTTTATATTTTCATTGCACTCTGCTGTAAGTCTCGTCATTGCGAGGAGCCTGCGACGAAGCAATCCAAGCTTTAATCCTGAGATTGCTTCAGCCTTCTACCGAGGGCTTCGCAATGACGAAATCATCCTCAACTATAGCGACAAGTAATCCGCCCATGCTGTTGCCCTTGCGGATAATAGGATAACGCTAACTTACCTGTAGGATGCAGCTTATCGGTCCTTACCCAACAGCCGCGTTGGCCATCAAATTGCCTTGCCGATACCGGTAACGTATGCCACTTATAATCCTTTGGACTTTGCTTAACCGCTAACACCACCAATCCCGCATAGCGAAAATGTTTATCGCGCTTAATCGGTATATTGATCTGGCTATTCGCTGCCGCTAACGCCTCAGATGTACGCTTAATCACTACCGGCTGGCCGGGGTTATGATACGCGACTTGGTACTTAAAAGGAATCGAGTGCGACGAAGGGTTAGTCACACTCACCTGACCAGCCATGGCACTGACTACGCCCGCTAACAGTGAACCCGCTACAATAGGTCGTAAAATTTTCATATTGTTTTCTCCAACTTCTTAATAAGTTATTAATTTTGTCATTGCGAACTTGGTCTTGTCATCCACCGCTTGACGCGAGACCAACATATATTGCCTGGACCCCGGATCAAGCCCGGGGTGACACAATCAAACCCGCAATGACGAGTAGTTATCTTCGAAGATGGAACTACCATATCAAATTAATTATCGAAAAACAATAAGAATATATCAAATAACAATTATTTTAGGCTCATTGCCTTACAGGGTGTACGGCCTTACTACCGCATGATTGGAACTTTGCTCGCTGGCTTTACCAGCAACAGCCGACCACATACTTCCGTGGTAGCCTGACAATGCACATGACTCAGACGGCGACGGTGATTCGCATCGCTTAATAAACCTATCTAAGTTTTTCATATCTACATCGACAATAAACTTACTATCATGCTCAACATATAATCTAGCAATCAGCTGGAATAACCTTCTATCATCTTTCGGCTCATAACTGTGATGAATCGTAAGGAAGTGATCAACTAGTTTTGCCAAGATTTCTCTAAATTGATGCCGATACATCGCGTGTAATGCTTTACCCTGCGGGCATGACAATAACTTATCAAATTTAAATAATAAATTTCCCACAATGACTTGGCGCATTTGAGTTTCAAGTCCTTCATCTGGAGTGTCTAAATACTTTACTTCTACCATCAGCGCTCTGATAATATTTTTAAAACGCTCAGGTGATAACATCGCACTGTCTTCCAATACAACCCAATGCAAACATTCATTAAAGTTCAATAAATTGCTGGTAGATCTTTCATCACCACACAATAAAAAAAATAATATTTTTTCGGTATAATCGCTGGGTTTTTTGGTCAATTTCAGCATAACTTTGCTCCCACATCAGCCAATTGCACAGGAGCGCGATCATAAATAGACCATAGGTGCATGTCAAATACCAAGTATGTTAAGATGTGCACCGCTCTATAAACCACACAAGGAAGTTTGCATGTTACTACCCCAGCGTTTGCGCTTATCCTGCCTCAGTGCGATCCCATTTTTACTGTTAAGTACACACGCACTTGCAGACAATAATCAAACGTCGGATAGCTTGTTTAAAAATTCCAGATTATACACAGAGGGTAATTACACCAATAACGACAGTACCAATATTGGTTACGGTGAATTCGACTATATGTTGCCTGTTAGCAAAAACAATAATCACATGTGGTATACCGATTTTTCAGGGCGATACGGTGGCAGCAAAGGCTGGGCATTAAGTGCCGGTGTCGGTTATCGAGTAATTGTCGCTAACAGTAAAATATGGGGCGCTTATTTAATGTTCGATCAAAGTCGCAGCCCTTGCCATCAAAATTACAGCGTATTTAATCCCGGCTTGGAATACATTAACAACGCATGGGACGTGCATATTAATGGCTACTTACCCGCTGATGCAGATGCCAACTACGTGGGCCAAACCGGTACAGCCGTTAATGGCAGCCCGGCTTTTGTGCAGTTTTCCGGTCACAACGAATACAACCCTTTATTTGATCAATACGAAACACCCGGCCGTGGTGCTGACTTGATTTTTGGCCGACGCTTTAAGTCATTGTCTGACACACGGGTATTTGCCGGTAGTTACCTCTATGGCTTCAAAGACACTAATTCAATTGTCGGCTTTGAAGGCGGCGTCTCAAAACCAATAGGCAGAAACTTCGAACTAGCCATCAGGGATAGCTACGATTATTACAATAAAAATTCCGTCGCTGTTTCTTTTAGCATTACCTTCGGTGGCGTCCCCACACAACAACAAACCACTATACAAGATCACTTATTAGACTTAGTACGCAGACACTTGGGCACACTTAACCAAGGCGACTTCGCTTTTGTTAAAAAAACGACTGCGCAAATCTATAGCTCAGTGGCTCGCAGTAATATTTGGTTCTTTAATCCTGCCGGCGGTACAACGTTTAACTCATCTGCTGGCACCTCAAATTGCACATTTGAACACCCTTGTGCGGGCACTTCAATGACACAAACCAATATTGATGCCATCAACACCCTTGCCTCGAATGCCAACCTGTATGTCAACTCAGGCACCGTAAACATTGGTGGTACACCGGCATTCTTAACTATGCGAAACGGTATGAATTTATTTGGTCGCTCAAACAGTTTCACCACAGCAGCAACCAGTAACGATCGCCCATTATTTAATGGTGGGTTTTATTTACTGGGCAATAACTCACTGAACAACCTACGCGTCAATGCTGATAACGTCCTAATCCCAGGTTTTAGTAGCTCTGCGATAGGTGTCGGTACCGATGGATCAACCTCAGGTGAGATCACCATTAACGACAGTGATATTACCAGCACATCAACCAGCACAAGCGCATTGGCTGGCAGCTTTGATGGTGGTAATGTCACGATTAACAACAGCACCTTAACTGCTAGCACTTCCAGCGCCACCGATTTCGCGGTAGGCGCCTCAGCAGGCACTGTCGGCGGCACAATCAATATCAATAATTCAACTCTCAATGCCACCACCACTGGCGCTACTGGTGTAGCACAAGGTTTAGCCATCAGCAATAATGAAATCGCTACTGTTAGCAATGCAACCATCACCGCCAACAGTGTAAATGGCCGAACGTCAGGAGGAGCGTCATCAGCGGATGGTATAATAATATCTAACACTTCACAATTAACACTCAATGACTCCACAATAACCACAAACAGTGGCGGTGGCTTTCGAGGCACTGAGGGCATAAAATCTATCAATACCGCCTCAGCTACAATGAATAATGATACATTTACTGTTACCTCTTCCGCAACAGGCGCCTCAGCCTTTACCGATATAGCAAACACCACCGGTACCGGCACTTTAACTTTTAATAATTCTACATTATCTGTGGATTCAACGAATACGGACGCTTTTGCAGCACGCACCGCCGCTGGCTCCACGGTAACCTTCACCGATAGCGATATTGACATTACTGGTGATACCGGCAGCGCCGTATCATCAGGTGCAGGCACCACCACACGAACAGGCGGCACCTGCTCCGTCAACGGCGGCTCTTGTTAAGTACAAATAATCACTCCAATGATGCGATGAATCACCGCATCATTGGAGGAATAGCTACAGAAGCAACACCACCCACCAGCTCCAAATCAAAAGCTTTTGGTGAAGGCGGTGGCATCAGTCGGCAAGCAGCTGCTGCACCCGCTGCGCGACAAGGCGCCAGACGTTCACGGCCATGCAGTCTCGCCAATGGTAGAATAATATCCGCATTGGTTACATTCAATCGAAAACCAGCATGCTGCTGTAACATCTCAACCGAATCCAATATACTGACCACTTGAATACTCTCACTACGCAGATGACGCGAAATCAGTGCGTTGAATTGCTGATTAAAACTCAGTTGATGCGCCTCGGGTATTGCATCAATTTCAGTTGCTAAAGCAGGTAAAGCATGTAGCACTTCAATCACAACCTCATCAGTCAAGTCAGTCTCAGCAACCTGTAAACTGAGCATCAATAACTCTATTCGCGGCGACATCGACAATCCTTGCGCCACAAGCTCATGATCCACCAACAAACAAGTAACCGCCGTGATCACATCCACCGAAGGTTGCACACCTTCTTTTACCACCCCCCCAAGATAGCTCGCTACCAACTGCTCAAGCACTGAAATAGCCGCAGAATCGAATGTTTCACTTAACTGATATAACAATAAAATACTATCACCAGCTGCTGCTGTCGTCAGCTCAGCATCATTCGCAATTACTTTAAAACATTGATACCGTAGAGACGCCGTAATACCAGACAACAATGAAGGCCTGGCTTCACTCATCACTTGCAATGCTTGCAAACTACGAGTGCGCTGCTCAGCTGTGAGCAATGCAAACCCATGCGCTAACGAATTAAATAACAGAATAAGGTTGCTATCAAAATCAATCGGTCGCTCCGACTCACTATATTCAGTCTTTTCCGTTACATCAGCAATCAATTGAAAAAACTGATGCAGCTGCTCGGCCGTAACCGTCGTGGATTTTGTACAGTCAACAAACAGACGTGCCAATTTGTTCACATCAACACCTGGTAATAAATGCAAATCATCGCAAGAAATAATACTCACTATGGCAGCGGCCAAATCACTATCAAGCGATTCGTAATAAAAGGTTCGCAGCTGTAAACCATAGTTCAATAAAAAGGTTAACGGTACACTGAGCTGATCTTCTGATGCTTTGAATATTTCCATTACACCGTCACGAGCCGCTAAGTCTGCCAGAGTAATTATAAGATTAGCAATGTTACAACGAGTAGCGCCTTCACTCCGTAGCGCTACAGCTTTGAAATTTTCTACAGCTTTTGCAATCGCACCCACTAAACAGTGAAAATCATCAGCACTTAACGCTGCTTCATCAGACAGCTCATCAGCATAACCAGCAATTTGACTCAAAGCCCTTTCTGTTGTATCACTCTCTAACACTCGCATCAATCTTGACATTTCGCCCACTCCCACATGGATAATTATGGATAATTTTTGACTAGTGGAGCCTAACCGAAAGCCATGATATATTCAATCTGGTTTGCTTATAGATGAGACAATGGATGTCAACAAAACGCCTTTTTTTTATACTTGCTCTCTTGTTATTGCTGCCTCTCGAGTTATTAGCCAATACAGCTTCAGTGGTGCCCACCTTAGCTAAGCATATTTCTAACGCTCACTTGTTTTGGATTTTGATTTGCGGCATTTTAGTTATTTTCATGACAATCCCTGGCATAGCGATTTTTTATGGTGGTTTAGTTTATCGCGCCAATGTGCTGTCGGTATATACCCAATGCTTAGCCATGGCTTCGCTTGCCTCTATTGTCTGGGTACTGATCGGTTTCCATCTTAGCTTTGGCACCGGTGATTTTAAAATACAATTAATGCTGGGGAATTTATCCTTATTCAGCAGCACTGCTGGTTCACGCAATCAAATTCATTTAGTCAATTCACTCACTGATTTATTCTACCAAATGGGCTTTGCCATGATTACGGTGGTGATTATTATTGGTGGCTTTGCCGAACGCATGAAATTATCTGCGTCGTTATTATTTGCACCACTGTGGATCATTATTGTGTATTGCCCTATTGCCCACTGGGTGTGGGGTGGCGGCTGGCTGCAACAATTAGGCTCGATGGATTTTGCTGGTGGTACTGTTGTTCATATGAACGCAGGTATCGCTGGCTTAATTGCAGCCATCATGATTGGCGAGCGTAAACACAAGTCCAACCCCCACTACAGCTTATCCGTTGTCACTATTGGCACCAGCATATTATGGATAGGATGGTTTGGCTTTAATGGCGGTAGTGCGCATACTTTAAAAGGCACTGTGATTGCTTTAATTAATACCCAAATAGCCCCAGCGGCAGCCGCATTAAGCTGGTTAATCACCGAACGCTTGCATAATAAAAAATCCAGCGCACGAGGTTTATTATATGGGGTGATCAGTGGATTGGTAGTCATTACACCGATGGCCGGTTATTGCTCTTTGATTTGCGCCATTATCGTTGGCCTAATTTCTTCACCGGTTTGTTATTTTGCCATCAATATGAAAAAAATATTTGGTTACGATGATGCTCTTGATGCCTTTGGTATTCATGGAATTGCTGGCATGTTGGGTGCATTGCTAACGGGTATAACAGTGAGTAAAAGCCTAGGCGGAGTCGGCACTTTAAATAGCACGATCATTGGTCAACTGGGTGCACAACTCAGTGCGATTATTACCGTATTACTTTGGTCAGGGTGTTGCACATTTATTATTTTATGGGGAATTAAAAAAACAGTCGGCTTACGCGTTCCCGAAATAGCAGAATCAGAAGGATTAGACTTACACCAACACGGAGAAATTGTAGCCCACGATTATGCCGATACAGCAGAACCTTCTAATCGAGAAAAAAATGAACCATGAGCAAACAACAGCAACCTCACCCTGGCGAACTTGGTTAGGCTTTGGTTGCGTGGTGTTAACCTATTTTATGGGTTATGGCTTACTGGTTTTCCCTTCAAGCATTAGTCATCTTTTAATGACTTCTTTGCATATCGATGACATACAAATTGGCATACTGTCCTCAACTTTTTTAATCACCTACGTTATTTTACAAATTCCTGTGGGCATTATCTTAGATATATTCCCCGTAAAACGTGTCGTTTTAATTTCAGTACTGGGTATGGCATTGGGTTGCTTCTTAATGGCCAGCACCAATAACTACAGCGTTATTATTGTTAGTCGTTTAATCATGGGCGCATCAGCCGCCTTTACATTTATTGCTAGCATCACCTACGGCCGCATTTATTTTGTCACTAGCTTATTCCCACTGATCACTGGCATCAGTGAAATGATGAGCGGCCTTGGTGGCTTTGGATTTAATACTACCTTCTCTGCCCTATCCAAAGTGCAACCCTGGCATACCATTACCATGGAAATCGGCTCTATTATATTATTGCTAGGCATCTGTATTGTAATATTCACACAGCAATCACATAAATTTACCTATAAAAAAGCTTATCCTATAAAAACACAATTCTTATTAATGATGCGACGCAAGCGCATACTGCTTGCAGCCTTATACACAGGATTAGTGTATGCACATTACATGGTGCTTACCAATGTGTGGGATATTTCTTTCTTCAAAATAACTTATCATTTATCAGCCACCAATGCCGTCTGGGTTAATTCTGCAACCATGATTGGCTTTATCATTGGCTGCCCATTGATTGGTGTCTTAACACGCTATTTTGAACGCATGAAAATGTTAATGTTTTTTACCATCGCACAAGCCGTGCTATTACTATTGGCCCACCATTTTGATTTACACCTGTGGTTAGAATGCATCACTCTATTTGCATTGGGCCTAGCCACCGGCTCGGTTATATTAGTATTTGATGTGGTCAAAACCTATGTGCCGCGACAAGTCTATGGCATGACTTCTGGCTTAATTAATATGTTTTTTGGTGGCATGGGCATTATCATTACACCTTTGGTTGGCTATATATTTCAGCGCACTAATAATACACATGCAGCCATCTTGCCGGTTGTAGCTTGTTCTGGTTTAGCTGTGCTCTGCTGCTTTCTGATGTACCTCATCGACTACAATATCCCGCTAAAAAAACAAAGAAAAATCATAGAGCTATAACACAACCCACTCTAGTCATATCTTTTAATAATACATTAACCCTGTTCAAGTATAATATTCCTATACTCTTAGTAAATAGGTGGGAAAGTGAAAAAAATACAATCAAGCTTTAAGCGCATCAAGTGTAATACCAAAGGGTGTTGCCAACGTAAAAATCAGACCAGTCAAAAGTCTGACATCATTATTCATAACAAAGGTATGTGCCTACGAAACCGCCAAATTCGCTTTTAGCAATTTTTCTTGCAACACCACAATGGTTTCTACTTGTACCGGGTCGACAATCACTTGACTCAATATCACGCTAACCGCTTCGCGCATTTGTTCTGCTTGATAACGCAACAATTGCAAATAGTGATGCGATTGATCGCAGTGTTGTTCCATTAATTGGCAACTGGCTTGATGCTGCTGATATTGTTTTTCTAATTGTTGCTTATTGTCACTGTGATTCGCTTGATGTGGCAAGGTGCGCTCTGCGCGTAAACCGGACATCTCAATGGCATCATCAGTGCCATCATTAACAATGCGCTCATTCAGTGGCGGTAGTTGATCTAAATCGTGACGTAACTGTATGATCCATTGTTCGGCTGAACAATCTGGCTTAATCTGATACCGCTCAGCCAGTGCTGTAAATTGTTTCAATGCATCAACTGATTGCTGGGTCTGTAGAATTTTTTGTGTGAGACGATCAGCTCGGGTGACTAAATTTTGATAACATTGCAATGCATCTGAAATTGCTACATCAAGCTCGGGCATCATCCTATCCCCTTTTACTAACGCTCACTATCCATAGTGAGCTCATATGCCAGCAATGAGTATACATTAATTTTACTAAAACGCACAACGCAGCTGTCATCCCGGAAATTGCAAAGCAATTATCCGGGATCCAGATAATATGTAGACTGGGCCCCGGATCATGTCCGGGGTGACAAGTTAACTATTATTCGCTTCGCAGTGCTCAAGAGCTTCCGCAACAACACCATTCGGTGGAATCGCACCCGGCACGCGCGGGTAAGGAATCACATCACGCACATTGGCTACACCGGTGATATAACGAATTAAACGCTCGAAGCCTAAACCAAAGCCGGCATGCTGCACGGTACCGTAACGACGCAAATCCAAATACCAACTGTATTCTTCTTCACTTAAGCCAGAAGCGGTCAAGCGCTCACGCAATAAATCAAATCGTTCTTCACGCTGACTACCACCAATGATCTCACCAACACCAGGCAATAAAACATCCATCGCCGCTACCGTTTTTTGATCATCATTCATGCGCATATAAAAGGCTTTAATATCTTTCGGGTAATTTTTTACCACAACCGGCGCTTTATATAACTCTTCGGTTAAATAACGCTCATGCTCTGTTTGTAAATCGATACCCCACTCGACGGCATACTCAAATTTTTTGTTAGAGGCTAATAATTTTTCTACCGCTTCGGTATAGTCAATGCGCACAAAATCATCTTGCAGCATTTTTTGCATACGATTGACGCATTCTTTGTCGACCCACTTGGCAAAAAACTCCATATCATCTGGGTAGTTCTCTAAAATTTCTTTGCACACATGCTTCAATAATGCTTCCGCTAAATCAATATCATCATCGAGATCCGCAAATGCAATCTCTGGTTCAATCATCCAAAATTCAGCCAAGTGACGCGCCGTGTTTGAATTTTCCGCACGGAATGTTGGCCCAAAGGTATACACCTTAGATAATGCCATGCAATAGGCTTCAACATTAAGCTGACCCGACACCGTTAAGAATGCATGCTGACCAAAAAAATCTTTTGAATAATCAACAGCACCCGCATGATCTTTAGGCACATTTAATAGGTCTAATTGCGTAACAGTAAATAAATCGCCCGCTCCTTCACAATCGCAGGCACTTAAGATCGGCGTATTAATCCAAAAGAAACCTTGCTCTGCAAAAAAGTTATGCACGGCACGTGCAATACCATGCCTAACACGCGACACTGCACCAATCACATTGGTACGCACACGCAGGTGTGAATAGTCACGCAAGTGTTCCATGGTATGACGCTTCGCAGCCATCGGATACGTAGCAGGATCTTCAACCCAACCGACAACTTCAACGGCGCTAGCTTGTAACTCGACCGATTGGCCTTTGCCTTGCGATTCAACTAACTCTCCCGTAATGCGTACAGCACAGCCGGTATTAACATTCAATACATCGGTCTCATAATTCGCTAAAGTGTTTGGCACCACGCATTGCATCGCATCAAAACAAGAGCCATCCGATAAAGCAATAAATGAAATGCCAGCCTTGGAATCACGGCGCGTACGCACCCAGCCCTCAAGCGTCATTTGCTTGCCTTTATAACTCGGATCACGAAAAAGTTGTTTAATACTCGCCTGCTGCGTCATCGCTATGCACCCCATATTGCATGAAAAAAGCTATATTAGGCCAAGCCATAGGACAACTCAAGCATTATCCTACCCGACTCACTCAACTGTATTGATTTCTTCAATAACATAGGGTAAGATGTATATCTATATATCTAGTAATATAAACAAATCAAGCGGAGTATCAGATATTATGCCAAGACCTAGCTTCACCACCTTTTTACAGAATTTAGCCGAACATCCCACCAAACCTAGCACACTAAGCTTCGACAACGGTGTATTGACCATACTTAATACTGATTCGCTCGCATTCCTAACCGCGTACGGCACCTATTTTAATCAAGTCCATGTCAAGAAAAACAGTATACATAGAACAGCGAATAATAGTGGGTTCAATCTGGTCCGTGGCACAGAGACTTTCAAAATATTTATACCTGGGGCTACAAGCTTATTGAATGCCATCGAGCAACTGCCTTCCATAATTAAAAGTAAAAATAGCTCAAAACGAAAACCTGCTGCCGCACCCCGCCTATTTCCCGCACCACCGCCACCGGCTGCGAAAAGAGTTCGGCCTTCAGAAGACGTAACACGATTGCAAGCCGAAAACACTGCACTAAAGAGTCAACTGCAAGCAATGCAAACTAAATGCGATGCACTTCAAAGACAATTAGACTGTTTACGAAAAAGCCCTGTCTTACCACCGCTACCTGGCCCGCCACCAAGCTCTCCTGCTCTTCTTCGCGACCTCACAGCGGATGATTTATTCTCTAATTTAGATTTTCCAGCCAGCCCCAATTTAAAGGAAAATATAGATGCAATGCTAGCAACGTTAGAAGGTGACACTGAAGCAGCCAAACCAAAAATGGGCTAACAGTGGAACGTAGAATGGAGCGATACTACAAATAGTTAAAGGTGACCGTAAGCTGGCATTGGGCATCGTCTTGTTCTGATAAGACTTGATCAGGATAGACACCACGCAAATAGGTTTTTATACCTTGAAACACCATTTCTTCATCCAGTGAATGCTTGGTATTGGTGGAATGTTTACTCGACAATTTAAATGGCTCACCCGTATATGAAAAAATCATGGTAAACGCTTTTGCATTCTCTTTGACATCAACATCAATATCGCTGTCATTTAAACCAGCGTGATTGATCTGCTCACATAATTCGCGCGCAATGATTTTGGCACTCTCTACTAAATCATTTTTTAATCGCCAAGCCGAACCATAATAATTCATATGGTTTGAAATAATTTCATCCGGTTGATTATGCATATGCAACGTAAATTTCCCCGAACGAAACGTGCCAATATAAAATAGAAAATTTAAAGCCACTGCCGACACCAAACCAATCGATAAACTGGAACGACCAATCACATCGAACGGATAAGGCAATTCGGTATACACGTGCGGGAATACAAACGTACTAATTGCTAAACAAAACGGAATACCTATTGAATACACCTGACGTATACCAAACGTTTGACCACCAATGGTACGCACACCGCCAGTAAAAATAAACGCCGCATAATACACCAACACCGCACCGACAATCGCCAATGGTGCGGCAGAAATGTAATATAGCAATTTTGGAAAACAAGCCAACACCAAAAAGCCAACACTCATTAAAATAGCCAATATCGGTTTAGTAAAGCGTGATGCAATCGCCAAGGTCGTTGCAGTCGGTGACACATTGACACCATTTACGCCAAACAAACCCGCTACAATAGCGGCGACCCCATCAGCACGTATAGAACGCTGAATCTCAGGGTAGGCTGGACGACGCCAATTGGAATTTTTAAATTGTTGCACGCTGATCGTTAAACCCATATTACGCAAGGTGGCCGCAAACGCAACCATAAAAAATGGCAAACACATCGCTACATCAAATGATATTTTGGTTTGAAATAACTCACCAAAGGCAGGCAACGAAATCAATGACAACTGCTGAATCGTTGTTGGGTCAACTTCTTGATGATAATGTAACACCATTACCACCGCCGCGCCTACCAACACACCCACGACACTGCAAATATGGCGCACATAACCTTTACCCCACACACTGAACAACATAATAGGAATTAAAGTTGAGCCAAAAATAAATAAATGAATGCCATAGTCTGGTGTTACCGCCGCATTAAAACCAGCAATACCTAAATCCAAACCCACCAACAGCATCACCAGGCCGCAAATTTCTGGTGGAAATAAAAAGCGCGTTCGTCGCAAAATAAACGATAAAATAAACTCACAAGCCCCTGCAAATAGCGTCATGCCAATCATTAATGGTACACCACCAATCGCGATGGCCAATACACTGGGTTGCACATAAATAGCGCCACTAATTGGAGGCAAGAATAAACCTGAACCAATAAATCGTTTTGAGCACGATTGCAATAAACAACCAACAGAAAATGCACACAATAAAAACTGCAATTTATGAACGATTTGAAGCTCAGTTAAATTTGATTGACGAAAAATATACACAGAAAAAGCCAGACCTAATAAACCGATCATGACCTGCTGTAAGGTTAACGAAACGAATAAACCATTGGCATGCGTTTTATGATCGTCCGTTTGCGTCACCTCATTGGCAAGCGTTTGTGTTTGCATATAGGCTGTCTCCCTAGGCCAAGCAAAAAAACACTATAACAACAAACATTCAATGCGCGCAAATTACAGTTACATCATAAGTGCTTGCAATCATCGAACGCTTACATGAGCTTGTGCGCGATTTTTATAGCTACATCACGCAATAAAAACAACCAAAAGGACATGTAAACATTTAAGCTAAAGAACTAGATGACATTACCCGGTTTTGGATTCCTTATGGCCTTTAAGCCCCGCCAAAAAATGCCGTACCCACTGATCTCCACAGGCTCGATAATGCCGACTTCCCGGCTTCCTAAACAGCGCGCCTAGCTCTGAAGATGAGATCTCCACACCACCCTTACTAAAGGTTTTCAGCATCGCTTGCTCATCATATTTCAAAGCAATTCTTAATTTTTTCAGCAAAATATTATTGGTTAGCCGACCATTACTGGGGTTAAATGGCGCATGGGGCTTATCACTTTTCCCGCGACATTTAACAATGTACGCATCTAAAAAGTCACTGAGCTGAGCATCGCTTAACACTTGATAATCCGGCTCTTCTTCATCTTTAAAAATTTGCAATAGCTTCTCTTCTGACATAGCATGACTTGCCTGTTCAAACAAAGACAGCATCGTAGGGTCATCTAGTTTTAAGGCATAGCGCAATCGTCTAAAAAAATCGTTGTTTTGCATTTTTTATTTCCTATTCTTTTGTTGTCGCGCTTTCTTTTTTTCTTCTTTTTCAGCAAGAACAGAGGCATACGCTAAACGCTCCTGCTCAACCATTTCTGGCGTTTCCAAACTGATCCGGCCCAATCCACCTTGACGGTATGTATTGAGTAAAAGTTCAGACACTCTGTGGTAGTCAATGACCTTCCCTGCCTTAAAACAAGCGCGCCGCGTCGCTATGGCATCCATAACACTTATCGTATCCGGCAAATCGGCAGGAATGTCAAAACATGCCGCCAATTGCTCAGGGTAGGCTTGGCGCAAGGTATCAACCAAAAAATATGCCACGTCTTCAAAGTCAATAACGCTCGCCTTGATAGCACCAGTAACAGCCAACCGATAAGCACACGACTCGGGTTCAAGTTTAGGCCATAAAAATCCAGGCGTATCCCACAAAACAATATCAAGGTCTAAGGCAATGCGCTGCTGCCCTTTAGTTACCGCCGGCTCATTGCCAGTTTTTGCAATAACGCGTTTGGCGAGTATATTAATTATGGTGGACTTTCCGACATTAGGGATCCCTAATATCATCGCATTGACCTTTTTATAAGGCTTTAATATGGCACGGATTGATTTGGGATCCGCTTTTGAGACCGCGACCGCCGTAACACCAGGCTGTTCATTGTAGTATTCAAGCCATAGCTTGATGTTTTTAGGATCAGCCAAATCGCTCTTATTCAGTACCTTTAAACACGGCGTGTCTTTGCGCAAACCATCAACCAAGGGATTTTCACTGCTCGACGGGATTCGGGCATCTAAAATCTCAATGATTAAATCCATGTTTGACATTTTTTCCGAAATCTCACGACGCGCCTTAGCCATGTGACCAGGGAACCAATTAATTGTTGGCATTTTTCTTTTCCAAATAGCAAGACCGACACTATGCAATTTTTAGCCATTATTTAGCAATTGGCGAGATCGGTCAATTAAGCAAACTGCCTTGCTTCACCAGCGCCATCAATGTTCTCAACACAACGCGCACAAATCGTTTCATGACCACTAACAGAACCAACATCATCTCGGCGCTGCCAACAACGTTCGCATTTTTCAGCAGTTAATACATCCACTTTAACCGACAAGCCTTCAATCTCAGTAGCCGTGCCTTCACTGCCTTCTGCTACCTCGGCATCCGAAGTGATTAAAAGAAAACGCAACTCATCACCTAAGCCTTGCAAGGTGTTTAACAAATCACCCGATGCATACAATGTAACACCCGCATCCAATGCTGATTTAATTTCGCCTTGGTTACGATGCGACTCTAACACTTTATTCACTTCATCACGCACTTGCATCATCAACTGCCAACGCTCTAAATCAGCCTCAACGTTTTGCAAACCCTGGTACCACTGCTCATAAAATACTGTCTCACCATGCTCACCTGGCAAGCACCCCCAAATTTCTTCGGCGGTAAAACTTAAAATCGGCGCTAACCAACGTACCATCGCTTCTGCAATATGGTACATCGCGGTTTGTGCTGAACGACGCGCCAAGCCATCACCTTTACAGGTGTATTGACGGTCTTTAATAATATCCAAATAAAAACTGCCCATCTCAACCGCGCAGAAGTTATGAATCATTTGATAAATATTATGGAATTGATAAGTGTTATACGCCTCAATAATTTTTTGCTGCACTTCTGCGGTGTAACACACGGCCCAACGATCCAGCTCCACCATGTCTTCAACTGCAACCACATCTTTAGCTGGATCAAAATCATTTAAGTTCGATAATAAAAAACGCACCGTATTTCGAATACGACGATACGCATCAGTTGCACGCTTAATTATTTCATCCGAAAAACGCACATCATTTTGATAGTCAGTTGAAGCAGCCCATAAGCGCA
Organism: Coxiellaceae bacterium; assembly: GCA_029212925.1. Taxonomy (GTDB): domain Bacteria; phylum Pseudomonadota; class Gammaproteobacteria; order Coxiellales; family Coxiellaceae; genus JARGNX01. The sequence goes on along the minus strand of JARGOB010000008.1, from coordinate 106,134 downwards.
ACACATCACCACCCACTTTTTTAATCACATCACCAGGCGATACAATATTACCAATCGACTTCGACATCTTACGACCATCACCATCAACCAAATAACCATGCGTCAATACTGCTTTATACGGTGCATGACCATGAATCGCGGTACTGGTTAACAGTGATGAGTGGAACCAACCACGGTGTTGATCCGACCCTTCTAAATACAAATCAGCTGGTGTGTGTAGTTCAGGATGATGCTCTAATACCGCACGGTGACTACTGCCTGAATCAAACCAGACATCTAGAGTATCACTCGATTTCACGTAATCCGTTGCATCATCGCCCAAGTAGTCATTAATATCAATTTCATTCCATGCTTCGATACCGCGCTGCTCAACTTCATCAGCCACTCGACGCATTAACGCTACTGTATCCGGATGCGCTTCACCGGTATCTTTATGGATAAACAATGCGATCGGCGTGCCCCATGAACGTTGGCGTGACACACACCAATCAGGACGATCCGCAATCATTTTGGTAATACGATTCTCACCCCATGCCGGAATCCATTGCACTTGTTTAATGCTGTCCAACGCTTGTTGACGCAAACCATTTTTATCCATACTAATAAACCACTGCGGTGTCGCACGGAAAATCAATGGTGTTTTATGACGCCAACAATGCGGGTAACTGTGTTCCAAGCTGGTTAAATAAATAAGCGAGCCGTGATTTTTTAATACTTCAATAATTGGATCGTTGGCTTTATAAACATGCTGACCAGCCACATGCGGCATGCTATCAACAAAACAACTTTTAGCATTGACGGGGTTATCTACCGGCAAACAATACTCCTGACCGACGACAAAATCGTCTTGACCATGTGCAGGTGCAGTATGCACATTACCGGTACCGGCATCAGTGGTGACATGCGCCCCTAGAATCATCGGTACTTGACGGTCTAAAAATGGATGTTGCAGCATTTGCTTTTCTAACACGTCACCTTTGACCGTGGCTAATATTTTATGATCTTCTAAACCATAACGCGTCATCGCTTCTTCAGCTAACTCTTTGACTAACACATAGCCGGTATGACCCGCCTGCACTAATACGTAATCTAATTCCGGGTTCACCGCCACCGCTTGGTTAGCTGGTAAGGTCCAGGGTGTTGTTGTCCAAATTGGTACAATAATCGACTCAAGGTCACTGCCGTCAATTCCCCACACAGCGGCCATCGCTGGTTTATCAACTGCCATAAAGGCCACATCAATCGCGGGCGACGTTTTATCTTTATATTCCACTTCTGCTTCGGCTAATGCAGAGCTACATAATGGGCACCAATGCACCGGCTTTTCACCTTTTTGTAGGTGCCCCTGCTCGATGATAGCTGCCATCGTGCGCACAATATCCGCTTCGTATTGACTGGACATCGTCAGATAGGGATTTTGCCAATCTGCCAAAATACCCATACGTTTAAACTCTTCGCGCTGACCGTCTATTTGACCATTTGCGTATTTTCGTGCAGCCAAATGAAACCCTGCAGCATCAATCTTATCGCCCACTTTACCAACTTTCTTTTCAACATTGATTTCAATCGGCAGACCATGACAATCCCAGCCCGGCACAAACGGCGCATTAAAGCCGGCCATCATTTTTGATTTACAAACAATGTCTTTGAGAATCTTGTTCAGCGCATGGCCCACATGCAGCTTGCCATTAGCATACGGCGGTCCATCATGAAAGATAAACTTAGGCCGATCAGCATGACGCTTAACCAAGCTATTATGCAGATCCATTTGCTGCCAGCGATCCAAAATCGTTGGCTCCCGCTGGGCCAGATTGGCCTTCATTGGGAAGTCAGTTTTGGGCAAATTCAAAGTAGCTTTGTAGTCAGTCATGGCAATAAATTCATCTGTTTAGGTCAATAAAGCCACACAGTATACACCACTTTATATGAATTTAAATATCTCCTAACACTAGTGAACACTTATTGCCTTATGGTAATCACAGTAAGGTGTTCTTATATCATTGAGCTCGTTAGTTAAAAGCGCTTTGTTTGTTACCAGGTAGTGCTTAAGGGAGCCCAATAGCTTCAAATTAATAAACTGAATTGGACCACTGCAAGGTGGTAGCTTAAACAAATCGATCACACAAAGAAAAAACACGGAAAAAAGAAACGGAACAGAAAATCAATTTTCACACTATGTTATATATTCACACAACAGCCAAGCTCATAGCATCACATAAATACAACCATCCCCCGTATTGCGAACACACTAACTTTATATATACTTTCGCACTCAGAAGTTTACAGGATGAAAGCATGAGCAAGGCCATAACGCACTCAACACCAACACGTCGCCAACTCGGTCGTTACCTCGTCAACACAGCCGTTTTTGCTGCCGCCGCAACAGCTACAGCAGCCACCACCTATGTGTTAAGTCGCATTTTTCGTGTGACGGCTGATGACATCTGGAATAGTCGAACTTCCATATCACTAAACGCGCTAACCAGTCGATTTTTAATGTTTAGGCTTGATCCAGAACTGGTCGCTCAAGAAGCCAATGCGGTTACACCCGATTGCAAGTGGTTAATAAAACAAAGCAGTCACCTAAAGCAGATACATCACTCGCCGAACTATTTAAAATATTACGATGATTGGGATACTATCCTTCCCCATTGCCAGGAAGACATGAAATACATTCATGATTTTGTAAAAGACAAAATGGGTGACCACCTGGCTTTAATACATAACAGTGTGATCGCAGGCTATGTCACTGCTGCAGCTTTGGGAGCACTGTCGTTAGCTCATTATGTTCGCTATAAACACGCACCGAAACCCACAACACCACTAGAAACAATTGTGGTTGAACCAGCGTCATTGGACCCCGCATCAAGGTGATGACAACTCAAGTGCTTGCATTTCTCGCTTGAGCTCCACTTCCAGCTCTTTCTCTGTAGGCAAGTGGAATTTATAGGTACTAGAGAAAATTTGTTTGGCTTTATCTCCAAGCAGGTATTTAGCCATCTCATCACGTTTTTCGGTGCAGAGTATGAGACCAATAGTTGGATTGTCATCGTGTTGTTTTATTTCTTCATCAAAATAATTCACATACAATTGGATCTGCCCTAAATCTGCGTGGGTCAGTTTGTGGGTTTTAATATCAATGACGATATAGCATTTTAGAATAGTATGATAAAACACTAAATCAGCATAGTAATGATCATCATCGAGTGACAAGCGCTTTTGTCTTGCCACAAACGCAAAGCCATTGCCCAACTCTAATAAAAAATTTTGCAAGTTATTGGCTAGCGCCTCTTCTACATTCGATTCAATAAGCTGATGTGATTCTGGAAGGCCTAAAAATTCAAGTATCAATGGCTCCTTGATGGCATCTTCTGGTTTGGTGATGATTTGCCCCTCGTGCGCGAGCCTCAAGACTTCACTTTTATTTTTGCTTTTGCTTAATCTATCAAATAATAAACTACCTATTTGGCGCTGTAGCTCTCTGGCAGACCAGCAGTTTTTCGATGCTTCATTTTCATAAAAAATTCTGGCTTCAGGATTTTTGACTCGCATTAAGGCGCGATAGTGTGTCCAGCTTAGGTTTTTGTTGAATTGGGGGCTTTCCAATTGTGGACGCACTGCGTCCACTTTTTTGTTTTCTCTAATCCCATGATAAATAGTATAAAATTTTCTGGACTGAATAAGGGTATCGAGACCAAATCCCTTTTTATATTGTTTCTGCAACCGCTCAGAGAGTTGCTTTAAGACTTCTTTGCCATACTCTGCCCTTGATTGACCAGCTTGCTCGTCTTCAACAATCGCTTTGCCGATATGCCAGTAAGCCCTGACCATTTCTGTATTAATGCTACGTTGAATAGCAAAATGAGAGCTATTGATTTGGCCGCTGATTTTTTTATAGAGTGTTTCTACTCTTTCAGTTACAGGTACGATTTTTGTTAGCATAGTATTATCCATTTTTACACTATGCATTTAAAGAAATAAGATAAACGCAGCTTGGCATGCAGGTATTGTACTGTCAATACCGTATTTGGCCCAACAACCAGAAATAATATTACCTGGCTCCCGCATCAAGTGCGGGATGACAACTCAACCATTGCTTTGCAATATCAACATCTTCATCAATCTTGAGCTTAAGCGCATCTAGACTATCGAACGGTTGTTCATCACGAATCTTATGCAGCAATTCCACTTGCAGATTTTGACCATAGATATCGCGATCAAAATCAAATAGGAATACTTCAAGTAAAATACGCGTGCCATTCACTGCCGGTCGCGTGCCAAGATTGGCAGCACCATAATACCATTCGTCATCACTGTTGATTCTTACCCGCACCACAAACACACCCGTAATCGCTACTTTTGTGCGATGCAAATATAAATTAGCCGTAGGATAACCGAGCTGACGACCAATGCGATCGCCATGCACCACTTTACCAACCAAGGTATAACGATAGCCCAGCAGTTGCTCGGCGGCGGCTAAATCATCATTCGCTAATGCTTGACGAACGCGTGTACTACTGACACGGTCATCAGCTTCGGTCAGTGTTGGCATTTCATCAACGCTAAAATCACACGGCTCACCCATTCGCTGTAATAAGGCAACATCACCTTGCCGTTTAGCACCAAAACGAAAATCATCACCAACAACAATTGCCTGAGCACGCAGTTTATCTACCAGCAAATCTTTTACGAAATTCTCAGCAGACATACTTGCTAACCAGCGATTAAAGCGCAAACAAACCACAACATCTACATGATTAGCTTGCAGTGCCATTAATTTTTCACGCAGCTTCATTAAACGCGCAGGCGCCCTGTCTGGCGCAAACAATTCCAACGGATGAGGTTCAAATATAACAACAACAGATAGAGCCTTGAGCTCATCAGCGCGTTGACGCACATCTTGCAATAATGATTGATGACCGCGATGCACACCATCAAAATTACCAATGGTCACCACTGAGCGCTTAGCCAGTGTTTTTAAATTATGCCAACCACGGATCAATTGCATTATTGTGGCTCCACCTGCTTTTCAGGTGCAGAGAAATCCTTAAGCCGCATACCTAATACATACAACACAGTAAAATAAGCCACAAAACCCGCGATGATATACACCACCAATCGCCATATCCGATCCCATAACCCCATCACCAACCATTGCTGCAAGTCACCGGCCAACCACAACACCAAAGCCGCCATCACAACAATCGCCGCCACCATACGCATCGACATTTTTAACCAGCCCGGTTGCACCGTGAAAAAATGTTGCTTAACTAGACCACGCCATAATAAACCTGCATTTAATAACGAAGAAATCGATGTGGCTAAAGCAAGCCCTGCATGTGCTAACGGCTTAATCAAAGCAATATTCAATAAGATATTCACGACCACACACAAGGCAGCAATGCGCACCGGCGTTTTAATATTTTGACGCGAATAAAACCCCGAGGCCAATACTTTGACCAACATAAAGCCCGGCAAACCAATGGCAAAAGCAACCAAACTTTGTTGCGTCATGCGCACATCATAATCATTAAATGCACCGTGATGCACTAATGTCGCCAAGATGGGCCCTGCCAGTGTAATTAACCCCACCGCCGCCGGCACACCAATCACCAAAGCACAACGTAACGCCCAATTCAACGTATGTGAATAAGCTTGATTCGAACGCGATGCATATTGCTTAGATAGGTAAGGCAATACCACTGTTGACAGTGCAATCCCAATCACCCCCAGTGGTAAATAGGTGAAACGGTCGGAATAATATAACCACGAAATACTGCCCGTCGGTAAAAACGACGCGAAGAAATTGTCGGTCAACAAACCAATTTGTGCAACCGATACACCAAACAACGCCGGCAACATCAGCTTTAATACCTTAATCACCCCCGGGTCATTCCAACCCCACTTCGGCACAGGCAACACCTTTTGATGCGCAAGGAATGGCAATTGCAAAAGCAGTTGCAAAACACCGGCAATTAATACGCCCCATGCTAATGTCATAATGGGATTAGCGGTATGTGGCGCCCACCACACAGCGACGACGATAAACGTTAAGTTTAACAACACCGGTGTAAATGCCGGCACAGCAAACTTACTAAAAGTATTTAAGATCGCACCGCAGAATGCGGTTAGCGCAATAAATAAAAGATAAGGAAACGTCCAACGCAATAAATGCGACGCCAAGAAAAACTTATCGGGGTGCTCAATAAAACCAGGCGCAAATATGGTAATGATTCCTGGCGCCGCTATTTCAGCAAGAATCACTACCAGCAATAACGCCATGCCCAGGCAACCAGCAATACGATTGACAAATTCTTTAACGTCTTCATGCGGCCGCTGTTCTTTATATTCTGCCAACACTGGCACAAATGCTTGCGAGAACGCACCCTCGCCAAATAAACGGCGCATAAAGTTGGGCAATTTAAACGCAATAATAAAGGCATCGAAGCCCGCCGTAGCACCAAACACTTCAGCAAAAATCACATCACGAATAAAACCCAGCAGGCGTGACAATAACGTCATTCCACCCACTAAGAATGTTGATTTAGCTAATTTTTTGCTCATGCTGGTCCATATATAAGAGTTGCTCCAGCAGCATGGTAGATCATCACTGGCGTCAGCGCAATGATTCTAATATGAGCGCGCTTGAATATATAACATAACATGTTATACTATATAAATGCGCGGAGGACATTACAATGAATATTAACGTTTACATAGAAGATAGCTTAGGTAAAGAAGTGACAGCCAACGCAAAAGCACTAGGAAAAACAAGAAACGCCATTGTGCGTGAAGCCCTAAAAGAATGGCTACAACACCACAAAGCAAATAAATGGCCTAAATCAGTGCTGCAGTTCGAAGGCGTAAACAACTTCCCTGAATTTGAATCATATCGCGATGAACTAAACATGCCTGACGAGGACCCTTTTAAATGAAATACCTATTAGACACTTGCTGCGTAAGTGATTTTGTAAAAGGAGACATGAACACACTCAGCAAACTCAAACAACATTCGCCATCAGATTTTGCCATATCAAGCATTACCATACTAGAAATTGAATACGGCTTATTAATTAACAAACAAAGAGCAAAGAAAATCCGAAAGCCACTGGAAGACTTCATTAGCTGTGTCGCGACCCTAGCTTTCACCCAGCAAACAGCCATGCACGCAGCCGAGATACGAGCCCTCTTAAAATCTAAGGGAAAACCTATTGGCGGCTATGATATATTGATCGGCAGCACCGCGCTGGAAAAAGAATTAACACTAATAACCTCCAATATAAAAGAGTTTAACCGCATTCCAGGACTAACCTTAGAAAACTGGCGATAAACAGCCATAAGCTCATCGATTATAACGAAGCAACTTGCGTCGCTGTGGATTTATATCACCCTCTTCCGATTTACGTCTTTTTCGCTGACCAGTACCAGTAATTGATCCAAGTCTTATACCTGCCCTAGCTTTGCGGCGACGCGAACGCCCGCGATCATCGTTTACATTGGGATGAAGGCCCTCTTCCGCCATCACTTTTTTTGCTGTATGTCGCGCCTGGAATAATGAACTCTTACTTCGAAAGCTGGCCGGTGTTGACGAAGAACGCCGTTTTTTTGGTTTCTTTACTTCAGCAACCCGCCCTCGTGGTCGTTGAGAATTCAATTGTCTGCTCTTTTGTTTTTTATAGCTTATGCCTGTAATGTGATGGCGCCCCACCTCCGTGCCGGGCTGAGACTGCAAAACCACCGGTAGAAATAAGGTATTCGCATTGATTGCCCGCAGCCTATTCACTAATTGCTGCGCGGTTTTAATCGGCGCTTGTTGCAATGCTTCGCCGCTATCAAATGCATGCTCAAGCTCCTGCTTGATTATCTGCAAACAGGTTAACTGCTCTGATGGCACATTAAAATCTCGCAACTGACAAACCAATACCGCCCAAGCATTTTGCAGATCTTCAATTTTTCTGTTGGGCTCACGGGCTCCAGACTTAGAGTCCTCATGCTCACCACCTCGTGCCGTTTGGCTTAAACCAAAATCACCAATCGCTACATTACCTTGCTTATCGACAAAAATATTTTGACCTTTAATATCACGATGAGCGATGTGATTACCATGAATATGATTTATTCCTTCAGCCATTTGCTGTGTTACTTGAAAAATATACGATAACCACTTAGCTTGTTCTTTTGCTGTAGAGGCCTGCGCCAATCGGTCAGCAATAGCCAAATCATTAATTGAACCCAGCTCACCCAACGACGTATACATATACGCATCATCCCACCCCAATAATGATACGACCTTAGTAGCCGCACTGCTCTGTGGTGTTTGATCATGCTGCTCCATAGCACGCAAATGCCGATCTATTTCTGCCATATTTTTATGTTTTCTGGCCGCCCATTTTGTTTCACCACTTGCCAAAACAAGTTGGCACACCTCAACCACACCACTCATACCTGAACCGATGATCCTTACCTTACTCGCATCAATCGTATAGTTGCCAGTGCGCATAGCTTCAATAACACGAGCACTGGGCACAGTTTGCTGAGCATCTGGCTGTGCAATCAGCCGCGGCAGCACTAGCGGTTTCACATCTATTGTGGTTTTTTTATATTTAGATCTCATAGGACTTAACACATTATTAACTTTTTTGATTTCTTATATTTTATATATAGATTATACAGATATAACAAGCTGATAGCAACGAAGCGACTTGAAAATATCAAGATATTTTAGATAGATAGGGATGTAAGCTAATGTATTGTTTTTATCGAACTTTTAGCGCCGGCAAACGAACAGCTTCACCCTGAACACCCAAATCGTGCTGTGCGCGACCAGCAGGACGAGAAGGTTTTTTCACTGAAAACAGTCTTGGCGCATAGCTCGACCTGGAAGCATGACGACGAGCAGTAGGTTGTTGCCTTGCTGGCTTGCCTGGCATACCACGCAGCTCATCACGTCCAACGCTCACAACGCCCTGACCAGCGCTAGCAAGCAATGAAAGACTCAATGGCCCAACACGACTCAAGGTCATCTTTCCGGCTGGAATCTCTGGCGCTTTTGCTAGTGGTGGCGTTGCCATACTACCCACCTTTCGTCGGCTCAAAGCATCAGCAACAGAAACCTGTCTGGTATGAGCCGAACCGAATCGCCGCGAAAGCGAACTGGGCGGCGTCGACATCAAAGGCGGCGTTGCCATCATCATCGGCTCTGCTCCTGCCCTACGCCTTGGCTTTATTGGCGGCAACTCCGGTGTGACTTGCGGACTAATACTCATCGGTGAAGCAAGCAATAAACTCGGCGTACCCTGCATGCTTATATCTGAACTTGATCGAGAAGCATGCAATGTTTTACTGCGTGCATCAACCTCAATGCCGACAATCCTGCGCTGTGTCAACGCAACATCATCCTCTGCATTTGTTTTTACACTCAGCACTACTGGCATAAATGGCTTCATTTGTAGCAATAGTTCTTTTAATTCTTGACTGCTAGGGCGTAACGCTTCAGGCGCCGTTAACAGTTGCACCAATAACAACAAGACCGCCTGCATTTCATCTTCTGTGTATACAGCTGATGCTTCACGTCCGACACAATAACCTTCTAATGATTTCGCCGCTTCATCAGTAAGCGTTTTCCACTCATCCATTTCATCCATTTTTGCAATCGCTGCATGCCCTATGCGCGAAAAACCAGGTATAGCAGCTAAGCCATCAAGCTCAGCTTCAGGCACCAACCCTACCTCATGACCAATAAACTTACCCAATAAAACACCCAAACCCCAGATATCAGATTTAGCATTCAAACGCATAGGCTCCAAAGGGTCTAACACAAAATCAGCTAATGATTCTGGTGGCATATAATACGGCGTGCCAACACCCACCATGCGATCTGCGGCAACATCAATAGTGTCACCAGGAGCACAATCAACCGCATGACCATAATCACCTAATTTCACTGAACCATCTGCCGTAACAAATATATTGTGCGGCTTGATATCACAATGCAAAATGCCATTATCGTGCACATAAGCTAACGCATCATTGGTTTGCGATATCACTTGAAACATATATGCCAAATAGGCTTGGCGACTTATCACACCCGAGGCCACTGCGCCTGATAATGCCTGCTGCTCTAGCGAGCCCAGCTCACACAACTCAAGCTGAACCTTATATTGAGCTACTGGCTTGGCACCTCTTTTCTTTCTTCTACGCGCCGCTGCTACAGGCTTAGACTTAACTGGCTCAACGTCAAATAACTTGGGTACATATGATTGACCTTCTGTGCCCGGAGCTTGCGTTAAGCGCTGCAAAAACCTTAACTCGTCTTCATTGGCGACCTTTTGCACCCGATCTTCGGTCGGCAGCAAATACACACAACCACCAGCACCAACACCCATTGGACCCAAATGGTCTTCAGGTGCATTTCCTGGTCGTACAGCTGGTTTCCCGCTACTGGGCACTCTTCTCATTTCTCTCTCGTCTCAATCAATATTTATATCTAGCAATATTGGCAATAATACCTGAGTAAGCTTAACAATTTCTTAATCAAGACTTCTTTATATCCTTATGTTTAATATACATTTTTATAACTGAAAATACTTAAGGGGGGATTAAATAATCCTGGCTGATAGGATGCCTCCCTGGATCCCGGGTCGAGGTACGGAATGAGAGCGCGAACCCCGAGATGACCGCGGATAAACAGCCAGATCAAACTATTGACTTTATGGGCAAGAAACGGCATAGTTGCCGATCTTAAACCGATTAGAACTATTGAAGGAGTGGATACTCGTGGCAAACTCACCACAAGCCATTAAACGCGCTAGACAAAGCGACAAACGTCGTGAACATAACACTAGCCTGCGCTCAGCATTGCGCACAGAAATTAAGAAAGTACTGAAACTGATTGCTACCGGCGACAAAGCCAAAGCAGCTGAACAGTACAAAACAACAGCGCCAGCTATTGATAAATTAGCAGGTAAAGATTTAATTCCTGCGAATAAAGCATCTCGCTTAAAAAGCCGCTTAAACGCTAAAGTTAAAGCACTTTAAAGCCTGGATCCCGGGCCTTCGCCCGGGATGATACTCAGAACCTCAAACTCATCCGCAAATCGTCTAACTCGTCCTCTAGTGTCCGAGTAGGTGGCTTTAACCCTGCACCAAACCGAAACACCGGCAAATCAACGACAGATCTTGCTGGCTCCAAGGACCTTTCTTCTTCTATCGGCAACGCGGCATAACGCCCTGCAACCAACGCATCAAAGCGCGCTTGATCACACAATAAACGCCAATCATTTGGGTTCTCTTGCAGAATTTGATACTGCGCTTTACGCCTATTAGTAGTCACCCCATCCACCCAGCGCTTTCTATCCGTCAATACCGACTCGGGGATCTGCAATAATGCTTTTGGATCTGTCCATGTTGCCAATAGAAAAACAACCAACGGCCCCGAGAAAAACTCGCAATGCGAAGCGAGATGACTGGTAAATGCATGGTAACTGCGAAGCAACGGTAACTGCGGATCAGCTGGATCAATGCCATACCAACTTTCTAACGCTAACTCATGCCGGCCACCACCGTCCGGAAGTTGCCGCTTAACGGCTGCCAAAATAGCAACTTGATTACGAATCACTTGCTGCGCCTGAGCATGCATGATTGGCTTATCCGTCAGCGGCATTTTAACGTCAAACACACGCAACGGAAACGCTTGCCATGCCACCATATCCCACGCTTGTATCTCTGGGTTTTGTCGAATCATTTGCACTTTACGCAAACCCAAACTGAATATTTGCGCCAAATTGCCTTTTGAAAAAAAGCAATTAAATACGTCAGGGCTAGAAAATAACTCACTGAGTATCTGCACTTGCGAATCACCCATCGACGCAATTTGCTCTAGAATAGCAGTTGCCTGCGGCGCATCCACACCAAGACTCAATAACGTCACAATCGATGTCAGTAATTGTGTAGCATACTCCCGCGCGGCAGCCGCGAGCTCTCCAGCATCACGCCACCCCGGAACATAACACGCCAAATCTTCAATACCAGTCAATGACAGGCGTGAACCAAATACAGTACGCCTTGACATGCAAGCCGATATTAGCTGACACACATAAACCAACTTACGCGCTTTTGCCCATAGACTCAGCTGCCCCAGGGTCCCCACATGTCTTTTTAACTGCTGCTCATAGCCATGCACATCTTTCAACGGCATTAAGCTCGCTTTTTCAACACCGCAGTCATTTGATACCTGATAAAATAAAAAATAAAGGTCATCAAAATCAAATTTTCCACGCCAACCATCAACACCAATGCCAACAGCTTGCCGCCACTTTTCAAACACCTGTAAGATTTTTTTTCTTACGGCCAAACTACTCTCAACCGCCTTAAAGTTTCCATCCTTATCCCGCAGCAATGACAAACAATCCAACAAAAGCTCGCCCGGTGGGCGCTCAGCTTCTGCAGCGCTATACGAAGCACGCCAAAAACGACTACAACGCGATAAACGTGTACTATCGACAACGCCTAGATATGAGTAAAGTGAATCTTGATGAGTATTTGTATCGCAAAAAATACCGGCTGGATCAATACCCGGCGCTTCAGTTCTAGCTTTTTTTCTGCTCAAGTTGCCCTCCCTAGCTGTTGACAGAATGTGTTATGTAATTCCTCTTTCGTTTGTAGCTGATGGCTTAATCGCCGCTTGTTGTTTATCCGTAAACTGCCAAAACTGCGACGGCATTTGACTCACCGTTAATAGTTGCGCGACTTGCCGATGACCAGCTTGCTGCAAATACTCACTCAAATCAAACTCAATCGTCGCTGCAGGTATACCATGCACTCGCTGCTTATAATGCGCCAAAGCAGCAAAAGCCGAACTGGTCGATGAAATATTCTCTTGCTTTGCAAACTGACGCACTTCCTTATGCTGATAGCCCGGACAACTTAGCCGCAAATCTTGAATATTAATCAATTTGGCTTGATGATCACCTTCGAGCTGAGCCTCATAACCTACCAACAACCACTGGCGATACAAACCGCCACGAAACTGAGTCCATTGCAGTAAGGCATCACTGTTAGGCAACTCAGCACTAAGCTGCTGCAGATGTGTTGCCGCTTGTTCAACAGACATCAATACCAATGGCTTGGCACCATATAATGATTGATCCGCCTGTAAGAATAACGACATTAAGTGCACCGGATTCAACGCCATTAACGCCGCTTGATTGGTGTGATCAATCTCCAACCCATGATGATGGAATAATTTAACCAGATGGCCAATAAGATGTGAACGCAAGGCTAGCGCCTTGGCATGCTCTAATTGTGTTTGCGCTCGAATTTGCGCCAACAATAACAGGAAGCGCTCTACTTGCTGATGATGGTCACGCTCTTGATGAGATTTGCGATGCCAATCACTCAATTGATTGGCTTTACGCGCTGCTGATACCGCGATTTTAGATGTCATGGCCTTGCCTCCCTGCCTGGCCAGCAATTCGCGCTTTAGCAAGCGATAATTGCTTTCTGGTATGATACGTGCACAAAAACAAGTGATTGTGCACTTTTAAGGGGGAGCTTACACATGGCTCCCCCTTAAAAATCCCCCATGCGTAAGGTTATGCGAGAAATCGCTGCTGCTTACTCCACCCTATTAATTTACATTAATCAGTGGAAACCAGCAAATCAGCATAGACCAGCAGCAACAAACGACTGTTAGTTAACCGTTTCGTAGACGACACGCTCAGGCATTTGTGACATCGCTAAATCAACATCTTCATCTCCATCAATAGCATCAAAAATAGTATCGCGAAAAACTTCTGCATTGTGGCGATCAGTCCAATAACTGCTCATCACCAACTCTGCAGTGTCTTCACTAATGGCTAATTGAGGATTGCTGCATCCGGCTGCTTCAGCTACATGCAATAGAGATGACTTTACAAAATCAACTACCTGCTTTAGGGTTTCTGGCTTAGCAAAATATTTTGTGCACACATAAGTACTCATGACATAACTCTCCAAATAAGAAAATATTACCTTCACAAGCACCATACACACCGGGATCACAAAAATAAGTATATCTAAACAAACTTAAGACAGTATGAAGAACAATAACTTATACTCGCCAAATTTCAGTTACTAATCAAGCGCTTAATACTATTGTTCTAGAATTTGATTATAAGAGTAATATATAAATAAATCAATTAGATAACCCTAGTAATATGAATTAATTCATGCACTAAATCATCTGTCAGGAAAAATTGGATTAAATTACGGACATAATATCTTGGCATAATTTCTTGGTACCTTTGCCCGTAACAGCAGATATAAGATAAATCGGACCCGTCCAATTGAGCGCCTTCACCACCGCCTGTTGACGCTTTTCAACTTCCGCCTCATCCAGACAGTCAATCTTATTCAATACCAACCAACGCGGCAACGCCTGCAACGCCTTATCAAAATGACCCAGCTCATCGATAATCGCCTGCGCACTGTCTTCCGGCGCACTCTCATCAATAGGGGCCAAGTCAATCACATGCAATAACAAGCGCGTGCGACTCAAATGCTTCAAAAAACGAATACCCAAACCAGCGCCTTCAGCGGCACCTTCTATCAAACCCGGCACATCAGCTATCACAAAGCTTTTACCTTCACCCACACGTACAACGCCTAAGTTCGGGTATAAAGTAGTAAAAGGATAATCAGCTATCTTAGGCTTGGCATTAGACACCGCACTGATCAATGTCGACTTACCAGCATTGGGCATACCCAATAAACCGACATCCGCCAATAATTTAAGCTCTAATTTAAGATTGCGCTGATCACCCAATGTGCCTTTAGTCGTTTGGCGCGGCGTCCGATTAATCGAACTTTTAAAACGCGTATTACCAATACCATGAAAACCGCCCTTAGCAACACATAACTTCACACCCGGCTTAACCAAATCACCAATCAACTCTTCCGTGTCGGCATCATAAACCACTGTACCCACCGGTACGACAATCTCTAAATCATCACCACTCTGACCAGTACGCAATCGACCCATACCGGCCTGGCCATTCTCAGCTTTATAACCCCGCTGAAAACGAAAATCTATCAAGGTATTTATGCCTTCATCCGCCACCAAGAAAACATTACCACCATCACCACCGTCACCACCGTCCGGACCGCCTCTGGGGATGTATTTTTCACGGCGAAAACTGCAACAGCCATTACCACCGTTACCCGCCTCTACTCGAATTGTCGCTTCATCCACAAATTTCATTTTTTTTACACTCTTCGATTACCCTGCTGCCACCATTGGCACCAGAGCTCAGAATACACACGAAACAAACACAATAAAAAAAGGGGGACAATAAGCCCCCTTTGATTCTGGATCCCGGATTAAGCCCGGGATGACAACGCCGCTACCGAAAATAAAAATGTCAGATTTAAGCCAAGGTCATACGATTTTATATTTCGAAAAACCGGAGTGTATAAGTGCATACATGAGGGTTTTAAAAAATATAAAATCGTATGAGATTGGCCAAATATGGCATTCTTACGCTGCGGCTTGTTCTTCAGGAAGAACCGTCACAAACTTACGACCCTTAGGACCTTTAACAACAAAAGCCACTTGACCAGCCACTAAAGCATAAATCGTGTGATCACGACCAATACCAACGTTATCGCCAGCATGCCAGTGTGTACCGCGTTGTCTAACAATGATATTGCCAGCCACAACAGCTTCACCACCAAATTTCTTCACACCCAGCATCTTAGGGTTGGAATCGCGACCATTACGGGTACTACCACCCGCTTTCTTATGTGCCATGGGTTATTCTCCCGCTTCTTCGGTTTTCGCAGCTGCTTTTTTCTTAGGAGCCGCTTTTTTCTTTGCCGCACCGCCGCCAATGCCAGTGATTTCCACTTCAGTGTAATCTTGGCGATGACCCATACGTTTCATATGGTGCTTACGACGCTTAAATTTCAAAATCTCAACTTTCTTGCCACGACCGTGCGAAACTACCGTTGCCGCCACTTTAACGCCGTCAACAAAAGGTGTTCCTACCTTAAAATCGTCACCGTTTGCCACTAGCAAAACACGATCAAACTCAACTGTATCTCCTTGATCTACAGCTAATTTTTCTAGCTTTAATTTGTCTCCTTCAGCGACGCGATATTGCTTACCGCCGCTCTGTATAATCGCATACATGGCTAAACCTCTACCTATCAAATTGGATTGGGCATTCTACGCAATAATTAACCCTAAATCAAATGATTTGATCAATCTGATGACTAAACCGTGCGGACACGCTTAGCAGCAGAGGCTCCTACAGACTCTTCGCCTTCATCAACACCAGAATCAGGACGACGATCACCACCTTTTAAACCAGCATCACCTGTAGCTCTTCCGCGCGCGCCAGCAAAAAGTGTCCCAGGCACACCACCTACTCCAGCTGGCACTTCAGCTGCCTTGTCCTCCACAACATCCTCAGCCTCTACTCCAGCTGTCGCCTCAGCCGCCTTATCCTCCACACCATTCTCAGCCTCTACTCCCTCCAGCTCAGCAAACAACGGCCCATCCACAAGATAAATATCCACAGCCGCTTGCGCCTGCGCACCTGCCTCTTCCACCTGACGTTGAAAATCATCCGCTATCTGGGCTGCTGTTACAGCAAAATTTCGATCCCGTCGCAAATTCTGCACCTGTTTCAGCATTGCCTTACCTGACTCTAAGCGCTCTAACATTACGTAAGGTGTACTTCCAAACAAGCCTAGATGAGGCTCACCGCTATCCGCAAAAAAAGCTGACTCTATTTTATGACACGCCGCCAAAAAGCGATCCGCGATCGCGGGGTTAACAAACTCAGGCTCCATGTCTACATCAGCAAAATACTGCTGGTAAGCGTCAATTAATTTTGCAGCTTTATGTTGCATGCGACGATAGCAACCAAGAAACTCAAAATCAGTTATTTCCTCACTGTCTTTCATTGTATAATTTTCAATAGCAGCCTTTAATACTGGACTAACCGCTATAAGTCTTTTTATAAAAGCCAGTTTAGTCCGTGCATTTAGAAACATGTTTTCACGAATAGCTATCCGGTGATTCTTGAGTCTTGTCTGCTGCTCTTCTATTGTGAATTCTTGCCTACTCATACTTTACACTTTTTCGTTATTTTTATAATTCATCAAACCAGCATAGCCACAAAAAATTAAATCAATATTAAATTTTAAAAATATCTGCATGAATAGTAAGGGGAAAATCGAAATACCTTCAACCTGAAAGTGGTGGTATAAATAATGTTGATGTGACCGTTTCAGTGACCACAGCCAAGGCATAGTCCGCTACTGTGTCATGGTAAGACGCACACCATTTGGCTGGAAGAGATTCTTTAGGCTCACGCACTAACACCACCTCACCCGCTGCATTTTCTGCAAATGCAAATGACGACAAAGGCAATGACATACCCATGCCCACTGCTTTGATATATGCCTCTTTTAACGACCATATTTTATAAAACACAGACAACCGCTCTGCTTCTGGCGTGGCATCAAACCATGCCGCCTCTTCAGTAGCAAAAAACCGTTTAGCAATCGCAGCCAACTCCACCTTAGTATCATGATGCTGAATATCGATCCCCACATCACCCTTTTGCGATACCACTAACGCCACACGCTGCTTGGAGTGTGACAAGTTAAACTGCAATTCACCACCGATCAAAAAAGGCTTGCCGTATTGGTTACTATCAAACCGCAGCTCAGCCGGTGCAGTATTTAAGTATCCACTCAACTGCTCTCGCAACCAACCATGCGCCAATGCAAAACTATCACGCAATTGTTGATTAACAAAGCGATGCGCTCGCTCACTTTCGGTCTCAGATAAATAACTGCTGTATTCATCCAAACGATCTTCCAGCTGATTGAGATCAGCCAAAATAACGTGGCAGCTGCTGCCGCCGATGGTTGGTGAGTGTGACATGGCCAGCAATATAGCATGCCAGGCTAAAGCCTGTCATCCCGCTTGGTAACACCACCATTGCAAGTAACGCAAATCCGGGATACCCCTTCGAGACAACCGCTTCACAGCTCCCTCAAGCCGGGGATGACATCGCATGAGATAAGTTCTGCAAAAAATCACTTTGCAACAAGTGCGCAATCACTTCTGTGCGCCGTCGGCAGCGCAATTTTCTTTTTATATTGTTAATGTAATACTCCACCGTGCGCGATGAAATCTGCAGTTGTCGGCCAATCGCTTTATAAGTCATGCCCCGCAATAACAACACCCCACAATGCGCTTCACGGCACGTTAAATAAACACCGAGATAACGCGCACCTAAAAAAACCGCCGGGCCACGCGGGCCATTATTACCGTTCTGCAAGTGATAACGATAGCGCCGCATAATAGGCGACTTAGCTGCCTCTGCATCTAACAAAGCTTGCTCTCGAATCATTTGCAAATTGACAAAACTTTGCTGCCTCTGATCCTGAGAATCCGATAACGCTTCACTCCACACCTGTTGCCAATAATCTTGCATCTCAACTCCTTTGTGTTTGTTTCGCGCGCACCTAAAACTACCAAACCACTACGCAAAATAATACCCGTATTTGAGCTATTCCCACCTCACCAACTGGGAATAGCTTCCCGATATGATACGTGCATAAAAAAAGTAATTATTTTTGCATTCGCATTTGTACTTGCAATTTAAACAATGAATCGCTCTAATAAGCGCACCAAAATAATAGGGACATAGGCATGGAATTAATTACAGCCGTCGAGCGCCAAGCCGATGACATTACACCCCCCACTATTGAATCAATTTTAGCCACACAAAAAAAAATTCAACCGTGGGTATTAACAACACCTACTTGGCAAATACAAACCCATCGCACTAAAGACTTGATTGGTGAACAAGGTGAATTATTTTACAAGATCGAATGTTGGCAACACACTGGTACTTTTAAAGCCCGTGGCGCTGTCGCCAGCGTAATGCAACTCAATGATGAGCAGCTCGCAAAAGGCATCACCGCCATCAGTGCTGGCAACCACGCCATTGCCGTTAGCTATGCCGCCCACTGCTTTAACACCAACGCCAAAGTACTGATGCCGAAAACAGCTAACGCCGTTCGCGTACAACAATGCCGCGATTTAGGTGCCGAGGTCATCTTTACTAACGATATGCACGAACTATTCGACCGTGTCGCCGTAATTCAAAAAAATGAAGGTCGCACCCTGATTCATCCTTATGAAGGAGTAGGCGTTGCCTTAGGCACTGGCTCCCTCGGCGCTGAATTATGCCAACAACTGCCAAATCTAGACGCTGTTGTGGTCGCTGTCGGTGGCGGCGGCTTAATCGCCGGCATGGCCAATGCCATTAAACAAATACAACCCAACTGCAAAGTCTATGGCGTTGAACCTCATGGCTGCAATACGATGAGCGAAAGCTTTCAACAGGGGGTTGCCGTTAAAGCAGAAACATTAACCAGCATTGCTGATAGCTTATCCGCACCACACGCCGAGCCGTACAGCTACTCACTATGCGCACAATCCGTTGACGGCATTGTCAATGTCGATGACGATCAAATCCGCGAAGCCATGCAGTGGTTATTTCAACACCTGCTATTTGCTGTCGAACCTGCCGGCGCTGCCGCTACCGCAGGGTTGCTCGGACCACTCAAACCATTGCTGCATAATAAACGTGTAGCGATTATTTTATGCGGCTCAAATATCGACCCAGAGTCTTATAATAAGATTTTACAAAAAACGGTATCAAAAAAATAATTTTGCTTTAAACTGTCTGTTTTATTTTTATCGTCAATGCACATGGAGGAAAAGATGCATACTGACAAACTCAGGGCTGTACACAATGCACAACAGTTGCTAGCCGAACTGTACGGAAAGGATTATTCAACACAAGAGATTGCCAAATTGAGCAAACTGTCAACAACCACGATTTATCGTTTACATAAACGCGAAGTGAATCAAATCACATCAAAAACGTTTAATCGCTTATTGCAAGCCTACTGCATGGCGCAGGTTGCTTAACCATGCTATTAATTTTATCACCAGCAAAAAAACAAAACTTCGATGCACAAACATACGCCATCAAAACAACGCAACCGCAAAATAAAAAGCACATTGCTGAGCTGGTGAATAACTTACAACAACTGAGTGAAAAGAAGTTACAGCAACTCATGTCGCTCAGCCCTGCACTGACTCAACTCAATTTCCAACGGTTCCAAGATTTTGATGTGAGCCAATATAACAGTAATAATGCTAAACCCGCTGTATTTGCCTTACAAGGCGACGCCTATCAAGGGCTGCAAGTCGATGACTTCAATAAAAAACAGTTAGAGTACCTACAACAGCATTTACTGATTTTATCAGGGCTATACGGCTACCTAAGGCCAATGGATTTAATACAACCCTACCGCCTAGAAATGAAAACCAAGCTGGCTGTTAATGATTGCAAAGATTTATATACTTTCTGGCAAGATTCACTAACCACCGCCATCAATAAGCTAGCCAAACAACAGTCTCACGACACGCTTTTAAATCTTGCATCTAACGAATACTTTAAAGCGCTGGATAAAAAGCAATTATCCATTCCCATAATCACGGCTCAATTTAAACAACAACGTGGTAATGAATTTAAAATGATTGGTATCTACGCCAAACGCGCACGCGGCCTCATGACTCGCTTTGTCGCCAAACATCAACTCAGTAAAACAGAAGATATTAAACGGTTTGATCTAGAAAACTATCGAC
This sequence comes from Coxiellaceae bacterium, assembly GCA_029212925.1. Lineage (GTDB taxonomy): Bacteria > Pseudomonadota > Gammaproteobacteria > Coxiellales > Coxiellaceae > JARGNX01. Next base: position 85,412 of record JARGOB010000008.1, on the reverse strand, counting down.
TAAATAAAGAAATATCAACGGACACTAATTGGATTTTTTGTCGCCAATCTGACTAAACACAAACCGCTGCAAAATAGCTTCCAATACCAATGGACGCACTGGCTTAGTCACCACATCTTGAATACCTGCCGCTAAATACTCTTGCCGGGTTTTCACATCACAACTGTGCCCGGTTAACACCACAATAGGCACATTAGCACGTGCCGTGTTTGATAAAGTTCGAATCTGCTTCGCCACCTCAATACCACTTAAATCGGGCAAACCAATATCCATAAAGATCAACTGATAATTCTTCTTTTTGGCTTTTTTAAGTGCTTCCGCGCCATCTTCAGCCACATCAACAGCACAGCGAAAGGGCTGTAACACTAACGTCACCGCCATTGCTGCTAACGTATTGTCTTCCACCACCAATATCGTTGCCACTGGCTCGCCATTCACCGAAGCGCCATTGGACGCCTCTTTAACCGCATCAGCTAAAGTGGTTGGCTTCATCGAATGCAATGCGCGATCAGAGGTGGTTATCTTTACCTTATGATCAGCAACACGAAAGGGTATTGTTAAAATAAAACAAGCACCCTTGCCTAATTCACTCTGCAGCTCAATCTTTCCACGCATGGAATCCACATAGCGCCTTACAGTATGCAACCCGAGACCAGAACCCTTATACACCCCCTCGTAAGAAGGAGACAAACGAGAAAAGTGCTCGAAAATAGTATTGAATTTATCTTTTGGAATACCAATACCACTGTCTTCAACCTTTATCTGCAGCGTTACCCTATCACCCGCCTTATATTCATTCTCCGCTGGTTTCACTTCTGATACCGTCACCTTAACGTAGCCGATATCTGTAAATTTTAACGCATTACTTAATAGGTTTAACAAGGAACGATCCAAATAAGACCTTGCACCAAACAAATACTGAGGCACTGTCGGTTCGATCATCGCTGATAGTTGCAATTTCTTATGCTGTGCATTTGGTAATAATAAGTCTATATTATGCTGCACCAACTCCGACACACTAAATGATTCATTAACCTCTACAGGCTCACCGAACTCCAACTGCACCACTTCAAGGATTTCATTACAGAGATGCAACAACTCGTCTGTAGCACCCATTAATAGCTCACCATCACGCTGAACAGTTTTAACCATATCATCCAAAACCGCTCGCTCATTAACCCTACTGCTTTTAGCTTTCTCAGCCGTATTTAATAAGTCTTGCACCATCGCCAGCATACCAGTAATGGGTGTGCGTATGTCATGACTCATATTGGCAATAAACTCCGTCTTTGCCGCATTGGCTGCCTCAGCCTTTAACCGCATTTTTCTCCCTGTTATGCGCTCTTTGCCACGCGCGAAAATTAATACAACCGCCAACGAACCAAAGTATTGTGCAATCAGAGCATGAATATTGGGATTATTGAACGGCACTGGTGAAGTAAATTTGTAAATCAGCCAAGCGGAAAACGTTCCAAACATTAATATCACGACAAAGCTTATGGCATCGACTAATAGCATCAGCCACACCATGACAACGGTGGTACTCATTAACCAAACATCAGAAGCATTATTTCTTAACAACATATAAGTAAAGAAAAAAGGCAAACAAAATGTAAGGGTCACATACCAGTAGGTTGGCAACCATGACTTAAGCACCTTAGGCCAGTATCTATAAAAAATTAAAGGGATACATAACGCAGTGCCTAAAGAGCGAAGTATTACACTCTCATAAGATTGCTGAGATAAATAAAACCAAACTAAGTAGAAAGTCGGATAGTTTATTGCACCAAAAATACCAAAAGCAATATACTGACCACCATACGCTTCAACACGACGCGAAATCTCATTTTTCACATACAATAGCATTTTAAACATGGCGGACTACTTCTAATCACTCGTTACTACGAATAACTAAACACTGCTTCTGAAAGTTTACTCAGCATCCCAACTTGATAATCTTTAACAAACTCGAAAACATGTTTAACTAAATCTTGATTTTGTTGCCACAATTCTCCAAAGGCACTAGCCAAAATTCCTTCGAAATGATCAGCACAAATATGCACATTAAAAAACGTCAATGCTTTTTTTTCAGCGCCCATACTCACCGCTATATCATGGAAATTAAGGTAGTCAACATTATCCAAACGTTCAATTGCAGCGAAAAACGCCAATCGATTGGACCAATCTTTTGTGCGCAACCAGCGCAATTGACCGTCAATGTACTCACGCGCAAATGGCAAATACGCGGTTTCATCTAACAGCTCAAAAGTTAAGTCCACATCAAATGCCTCAGCAAAAAGAAAATATAATTGCTCATGCGATAAACCATTTTGATTAAATTCGTCGCGAATATTTCTAAGAATCATTTCTTTAGTACTAGCATCCGGAGCAAAGTTACCCATATACCATAAAAATTCGGCAAAGTGGCCTCTCAAATGATAGAACACTTTAATGAAAAACTGCTTCTGCTTTAATGACCAAGTCGATGTCTTATCAGCATTAAATAAATCAATCGTTTTGATTTCTTGTTTATACTTCGCATCCCACCGAGATAAATACGCTTCCATCCCTACAGGATACTGAGCTTGTGTATGCAACTGAGCCGCACTCATTGTATTTGTATTCATGTGTTTGCCACTCGATTAATCGTCTATGCATTTGTCCCTATTCCCTTGCCATTTACTTTTGCATCCATTGCATGAGACTTAAAGATGGCAGGATTATATCACGTTCATTTCTGCCGATCACGTACAAGACGTCCTAATATTTAATTCCAGCAATAAAACTTTATTTAGTCTAGAAATCAATGCTATAAACGGCTGCTTTATAACGATGAGCTTGCCGTGCACACCTGGTCAACCGCCCACGCAAAGTCTTGCAACGCCACTTGTACTTGCTGATGATCTTTTGCAAGCAATGCATCTTTCAAACATTTTGTTACTGCTCGCAATTGCGGCACACCGCAATAACATAAACCGCCATACAACTTATGCACTAACTCATACATCATATCTAACTTACCCTCACCCGCCAGTGACTGCAGCTGCTCAAGCTCCAAAGGCAACTTACTTACTAAAATTATAATCATTTCCTTAGCATGCTCACGATTACCACCCGCCAATTGCGCACCATCATCTATATCAATCACTGCTTGTTGCCTAATTTTTCCATCCACGGTTACTTTCTCCTTCAAATAAACATGCAGTAACTGTTGTATTGTTTGCAATGACACTGGCTTAGATAGCGTGTCCTGCATACCCACCTCCAAACAATTCTGCTTTAATTCTGCTGTCATATGACCGGTCAACGCGACAATAGGCACATTGGCACACGGCTGTTGGTGGCGGATACGCCGCACCACTTCTATGCCATCAATATCCGGCAACCCCACATCCATTAATACCAAATCGTAACGCTTATGCTTTGCCATCGATAAAGCACTAACACCTGTGCGAGCTAACTCAACCTGACACCCATGCTTAGTCAACAATTCTTTGACCATCCGCCCCGCTAGCATATTATCTTCAACCACCAGAACAGTAGCAAAATGCTCTGGTGGTATAAACACATTTTTTTCTGTGGCCGCCTGAGACAACCGCAGTGGTGTAACCGATTTTTCAGCCACTAAAAACGGTACACGCACAGTAAATTTACTGCCCTTACCCTCTTGACTCGACACATCGATACTGCCTTTCATGGATTCTATATAGCGCTTCACCATAAACAAACCCAATCCGTTGCCTTTATATATGCCCTTATATGACGGTGAAATACGCGAAAAACGCTCAAAGATTTTCTCAAACTGATTTTCCGAAATACCAATGCCTGTGTCACTTAATTCAAATTCAATCCATACCGATTTCTTATCGAACCGCAACACATGTACTTCTAAACGTATAATACCCTTCTCTGTAAATTTGACCGCATTACCCAATAAATTTAATAAAATTCTATCCATGTAAATGCGGTTACCCCACACATAAGCCGGCACGGTACTGCCCACTTCCGTATGCAAATCCAACAGCTTATGATTTATAGCAGAATGAATTAAAGCAATGTTATGCTCAACAATATCACGGATAGAAAACGCCTCCTGACGCTGCTCCAATGGGCCATTTTCAATATCTACAATTTCAATTACTTCATTCAGTAGCGTTAATAACTCTTCTGTTGTCCGAATCAATAAATCAGCATCATTAGATTGTTTATCTGAATTTGCTGTGTCACGAAATGATTGCGCCAACCCTAAAATGCCAGTAATCGGAGTACGTATGTCATGATTCATATTAGCGATTAATTCGGAGCGTGCTTTACTGTTGGCTTCAACCTCAATAGCACGGCGTTTAATTTTTTCAATGACCGCCTTATTGCGCGAAAAAATCAAACCAATCAAAATAGACACCACATAAGTCATCATAAAACCAATAGTGTCGAAGTTCGATACCCATAAAAAGCTGTCTTGTTGTGAAGCCACAACAAAGGCTAACAACGAACCTGTAAACAATAAGACTACTGTACTCCACCAGTCGATTAATAATAAGGTAAAAAATACGATAACAATGGTATGGGTGATCCACATCAAAGAACCATGGTTCATGAGCAACATATAAGTAAAGAAAAACGGCAACGTAAAAAAGAGTGTAAAGTACCAATAAACTGGCAGATAAGATTTTAATTTTTTAGGCCAATAATCATGTAGCACCAGAAATAAACATAGCAGCGTACACGTAATACGCAGCCATAAATTCTCGTAAGACTGCACATCAAAATACAACCAAATAAAGTAGTATACCGGAAACGTAAACAAGCCAAAGATGCCATACGCTTTATACTGAGCGCCTGACTCCTCTACTCGGCGATTAATCGCCTGCAATAAATTCTGAATAGCAGCTAACATCCGTTAATCCATATATCTATAGTATCCATTTGTCGGCGTATGGTTACACAAGGCCAATTAAGTTTCAATATTTGAACATACACTAGCGACAAATGCTTACAAGCTCATACGAGCATGGCTTAATTCTAATATTTTTTCCTGCCTAAGAACCTGATATCCTTGCTGTCTGAGCACAAAAATAAAAGACATAGGGAAACAATTGAACAACAAACCTGCTTATTTATCTTGGCCTAACCTCATTGACTATTTACGTTTAGTGCTTTTCGCTATATTTTTGGTCAGCGCCTTTACCGCCCCCCTACTAGCGCTGAGCTGCTTTATCATCGCAGCACTCTGCGATGCACTTGATGGCTACCTGGCTAGAAAACTCAACCAGCAAACCCATCTCGGCATGGCACTCGACTTCATGATCGATCGCGTGATTACCGCCGCACTGCTATTAATATTAGCGCGCCTATACACTAACTACTGGCTGTTTTTTTGCGTATTGATGATCATTGATCTTGGCAGTCATTACATGCACCTTTACAGAACCTCTATTATGGGCGGAAAAAATCACAAGCACGCCCTAAAGGTAAACAACCGCCTATTGCATATTTATTATGGAAACCGCGCCGCGCTATTTAGCTTATGCTTTTGTCACGACGCCTGGTTAGCCAGCCTATACCTTTATGCATTTGTGCCCAGTAATTGGCTAATTTTACCATTAGTAATATTTGCGCCAGGGTTTTTACTAAAAACCATTATTCACTTATTGCAATTCTATGTTGCTTGTGTTGATCTAAATCACAGTGAGTAGGAGCTCACTTACAATCAAGGGAGAGATACCGTGCGCTCAATGGATGAACCAACCCATGACTTTCGATTCGAAAGCAAATACGACGCCTTTGGTGGCTTACTAAGCGACAACTCAGCAGTGGATGCTAATTTAGAGGCGCTCACGGAACTTGGTATACTGCGCTTAATCGAACATGAAACCCAGTACATTTTATTTATCGCGGTTAGCGCAACGCTTAATCACTATACGCTTGCACAACAGTTACAGTATTGCATGCTGTTATTTCATCTAGAAAAACTCATTACTGCTACACCTGCTAGCGTTCCTGCCGCCTTGAAGACGGCTATCGATCGCTGCACTACGGAAGAAAAGCTCAATGCATACGACAACCACACTCAGATCAAAATGACTATCGCTCAACTTGCTATGCGACATTTCGACCCCGGCAACGAAGAGCGCAATAGTGCGTTTAACCACCAAGCGCATGCCTTTATAAAATTCTGCTTTAGCAATGAACACAGCATTAATATAAATCAGATCGATTTGGATTTACCCAACACGCTAGTCAACCTCAAAGAGGCATTTGAAAGTCACTATAGTTATAGATTAAATTTTTTTGATGCGATACCTGAGCCTGAAGCCGAGCCAATGCAGCTGAGCATGTAAATATCAAACTTAAGTTTTATCGACAACCTGATAGAACGTCTCACCTTGCTGAATCATACCCAGATTATTCCGCGCCCGTTCCTGAATCGCTTCATTACCGCTTTTTAAATCACGAATATCAGCCAGCAGTGCTTGATTAGTTAATTTGGATTGAAGGTTAGTGGCCTGTTGTTGCGACACCTGTTGTTTCAGTTGCCATATAGCTTGCAACCCACCGGTTGAAAACCACAATTCATACTGCAGCAAACCGAACAATGCCAATAAGATTATGATGACTGGCTTCATCGCGCTCCCCAAGGTTCCCTTATTATTCAACAATATAGCATAAGTATTCACCATTACTATATCAGTTAACTAATACCATTCTTGAATAACTGACTGAGCTCTTCGTAAGCCTGCCAGGGATACCTTTCTCCCGAACAGGCATCCCTGCCTTCGTGTTCCTTTACTTCCATGTACCACACGCCGCTCGAAATGTACCCCTGTCAGTCTTACTCAATTTTGCAGTTATTCCAAAATAAATCATAAACTATATCGCAATGCTTCATTTGCACCCTAGCCCGCGGACAGTTCTTTTTCAATCGCCAATAAACGGTTGTACTTACAAATACGATCAGTGCGTGACAATGAACCGGTTTTGATTTGCCCAGCATTAGTTGCCACCGCTAAATCAGCAATGGTTGTATCTTCCGTCTCGCCGGAGCGATGTGAAATAATCGTGCCGTATTTTGCTTCTTTTGCAATATAAATCGCTTCCAACGTTTCACTCAATGTACCAATTTGATTCAGCTTAATTAAAATTGAGTTCGCCGCATGTTTTTTAATGCCTTCAATTAATATCGTCGGATTAGTTACAAAAAGATCATCGCCAACCAATTGCACTTGACCACCTAATCGATCAGTCATCGTTACCCAACCTTGCCAATCACCTTCATCGAGACCATCTTCAATCGACTTGATCGGATAACGCTGTATCCAATCGTTATACAAGCTAATCATCTCACCTGAAGTTAACTCAGCATTTTCCGAATCCAACACATAATGACCATCACGATAAAACTCTGAACTGGCCGCATCTAATGCTAATACAATATCTTCACCCGGCCTATAACCCGCCGCTTCAATCGCCTGCAAAATAACATCCATCGCTGCTTCATTACTCTCGAGGTCTGGCGCAAAACCGCCTTCATCACCCACTGAAGTAGATAAACCTCGGTCGTTTAATAAACCTTTTAATGCATGAAACGTTTCTGCACCGTAACGTAACGCTTCAGAGAAATTCGGCGCGCCTACTGGCATGATCATAAATTCTTGGATATCTAAATTATTATTCGCGTGAGCACCACCATTAATAATGTTCATCATCGGCACCGGTAATGAATACGGCCCATCACCACCAAGATAACGATACAAAGGCAAGCCCGCCTCATGACAAGCGGCATACGCTGTCGCTAGCGATACCGCCAACATGGCATTTGCACCAAAGTGCGCTTTATTTTCTGTGCCATCGGCTTCAATCATCGCCGCATCAATCGCTTGCTGTTCCGTGGCTTCCATACCAACCAACACATCTTTAATCTCATTTTCACAACGCGTCACAGCAGTTAAAACACCCTTACCATCATAACGCCCACTATCGCCATCACGCAGTTCCAATGCTTCTTTACTACCCGTCGATGCACCCGACGGTGACATCGCCATACCACGATCACCACTTTCTAAAATGACTTCTGCACAAACAGTGGGGTTACCGCGTGAATCTAAAATTTCTCTCGCCTGAATATCGGCAATCTTACTCATGTATCTCTCCTTTCCGGCTTAATCACCCGATCAATAGCTTGTAATGAGGTTAGTAACGTTTCCATTTGTGCCAATGGCCAACAGTTTGGCCCATCACTTAACGCATTTTCTGGGTCAGGGTGAGTTTCCATAAACAGACCTGAGATACCCACTGCCACTGCAGCGCGTGCTAGCACCGGCACGAATTCACGCTGACCACCCGAACTGGCACCTTGGCCGCCCGGTAACTGCACAGAATGCGTTGCATCAAATACCACGGGGCAACCGGTTTCAGACATAATCGCCAATGAACGCATATCCGACACCAAGTTGTTATAACCAAACGATACACCACGCTCACACACCATAATTTGATCGTTGCCACTAGCTCGCGCTTTATCAACGACGTGCTTCATATCCCACGGCGCTAAGAATTGGCCCTTTTTAATATTTACGGGCAAACCCGTCTTCGCCACTCGATGAATGAAATTAGTTTGACGGCATAAAAAAGCGGGGGTTTGCAACACATCGACGACATCGGCCACCTCATCTATCGGCGTATCTTCATGTACATCAGTCAGCACGGGTACGCCCAGCTCCGATTTTACTTTAGCCAGTATCTCTAGCCCCTGCTCAATACCCGGCCCACGATAACTTTGACCTGAAGAACGATTAGCCTTATCGAACGATGCTTTAAAGATATATTGAATACCTAAACGCTCAGTCATTGCCTGCATTTGTTCTGCCACTTGCATCACTAACGACTCAGATTCAATAACACATGGACCGGCGATCAAGAAAAATGGCTGACTTTGACCAACAGGTCTGTTTAATAACTGCATACACCCTCTAGTGCTATCTGAAAAGAGTGCTATTGTATGCGTTTAACCGCAAAGTGCCAAGTCACACCTGCCAATGTACGTTTTGTTTGTATTGAGACCACTATTTAATTAAATACTGTGTAGACATCAGAATCGTTAATTTTTATACTGAGCAAAAAATACGTACAATGATCCACAAAATATTAAATAGCACATAGCGAAACACACCATGAGCATACCCATCACACCACCGAATACCCTTAATAAAAAAAGCCATCGTCAACACTGCCTATCCATCACCAATGTCATGGCAAGCTTATGTGTCGCCTCACCGATTATTTTTCTGAATATGCTCGCTTCCGCTTCGTCCAAATCAAACAACGCCGCGCACATTGGCTCACTGCAAGATTTGAAAGGTTTTTTCAGCAAAACAAAAACCTTTGACCACTTCGCGATGGCCATTACTTTAGCTACCTCCGCTGGCGTATTAGGTTTTTTAAACCGCTTGTATCTATGGCCTTCGGTTACTTCATCAGCTAAATTATTCACTGTGCCATACGACTTCTATACTCGTCATCATAAAACAAAGCCAAAAACCCAAAGAGAAATAAAAAAGATCAATACGGCCATGAAGCGCTGGCCAATAGATGTAGGTTTTTGTCTATGGTCTTTAGCAACCAGTTTAATTTTTGCCGAAATCGGCAGTAAATCTTTTGCATTTATGGGCGTCGCTGGTGAATTTAGCGGTGGTATTTTAAGCTTTTCCATTCATTACGCGTCACGCTTTTTAAGCATACAATATTTTATCGACGAGCAACTCAATAAAAACCTGAAACTCAAAAAGCTCTATATCCATAAGCTAGAACAATTAGATAGCAATACGGGTCCACAAATAGCTATTGTCGATAGCACTAGCACAGAGCAAGCATTACACTCTTTATTGCATGTAGTGGATACGCAGTGGGAACATCTGCCAAAAAATAATAAGCAACACCACTTACTGCATACCGCACCCAAAGTCTTGGGCTGCTCTCTAGTCGCATTCTTACTCGTACCAATTTTTGCAGGCTTTATGCCCGAGTGTGTACAAGGTGCCGAATTATTGTTTAATGTAAATATTGGTAAAGACTACGATTATAAAAATGCCGCCTCATTTGGTTTTGGCGGTTTTTCGACAGCACTAACTTGGTTTTTCTATTCCGTCAATGCATACCAACTACCAAAATTATTAATTAATACCACACTCGATTGCATTCAACATGCGACGCAAGGCAGCAAACTAAAAGCAGCCAAGTATTCATTTTTAACGGTAGCTGCCTGTGTGAGTAGTTACTTAACCAGCCCCAGCTTTCGCTTAGTAGGTCAACACACTTATTCGCAAGGCTATATTTCATATCTTGGCAATTACGGCCGCGTTGTGCCCGGCGCATTATCAACCGCCTTTATTTTCATGTTGTGGTCACACCTTCAAGCCATGATTCTTGACTCATCCAATAACACAAAACCCAAAGATATCGATCCGCACCGCATGGATATTCGCCATGCACTGCAATTACTGCAACGAGAAGATACATTGCTCTTTGAGAACCTCGACACCCAACCCTTACAAAGCGTTGTGGTTGAAACCGACACTGACACACTCGTTCACACCGAAGCTAAAACACACGCCTATGACCAAACACCACAACACAGCCCTACTTCGGAAGACCAACCTCCTCCACCGCATTTTTTCGACGCACTTCCGTTTGACAATCAGCCAGCGGTAACGCAAGCACAGCGGCCTAGTATCAGCGGCAGAAAATCACGCGGGCGTCAAATTGCACCCACTCCTGAACCACCACCGTCACCCAGCCCTTTTGCCTAGTTGATTTGATGACGAGATTAGAAGAAACCGGCAATAGCAGAGCCAATACTTCTTTCTAATGGACCGCGCGCTTGCGAATAATGCAAATTCACTTTTTCAGCACGACTAACAACACGCGTACGATAACGCTGCCAATGCACTTTATTGTTAGCCTGTTGCGTTGTGACACTGCTAGTGCCTTGCTGCAATCGCGAACGTTGATGTTGTCGAATGGCCTGCTCAGAACGCTCACTGATTTGCACATCAACAACAGCCACAATATTCACATCCTTCACCATGTTATCAACTAATGCACCCGCTGCTGCACCGACCAATCCCATACCCCAAATGCCAGCACTGCTGGCACCAGCAATCGCACCGGTGGCAGCACCTAAACCACCCCCCACTAATGCACTACCAAAACCACTGCCCATTACGGCACGTGCCGCTGTTTTTGAGACTGCCTTCACCCTTAACACATTGGCTTGAATCATATAGTGCGCACGATTCAGGTGGCGCGTGGTTTTATAACCTCTTTGATGCAATTGCGTGATAAGCGCATTACGAATATTGAAATTCGATACACCGGATGTATTACGTATTTGCACGTACACCACTTTTTGACTGTCAGGTACCGGATCTAAAAATATCGATGCACTGGTTTTGGTGCTCACCGAAAGATCTCGCTTGCTAATGGCTAATTGTGTTGCTGCACAACCGGATAATATCATCACAGCAAATGCCGTAAATAAAACAACAGTAGTTCGCACCCAACGATTTATCATAGTTTTTATCTCTTCGCTAATTCATTGATAGAATAACTGCCATAGTCAGTAAGTCTGCCAGGGGTACCTTACGAGCGGCGTGTGGTACACGGACGTAAAGGAACACGAGGATAGGGACATCCGTTCGTGAGAAAGGTATCCCTGGCAGCCTTACGCTGAACCATGGTTGTTATCAAGACGCACCATTGTATATCTTTTAATTTAAAAAAAGCAAAAATCCAGATATTACCCGGGATTGTAAGTAGTGACTAAACCGTCATTGCGAGCCACGTAGTGGCAAAGCAATCTCAGGATTAAAGCTTAGATTGCTTCGTCGCAGGCTCCTCGCAATGACATAGTTGATGACAGCATAAAAACTATGGCATAACATCAACTGGCTTTTTTACAGCGTTACCGTTTCGGCTTTTTAATGCCGCCTGTATAAAACCGGTAAATAAAGGATGACCGCGACGCGGCGTTGAGGTGAATTCCGGATGGAACTGGCAACCCAAAAACCACGGATGCTCTGGCAACTCAATAATTTCAACCAACTTACCATCTTCTGAACGGCCCGACACCACCATGCCCGCCGCCTCTAACTGTGGCAATAACGTATTATTGACCTCGTAACGGTGACGATGACGTTCAACCACACTGTCTGCATCATATAAACGTGCCGCTAATGAACCTGACTGCAATTGACACGCTTGACCACCCAAACGCATTGTGCCGCCTAAATCACTTTGCTCATCACGGTACTCAACATTACCATCTTTATCTTGCCACTCACTGACCAAAGCAATAACCGGTGAAGGTGTTTCAGGTGCAAACTCACTGCTGTTGGCTTCAGGTAACTTTGCTAAGTGGCGCGCATATTCCACCATCGCAATTTGCATACCCAAACAAATACCCAAATACGGCACATTGTGTTCACGCGCATACTGCGCCGCCATGATCTTGCCTTCAACACCACGATGACCAAAACCACCCGGTACTAAGATGGCATCAGCTTCAGACAATAACTCTGTGCCTTGGGTTTCAATCTGCTCCGAGTCAACGTAATTAATTTTCACCCGCGTATCGGTATGAATACCGGCATGGGTTAACGCTTCACTCAATGATTTATACGAATCTTCCAAGTCAGTGTACTTACCTACCATCGCAACACGCACTTGTTTTTGCGGGTTCTTGTGACGCTCAACCACTTTCTTCCACGCCGACATATCCGCCGGTGAGATCGGCAAACCAAGCTTCTCTACTACGCGATCACCCAAACCTTCTTGCTGCAACATTAATGGCACTTCATAAATACTTTTCGCATCACATAATGACACCACACTGTCGATTGGCACGTTAGTAAATAACGCAATCTTTTTACGCTCTTGCTCTGGCAATGGCTGCTCTGAGCGACACACTAAAATATCTGGCTGAATACCAATCGAACGCAATTCTTTCACCGAATGCTGCGTTGGCTTGGTTTTAATCTCACCTGATGTTGGTATAAACGGAACCAAGGTTAAATGGATAAATAAAGTTTGACTAGCACCGAGCTCAATACGCATTTGACGAATGGCCTCAAGAAATGGCAACGACTCGATATCACCCACCGTTCCACCCACTTCAATCAGCGCCACATCGACACCTTCAGCACCTTGCTTAATCTTCAATTTGATTTCATCAGTGATATGCGGGATCACTTGCACCGTACCGCCCAAATAATCACCACGACGTTCTTTACGAATCACATCGGCATATACCCGACCGGTAGTAAAATTGTTACGCTTGGTCATTAAGGTATTCACAAAGCGCTCATAGTGGCCCAAATCCAGATCAGTCTCAGCACCATCTTCGGTGACAAATACTTCACCGTGCTGAAATGGGCTCATGGTTCCGGGGTCAACATTGATATACGGGTCAAGTTTCATTAACGTAACATTAAGACCTTGCGCTTCCAGCAAAGCTCCTAAAGAAGATGAGGTAATACCTTTGCCTAGCGATGAAACAACGCCGCCGGTAATGAAAATATATCGTGTCATATGGGATCCCGTTTTCAATTAAATTTCTACCTAAAAACGGGATTTAATACTACCAGAATCACCCCCCTCACTCCAGAGATATATTTTCATTGTTTGTATTATTTGTTACCCTGAGCACCGTTTATACGACTAAGCTAGGGAGACTTATGCCATTATTTATTGACGAAACAAAAGCTAAGGAAGTGAAACAAGCTCATAGCGACACACGGGCGGTTCGCTTTACTATAGACGGTCAAATCTTCCATCCCGGCGAATCAATCAATCCAGCCAACGCAAGTGAAGCTAAAACCGGTGCAGCTCCTGAGGCTTCCGATACTCCTGAAGATAAAAACTACAGCCCAGGTTAATAAAACTCAACCGCCCTAAAGGCAGCATCAACAAGTTACAAGAACCTCAGGAGTTTGTACATATCGTACTTTTTTTGGTATAATTCAGCCATATTTTAACTGTATAAATAGCTGAGAGAATGTACCAATGCCTAGAGATAGACTACTTATTGTTAATAAGGATAATGCCAATCCGTACCGCCTAGAAGAAAAGCAAACTTATGCACAAGGCGAGCAAGAACTGCATCTCAATGACCTTACCTACTATATTAGACCTGACGATGAACTTTCTGATAGCGACTCCTATGACACCGACGATGAAACAGAAGCAAACGAAGCAACTGAAGCATTAATTGCTCGGATCGAAAGCGAACAGCCTGGCGGAACAATTCCCGATGGACAACAGTTATTTATATTCATGGACGGTGATGAGACATCAGAACATGCATACTTGGCCCAAGAACAACCACAAGCTGGTTTACATTTTGAAATAGTGAGGACAATCGACATCACCTCGCCTCCCACGGATTCACCGGCAACACCATCCAGTTTAGTAGTTGGCAGCATATTTGGCAGCACTGCGACTTTACCAATCGCTCATCAAGATAATGATGATGAACCAACAGCAGCACCAAGCACACCCTCACCCAGAGGTAACCAGTAAAACGAATAGAGAGAAAAATCATGAGAAGAAGAAACCCAGTCGCATCCAGCGTGCAATTTAATGAGGATGGGTCACAAATCATGACCTACCTAAATGGTGATCAAGTGTATCAAGAGTATTTAGACGAATACGGACGTTTTGAATGTGTCGATGGTGAACCAGCATACGATAAACCTATTGCCACCCCCCCTGGCGCTATTGACCAAACCATATTCTTTACTGTATTACCTAGCGGCGGCACGCAAATCGAATTAGCCCATGATACCCCCCTCATCTCAAACCCTGAGGCGGTAGATATCAACTATATCTACAAGCAAGGGCCTGAACATCTCGAGACTGCTTCCCTCGATGGCCTGTCAATTGTTGAAGAAGACGACCGTGAAACCTCAACATCGCCTGACAGTCTTGGGTTTACCTATGAAGCAGCCGGCGAAACCCCTGACTCAGCTGTACAATCCGATCAATCTTTGGATGGCTCACCGGTCAACTACTTGAATTTAACCATTGCTCGCACAGCCAGCAACGCTATTGATGACGGCTCAGTACCTGCTCGCGGCACCACTGCAGCTCAATTTGCCACCCCATCACAGCCTACCACGCTAAGCACTATAAGAAGTCGTGGGATATACGCTAGTCAGAGACCACCCACCCCGCCTCGTGGTGCACCAACGATCACCGCACCAACTAGTACGGATCCATTTAACGGCATCCCTTTTACACTCACTGGGCCACCAGTCCCCGTATCTTCCAACGGATATACCCACCCACTGTTTGGACATGCTCCTAGCGCACCACCCGCTTCACCATTAACCGCTTCTACTACTGATGATCACTCTGACTATGCAAAACCTGATGAAGAAACACCGCGCGGCGGTCCGCGCAGGTAACTATCGGTTTATCAACCGTCAATTTCTTGCTAGCATGGCCTCTTTATTTTGCAACTAAATAGAGAGCCGCCATGAGTTCATCAGACCGTCGCACACGCAGTCGTTTCGCCCCCAGCCCGACCGGGCATTTGCATATTGGCAGTGCCAGAACAGCCTTATTTGCCTATTTGTACGCCAAGCATTTTGATGGTGACTTTATTCTACGCATTGAAGACACTGACCGCGAACGCTCTACTGATGAATCCGTGCAAGCTATTATCGATGCCATGGCATGGATGGGCATGGAATACGATGAGGGGCCATTTTATCAAACACAGCGCTTTGATCGTTATGAGGAAGTATTGCAGCAATTATTAGTTCAAGGAAAAGCTTACAAGTGTTACTGCAGCAAGGAGCGCCTGGATGCATTACGCGAACAGCAAATGGAAAATAAACAAAAGCCGCGTTATGACGGCCATTGCCGTGATTTAGAAACACCCCCCAGTGATGACGCGCCATTTGTCGTGCGCTTTAGAAACCCGACTGAAGGCAGTGTCGCATTTGAAGACCAAGTCAAAGGCAAAATCAGCGTTGCCAATAGCGAACTGGATGACTTAATTATTGCCCGTACCGATGGCACACCGACTTATAACTTTACCGTGGTGATTGATGATTTAGACATGAACATTACCGAAGTGATTCGTGGTGATGACCACGTCAATAACACCCCTCGCCAAATCAACATCTTTAAAGCACTCGACGCTGAACCGCCACTGTATGCGCATGTCACTACGATTCTTGGTGAAGATGGCAAACGCCTATCAAAACGCCATGGCGCCACCAATGTGATGGAATATAAAGACCAAGGCATTTTGCCTGAAGCGTTAATTAATTTTGTGGCGCGTTTGGGCTGGTCGCATGGCGACCAAGAAATATTTTCGAAACAAGAATTGATTGAGCTGTTTGATCCTAACCATATCAATAACTCCAGCGCACAAATGAATACGGATAAATTATTGTGGCTCAATCAACACTACATGAAAACCTTACCCACTGAACAAGTGGCTGAAGCACTGCAACATCAATTTAATCTATTGAATATTGATAGCGCTACCGGTCCGGCATTAACCGATTTACTCGCCGTGCAAGCCGAACGCTTTAAAACACTTAAAGAACTCGCTGAAGGCAGCCGTTATTTTTACCAAGATGTGACTGAATACAACGAGAAAGCCGCACGCAAACAACTGACGGAAACTAGCCTGCCTGTTCTGCAATGGTTACATCAACAGTTCAGTGATCTAAGCGATTGGTTAGCTGAACCACTGCATGATATCGTAAAAAATGCCGGCGAACATTTCGAGGTTAAACTCGGTAAAGTAGCGCAACCGATTCGAGTATCGATGACCGGCAATACCGTATCACCACCGATTGATATCACATTAGAAATGCTCGGCCGTGAAAAAGTGTTGCAACGCTTACAGCAAGCCATTACCTTTATTGAATCAAAGTAACGAAAGGAAACACAAGGATGTCAAAACCTGTAGATAGCAATCGACTCATTTCACACCACAACGGTGATGGCGATTTGCAACAAGCTATGGGTACCTTGTCTACACAAATCAAACAAAATGGTGACACACCTGAGGCAAGTGTCGAACAACGACTCGACTACCTACAGCAAATGAGTGAATTTGATTTTGGTCGCTTCCTGATTATTAACCAAGGCATCAATGGCTTTTGGACTCACTATATGCTGACCTACCCATGGTTTGGCAAAAAAAATGGTTTAAATAGTGCCGGTGAAATGATTGGTGACATGGAAAGCTTTATCCTAAACTCCCCCATTCTTTTAGCTACTCAACAACGCTTTGAAATCTTTTTGCAACAAAACCAAACTGCTGTAAAAAACGGTGCCGTACTTGCTTCTGTGCCCTGCGGATTACTAGGCGAGCTGTTGTATTTGAATTACGATAGCATCGACGATATTACACTGGTTGGCTTGGATTACGACCCTGATGCTTTACACGATGCAAAACAACTCGCTGAAAAAAAAGGCATCCAACAATTTACCGAAACACAGCAAGCGGATGCCTGGCACCTCGGCATAGAAAACCGCTTTGATTTATTATCCAGCAACGGCCTTAATATTTACGAACCGGATGATAACAAAGTTACGGATTTATACCGCCAATTTTATAACGCCTTAAAGCCCGGTGGGAAGTTGGTCACCAGCTATGTGACACCACCACCGACAATGACAGATCATTGCGAATGGAAAATGGAAAAGATCGACCCCGACGACTTACTGATGCAGAAAGCTGTTTTTGTTGATACCATTCAAGGCAAGTGGCAATGCTTTCGTTCCACCGAAACCACCCAACAACAACTCACGAACGCTGGTTTTGAACAATTAACCTTTTTACCGGATAGAGCACACATATTCCCAACGGTAACTGCTATTAAACCGCTATAAAAAAGAGACTCAATATGAACAAAAAAAATGTCATACTACCGTGCATTGTATGGGTAATCATTTGCTTAGCCATCTCCGGGATTTCCGGCTGGGCTAGCGCCACACACGTGAACACCTGGTATATCACACTTCATAAACCTTGGTTCCAACCCCCCGCATGGATCTTCGGCCCCATGTGGACACTGCTATATATCATGATTGGTATTGCCGGTGGATTACTGTGGCATAACCGACACTCACACCCCAGTGCAATGAAACTTTATATTTTACAATTGGTGTTTAATTTCGCTTGGTCATTTATATTCTTCGTTAGCCAGGCCATTGGCTGGGCATTGGTAGACATTATCGCATTATGGTTAGCCATCGGCTGCACTGTAATCGCTGCTTATCGCAGCAATAAATCTGCCGCCTGGTTGCTCACACCGTATTGGTTATGGGTTAGCTTCGCTATGATGTTAAATACCAGCTTATGGTTTTTAAATCATTGAACGATGACGCTTAGGGTGAGCCAAATATTTTTTATAAAATAATCGCCCACTGCATTGACCTACTTTGCGCATCCAATGTAAATAATCAGCATTTTTCATATTTTTTGGCATACTTGGTGACAGGTATTTTACGCAACGATTAATTTGACGCGGCATCAATTTTTCACAGCGCGCTTGATCAATATTAGCCACTTTCATACGTGGTGCTAATTTTGGATTTTTCAAAAAATGACGGCATATCGATGCCGAAGCACTAGAACTCACTGCTGAACTACCCACAAACGATTTCTTTATAATAATATTTTTAAATGAAGCGGCAAAAAAACCCGCCCAAAAAATAAAGATAAAGCAAGTGATACAAGCAATCCATACGATGGCGCCACCATTGATACCTGCATTAGCACGCTTCACACGCAGTTGCTTACATTCAGCAAACCAGTTACTGGTGGATCGACCATAAAGCGATAACGCGATTATTAACTTCAACGCAATAACAGCCATTGCTACCCACAGCATCACTGAAAAACTAGCCAAGAACGACACGGCGAGTGATGCTGCGATACTGATAATTGACAACACAACAAACAGATTCAATACCCATCGTCGCCCGGTACAAAAACCAAATAAGAATAAAAACATCACATACAAAGCAAAGACGGCATTATAACGATATGATCCGAGCTGCTCACCAGGTATAAGGTTGGGAGCAAATAAGAAGTAAAAGCAGTAGGCTATGGTGACAATGGCTAGCAAGATAATAGCAGTGGTCACTGCTTTCGGTCTTGTGGGGTATTGCATGGTCAGCTCCAGTGATTTTTGGCTCAGTGCTAGCCATTATAGTACAAACTGCGAAGCATCCTAGCCACGACCTCTTGACATCCAAGCACTAGAAGCACAGGGCCGATCAGGGGTACCTTTCCAACTCATGCGGTATCCAGAGAATAAGCGGCTAAGTTGTTTTATTAGGCCCCACACAAAAAAAGCAGGCTTAGTAGCCTGCTTTTTAGCGTATTACATTGCTCACTGTAATTTATTTAAGGTCTCAAGACTGAAGATTGCTGCGACTCTTGGCCAATCACGGCGTCAATTACTGCAGCCACTGAAGACTTATCGGATAAACCCGACTCAACTAAACGTGTAACAGCTTCAGCCTTTTCAGCGTCACCCATTTTGGTATAAATATTAACAAGCGCAGACTGGTAATACTGAACTTTAGTTGAATCACCCTCATGATCTGCTTCAGCTAAACGCACCAAATTGTAATCTACTGTAGCCGCCTCACGCGCTTCTTTAATTAACTGCGGAGTCACGACAGAAGTGAATGTACCCTCTGACACAGCATCTGATTGAGTAACAGCAGCTTTAATAGGCTGCACTACAACCTCTTGCTGAACACCCACATTAACCTTCAGCTCAACGCCCGGTACTGTTGTCGGTGCCTGTAAAACTGCGCGGCCAACGTATCCCGCTTGACGCTGTCTTTTAGATATTTCATTTTTAAATGCCGTATCAGACACAGCCGCTACTTTCGCTGCCTCTTCCACCAAGCTATCACCACATGTGCCATCGGCACGAGTAGCAATATGATGACTGCTCATTTCACCCGTATGTGAATCTTTTTGTAAAACGGTTAGTGTCCAATGGCCACCACTATTCTCAGGAACGATAACACGTGTTACATCGTTATGAGGATCTGAAAGCATTAACCGGATAAACTTGGCATCGTAAGCTGAAACCGCGGTTGCACCATGACGCATACCTGTCGACCAGTAAACAGCCACATTCGCATGCTGCTTTTCAACAGCTTCCAATCGCTTAGCAACCCATTGATCGGTCTTATACACTTGCGGCATACTTGCATTTCTGCTCGCACGCTCTGCAAACAGCCTTTGCTGATTAACAAATTCTCTCGTTTCGCTTACTTTACGGGCTTGATCTGCTTGAGTAGGATGTGTCATATTTTTCTACCTCTTGACTAAATCGGTTTCGCTCCTGGACACTATTATATAGATTCAACCTTTAGCAAACCTTAAATCTCCACCTTAAGAGCCATTGTGATTTCTAATACCCTGATAACGGTGCAGTAGATAGCTTGAATTTTAACTTATAAATTAACTGACTACGCTGGCCAGCAGAAAGTCTTGCTAAGCTCATCAACAACCAACGCCTACGATCATCACCATCACGCGAGTAAGGAATAAACGCTGAACGTCTAGAAATATGTAAACCCGATTGAATATTTTTACGCACCAAACAGCCATTTCGATAACGTAACCAAAGGTCACCCTGACCATCAACCCACATTGCCACCACAGCAGTCGGCAACAATCGCCAGGTATGCAGCAACTGAAAATAACCCCAACACATCCCCACAGCCACTATCACAATCGCCTGCAGCCACCACAGCCATACACTTTGACATGTCACCCATACCAACGCAGATGCTAATAAACAGGAAGAGACGAAAAATAACCGCGCACTGCGCAGCCGAATCAAAACATGCTGCCCGATTTATCACCGGCACACTGGGAAGGCACGATAGTCGGCTTTAATAGCCAAGATACATTCCACAATTGGCCTTCAAATTGATGTAAACAAATGATCGAACCGGGTGCGAAATTGATAATCGGCTGGAACTCATCGTTTAGAATTAGTGCACTCACCAGCTTGGATAAAAACGGTAAGTGACTCACTAATAGCGTATCGTCATGCCATTGACGAATGTTTTCCACCATCTCTGCCACCGGATCCATCTCATCCAAACCGCAATTGCATTGCGTGGTTTGACCCACACCCAAGGCTTTCGCCATGATATCAGCGGTTTGCACTGCGCGCAGGCGGCAACTGGACATAACATGATCAGTTTTGATATTGCAACGTACAAGATGAGCAGCAATATTACTCACGTCCTCACGACCCTTGTCAGATAAAGGACGTTCTGCGTCTTCAGCTCCGGGCAAAGCCTCACCGTGACGCATGCAATACAGCTTCATAGGGTCTCCAAGTCAATCAGCATATCCGCAATGGTAAACCCCTTAAACCAAATGTCAACCTGACGCATAATCAACGACGACCTTGCCCACGGTATTGTCGCTTGTATGGGTTTTCTGGTTTATCACGACGACCATCAGTCGAATCCTTCTTACCAACCGCTCCTGCTACAGCTGCTAGTGGCCGAACAAAAACCGTATACCTATTGCTGCCCGCGCACTCAACACGAGGGGATGTGCCTGCCGCTGCAGGTAAGGCTGGAGCAGACGCTGGCTGACCTTGTCTGGCTCTATATTCAGCCATCTCGGCATTGCCTCTATCGAGTGCGGCACGTCTACGAGCCTCTCTTTCCGCTGCAGGATTTGTCGGTCTAGGTGCTTCAACTGTCGCAACAACTGGAACAGGAGCTGGTGCAGAACCAGCTGACGCTATCGGTGCTGGACGAGAAAACACCTGTGATCCGGCTAAGCGAGAACCGACAACCAGTCCAGGCTGAATCTCCGGATATTTAACTCCTAGTTGCCATAGCGTTTTAAGCGCTCCAAAAGGGGAATGTATACCAGGAACATTAACTACTGGCCTAACATACATTTGTCTTGGCGCTGGAGCTGCAGCAGGAACAGGTGCTGGGGCAGCCGCAGGAACAGGAGCTGGAGCTGCCGCAGCTAGCCCCGGTGGAAAACTCCATACCACAGAGCCAGCATGGTCAATAGCAGTACCTGTTTCGATATCTTGATACTGACCCCAACCATTATCGTCTGAATCGTCTGATGCCACGGCAGCGGCAGTGCCTGCGCTATGGTCAAACAGATCATCAAGCTCTTGTCCAAATGCATCGAAGTCTTCGTCAGTAACACCTTGCGCTGATGGGTCGTGTAGTTTACGTGGCATATTCTTCTCTCTCTATATGTTTACAAATGTTATTTACTTTTATCGTGCACTCAATATAAACGTAATAACTTAAATGAACATTAAACACATACTTAAAGCAACATTAAGTACTCATGAACAGATTAAAAAGTACAGTAATCAATCACTTGCTCTAATCGCCAGATATCCATATACTCACCCCCTATGGCTATTTCAAAGATCGGTTCCAAATATCCCAAGTTTTACGCAATGCTCGTATTTGTCTTGGCTTCGTCGTTTACCATTTACGAGTTTGCGTTGCGCGTTATGCCCTCCGCCATGACGCATCAATTAATGAGCAGCTTCTCTGTCGACGCACGCGGGTTAGGCATTATGGCCTCGTTGTTCTTTTATGGTTATTCACCGATGCAAATCCCAGCGGGCTTATTATATGACCGTATAGGCCCACGGCGCTTATTGGCGCTCAACACATTATTGTGTGCAGGCTCAGGTTTAATTTTTGCCTGTGCTAGCAATATTTACATTGCCAGCATTGCACGCTTTTTAACCGGATTTACGGCATCATTTGCATTTATTGGTGCGTTATTAATAGCTGCACGCTGGTATCCACCGAGCCGCTTTGCATTCTTTACCGGATTGATACAATTTTTAGGCTGCGCAGGGGCTGTTATTGGTGAAGCGCCCATTGCCGCCATGGTCAATCGCATTGGTTGGCGCCCTACCACTCTATGGTTTTCTGTTATCGGCGTTGTACTGGCGATCATTATGTATGTTGTCGTGCGTGATTACCCCAATAATAAATCGGTCACCAAACCCAAACATATTCCCAGTGTTGGTGTATTAAAAGGACTGAAACGAGTCTGTCGTAATGGCCAGACCTGGTGGATAGCATTATATGCCTTTTGCTGTTGGGCACCGATCTCAGTATTCGCCACGCTGTGGGGGCCATCGTTTTTAGCCCGTGCTTATAACATATCGATGACTGCCGCTACGGCACTCACTTCATTAGTTTGGATTGCGATTGGTATCGGTAGCCCGATTGCAGGCTGGTGGTCGAATCGCATTAAGCGCCGCTGTCGCCCACTGGTTATATTGGCCGTCATTGGCTTAGTCAGCAGTATTGCCATGCTCTATATAGATGACCTACCCAAGTGGTTATTGTCATGCATGCTATTGCTGTTTGGGGCATCGGCGTCATCGCAGGTGATCACCTTTGGCTTAGTGCTGGATAACAATCACGACACCGTAATGGGAACCGCCGCCGGCTTTAATAATATGGCTGTTGTCGCAGGTGGCATCATCTTGCAACCATTAGTCGGGGTCATCATTGACTATATGTGGAAAAAAAATCCAATCATGTTACAAGGCAGCCCATTTTATTCACTGGCACAGTATCACACGGCATTAATTGTTATACCCCTATGCTTCATCACAGGCATCATCACCAGTACATATTTTATTCGAGAAACTCGATGCGTACGAGACCACGTTCATCACCATTACGGTCATGACGCAACCATTCAACACCACTAAAAAACAGTGTATACTCACCGCCTTCATTCACGGAGAGGTGATATTGCCCTATGACAGACGCGAGAAAAAAAGCAGCTAACCGTATAAAAATCAGTTATCTCGATGGCATCCGACTGCACCGCGCTTTGGTGGCCGGTATACAAGAAGTTATTTCGCGCCAAGACTACCTCAACCGCATTAATGTATTTCCTGTGCCAGACCGCGACACCGGCACCAACATGGCATTGACGCTGAACACCATTATCGAAGAAACCAGCCAAGACGTTGACCAAAAAATTGGCGCCATGCTAGACCAAGTGGCAGACGCCGCCTTAAATGGCGCACGCGGTAATTCAGGTGCGATCTTAGCGCAATTTTTCCAAGGCTTAAGCGAAGGCGCTGCTGGTATGGAAAAAATGGATACTGCCGGTTTTGTACAAGCCGTCAATAAAGGTGCCGAACTGGCACGTAGTGCACTATCCGAACCAAAAGAAGGCACCATCTTAACGGTGATTAGCGCCTTCGGTGAAGCGCTGCAACAGCACTTAAAAAAAGAAGGTGGAATTGAGTTTATCACTTTACTGGAACCTAGCATTCAATATGCCGATGCAGTGCTGAAAGAAACGTCCAACCAGCTACCCGAAATGCGCAAAGCAAAAGTGGTGGATGCTGGTGCACAAGGTTTTGTTGACTTACTGCACGGCATTTATGATTTTATTTGCCATGGTCAAGTGCGCGGCTTTTATGACAACCTTGTCACACCAGTAGCCGATGAAGTCGAAGAACATATCCATGAGTTTTTAGATACGACTTACCGTTACTGCACCGAGTGTTTAATTAAAGGCGAGGATATCGAACACGAATTATTACGCGCCGATTTAACTGAGCTAGGTAATTGTTTGATTGTGGCCGGATCAAGCCGTAAAACCAAAATCCATATGCACTGCAACGAACCTGCACGGCTATTTCAGATTTGTCGTCAATACGGCAACGTGGTAGGTGAAAAAGCCGATGACATGTTACGCCAACAAAAAACCATTAACCAAGACAAAGCCAAGATTGCTATTTTAACCGACTCAGGTGCTGATATACCTGACGAGTTAATGGAAAAATTAGACATTCATGTCGTGCCTATTTTAATTAACTTCGGCACAGAAAGCTTTATTGATAAAGTGTCGATGGGTCCTAAGCAGTTTTATCAAGAACTGCGCACCAACCCTGAGCACCCCACCACATCACAGCCATCGTTTGGTGACTTTAATCGCGCTTATCAATTTATTAATACGCATTACGAATCTATTATTGCGATTCATTTACCGAAAAAAGTCAGCGGAACGCTGAATAGCTCGGCCAGCGCAGCTAAACGCATTTACAACCACCCTGTTTCGATCGTTGACTCAATGAACGCTACTGCCGCGATGGGTTTGGTGGTGTCATACGCCGCAGAAGCGGCACAAGCCGGCATGCATCACAACCAAATCTTACGCTTAATCCAAGCCATCATTCCAAAAACAGCGCTATATGCCGCCATTCCCGATATGCGCTGGCTAGTACGTGGCGGCCGCATTTCAGCGGCTAAGAAACGCCTTGTGGACATGATGCGATTAACGCCCTTAATCGGCTTTAACTCCACCGACGGCACGGTAAAGACCCAGGGCGTTCTGACAGGACGCAAAGGCTTGCCAAACAAAATGCTGAGCTTTATACAAAAGAAAATCAAGAAGGGTAAGAAGTATCGCGTCGTTGTTATTGAGTGTGACTGTCCAGATGAAGGTAAAAAGCTTGAGAGTTTGATTTTACATAATATTTCGCAATTGGAATCCTGCCATGTCGTGCCCTGTGGTGCGGCGCTGGGGGCTCATGCAGGCCCTGGTTCGATTGGTATTGCCTTACAAGAATACATACCACCAAAAGAGCTATTAGCCACGTTAAAATCATCTGAAGAAGCTGTGCCTGCGTAGAGAAGGAAGGTAACGAAGAGAAGAAAAGATGAGGTGGCCGACTGTGATATATGTGTGTGTGGTCGAGTCGTAAAGGAAAAAGCCACCCCATCAAATCTATAACAATGAGTATACTGATTCTTTGTTACCAGAATATTAAGAATTAATCCAAGTTCTCTATTTCTAGACTAATAGTTATCAATTCATCCAATAGCTAAAATATAATTATGCAAATATTATTGTTATTATTCAGTAGGATATACGAAAAATAACCACGCCTTATGGGCTATAATACTAAATCATTGGAATTTATATCAAGAATTTTAAGCCTATCGCCACTAATTGATAAGAACAATTAGTGGCGTCCCCAAGGGGATTCGAACCCCTGTTGCCGCCGTGAAAGGGCAGTGTCCTAGGCCTCTAGACGATGGGGACACATTTTTTGCGGGTCACCTTCTATGGTGGAGCTAGGCGGGATCGAACCGCCGACCTCTTGCATGCCATGCAAGCGCTCTCCCAGCTGAGCTATAGCCCCGCAAGGAAGATGCATTCTAGTGGCAAGATGCTCATAGGTCAAGCATTTATTACGCTGGAAGTTCAACAACTTCCTCGATAGAATAACGCGTACAAGGAAGGTGAAATGACTGAACAACTGATTTTAATCTTAACTAGCATTGGCGTAATCTCATTATTTTGTCAGTGGGTCGCCTGGCGCGTTAAACTACCCGCGATTTTATTTCTTATTATATTCGGGCTTATACTCGGTCCAGGCCTACATTGGCTGCGCCCCCAAGAGGTATTTGGCGGCCTAATGCGCCCCCTAGTAGACCTGTCTGTGTCAGTCATACTATTTGAGGCTAGCCTCACACTGAATTTCCGTGAAATCAAAGGCCAACGAGCCGTCGTACGCAACCTAATCAGCATCGGCATACTGACGTCATGGCTATTGGCCTGGCTGTTTGTCCACCTGATCTTTGACTTGTCGTGGGCGGTTTCATGCCTGTTTGGTGCAATCCTTTCAATATCAGGTCCAACAGTGATCCTGCCTTTACTAAGATCAATACAGGTTAAAAAAGAGTTAACCAATATTATGCGCTGGGAAGGGATTCTGATTGACCCAATTGGCGCCATCCTAGCCGTGCTTATCTTTACCACCATCACTCAAACGCAATCCGTGCTGTCACACACTTTCTATGAAATCTTGGAAGTCGTCGTAGTTGGTTTTGCTGGTGGTGCCATTAGTGGCTGGGTATTAGCAAAATGCTTTATTAAATATTGGATCCCCGAATTTTTACAAAACATCGCCTCACTGGTTTTTGTTATTACTCTATACTCAATCACCAACCACTTTATGGAAGGGGCTGGCTTACTGGCAGTCACTGTCATGGGTATCTGGATGGCCAATATGAAAGACGTGCATATTGAAGACATCCTTAACTTTAAAGCCAGCGTTAGTATTTTACTGATCTCAGTTTTATTTATTGTGCTATCAGCCGAAATTAAATTTGCCGCCTTTAGCCATGTGGTATTGCCTTCGTTTTTACTGTTTCTGGCCTTACAGTTTGTCGTGCGTCCTTTATCTGTCCTCGTATCCACCGTAGGCAGTGAACTTAGCTGGCAGGAAAAAGCACTGATGGCATGGGTATCCCCCAAAGGCATTATCTGTGCTGCCGTTGCGGCGATTTTTACCATTCAACTGTGCACCTTGCAATACCTAGACTCTGAAGCCTTTATCCTGGTAACGTTTTTAATTATTTTATTCACTGTCATCTTTCAAAGCCTAACGGCACGGTTACTGGCACGTTTGTTAGGGGTGGCCAACCCAGAGCCTACTGGATACTTATTGGTTGGCGCCAATGGAATATCACGCCAACTGGCCTTAACCTTACAGCAACACGGCTTTAGCGCCATGATTGTTGACGGCAACTGGAACGCCATCAGTGAAGCGCGTATGGAAGGCATCCCTGTATTTTATGGCAACCCAGTATCAGAATACACCGACCGACGCATTGACCTGATAGGTTTAGGCAATGTTATCGCCATGACACCACGCCACGACCTGAATGCATTAAGCTGCTTACGCTACAGCAAAGAATTTGGCAAAGCCCACACCTTTATGCTGGGCACTGAAACGCGTGAAGATTCAGAAAAAATATATGCCGAAAAGCAAAAACGTGCCAGCTTATTATTTGGCAACGATATTAGCTTTGCAAAACTTGCGAGCTTAATTGCCAAAGGCGCACAAATCAAAAGCACTAAACTTACTGAAGAATTTACCTTAGAGAATTTTATAGAAACCAATGCAAACAGTGCCATTCCACTATTTATCATTACAACCAAAGGCAAACTACGCTTCTTCATTGCCGATGAACCACCAAAACCCGAAGCCGGCGATACCTTAGTCAGCCTTAGTTACAGCAGCTAATGGAAAACACTCCGCTAAATACAGCGGTAATTTTTGTATTTTACTATCACTATCAATACTGACATTCTTAGCGCTCATCACTACTCGGTAATCAGGATGATACTTAGCAACAAATTGGTTCAAACTCTTGGCTTGAGTCACCCAGCCAGATTTAATTTCAATAGGAATAATTTTTCCTTCAACATCACGCACAAACTCAACTTCTGAAGTGCTCTCAACCCAACTGTATAGCTGATCAGCGCTTGCATAAGTAAATGCTTGTGCGACAAAATTCTCAGCAAAAAAGCCCTTATAGGAACCGTATTCATAATCTAAAATTGTTTTTGGGTGTATTTCATTTAATGCACCCAGCAAACCAACATCAAATAAAAATAATTTAAATGCATTTTCTTTACCATAAGCCTTAAACGGAAGCGCCGCTTTATTTATTATCCCTACTCTCAACGTTAATCCTGCTGAGTTTAACCAGTCAAGCGCATCAGCAAGCTTAGTATAACGATCGATGCCTGGAACACTGCCTTTGAATTTATATTTTGTTGCTGATCCATTTTGCTTTTGTGCCAATTGCTCAGGAATACTTCGCCATAACCTATTTATATGCATCGCATTAATTTTTCCTGAATGCTTAGCAATATCTGAAAAATAATCTTCAATTAAGTCACGTTGTTTATTTCTTACCAAATCAAAACCATCAACCAAAGTATCTTGTTGCTGACAGAACAAAGTAACTACTTCTGGCAAACCACCGGTAATGAAATAGTGCTTTAACCGCTTCCACAAGTATTCGTGCGCTATGTCGGGAAGCTTACTATCCAACGCAAAGCTCGTAAGAAAATCTGCATATTGATTCTCCCCAAGCGCCATTAAAAATTCAATAAACGACATAGGGTACATCTGCAAATGATCGACCTTACCCACAGGATACGATACAGCATTTAAATAAATACCCAACAAAGATCCTGCGGCACACAGATGTAACTGCGGTAATTCTTCACAAAAATATTTCAGACTGGTTAAAGCATTAGGACATGCTTGAACCTCATCAAAAATAATCAAATCTGTGGTCACATCAATTTGTATATGACCATGCAAACTAAGCGCTTCAATTATGGCTTTAGGATCCAAACTGCTTTCAAATATTGACGCTAATGCAGGCTCTTTTTCAAAATTAAAGTAGTGATAGCGAGGATATTGCTGCTCAGCAAACGCACGCAGTACAAAGGTTTTGCCAACCTGGCGCGCACCCTTTAAAATCAATGGCTTACGGTTAGTTGCACGCTTCCACTTGATTAATTTTTGCATAATTAGACGTTTCATAGCAGTGAGCATAGCATATTAGACAAAAAGTGGCACCACTTTCTGTATAGTTTATACATTTTCTGGTACCACTTTATGTATGTTTTAGACATTTTTTGATAGGACTTTTGCCTAAGCAGAATCAGATAAGCCGTTAATTTCAACATCCAATAGATCCAACAAACACACCACCTCTGGAAAAGTGAACTTAGCCTTAGTCAGCTTATTTAACGTAATATCCATTTGATAGTTTTGCGCACCAGTGAAGTCAGCACGGGTTAAGTTGGTCTTTATAAATTGGCTGCCAGCAAAATCGGTGTAACCCAATACCGCATTCGACAGATCAGTTTCACGGAAATCGACCTCATGCGCCTGACAATTTTCACATACCATTTCATTGAGCTGCAAGCCAAAGAATGAGGCGTGATTCAGGTTACAATGATAAAACGCTAAAGGGCTAGTTAAGTGTATCTGTGGCCAATAGGCTTGTGTCCAGTTAATGCCAACACATTTCGATTTTTCAAGTACCACTTCAGAAAAGCTGCTACCACTCACATCAACCACACTTAAGTTACAACTTAAGAACTCACAATCAATAAATTTACACTTAGTAAATTTGCTACCGCTAAAATCACAACTTTCAAATTTGCAGCGCTCAAACGTTACTGCACTAAACTCAGACTCAGCAGATTCACATTTTTTAAATACCTGATCCTCATAAGTGTGCTGATCTTTTATCATCGCTATTGCCGAATAAGTCGTTTATTGAGCTCACTGATATCAATGGATTCAGTCGATCGATAGGGGTTAATATCGATACCGCCACGACGCGTATAACGACCATAAACGGTTAACTTTTCTGGCTGGCAGTGCTGCATAATATCAACAAAAATACGCTCAATGCATTGCTCGTGGAATTCATTATGATTACGCAGTGAAACAATATATTTTAATAAGCCTTCGCGATCTATACGTTTACCGGTATAAGTAATTTGCACGCTGGCCCAATCCGGCTGGTTAGTCACTAAGCAATTTGATTTTAATAAATCTGACGTCAGCAACTCTTCAACCACCTCGCCGTTTGAGCTTAAATAATCAGGCTTTACCGTATACGTATCACAATTGATATCCAGGTCATCGATATTATCGCCCGGCTGTGCCACAATCGCATCCGCAAGGGAAGGCTCTGACAAGCGGCGTAATTTTACGCTAACATCACAACCCAAGCGCTCGGACAAATCACGTGCAATAGCCTGCTGTAAACTATCAGCACTGTCAAATGGTGAATTATTAAATGAATTAAAATACAACTTCAACGATTTCGATTCGATGATATTGGGCGATTGGCAATCGTAAATAATCTCAGCCAATGCCACCATGGGCTTACCTTTCTGATTAAGCCATGACACTTCATAATGATTCCAAATATCAACACCGTTAAAAGGCAAGTTACTTGAATCGACACCGATTTCTTGTCGATTGATTTGACGCGCAATAGGGTACAAACGGTCTGGGTTATATTGATTATCGTATTCGACACGCTTACCAAGCTCGGAAAGTTCTGCATTTAATTCAGACATGCGATCACCACAATTAATTCAAGTGACGCCATCATATCACAGCGATAAACATGACCCAATAGCGATCTAGCGAGGATCTTTATACCTTAAATCAGCGCAAATACCGGCAGATTCACGTAAATTTTTACCGAGCGTGGCCCGAGCCTCACTGTTGGTATCAATGCAATGACACAGGTTGTCCTTTTGGCAGAGCTTCTGCAACATATTGATTTGATCGATGGGCAAGATAGCATTTAAAGCAGGTTTCATCGATTGAATTTGCTGTGTTGTATATGGCTTGGCGGCAAGCGCACATAGCGGCATCAGCAGCATAATCAAAAGCATGGTCAATATTTTTTTCATCCGTTTATCATCCACTTATCTGAACACAGTAGGCAGTATAGCTGACCGACAGCATAACAAAAAAATGGCCGCACCATTTTGCAATGGGCGGCCACCTGGGTTGTAGAAGACAGCGCTACACTCAGACACTCATCTTGACTATCTATGTAAGCACAACACTATCTTTACTGCTGCGTGTGAGACTGTGATTAATTCGGTTTCTAGCGACTGTTTTCTCTCTTACTTTCATCACTAACGCCTCTCACTGCTTGCTGTTTGTATCCCTTAATTCAATAAAGACAATGTACACCTTAAACCATGGTGCAGGGTCAAGCATTTTATAATAAAACAAGCCGCGAACTATAGACCGTAAAATCATATGATTAAAAAATACCTGCTAGCAAATCGTACAACTGAAGAGATTAAAACCATCCAAGTCATCCTCTATCTCAGGCACCAATGGTGGCAAGGTAGGCGAGACATTTGAAACCTTAGGTAAATCAATCAGCTCGGGACGATCCGATGTAACATAAGCGCTAATCGCCTTACTATATGCCTTGGCTATTTCAATATGTCCGGCCTCTATAGCCACATCAATTGCAGATTTGCCATCCCTATCCTTGGCTTCTAATAAGTATCGCTTAGACGCACTACCAATTGATGAGTGCTTGGCCGCCACTATTGCTTCCGCATAAGCTATAGCCGTTTCAGTGTTTCCTTCCTTCATTGCTCTATGAATAGCTGGCACACCCTTGCACCTCGCCAACACAAATGCTTTTTTATAAGGACGCGACAGATTATGTGCACCCGTCTCCAGCACAAGCTTAATAAAGGCCCGCATAAATGCCGTATTATTTTTATATACAGCATTGTCGAGCGGAAGCCTGTTTTTCTTATTGACGCGAAATAGTAATTGCCTCTTCGCTGTCAAAGATAATTTTTTCTGGTCACACTCTATAACCAACCTACAAAATGCGATAGGTGCCCCAACATGTCCCTCAAGTATTGCTCCATTCAATGCTGCTATTTTTCTCTCATCTATGCCAAACAGCATTTCTGCTTTTTTTTCCATAGACACAATGGATTCATGCTTATCAACAATCAATGACATCGCCTCAATCACTGAAGTCTTAAGATTATGCATCAATGCACACTGCAAGAACACACCAAGATTGTTACCATAAGCATCCACCGGCTCTAACACACCACTATCATCATAAGGACGCAATTCGCAAGGGTTACTATAAAAAACTAATACCATACTCTTAAGCAGTGGAAAATATTCTCGATGAACATCTCGATCAGATAAAAAATGCCTTAAACCCAATGACCTCACTGCATTCATATCACAACACTCTGCCATTTTATGGCTTTTTGTACTATTCGGATCATAAAAATGCACAACATATTTTTCAGTCGCTTCATATGAAACCACAACTGACATCGCATGATTTTCAGAATTTAGCATAAAGCGCCTTGCCTCACCAATAGCCATATCCCGACAAACCATATGCAAACATTTACCTAATCCATTCCGCTCAATAGAAGCAAATATATACCGATCACCACGATAAGCCACCATCTCCTTATCAAATCGATTAGCAGGTAAATCTGTTCTATCGATGGCCTGCTTTGAACCCAACACCCGATGGTAACTAGCTGCGGCACTGCGCTTATAATGCCTCATAAAATAAGCAGACATTTGGCGACAGCATAATTCTTCACTATAAAATTTTGCATTCCAGTTTTTTCTTGAGCCACCGGCCCAATAAACGTGCTTCCATTTGTTTTGAACCGTTGGTTTACCAGCTTTAGCACTGAGTTTCGCTAAAGTGTGTTCACGATGCGCAGCAAAAAATTCACCCTTTCTGCGCACATGCTTTAAAGCACTACCGTCAATTTTTTCTTCGTCATCAGGCGCGCGCTTTACACCTCTTTTCACTCTGCTCACAACGGTACTCCCTTACCATTGATTTAATCGCAGTTACTGTACCACTAATTAAAATGAGCAACCATAACGAAATAATAATCACATTGACAATGCACCACTTAACAAGCCTTTACTCTTTTCTAACCCATGCCTGACCCAGTACGTGGCCCGCCACAACCAGCTGACTCATCGACATCCATTGCTTCATCGCCACCCCAAGACGACATACCAAACCGTGGACTTGGCACTTTTGCACCTCCGTATCCGAACCTTGCTGTACTTATACTCGCCGCAACACTTTCTGGTACTCGAGCACCAAAACCAGGCGCACCCACACCACCACCTGCTGCACTGACACCTAACGCACTGGCTGCAGGCTCAAAGGCATATGATTTATTTTCAATAAAAACACCGGAGCCTAACGCAACCTTTGTATCAACCGCACTGTCCGACGGGATTTTTTTATCACCAGATTCAGGAGCATTATTATAAGCGCTCATAGAAGGCAACAGGCAGTTTGTAACGAAATGCGCCAACAGGTCCTGTCGCTTTACCCACGATTCCCAGCCAGGCCTTCCAGCGGCTGCTGCCGCACTGAAGCTCGCAAGTGTAGCACCATCAATCT
Source organism: Coxiellaceae bacterium (assembly GCA_029212925.1). Lineage (GTDB taxonomy): Bacteria > Pseudomonadota > Gammaproteobacteria > Coxiellales > Coxiellaceae > JARGNX01. The sequence goes on along the minus strand of JARGOB010000008.1, from coordinate 51,521 downwards.
TCATAGCTTTTTCATATGTTTTTATATTCGTGTGCAAATAATTCTTATATTGCTCAAATTGCCGCCTGCTACCTTCAGTCAATTTAAACGTAAATCTTGTATTATATAATGAAACAATAAAACTACCGCCTGTAGACAACCCCGCTAGACTCATACTTACTGCTTCATCTTTAACATCACGTACTTCATTTTCATTTTTAAAACTACATTCAATTTTCATTATCTTACTCACTTCTAATTTACAACCTATCTATTGACGCACATTTTAATATAAACACTAAAACACCAACCGAAAAGATACCGTTAAGGTTTAAATGAACCTGTAACTTTACGCCCACACTCAGGTTTATCTACATCCATAACGTCATCATCTAACAACTCAGCCATAACGCGATCATCTAGTCGCTCAGCCGCTTCTAGGCATTCAGCGGCAAGTCGTTGTTGAGCGGCAAAAAGCTGGCTAGGCGTACTCAATTTATACGCCTTATAAGCTTTGTCCATAACTGTAACCGTGAGGTTATCCAAATAATTTGGATAAACGGGCGTTTCCTTCGGTACAGCAACTAAGCTACTCACCTCCCGCCCAGAACGCTCATAGTCCGCCTTTGCCATACCAAAGTCATGCGCAGAAACAAAAACACCTGCAACACCAACCCTCACTTGATGCCTGAGAGCTCCAACCCCGCCTCCAGCACCACCAGTCATTGCAGGTCTAGGCACACCAACACCCGCTGCCGCACCACCCATCATTGCAGGTCGTCTAGGCGCACCCACACCCGCTGCTGCACCACCCATCATTGCAGGTCGCCTAGGCGCACCCACACCCGCTGCTGCGCCACCCATCATTGCAGGTCGCCTAGGCGCACCCACACCCGCTGCTGCGCCACCGAGAGGATTTGTTGACATGAATAAACCACTGCTAGGCCTGCGACTTGCGCTTAAATTTCGACCTAGCCTTCTCACAGACTTAACGCCACCCAAATTATAACTCCATCGCTCTAGCATAGCACGCCCATTAATGCTCTTAACATTAACTTCAAGACCAAAAGTACTCACATACTCTGGGTATGTTGCTGCATAGGATTTTAAAGCTGGTAACACGACATGTTGAATCAATAAATCAAGAAGATCTCCTCTTTTCATTACTCCTGAGCCCGTAAACACATCATCGATTGTCTTGATCGCTTCTTGATACACCTTACCCTTAACACCGCGCTGTAAAAAATCAAAGAAGTCTTCATCAGCATCGAATGGTGAATTCTCACAGAAACGAAAATTCGTGTTATACATAGATAAGTCAGCCAATACACCAGAGCTAACAGTTGGTCGCGCGTACACACCAAGGCGTATTTTTCCTAGGCTTCTCACCACATCACCCTCAAGATTCGCAACGCTAAATATAATCTTCATATTTTATACTCACAATACAATTACAACCCGTAATAAAGACGATTCATTACACACTGCGCCATCATACAGAGCATTACTTAAATCAAAATTAACTTATTACTTTTATTATTGATTTATTGATATTCATGTATCATTATTATCAATTAGCCTCATCTAGCACCCCCTCATATGCCGAAGTTTACTTAAATAGTTCAACGCATTTAATTTTTGTATCAAATCACGCTTAGTAGTGCAGCTAAATTTGGCTCGCAGTATTTTGCTGTAATCCTCAATCGTACGCTCAGATAACTTATGCTTATCAGCAATTTCCCTTGCACTCATCTTCAACAAAAAATCCATTAGGATAAGTCGCTGACGTGAAGTTAAATATTTTCCTGAGTATTCCCCGTCTAGAGCATAACGTGAATTGTAACATTTACATCTTTTAACACGGGTGTTTACTGCAGTTGTCTTATTACGACTGACATCCTTTAACACATCCTCCCAAGTCGAGGCCATTACATTGGATTGCTGTTTTATATGCTGTAGAAATGTCATAGATCTTCCTTTTTGTTAACGAAATTAAAATATATGTCCACACTATGTCATTGGATTATGCGATAAACTCACCTCGACTTTAATTCCTTTTCAAACTGATGTATGTAATAAGCAAAGCGGTAAATTTGCGAGCGATTCAAGCTGTACAAGCCTCGTCGCTCCTCAAGAAACTCGCGCGCTTGCTTTACCGTCAATGCTCTTTCTTGTGATGAACTGAGTGTTTGCATGTTTTTATCCTCCACTGATAACCGATGAAAAATATGATAAATTGGTGCCACCATTGACCATATCGTTATAAAAGCTATAGTACACTATATGTGTATTATTGTAAATACAGTTACACAAATATATTTTATTGGGTGCAGCATGATAAAGGAAAACATTAAAAATCAAGGGGTTGATCGCGGCAAACGCTTAAAGGCTGTGCGCGGCATGGCGGGCGTAACGCTTACCAGCCTAAGCGAGCAAGCCAATATACCGATCGACACGCTAAAAACCTGGGAATCGGCAAACCGCAAAACCAGCCTAACGGAAGCTGGCGCCTATCGCATGGTCGAAGCCTTTACCAATATGGGGTTAAAACTGACTGCCGAATGGCTACTGTATGGTTACGGCCCACACCCACTGCCATCACACGCCAACATCATTGATGAGCACAATGCTAAAGTTGAAGCTGATTATTTTTATACGCACGTAAACAATGCAACTTATATCACTGTAAAAGATGACGCCATGCAACCTTACTTTTGCTCAGGTGATTTAGTCGGTGGTTGCTGGCAACCGATTGATACTATCGATTGCAATAAAAACGAATTCTTTATCATTGAAAGCAAAACATTAAACGCAGCTGTTTGTCGCCGTCTGATACTTGCGGATAATGGCAACTATCATGCCTTAGCAATTAACCCTAACAGCACATGCCAACCCTTGACCGATATCACTCTAAGCAGAGCTGCTGCGATTACACGTCTTTGGCGGGATTAGAAAATAGAAAATTACGCTGCATCGTTAAGCACATCATTGAGACTGGACTCTAGCACCTCAACAGTTGCGGGCTTTAGAATTACATCGGCGAATACCCCTTCTGCAAATAGGTCATCCACCTCAACAGTACGCGTTAAACCAGTAACAGCAAACAATGTCGGGCATTTGTTAGCTAATGTTTCTTTTAAATGCACTGCAGTTTGCAATCCATCCACACCAGGCAAACCAACATCCAAGAAAATAGCGGTATAAGTATGTTCATTAGCTTTTTCTATAGCTGCTTCGCCTGAGCTTGCAATGTCGCAGTCATAACCCAACTCAGTTAATGCAATCTTCATGGCACGCTGACAAATTTCAACATCGTCTACCACTAAAATTTTCGCTTGTTTATATTGGTAACGGGCAGCCAATCGATCAATTTGTGCAACACTAGACAAGGTTACGGGCTTTGATATCACGCGAATATTTTCAGGTGGCACTATGGCTGTCGCTGAATCCTGTATGACAATAAATAACTTTTTATTTCGATGCGCAGTTACACAATTTTTTATTTGATCTGCATACAATCGGTAATAAGATTCATCAAACACATTAATACGGTTACAGTATGTCTCATCAAAAGGATAATCAATCGCCACATGATCATCATGGGTCATCATCGCATTAATGATTGCGCTTCGTTCGCCATTATTATCAAAATAGGTAACACTTTTGAAATTTTGCAGCGGCTTCACATCATGCTTAGACACCTCTTCACTCAATGGAATCGTTAAATTGATACTGATACCGCCATTCACTGTTTTATCGAGCCATAAATCGCCACCCATTTTATCAGCCACTTTACGCGCAAACACTAACTTCATTGAAATGTGATCATTAGCATCACTATCGGCCGTTAATTTATTTCGTAGTGTCGCCACATCCACAACGGAATGACCAACCTTGATAGAAAAAGTTAGCGTGCCATCAAAAGTCGCATCATTCAATGCCAGCACCATATCACCAGCCAGTGATACCTCTATTGCAGAGTTTATTAGCGCTTTTACGACCCTATCAAAATACACACAAGAGGTGACCAAGCCATAGCCTTGATAACACCTAAGATCTATATAGGCATTAATATTCTTATCCATCACCAATGGGTAACACAACTTCAAGTTACGCTCTATATAATGATAAGGGTGAATGTCGCTCGCAAGAAATGGTCGTGAATCACTATCGATATTAGCCACGTCATCAGCATATTCGAGTATGGGCGAGATATTGTTGATCGCCTCTTCAATAGCCATCACATGTGTGCGCTGCTTATCCGTTAGTGATGACCGAGATAACAAACTGGTATACATCAACACCGTATGCATTTGACTACGCACATCATTGTTTAATGCAGCAATTATTTCTGATTTTTCTTTTGATGCTCGAGTGATAATTTTTTTATTTTCCTGAACCAAACGATGCTCTTTATCCTTTAAATTCGTTATATCAATGGACACCCCAACCAGGCCATTCACTTTTCCGCTAGCGTCATGCAGCGGTGCTTTGACTGAAATAACTATTGCTTTAGAGCCATCTCCATTCGCTATAACCTCTTCTACAGCCGTCGTTTTATCAGAATCCATAATGCTGCGATCAATTCTGTTGGTCTCATCTGCCAACTCTTTTCTTGTATCCTTCGGAATCTTTCCATCTATTATATCAAACGCAGTCTTTCCCACTATTTGATGCCATGAATTCAAATCACAATCCAACGCCTGCTGATGATTGCATCCCTGCAATATGCAATTCTCATCTTTCCAATAAACATGACCAGGCAATTGAAACAAAACATCAGAAATATCAAACTTCGATTTGTTATTTTTTTTCATAATGCACCACCTTATGCTACCGTTCCTGTATTACACTTGTCTCTGCTCACACATTCTCATCTCAACTTACATATATGTCAATATCCGTATATTCCAATTAGTAGCCTTGAACAAACACTTTATAACCATCACCCATCCCGTGTTATTCTATAAAAAACCGAAATAGTGGTAATGGCGAAACACAAAATAAATGCCAAGCCAAAGCCCACAACAATTTCCCACTCGCTGTGCACCACACCGTATGCAATGGCGCTAAGCTGTGTGAGACAAAAACCGATAAACATAATAAGTGATAATTCTTTAGCACTTTTTTCTTTGATAATCCGATATAACTGCGGCACAAAAAGCATGGCGTTAACAAACAGGCCAATGCCAAAAAGCCAATTGATAACATGTATCGCCATAATTTCTCCCAGTAGAAATAGTATTGTTAACAATATAATCAGTCATATTTTACCGATTCAAAAAGCGCGCCAAGCATACGGTGCTAAACCGTACTTGTCCAATGGATTGTTGGCTGTATCAACAATAGGCAACACGACTTCCAATTTTAGCGTAATATCAAAAGATCCCCGATCAAACCAGGGATGACAACGCCGTTCAACTTAAGGAATGAGATGAGCCGTTTTTTAGTGATCACTTATTTAGCATGTCTCGGTGTATTTGCACCGATATCAACCGATATTTACTTATCTTCCATGCCAATTATCAGCAGACAAATGGATGCTAGCCACACTGAAATCCAACTCACCCTATCGGTATTTTTTATCACTTTCGCCTTTATGCAATTATTATGGGGCCCACTGTCTGATCGCTTTGGACGCAAACCTATCGTATTAATCGGTTTGGCTATTTTTATTTTTGGCTCAGTCATGGCCGCACTCAGCACCTCCATTCACATGCTGATCTGGATGCGTTTTTTTCAAGCGCTCGGCGCCTGCTCGGGCGCAGTGATGACACTCGCCATTACCAAAGATTTATTCCCAGAAAAAAAATCTTTAACACAAGTGCTGCGCATCACCATCAGCATGGTATTTATTGCGCCAATGATTGGCCCTATTATTGGTAGTAACTTACTCGCATGGTTTAACTGGCAAGCCAACTTTTATTTCTTGGCAACCTATGGCGTGCTGCTATTGATTGCTGCCACATTTGTTAAAGAAAGCTTCCCCGTAGAAAAGCGCAGCCCACCCAAAATTTCCTCGCTATTAAACAGTTATTGGCTGCAACTAAAGCATCCACCATTTTTGTTTTCCACGCTCGCTGCTGCTACTAATTTTTGTGTGATGTTTTCATTTATTGCAGCATCACCTTTTATCTACATCAATATCTATCATGTGCCGAAACAATATTTTGGCTACTTATTTGCGATTAACGCATCCGGTTTAATTATCGCAACACTGCTTTCTCGGTTTTTAAGAAACTACAATTTCGACGATAAAAAAATTCTAACGCTAGGGCTAAGCATTGGTATGTGCGGTGCTGTGGCGATGATTATCACGTTAAGTATATGGCCTGATAACTTATGGAGCGTAGCTGCACCGTGTTACTTTGCGACCTTCGGCACTGGCATGTTGTTTGCGGAATTAAATAGTTTCGCATTACACCACGCAGTAAAACATACCGGTATAACTGCAGCGCTTGTAGGCACCGGCCGATACACTGTGGCTGGCCTAACAAGTATATTAATCGGCATTATCATTCATCACAGCGCCATGCCATTGGCATTCACAATGACAGGGTTTATTGCATTAACCATCACCTGTGTGGTGATCTACTTTCGCCTTCTGGACAAATAGCGTGTACAATATGTGCCCATAACAATGCAGCCAGTGTGGGAGCACAACAGCAATGAGAACTTTATACCGCGGCGACGCAAGATCGCCCTCAGATATATTTATGCACGGAATTGGTCAACCGGTGGTCGGCCACGATGAAGCTAAAATTGATCCGGATGCACCCTACTTCGAATCGCAACGACCCGATATAGCGCTTACAACTGACATCAAAGTCGCCGGCTTTTTCCCACAAATCAACAGCTTCGATGACGTTGAAGAACTCAATGAAAGCTATATCTATATCGTCGCGTTAAATGATGAGGTCAAAGGCTTTCATGACCTATACCGACGCTCACTTACACTGTTCCCAGCCACACCCGAACCCAGTGAAACACAAATGAATGATCTCGTTAAAGAATGGACCAAAGTAAGAACCGCCCGTTTTGTGCCAGCCACTAATATCCAAGCCGCCATCAAAATTAAACGGCATTTTGACCCAGTCGGGCTGTATTACGATTCATTTGATATGGTTGATTTAGTTCTAAATCCTGACGCCAAAACACCTTTAAGCGAAGACACCATTAAACAGCTGCAAAAAACCATTGAACTCAATCAACATACCCGACAAGCTGAAACGATTTCCATATTATTAAAAATGAAACGCGTACTCGACGCCTGCAAGACCTCTGAGCTCAGAACACGCATCCAATTAACGGCACGTGAACGCCTCGGTCTTGAGGTATTTTTAACAGCCCTAGAGTTTACGCGTGGTGATATCCACACCATCATTGATAGTTATAATCATGACCGCACCCACCCAAGTCGAGACAACTTACCGCTGTTTGATGAGTTGGTTGAAATAGCAGAACGTGAACACGAAAGATGCGTAAGTATCGTCAGCAAATGCCAAGCCGCACCATTGCAGTTGACTGACCCTAGCATCCCTGCAGCCGAACAACCCTACATCAAATTACTAAAACGATTTTTAACTAGCCGCACCGAAGCGCCCGACGGTGACTGGGCCGCTGCCGGTGAGGAAAATGAACTTTACATGGATGCATTAAAAGCCGGCCTGTGCAGATAGAGCCACTAGCAACGCATACCCGGCGAAGAATGCACTGCATGGTAACAATTAAAGCTCAGTGACCGACCAATAGATTCAGTATATGCACGATACAATCGCTCAAACTCCTCGCCCACCTTAAAACCTTCACCGGGCCCTGAGAGATCTTCAGTCAAACAAAATGCCAGAAACCCTTCGGCTTCATCGCGCATGGATTGATTGGTGTCCAGATCAGTATTGCTGGGATGATTTAAAATTTTCAGCGCAACAAACATCTTCAGCTGTGTCTTGCGGTCATAGACTTGCAGCTTATCTTCATAACAGCAATCTTGCAGAGCATCTCTGACCCCCCGAGGAAAAATAGAGGGAGCGATTGTCGTCTGTAGGTAGGCCATTATCAGCATTCCACAGAGTGTTAGCTGGCGTCTGAGTGCAAATTTGGGGAGATTCATGCTTAGGGCGATAAACAGAAATGATTTATCATTCGCCTCATTGATCCAGCTACCAATCACACCTCTGCGCGTTAGAATCTGTAGCAATTCGTTGGCGCCATCACTGGTTGCATCTATGGCGTAGTCCTCTGGTTTGCCTTCATAGCAATAGTCATATGTTTCTCCACCCGTAAGTCGTCTTGTCATGTTGCGCTCTCTTGGTATTTTTTAGGGTGCATATCATCATGGGCGCGCCCAAATTGCAACTACCGAAGGTAAAGTATAAAGTCGGGTTATGCAAATAAAACACTTAACACACAATATCTGATACACGTTCGTAGTTAATTAATTGGTTAAGATTAATTTTTTGCTCATGACTGCCCGCATACACAACGTAGCCTTGCCCTACCTCACCCCCTAAATATTCACGAAGCTTATCGACCCCTTTAGAGAAACGCTGCTGATACGATTTGCTGGCCTTGATTTCTATTGGAATTAATTCTCCGCCTTTCTGATAAATGACATCTACTTCACAGCCTTGAGAATCCCGATAATAATATAAATTAGGCTCTAAACCTTTATTAAGACGAGCCTTAATTAATTCATTAACACAAAGGTTCTCGACTAAAGCACCGTGTGCCGCATTATGAAAGACCTGATCAACGCTTTCCATTTTCATTAAATAAGCAGCAAGACCTACATCATAAAAATACAACTTCGGTGATTTAACTAGCTGTTTATTGATATTAGCAAAATACGGCGGTAATCGATAAATAATAAATGTCGCTTCTAATACCGACAACCACTGCTTAACGGTGTGATATGAAACGCCTAATTCATTTGCAATATTTGAATAGTTAATCATTTGCCCAACACGGGCTGCACACAAACGAATAAACACCTGAAATTGCTGTAGATCTTTTACATTAATAATTTTACGCACATCACGCTCAACATACGTTTGCACATATTGTCGATACATTTTGGTTGGGTTTAATTTATCTTTGTAAATACGCGGATAAAATCCTTGCAATATATACTCATCCAAAGAAAAATTTTCATCCAATTGCTTTGTTTCTGCAATTGTCAAAGGTAACAAGCTCAACAAAGCAGTTCGCCCCGCCAAGGATTGCGTAATAGCTTGATGCAAATCCAGTTGATGACTACCTGTTAAAATAAATTGACCTTTTTTATCCTGCTGATCAACCACCACCTGAATACAGGACAATAATTGTGGCACATTTTGAATCTCATCAAAAATAGCACCCGTTTCTGTATAAGCCTCAATCATGCCTTGCGGGTCTTCAAGCGCAGCCTGTTGTTTATCTAACGACTCCAAATTCACATACGGCAAGTCAGGAAAACATTCTTGCACTAAAGTAGTTTTTCCTGATTGTCGTGGACCCACCACTGTCACCACAGGATAACTGTCGGCCATGGCCAGTAATTCATCGGTCATTTCACGCTTTATGGTCATATACTACTCTATAATTTAGAAGTTCAACTTCTAAATTATAGCAGAATTAGCGGATTAAAAGCCAATAAATTAGAAGTTGAACCTCTAATTCATTGGCTTTTGTTAGGGTTTTCAGCGATTTTCAATGACTTATAAGAAGGCGGTGTTAAAATCGTCGGTTGCGGATTAGCTAAGGTATCCGGATGATCAATATTAAAATGCAAGCCACGTGACTCATGACGCCGCAATGCCGATTCAATAATTAGCAAGGCCACTTGTACCATGCTGCGACACTCAGCCAGCTGTTTATTAAGATGCGCCGTCATGAACACCGCTTCCAATTCAGCATACCATTGCTGCAATTGCTCATGTGCCTGCAACAACAACCCATCGCAACGCACTATACCTGCGGTGCGCCACATCAAGTCTTGCACATCAGCAATACGCTGACCCGCATCAAACTCTACCGCTAATTGATGCAAGTTCAACCACGGCGAATTAATTTCAACCAACAACGGCTGCTGCAACAGTTGCCGCACAATCGCTGCACTGGCACTGGCTGCAAATACTAAACATTCTAATAACGAATTACTCGCCATGCGATTAGCACCATGCAAACCGGTATAAGCCACTTCACCAATTGCAAACAAGTTCGGTACATCCGTTACACCGTTTAAATCGGTCATCACACCGCCACAGGTATAATGCGCTGCCGGCACCACCGGAATCGCTTGCTTGGTGATATCAATATCGAACTCCAAACAACGCTGATAAATCGTGGGGAACATGCGCATCACATCATCCGCCGGCAAATGTGAAATATCTAATAATACATAGTCACAACCATTACTTTTTATTTCCGCCTCAATCGCACGCGCCACAATATCACGCGGTGCCATTTCGCCACGCTCATCGTAGCGCTGCATAAAACGTTCGCCGCTTGGCAGCTTTAACAGTGCACCTTCACCACGCAATACCTCACTGATTAAAAATGATTTAGCATCAGGATGATATAAACACGTTGGATGAAACTGATTAAACTCCATATTAGCAACACGACAACCCGCGCGCCACGCCATCGCAATACCATCCCCCGTTGCTTGATTCGAATTGCTGGTATATCGATAGCAACCACTGGCACCGCCCGTCGCTAATATGGTTTTATGCGCAATAAAGTGATGAACATCTTTCGTCCCATTATGCAGCATCGTTGCACCAGCGCATGCTTCAGATTGCATAATTAAATCAATTGCCGTGTATTCAGTAAAACAATCGATACGCGGATGCGACAGCGCTTGTTCAGCTAAGGTCTTCACCACAGCCACGCCAGTTTTATCAGCAACATGCAAGATACGTCGATGACTATGGCCACCTTCTTGGGTCAAGTGCAACTGATCGTGTTGTTCCGGCAAATGCGTAAAACCGACACCACGTCGCATGAGAAATTCGATGGCTTGCTTACCACGACGCACCACAAAATCAACCACATCCGCATCACATAAACCGGCACCAGCGTTTAACGTATCTTGCACATGCGCATCAAAACTGTCTTCGCTCTCCGACATCACCGCCGCAATACCTCCTTGCGCACGCGGTGAAGAGCCTGCCACCAATTCAGCCTTACTGATTAAAGCCACATGGTAATGATCCGCTAAACTCAACGCCAAAGCCAAGCCAGCAGCGCCGCTACCGACCACCAAAATATCGTAGTGATGTGTTTCTGTATGCATTAATCTCTAATATGATGAGCGGCAATCACTGACGCCACACAACCCGTCAGTTTTTTTGCCATTGGCAAATGAATAAATTCGTTCGGGCCATGCGCATTTGAATGCGGACCCAATACACCGGTAATTAAAAATTGCGCGTCTGGATAGATGTCACCCAACATACCCATAAATGGAATACTACCACCTTCACCATGATAAGCAGCAGGCTTACCATAAAACGTTTCCGATGCTTGATCACACGCATCAGCCAACCAATCACTGATCGCAGGCGCATTCCAACCGGGACCATGTTCGAAGAAATCAGCTTCAACCGTGGCACCATAAGGTGCGTCTTTTTCTAATAACGCTTTTAGCTCAGGAATAACCGCTTCTGGATCGAGCGTTGGCGCCAAGCGCACCGATAATTTAAAACTGATTTCAGGTAACGTCACATTACCCGCATCCGCCATCGGCGGCAAACCATCCGCACCAGTAATGGCCACTTGACTGCGCCATGTGCGATTCAATAATAACTCAGTCACATCGGTGGTCATGGGTTGCGTATCACCATGCCATGCATAGGCACCAATCACTTCATCACCTAAAATATCCGCCGCTTGTTGAGCTTGATCAATGCGTTGTTGTGGAATATCAACGTGTAAAAATTCAGGTAAAATTTTGCCAGTATGATGATCTTCAATACGATCCATCAATTCACGCATCACCATCATGGTACCCGGAATCACACCACTGCCTTGACCGGAGTGCACACCTTCTTTCGTTACCTTCACCGTTAAGCTGCCGCCTAAAATGCCGCGCAATGAGGTAGTGTTCCACATCTGATCGTAGTTACCGCAACCGGAATCCAATGCAATAATCAAACTAGGGCTGCCAATACGCGGTGTTAATTGTTTTAAATAATGCACTAAATCGCAACTGCCGCTTTCTTCACTGGCTTCAATGATCACCACGCAACGTGAATGCGGAATATCGTTCGCTTGCAATGTGCTAATCGCCGTTAATGCCGAAAATACTGCATAACCATCATCAGCGCCACCACGACCATACAATTTGTCACCGATGATCACCGGTTTCCACGGACCCTTATCTTCATCCCAACCCACCATTTCAGGCTGTTTGTCCAAGTGACCGTACAGCAATATAGTGTCATCATTTTGACCGGGGATATCCATGTATATTAATGGAGTACGACCTGGCTCTTCGATCACTTCTAATTGCATACCGGCAATCGGCTGTTTTTCACACCAATCCACCATCAACTTAACCGCTTGATCCATATAACCATGCGCTTTCCAGTCAGGGTCAAACATCACCGACTTATTTGGAATACTGATAAATTCTTCCAGCAATGGCGTGATTTCACTGTCCCATTTTTGCTGAATATCGTTAAAACACGCGCCCAATCGCTGATTAGTTGCAGCCAAATCGGTCATACAGTCCACCCCATAACTAGTTCATGTAAAAAAGCAGGCCAATTGTGGCATGGGATGGGAGCGTTGGCAACAATCCGCCTAATCTTCTAGTAAGTAAATATAGAATATTATATTCTTCTCTGACTATATAAATAAATAAGGGCAGCCATGACAATTAAGACCGCATTCTCACTTGACATGGATGGCTGTTTCGACAAGCTACGGCCCGAATATAAAATCCCATATACCTGGAGCGAGCCAGATCCAGAGCTCAGCATCGAAAAGGATCGGCAGCAGCTCAAAACCTCCGTTATCGAGCACCTTAAATCAATCAAGCTGGGCGAAGCCACCACATTTATCGGTTCAAATCGTCAATCGGTAGCGTATGAATTGGTCAATGCCCTAAGCCATCATAATGGCCTGGCCATAGATGTCATCCCACATATTGCCGAATTAATCGGCAGTGCGTTTTGCCCATTGTTGCTGTCTGACTTTAGACGCAAAGATGGCACAGCGCTGGGCACAACCTTACCACAAGCCAGCACCAAAGATCATTATGGTGAACCCGAATGGAATGAGGAACAAATTCGCCAACTGGAGCAAGATGATCAAATTTTCAGGCTCACCCCAGGTTACTCACTCACGCATTTTGCCGATGGCAGCGAAATCCCTTTCACCCACAATGAAACAGACACAGAACTGGAAGCAAAGACTGAAACAACAGCAGACAACGACAGACCTCATAGAAATTACCAAGGGAAAGACAGCGAAAAATACCTCAACAGCCCATGGAATGGTAAAAAAACTGAAATTATTCGTCGCCAAATTGAGTTCATGCGCGAGTCGATGGAAACAGACGACATATTATATTTTAATTTTTATGATGACCGGGAAGATATTTTAGATGCACTGACAGAATACTTTCAAACCCCCGGTAACTTACCTGACAACGTCGTGCTGTGCTTAGCGCAATTTAACACAAGAGGCATGGGAAAATACGATCGCAGCTACTCGGAGTATAATGCTTCACTGATAAAATACCGATTACCCATCGTTAACTCCATTGACCTATTGGATCATGTACGTGAACATGCCCCACATTTAATCGCGGAAGATCTACGCACCGCCTCGACATTTACACTGCTATTGTCCGGACAGTTTGCACGTGCTGATCAACTAATTGAAGCGTTGTCTGATGAAACACCGACTACGATCAGTGAATGCATTGAAGAACTCATCGACTCAAACCAAACTGTTGCGACAAAAATGGAAGTCATTAACCATTACGCGCATTTACTCACTGCACAACAACACAACGACTATTGTTACGAAGCGATTAGCACATTAGCTACAGACCATTGGTCTTGGCACACCAGCGCCTTTAGAAACAAAGCCATTAACACACTTGCGCTCGTGCCCGCCGCTTATCGCAAGCGATGCATTAAACTCATCATGGCAAGCAAAATATCAAATCAATGGAAAATGGAACTTATCACTGACACTGCCCAATTGGTTGCTGATGACACAGAATACAACGCATTGTTTATAAAAACACTGCAGGGTACACTTAAAAAAGCCAACATCGACTCGCTAAGAAAGCTACTGCTAACCATCACCGCTAATGGTCGCGTACCGGAACAGTGGTTACCTATTACCAACTTTATCAGCGCAATAATAACACCTCCCACCAGCATCGATAATATCAAACAATTATTAATAGAAATACCAGAAGCCCAGCTTGATACCGCCATCGATTGCATCTGCAACATAAATCTCGACGCCACCCGCAAAGTAGAACTGCTTGATGTCTGCCAATCACGCAAACCGATCGAGGCACTCTACGAAAGCTATCAATTCATTTTCTATTTGCAGCTGCAATCGCACAGCCTAGATGGAGAACCGGAAAAGCTGTTACGTGTCATACCTAGCGACTGCATACCCGCCTGCATGGAACAGCTACTACAGTCGACACGCATATCTAATGAATACAAGTTGCGCCTACTAACACAGTGCTGGGATGTATTACCTGCCGCATCACGCGACACGTGGATGCAGACAGAATATCTCAATGCAATAGCCACCCTTTGTTTCTCACCCACGCTCCTGGTTAATGCGATAAAAGTTATGCCAACCGAATTAGCTACCGCCTGCATCACGGCAACTTTAGAAAGAAATCCCTTTCTGGACGATTTACATCTTTTTGTTAATGCCTGCTGGCCTGATACCACCGAAGAATGCAAAGAAATACTTTATGCAAGAATAACAGCTATTATAAAGGCTAAGCGTAAGAGTACGCAGCATCACAGCGTCACCACAACTCAGACAATACTTACCACTATGCCGATCGACCTCAAGCGACGCTGGATCAATAATTTTATACGTGATAACACACTAACCGAGGCAGATAAACAACAATTTCTCAGCAAGTATTTAGTCAGCATCACAAACAATGTGGCATTGACGGCGGATAACCGAGCGATTTACACTCATGTTATCAAGGCGTTTGCATTAATAACTATCGAGCCACCTAAACGCTGGTTTAGTCTTTTTGCTTGTGGCTGTAAAAATACACCCTCGCAGTTTGATTTACTTAACAACTTGGACCCAGACAGTGATACCCCGCTTAACGAATCGATTGCCCTCATCGTCGCGCTAGCACCCGACTCAGCAATAGCCAATAAGTTACGTCAAGCCACCACATTACTTAAAATGGATAACCATCAGCCAACACCAGGTGCTGGTGTTCCGGTATTACAGTAAACGATAGGGATGGCATAGGACGCTATGGGCTCTCCATCCGATGATAACCCTCAGGATCAGAGTCAGAAGAGTCAACAAATACATCAGAATCAGAAGCGTCGTCAAGGATGAGCAACCCCTTTCTATCACAACAGTCATCAAAGCCAATAGGCATATCTGTCTTTAACTTTATAGCGCCCACCATTTGCCAACGATCTAAATGAAACTGGTTAATTGACTGAGCCCAGTTCAACTGTGAAAATAACTCCGGTGCAGTCAACACCTCATACAGCGCATCTAGATAACTGGTTTTATAGCGTTCAGTCACACCCCAAGCAGAGAACTGGGCTCGATGTGAATGGATGTATTGTCTAATTGATTTTAACTGTTTCATTGTTGGCTTAGTAGCATTGCATTTTTCTAGCTTTATCTCTAAATGACCTAAAAACTTAAGTCGTTTACCGGATGAATCGCAACAAAACAACCGCGCCAAGCAACCGCGACTTTGGTGAATATTAGCGTGCATTTCTGCAACAAAATGATATAAATCTAACCCTCTCACACTTTCCTTCCCTGCGCTGCACTATCAGTGCCATTAAAAAATCTGGCACTGATAGTAACACAACATCTGGGTTAAGAAAATTATGAGGTCAACCGTTGATTAGGCCCACTCACGCCGGGAACGGCAGCCTGTTTAGGTTGATCATCTGCAATCATCGTATTGAAGAATGCAGCCGGATTACTACCGGAAGCATACTTACCATTATAAAGTTTTTGTGTCCACACATCGCGTGACGTTGTTCTTTTCACCTTTGTACGAGCGATTTTCTTTAGGTCTCGCAATATTCTTGTTTTAAATGCCTCAGGCTCTAATGATGAAACTTTATTTATATTCGCCTTAATCGCTTGCGCCAAATGACCCGGCACAACGTAACTCTTATCACCGACCTGCACACGCTGACCAGCAATACCAAAAAAACCACGGTTATGCACTTTTGTTTGCGCTTTTTCACAGAGCAACTGTAAGAATTCTACATTGTCTTGGGTATTGTTATTCTCAGCCTTTCTCCCCCTCAAGTCAGCGACACTCTGACAATCCAGTCGCGCCAATATTCCACGTTGAACAGTACGAGCTTGAGTCATATAAATGTTATAAAAGCGCGTAGTCTCAGGTGTATATACTTGACCAAAATCCACAGGATAAGTAACACCATTACTTACTATAAAATTTCGCTTATCCCTACAATCCTGCATAACATAACCGCGTGCTAACATATCTTCAATAATTAGCGCCCATTGTTCATCAGATGGATATTCGCCTTCGATATAAGGCGTAGAAAGCTCTCCTTGCTCAGTTATTACTGCCGTATCTAAACCAGTACCCGCATAATACTTATTCCACATCTGCATTTGCTGCATAAGTTGCCGTTCATGCATAATTTGTAAGTCCTGACGTCTTATTTTCAGCACTCTATCGTTCTGAAGCGTAGTAATATTATTACTACCCTGCTCTAAGGCTTTAGACATACCCCACCCCTTCGCTCTCATAATTCACGTTCTAAATATTTCTATTTCTTATTCTCAACCAAAATGTTACTAGCGTTATATTAATAGACTCTTAAAACCGTTAAATTAATGATTCCTTAATGAAGCCATGCATAACGACAGGTGTAATTTGCAGTTTGCTAACAGTCATGGGAGAATCAGTTAAACCACTGAATTAAAGGGATATTACGATGAGCAAAAAACCAACGCTAACCACCACCGCTGGCAACCCCATTGCTGATAATCAAAACTCACTCACTGCCGGCAAGCGCGGGCCGGTACTCATGCAGGACTACCAGCTGATCGAAAAACTAGCGCATCAGAATCGCGAACGTATCCCTGAACGTGTGGTGCACGCCAAAGGCTGGGGCGCATTTGGCACCTTTACCGTCACCCATGACATCAGCCAATACACCAAAGCCGATATCTTTGATAAGGTCGGCAAAAAAACCGATTGCTTGGCACGCTTTTCAACCGTCGCTGGTGAAGCGGGGGCAGCTGATGCCGAACGTGATGTGCGTGGCTTCTCTGTTAAGTTTTATACTGAACAAGGCAACTGGGATATCGTGGGTAATAATACGCCGGTATTTTTTATTCGTGATCCTTACAAATTCCCTGATTTTATTCATACTCAAAAACGTCACCCCAAAACCAATTTACGTTCACCCACTGCGATGTGGGACTACTGGTCACAATCACCCGAAGCGTTGCATCAAGTGACCATTTTATTTTCTGACCGCGGATTACCAACCTCAGTACGCCATGTGAATGGTTATGGTTCACATACCTTTAGTTTAATTAATAAAGACAACCAACGCGTGTGGGTAAAGTTTCATTTTAAAACGCAACAAGGTCACAAGCATTGGACGAATGAAGAAGCCGCTGATGTGGTTGGCCGTACACGCGAGTCTACGCAGGAAGACTTATTTGATTCAATTGAAAACGGTGATCACCCACAATGGAAACTGTATATCCAGGTGATGACCGATGAACAAGCGGATAACTTTGAATACAACCCGTTTGATTTAACCAAAGTATGGCCACATGCAGACTTTCCATTAATTGAAGTCGGCGTTATGGAACTCAACCGCAATGCAGATAATTATTATGCGCAAATCGAACAAGCCGCTTTTTCACCTTCCAATATTGTGCCTGGTGTTGGCTTTTCACCCGATAAAGTGTTGCAAGCGCGCATATTTTCTTATGCCGATGCACACCGTTACCGCTTAGGTACACACTATGAAGCACTGCCGGTTAACAAACCCAAGTGCCCCGTGCATCATTACCATAAAGATGGCGCTATGCGCTTCTTTGAAAACTTCACCAATGCCGATGCGTATTACGAACCGAATTCCTTTAATGGCCCCGCAGAAGACTCCAGCTTTGCCGAACCGCCTTTACCATTAGACGGCGATGCAGACCGTTACAATCACCGCGATGGCAATGATGATTACGCACAACCACGCGCGTTATTTAATTTATTCGATGATGCACAAAAGCAACGTTTGTTTAATAACATTGCCGCCGCTATGCAAGGCGTACCGCAAGCAATTGTTGATCGACAGCTAGCGCACTTTGAAAAAATCGATCCGGCTTATGCAGCAGGAGTAAAGGGTGCCCTGGGATAAAACCAAATATCCGATTATACAAGCCCCAATGGCGGGTGGCGCAACCACCCCCGAACTAATTGCCGCTGTGTCTAATGGCGGCGGTTTAGGTTCATTAGGTGCTGGTTACCTTTCTGCTGCGGATATCAAACAAGCCATTGCAAAAATACGACAGCTTACCGATAAACCGTTTGCGGTGAACTTGTTTGTCCCTGAACCACATGCAGCCACATCGCAACAAATGCAAACAGCCTGCCAGGCGATTAATCAGTGCAGCCAAACACTGCATCATGAAGTGACACCAGTCCAAGCACCCTATGCCACTGCGTTTAATGATCAAGTGGCCGTATTATTAGCCGAAAAAATCCCTGTGATGAGCTTTACTTTTGGTATACCTGACATAAATATCATCAAGCAATTTAAAGCAAACAAAACCTTTATGATTGGCACTGCAACCACATTAGCTGAAGCTGAAGCACTGCAAGAAAACCAGGTAGATGCCATCGTTGCACAAAGCAGTGAAGCCGGCGGCCATCGTGGCAGTTTTTTAGATTCCGCAGAAAATTCACTAGCGCCATTAAATACCTTACTGCATCAACTCGCAGAAGCCATTGATATACCCATTATTGCTTCTGGTGGCATTATGGATGGGCAGACTATCGCCCAATGCCTGCAAGCCGGCGCATCGGCAGCACAATTAGGCTCGGCATTTTTATGTTGCGATGAATCCGGTATTCCAGCAGCTTACAAACAACTATTGCTAAACCAAACCAAAGATAATACCGTACTCACCCGCGCCTTCTCAGGAAAATTAGCTCGAGGCGTTAGCAACCAATTTACCCAATGCATGCAAACCAAAACCGATACGATTTTGGATTATCCGATACAAAATAAACTCACCAGCACGATGCGAAAAATAGCTAAGCAACAAAGTAACACAGAATATATGTCATTGTGGGCTGGTCAATCGGTTCATAAGGCCTCTGCATTGAGCGCGCAAGCGTTATTCACCAAACTGATCAACGAATCAATCTAAGCTTGTGCTGTAAAATTGCTTCGTCGTAAACTCCTCGCAATGACCGTAAAATACGGTATTTTTTCAACAACCCATTTCCCTTAACATACTCACCTTATTACGTTTAGTCTGATCTAATTGTGCTCGTGTGTATAGTGTGTATAATTGAGGGGGATTTAGAATGAAAAGCAGGGAGATCATAAAGATATTGAAAAAAGATGGGTGGGTGAAATATCACCAAAAAGGCAGCCACTGCCATTACAAACACCCAACAAAGCCTGGTCGAGTGACAGTTCCACACCCTAAAAAAGATTTAGCGATAAAAACAGTGCAAAGTATTTATAAGCAAGCTGGAATACTGAAGGATTAAAAAATGAATTATGCGATTATTATTTTTAAAGACAAAAACAGTGACTACAGTGTCACCGTACCTGATATCCCGGGTTGTTTTTCTGCTGGCATCAGTTATGAAGAAGCTATATCTAATGCTAAAGAAGCCATTGCATGTCATATCGAAGGCTTACTGATGGATTGCGAACCTGTCCCCACAGCACAACCTGTTGATGCTCACATTAATAATCGCGAATATAAAGGCGGCACCTGGGCGATTGTTGATATTGATCTAAGCCAGCTATCCGGCAAAGCCAAACGCATTAATATCACCCTCCCAGAAAGGGTCTTACGCCTAATGGATTCCTATGCCAAAAACCATAATGTTAAAAACCGTTCGGCTTTGATTGCTGAAGCTGCGCTCTCTTATATGGCCAGGGAAAATGGAGTGTAGTCCATAAAAATTCTAATATTTATGGAGTGTGATCCATATATTTCGTTGAAATGGCTATATTTATGGAGTACACTCCAATTATATGATCAAATTTATGGAGTGTAATCCAATGGGCGACTTTCTATGGCAAACGTTCCACCGCTTAATTTTAGAGCTGGATATCACTAGTTACCGCTACCTATACGATAAAATCAGCCTTAGCGACCGCCTCACTGGCATTATTGGACCACGCGGCGTTGGCAAAACCACCATGCTACTGCAATTAATCAAAAACAAACTCTATGACACCGGAGAGGCATTCTATTTTTCTGCAGACAACACGTATTTCAATGAAGTCACCATTTTAGAGTTCGTTGATGACCTTTACCAAAACAAAGGCATCCGATTTGTTTTTATTGATGAAATACACCGCTACACCAACTGGAACCAAGAACTTAAGAACATTTATGATTCCTACCCAAATCTTAAAGTGATTTTTTCTGGCAGTTCTAGCATTGATTTAATTCACGGCAGTTATGATTTATCGAGACGTGCTCGGCTTATCCACATGCCTGGCCTATCATTTCGTGAATACCTTAACTTAACCACAGGCAATGATTTCCCATCAGTTAGCTTTAGCGAACTGATTGAAAATCACAGCAAGTTATCAGCGGAACTATCGCAAATACCCACCATACTTAAACATTTTGAAGACTATAAAAACCTGGGTTACTATCCGTTTATATTACAAGACAGAGACGCACTGTACGAAGCCATTGCAAATATTATCGATAAAACTGTCAATGAGGATATCGCTAATTTTTATCAATTGAAAACAACCAGCCTCAATCACTTTAAACGTATTATTAATTTTTTAGCATCCATACCACCCGGGAAAGTAAATCCAAACAATATCGCCAAGCACCTATCTATCGATTATAAAACAGTAGAAAACTACCTAAACATACTGCACAAAACCGGCATGGTGAAAATGCTATACCCTGCAGCGCATGGCAACCAAATACTCACCAAGGCCAGTAAAATTTATTTAGATAATGCCACATTGTTGAGCGCGGTAAACACATTGCTATCCTCCAACTTGGATATAGGCACACAGCGCGAATTGACATTTTTACAATCAATTGATGGCGCGGGTATACAAGCTTTTTATCCAGAAAAAGGTGATTTCATTGTGGAAGACATTACCTTTGAAGTTGGCGGAAAAAATAAAACCATGCAACAACTGAGCAACACAAAAAAAGACAAAAGAATACTGGTCAAAGACAATATTGTTGCCGGCTTTAAAGACACCATGCCATTATATTTATTTGGGTTTTTATATTAACTGGATCCCGGGTCGTGGCTGTATGGACCTGGGATGACAGGGCAGCCTATTGAAGCAACGTCAGCGACAGACTAAAAACATGATTATCGGTATCGATAGGATTTAAAAATATATATTGATTTAAATAACCCAACTGAAAAACAAAGCGGTCTTTGATACGAGTAGCAACACCGATAAATAGTCGATTTTGATTAAGTGTATTATTGCCCACCCACTGCGGATGATTGAGATTGAACATGATTTCATCATAAACCAGTGGTGTAAAACCAACCGGTAAAAAATCCGATACCGGCACCAAATCAAACGTCAACCGCTGACGCAATCGCCATGCAGTGGCTGAATTCTGATTGAAGTATCGCTGCTCCAAACGCGTATCAGATACAATAGCGATATTTTTTGCCGATAGTGCCGCCCACTGCAACTGCTGCCATGAGCGCTGCTCATAAACGAAATGATTAGTGCCCACATTTTGGGTGGGTACAAAGGTATAGCCCACCCACGCTGCTAAGTCTTTAGTAAATGAATACCCTACACCACCACGCAACACACTTTGATTAAATGTTGGCGAATCATCAATAAAACGAAAGCTGGAATTCAGGGTGTAATCAACACCACTGTCGGTAAAATCTTGCCAATTCACATCGGTCCAGACCATAAAGTTATGGTTGGTCGAGTTGGCATATAGTAGACCGCTGACCATTAATAATACTACTGTGCTTATAAGCTTACGCATCAATTTATTCCATTAAAGTCTATCGCTGTCACCATAGTATCAAACATTAGCTGCTCCTCACCACGATACACATCTGTATATTTTGTGATCAGATGATAATTCATATTTGTGATGTGAATCACTTGTTCCTATTTGGCCCTCGAGGTGAATACTGGTACACTTGGCTACCCTGAAGGAAGTGGGCCTTTGGTGTATTATTGATTAGAATTTGGGACCAAGATATCATGCAAGCAACAACCGATTTTGTACAAGATGCGATCAGCAAACAAGATACTGAGCAGTTAGCAAAGCAATATGCTCCACATCAAATGCTCGTAATCGAAGACTTCCTGCCGCGTGACTTCGTTATTGAAAACTATGTACCTGAAGTGGAATCATGCAACACACACGTTAACCGTGTCAATGTACCGGGGTTTAAAAAATCCGGTAGTGTCAGTTATCACCAGTTAGAACAAACCGCACCTAATCTATTTGCGTTCTATCGCTCAGCGGCATTTAAACAATTTATTGCTGATATTGTTGGCGAAGAAATTGAGTATTGCCCTGAAAGCGATCCGCATGCGGCCGCACTCTATTATTATACTGAACCTGGTGATCGCATTAAGGTGCACTACGATAAGTCATTCTACAAAGGCAAACGCTTTACGGTGTTACTGGGAATGATCCAAGATTCAGAAGCATCAAAATTGATCTGCTATCCAGGTGCCGACAAGAAAAACATGAAAAAAAATCCACTGGAAGTGGCTACCCATCCAGGCACTTTAGTCGTCTTTAATGGTGATGTACTGTGGCATGAAGTTAGTCCTTTAGCTGAAAACGAACGCCGCGTGATTTTAACCATGGAATTTTTGACTGACACACGGATTTCCGCCGTTAGCAAAATAGTGTCTGATGTTAAAGACCGCTATTTGTACTTTGGTAAGTCTCAATATAAAAACCAAAAAGCTTAATCGCACAACCAACCACCACTCATTATTCATACAGGAAGAGGGAATCACTATGACGCTAAAACACCGCTTATTGCCAGCGAAACGCAGGAAATTATTACGCGATTTATTAGACAGCAAGCCAGGCTTACGCATTATCGAAGCACATAATGGTTTATCCGGTGTCATTGGCGCTACCGCCGCTACCGAAGATGAGCACGGCAATACAATTGAATTTGATGGTCTGTGGGTTTCAAGCTTAACTGACTCTGCGGCTAAAGCGCATCCCGATACTGAAGTGATTGACACCAGTAGCCGCTTACTTACGATTCAAGAAATTTTACAGGTCACCGACAAGCCCATCATTGTTGATGGCGATACTGGCGGACAACCTACGCAGTTTGAATATTTTTGCTCTAAATTAGAAAACCTCGGTGTATCTGCCGTGGTGATTGAAGATAAGCGCTTCCCAAAACGCAATAGCCTCGAAGTAGATGCCACACATATCTTAGAAGACCCGCATGTATTCGCGCAAAAAATCAATCGCGCTAAAGAAGCCTGTCTATCCGATGACTTTATGATCTTTACCCGCATCGAAAGCTTTATTGCAAATCGCGGCTTGGAAGATGCCGTTGCACGTGCCGATATATATTTAGACTCTAAAGCCGACGGCGTGTTTATACACTCCAATAAAAAAAATGCCGATCAAGTATTAGCGTTTGTTGAGATCTATAAAGAATTATGCAAAAAGAAAGGCGTTAATAAACCGTTAATCGCCGTACCGACTACATACAACACCATCACTGATGAAGAGCTATTCGATAAAGGCTTTAATATCGTTATTTATGCCAACCATCAATTACGCGCCGCACAACAAGCGATGCAAGATGCATGCCAATCAATCTTAAGCCATAAACGCAGCACCGAAATCAGTCAAGTTATCGCACCGGTAAAACAGGTAATGGAAGTGGTTGGCTATTTTGATGTGAAAGATACTGATGCTAAATTTGTTAAAGAAACCATGCCGGCGATTTTATTGTCTTCTGGCAAACCCGTAGGCTTTGCCGACACCGAACTGGAAAACTTAGCAATTAGCGCCATTCCTGTCGATGGCAAACCATTATTGGAACGCCAACTGTCTAAATTAAAAAATGCTGGCTTGTCAGACGTCACTGTGGTGACCGGCTATTGCCGAGAAACTGTGCCTGACAACAAAGCCAAAGAATGCTACAACGAAGACTTTGCTAAAACAGGGTTACTGCATTCACTGATGATGGCTGCACGCAACTTCGAAGATGGCTTTGTATTAATCTTCGGCGATATTTATTTTAGTAAGCACCTATTGCGCTACCTATTAAAAGTGGACGGCGATATGTTATTGATGGTTGATAACTCATTTAACTTGCACACACGTCGCAGCATTAAATCGACCACTGACTTAGTGACTCTTGACAATGATGATGAGAACTTGCGCCGCCCAAAATTAATTACAGAAAAAGTAACAGCCATTGGCAACAATCTTCCACTGGACCAAGCATCGCATGAGTTTATTGGCATTGCTAAATTCTCAGCCAAAGGCGCTAAACAATTACTCGAACGTTATGAGGCAATGGAGAAAGTGGCGATGCAAACCGATGACGGCCTAGAAGAGCTCTATCAACTCGACTTTAACTCCATGCTGCAATCCATGATCGATAGCGGTTGCGACCTACGTGCCGTTGAAGTTTCACAAGGCTGGTCAGAAGTGCATAACCTTACCGATGTAGCCACGATTGAAAAAATGATTAATCGCGGCAAACACAACAAGCAATCCACAGCAACAGTTTACTAGGCTGAAAACTATGACGGCATTAACTTCTGATAAGCTAAATGATTTATTAATTGAGCAACAGTTCAACTACATCACTGGCGTTCCTGACAGCATCTTTAAACATTTTTTAATTGATGCGAATAATGACACGCGGTTTAAACACGTGCTCTCCAGCAATGAAGGGGAAGCGTGCGCGATAGCCGCTGGTTATCATTTAGCAACAGGCAAAGTGCCTGTGGTCTATATGCAAAATTCCGGCTTTGGAAATTGCATCAATCCACTCACTAGCTTATTGGATGACAAAATTTACGGCATACCAACACTGCTGTTAATTTCTTGGCGCGGCTTACCAGGTGAACACGACGAACCACAACATAAACGCATGGGTAACGTATTACCTGGCATGTGCTCGTTACTCGATATTAACTATGCTGTCGCTACAAATGATGCGGATCATATGCAGTCTTTATTGCAACAAGCGGCCGACCATTTTAAACAACACAATAAACCGTTTGCCATCTTGGTACCCAAAGGCATTATCACCGCCAGTGAAAGCAGTCAACATACAGTAGCAACACCTGACAATGCTTTATTGCGCGAGCAATTACTGGAAGCGATTGTTGATCACAGCCAACCCAACGATATTCTCATTACTACTACCGGTAAAACGTCACGCGAACTGTATGAGATCCGCGAAAAGCGCGGCCAAGGTCATGCACAAGACTTTTTAACCGTCGGTTCAATGGGCTGCGCTTCCAGTATTGCACTCGGCATTGCATTAGAACAGCCGAGCCGCCGTGTTATCTTAGTGGATGGTGATGGCGCCTGCTTAATGCGGCTCGAAGCACTGGCCACCATAGGTCACGAACAACCTAAAAACTTAATGCATATTGTGATTGATAATAACGCCTACGAGTCTACCGGCTCACAACCAACTGTCTCTCACGTAGTTGACTTTGCTGCCGTGGCACAAGCCTGCAGTTACGCTGAAAGTTATGCGATGGATGACCTGGCATCATTTCAACGCCATCTCACCACCTGGCAACAAGGCCCGTCGATGTTTATCGTCAATAGCTTTCCGTATTCACGTAAAAACTTGGGTCGACCTAAAACCACCCCACAACAAAACAAACAAGCGTTTATGCAACATCTTGGAGTGTGCGAATGAAAGCCGTAATCTTAGCAGCCGGTCAAGGCATTCGAATTCGTGATCATCACGAATTACCAAAAGGCTTTATTGAAATCGAAGGCCAAACCATTATCCAACAATCATTGGATATACTGCATCAACACGGCATTAAAGATATTTTAATGGTCACGGGTTACAGCGCTGAGTACTATGTTGATCTAGCCAAACAAACCGGGCAATTTGAAGTCGCGTTTAATCCACATTTTGCGGATTATGCCAGCCTGTATTCATTATACTGCGCTAAAAATTGGGTAGATGAAGACTTTGTTATTTTAGAATCTGATATCTTGTATGAGGCTCGTGCCATCGAGCAGATATTGCAAGCA
The DNA here is from genome assembly GCA_029212925.1 of Coxiellaceae bacterium. Lineage (GTDB taxonomy): Bacteria > Pseudomonadota > Gammaproteobacteria > Coxiellales > Coxiellaceae > JARGNX01. The sequence goes on along the minus strand of JARGOB010000008.1, from coordinate 24,857 downwards.
CCACAAGCAAACATCACGTTAGTCAGCGGCGCCACACAATCCAGCGATGAAATTTACGTTGAGGCTGACAAAGGTCAGCTGATCAACATGAGCAAACAATGGGGTGACATCAATAAAGAACACTTCTTGGGTGAGTTTGTCGGTATTAGTAAAATGAACCTTGCCAGTTATCAACTATTAGTCGAGCTGCTTGATAAAGACCAGGCGCAACTGCAACAAGGCTGCTACGAAGAGCAAGGTTTAGTCACACTGGCACAACATGCGGCTTTGCACTGCCATAAAATAGATGACCTTGCCTGGTGTGAAATCGATAACTTATTTCATTTACAACGTGCACAACGTTTATATGCAAAAATTCGATCACTGGAAACTGAATCTGCGGCGGACAAACAAGCATGAACCGAAAAATCTTATTAAACCCAGGCCCTGTGACGACCACTCACGGCGTCAAATCAGCACTAATCGTTGAAGACATTTGTCACCGCGAAACGGAGTTCACCCAACTAATACAACATATCCGCGCCGACTTAATCAAAGTGGCTAACGCCGATGACAACTACAGCGCGATTTTATTTACCGCCTCAGGCACCGGCGCACTTGAGGCTTGTTTAAGCTCTGTGGTAGCGGATGATCAAACCATTGCCATTATTAGCAACGGCACTTATGGCGAACGTTTGGTTAAAATTGCCACCCGCTACGGATTAAACGTGATTGAAATCACACAACCAGTGGACCAACCACTCGATACGCAAGCCGTAGAGAATACATTACGCGACAACGACATCAGTCACCTCGCGATGGTGCATCATGAAACCTCGCTTGGCACACTCAACCCATTACACACCGTCGGTGAGCTGTGCAAAAAATATAACTGTGAATACATTGTCGACGCGATGTCGAGCTTTGCTGGTAGCCCTATCCATATGCCAAATGATCACATCGATTATTTAATCAGTAGTTCAAATAAATGCCTACACGGCATGCCAGGCATGGCATTTGTTATTGCGAAGCGTGACAGCTTATTAAACAGTGAAGGCCATGCGCGCAGTTTTTATTTTGATCTGCATCAACAACACCACGCACTAGAACGCGGTGGTGAAATGCCATTCACGCCAGCGATCCAAGTGGCGTATGCATTCAAACAAGCACTAAATGAATTTTTTGCCGAAGGTGCACAACAACGCATTGAACGTTTTGAACACAATTATAATGTGCTAACCAAAGGCCTAGGCGAGTTAGGGTTTCATTGTGTCACCCCCCAAACTTGTCAATCCAAATTACTAGTCACTGTGCAGTTTCCAAACGATGGCTGCAAATATGACTTTAATCTATTACATGATCACCTTTACGCCAAGGGAATTACCATATACCCTAAAAAGATACCGATAGCTAATAGCTTTCGTCTATCGTGTATAGGAGACATATCGACTCATGATATTAAACACTTCCTAAAGGAATTAGAAAGCTATATGACCAAGTATAAGAAGGAACTTCTCGTCAATCACGAAAGGTAACGACCATGGCTAACGAAGGCGTCATCATGCCAGATGACTATAAAGATTACATCTACCGCTTAACTTATTTTTTACTTGGCAAGATCGCACATTTTGTACCCCGATCGGTCTCTCCGAATCAAATCACTTGCGCTGCATTTGCCTCATCGATGATTGCCTGCATATGCTTGTTTGCGATTCCAGATCCCAGCGCATTTATCCTGTGGTCTGTATTTAATTTACTGTGGTACCTGCTCGATGCGCTCGATGGTATTCACGCACGGCTAACGCACCAAACCTCTGAGTATGGCGCTTACCTTGACCACTTTTTAGATACCGGTTACTTTATCTTTATGTTGACCGCATTTGCGACCCGCTTTCAACTGTTCCAGCCGTTATACATCTTTATACTGTTGCTACGCAGCACAGCTGCCACCAGCGTATTTTTAGTTCAAATTCACACCGGGCGCCTATTATTAGGTAGATTCTCAGGTGGGCTCGAACTACTATTATTCACTAACTGCATGATTTTAAGCTATTATTTCCCGCACTTTGACCTTAGCCAACATACCAGCAACCCACATCTACTCTATTGGATTCATGCGCTAGGTTTAACCAGTGGTGTGTTTATGAAGATAACGTTGTGGTTATATCTATTCGGTGTGCCAATGACATTCTGGCAACAAATGCGTTTTGTGAAACGCCATGCAACGGATCAAGCTTAAGGTGTTGCCGGTCTATCCGGCAAAGACCGCCAACTCAGAATAGAGTGGCTTTGCTGAATTACCTCGAGGTGATCACGACGAATATTATATTCGCTTAACCCTTCCATAGGCACCAACTTCACCTTACTGACATCGTCGCCGGCTCTTAACTTACCAAAAGAGCCTCTATCCAATTCTTTTTTGGTGATAGACGCAAAGTAAAATGCATCGACCGAGTGTGCATTCATTTTATTTTGGCCAATGCCACTGCGTGTTTCGAGCTGTTTCAAACGAGCAATAGGGAGACGCAAACCGGTTTCTTCTAAATGCTCACGCCGTGCTGTGTACGCTAAATTCTTATCATAGCGGTCACATGCATTATGATCTCTTTGCTGCTCAGCAGTCAGACCAAGCTTTTTTAAATCCATCGGCTGCATATAGCCACCCGATAACTCATACCGCTTCTCTTTAGGATTCCAACACAACAGCACTGAACATTTTTCTTCCTCTTCATCAACAACAAACATAGCTGTATGCGCACCCACAAATGGCGAGCGGTAAGGGCGAATATAATAATCTTTGCGGTCACCAGGGTTGCTTGCCACGCCTTCAACATGCATGCCAAACATACCGGGACGTATACCCTTCGAATTAATCAGACCAACTAGAATTTCTGTGCGCTGTCTAACAGACAAACCCATCAATAGACTCGACACCGCGCCAGCATCTCTGCGCAAGTCTTCCTCCTTAGTGGTACGCCCATACCAATAAGCCACCGCTGCTGTGAATAAAACCACCGCTACCGCTTTTACATGTCCTGATCGCATGGATACCCTCTTGAATTGTTTATATTTTGTACGGCGAGATTAGCGGAGCTTTGTTTTAATGTCAAACTACATAAGTAAGCTATTGGTTAATATTAAGAAATCATTCAGCCGTCTTCGCCGCTTTGGCAATCGCTGCGTCCATACTGCGCTGATTAACCATCGTGGCTAAAATCACGAAGGCGCAACCGGGCACAACAATCAACGCAATCGACAGTGGGATTTGGTTGTAAGTTTGCATATACGACATAATAAAACTACTGACCGCACCACCGAGAATTTGCATAAAGCCAAAGATCGCACTGGCTGTGCCTGCCATCATTTTGAACGGCCGAAACGCACCCGCATAAGAATTCGGGAACACCATACTGGAGCCAATAATAAAGGTAATCACTGGCACCATAATCACATAGATATCGATATAACCATACAAGCCTAATCCCAGCATTAACAAACCAGCTAACAACATAATACTAAAGCCAATAAATAACATGCGATTTAAACCTAAGCGGCCAACCAAAAAAGCGTTAATCACACCACCGACCATAAAGAACATGCCCGCTAGCGCCGAGACGCCACCAAAACCAATCTGCGACATGCCCACTACACGCTGAAGCACGATGGGCAACGTCGTTAACCAACACAAGATTCCACCAAACGTTAACATGACAAATAAGGTATACCCCATAAACACTTTACTGCTAACCAACGTAAAAATATTATTCGCAATGTGCTTGATTTCAACTTTGTGTAAATGCTTATGCTCGTTGGTTTCTTTTAAAATCAGCAACACACCAATCAAGCTCACAGCGCTATACAAAAACAAAAACTGGAAACAACTGCGCCAGCTGCCGGTAATATGCATAATAATCGCACCGATCAGCGGCGAAGACGCCAGTAAAAAGATACGACTAATATCTAAAAACGAACTAACTTTCGACAGCTTCTTACCATAATATAAGTCACTTAACACCGACCGGTAGATCGTGGCAGCTGCACCCGCACCAAAACCTTGGACAAATCGGCCAATCTCTAACGTTCGAATATGCGTGGTATAAATACAAATCACACTGCCAATCATGGCAATAATAATACCTACGATCAATGGCTTCCTTCTGCCCACACTATCGGATATCGGACCATAAAATAAATGCGAAACAGCAAAACCGAAAAAGAATAATGCAATGGTTAATTGCACAGGATGGACTGGTACACCTAAATCTTCGCTGATCACTGGCAAGGCTGGTAAATAGACATCCGAACTGATCTGCCCCATACAGGAAAGCAGAAACATCAGAATGAAAAATACAGCAGTTTTGTACATTAAAAAATCACCTAGTCGACAGCGAGATTCTGAAGAGTATCATACTCGCCTCAGAAGTCCACCATGTCATTCCTCGACTTACAACTACAATACCGTTGCTATCAAGGCGCACAGCGCACCTCTTTTACTTCATGGCTCGCTTCGTTCCACTACGCTGCGCTTTACTTCCGTAAAAGAGGCACCCTATACACCTTAATAGCAGTATGCAGCTTAAACGAAACCACATGGTTGACTTCTGCTTACTGGCACCCATTCACGACAACACCAATTCCATCATGGCGGTTTCAGACTGACCCGCCCGCAACCACCGGCAAGCACCAGCGGTATTCAGTGCATTGGGGTGATCCATCCACGGCTCAACGCAAACAAATGGTTTATGCGCCATGGTATACGTTTGTATATAAGGAAACATATCCGCATCGTCATCCGACCAACAACGCATAGTCACGTAATCGCCATCGGGGTATCGCAGTTGAAAACTATTATCACCCTCCACATGTGACAACTGCTCATTGATTGCCGGGTCGCTTGCCGAAGCAGGCCACTTGATCGCTGGCTGCTTGCCAACAATATCAGTTAACTCATCATTATATTGCAAACGATAGTCACTACTAAACGCCACCACAACATCGGCTTTACCTTGATCAACAGCTGGTGTTAAAAAATACGGATGAAAGCCAGCATAGTACGGCATTTTATCATCACCATTATTTGTATAGGTCTGATGGCAAGTTAACTTGCCAGGCTCAATGCGGTAATCCAATGTGACACAGAATTCAAAAGGGTAAATTTTTCGCGTATGATCATTGGCTTCTAGCTGCAATACCAAGCGTGAAGGTTCTTCAATAATCACTTGCCACGGCAGATACCACGACACGCCATGGATTTTCATGTCGTAACGTTGATCTTTGTACATGTAAACGCCTTCTTCGCCTTCATGTGAGAGGCGAGCGCACACCGGAAAACAAAAAGGCCAACCGCCGATTAAATCGGCGATTGCTTGCTGACTGGGTCCCGGCTCAGGGGCCGGGATGACAGGGCTAGGAGTCGGGATGACAGGGCTAGGAGTCGGGATGACAGCGGCGGTGTTGTCATCCCGGACCCCGATCCGGGATCCAGTCCAATCAAGGAGGCCAGCGGCCTCATCATGCAAATACAATAATTCACGTGGCCCATGCACACCCGGCATAATTAACGAACAACCCATACCTCCAATCGCTGGCACAAAGCTCATGCTCGTAACACCATCACTGGCTACAATTTTTTTTATATTAGTCATTTCTTATCATCAACTTTGTCATTGCGAGGAGCTTACGACGAAGCAATCTAGTTTTTATCATGAGATTGCCGCGCCACTGCGTGGCTCGCAATGACGGTTTAACCATCCCGATCCGGGATCCATGTATTACAAATATTTTATTTCTTCTGTTTCGATTTGGTTTTTTTATTCACGCGATCTTGTTGTCGTACATTATGATTCAACCAATAAGCAATACGGTAACCAGCCAACACCAGCTGTTTAGCGGAGGCCTGTCGCGCTGCCTGACGATAGCGCTTGGTTATTTTGCTATCAAATGGAATACTATAAGCGGTATCCTTAGCAATCTCATAACTTTTACGTGTCCATACTTTTGGGTTTTGCTCTGCGGCTTGCTTTTGCAATGTTGACCACGGGTATTGCTGCTGCAATTTTTTAGCTAAAGCGCTAACTTTTTTTAAATATTTCGAATACGCAATGCGTGACATAGTTAACAACCCACCACCGGCGTCCCAATACTGATGCAAATCTTGGTATCTTGCATTATCAAGCTTATAACGCAAACCATTTTCATCACCCTGCGGAAAACGCTTACTATATAGCGTAATACAGTGCATTGGCTGATGACCATCACCAAACAAATGCACAATAAATGCTAATGCCTTACCGCGATTACGACTTGATTTACTGTGTTTGAATTGGAATTCATTGTAACGCACAGCCCACACCAAGCTTTTACGCGGATAACGATGCCCCTTAACACCATCACGCTCATAGGGGTAAGCAATAAAGTGCCATTGATTAAAATTATCGACACCACGCATACGCAGAAAATCTGGCCAAGCTGACATCGCCATAAAGCGATTCAACGGCAGTTTGCTTTTAGAAAAGATAAGCGAATATTTATTCACTGCTTGTTTAGCAGCAGGGGTTAAATGCGCGTAAGCTATCGCCCCAATCACACGATGACCGGTCGCGCCCCACGCCAATAATGAAACGCTGGGCAAAAATAAACATAGAATTAATAAGCAACGGTATAGCATTTGCCTAGCATAACATGGTTAAGACTGATTCCGAAACCGGGTTACATAGGTTGCGGTTGGCTCACTCCCACATCAACAACAACATCATCCGGCTGCGGCGACGGCATTGGCGAGCCTGTAGTCACTGACGAAGCTACACTGGGGCTTAACAGACCTACAGCCAACGGGTGATCTACCTGATGTCGCCGCTCAATCGTATTAACCAACACAATAGCTAACGCACTCACTGCGGCACTCGCGAGTAGCACCACACCCAATTTGATGGCATTACTATGACCAGACGATAAGTCCTGCTGATCGTCCTCCCCCGTACCCCGCTGAGTAGAAACAAAAGAAACTACCGATAAACACACCAAAACAATCGCGCCAAGCATTTGACCACTGGTAAAACTGTTTTTATGTAACGTATCACAGATGGGTTGGCGTCGACGCTGATTACCCGGTAGCTGCTGCAGATTGTTGGCATACTCAGAAGCCATTTTTTTCATCACGGCGAGTGAGCAAACCAATAGCGGTAGTTTAATCCACTCATATTTTCCCGGGCAGGCAACCTCCCAACCGATATAGGTATCCGCTACCGCTATAGCAAATGTCGTAACAGCAGCCGCTTGAAAATTGTTTGGCATATTGATTCCTTTATACCAGTGATAGTGGTGCTGCCATTCGATGATAGTCATCATCGCGACCAGGTTCCGCCGTTGTACCTGCTGACGCAACGTTCTGCGTTGTGTAATCAATCGCAAAACTTAACGCTGCTGATGCTGCGGTTGTAACAGAAAGCATACCAGTAATGACAACCGCTTTAATCAAGTCAGCACTCCATGTGACATTGTGATTAGCATCTTGATGTTTTTCAGCATATATCCCCAAAATAAGCAATTCTGCTACAACACCCAAACAAGCGAATGTGGCATTGGTCGCCACAAATTTATTTTGTTGCAATATACTGTTGATCACATGATTATCAGGTCGTGGATGTGACGCCCGTGTTTGCTGGCGGTTTTCATAATGAAAAACGGCCGTTGCTGCCAAGAAAGATGTCGCTACTAAACCGGCCCCTACTTTAATTGCTTTAAATTGTTCGGGCTGACTCTCACTGTAGTCCCACGTTGTCCAAGCGCCAACGGCATTTAGCAATAACAAACCAATGCTGGCACCTGCCCCTACGTTTTTATACATCACTTCTGCTCCCACACATATTACCGAATTACCCTAGGGTCTCGTTGCAACAGGTGCTCCTCTCTCTGCTGCTTCCAGAGCATCAGTATCTGAAAGAAGGCCCCGCTCCGTGTCAGTTGGTTCCCTGCGAGTGAAGAAATCAACGGCATGAGACGCCGCAGCCGACACTAGATGAGTAGCTGCCCAGGCCGCTGGAATACGTAACACCATATTTACAATCGCTTTAGTATGCGCACTAAAATCTATACCCGAATCCGATTCGCTACTAGGCCCCATCTTCACACTCAAATAACCCACAGCAACCAGTGCAGATACGCTCAATAACGCAACACCTGCAATGATATTGGCTTTCGTAAAGCGATTCACTGGGACAGGCTCAACTACTCGATCAGAACGTCGCGCTTGCGCATACACACCGAGACTGGCCAACATCATTAAACCGCCAATATAACCTACACCAAACCGAGGATACTCGCCTTTACTCGACGTAATAATTTGCCATGCTTCTACTGCATGGGTAATTGCTATGCTAACTAAAGCTACACACGCAGCACTTCTTGTCGATATATCACTTCTGGACATTTTATACTTCCCCCTTATCCCACTAGATCACGGAGTATAACTTTGTAGAAAAAAATAACAAGTGTTAGGGGCGTCAAAAGACTAAATTTTACGCATATAAACATTTTGTACTAAATGATCTTTATCTTTGGATAGAATTAAACGTGCACGCTGCTTGAAAGGCAGTATATTTTGTTCAAGATTTAACAAATTGATTTCATGCCAATAACGCATAGCCATTTTTACCGCTTCTTCACTATTCAATTGTGAAAAACGATGAAAATAAGCGGTGGGATCCTTAAATGCTTTCTGACGAAAACTTTGAAAGCGCTCAATATACCACTGCTCAATCACCTCAGGCTCAGCATCAACAAAAATACTACAATCTAAATAATCTGAAACAAACTGTTGTTGAGTAGCTGCCGCGCCAACACCACCGGTTTGTAAAATATTCAGCCCTTCCAAAATCACAATATCCGGCTGATCAACCGTTTGGTGCTCATCCGTCAAAATATCATAATTGTGATGCGAATAGATCGGCACTTGTAATGCTGGCTGGCCCGATTTTAAATCAGCTAAGAATTGCAATAACTGAGGTAAATCATAGCTCTCCGGAAAGCCTTTACGCTGCATTAAATTTTGTGCTTCCAATGTCGCATTAGGAAAAATAAAACCATCGGTGGGTACCAAGGCCACACGCGGATGATCATGCCATTGCGACAATAACGCCTGCAATACACGTGACGTGGTTGATTTTCCAACAGCCACACTGCCAGCTACACCAATCACATACGGTACCTTAGGTTCCGGGCGCGACAAAAATTCACTGGTGGCATGGTGCAACGCCTGACGCGCTGTAACGTAATAACTTAACAGTCGCGACAGCGGTAAATAAATATCGCGCACTTCTTGCAGCGATACCATTTCAATTTCGCCGTGCAATTGTTCCAAGTCTGCTTCAATTAATGGCATAGGCGTTTCTTTGCGCAATTGCTGCCACTGCTGACGGTCAAATGAAATATAAGCTGCGTTATTCATGCGCCAACTTTATCACGAGATTCGCCCATGCGAAACTGATATACTCCATAGGATGAAATTTCGTCGCCCACTTCAATTGCTGGCCACCTTAGGCTTGCTGCTCGGTTCGTATTGCTTATACGCAGCAACTTCTATTTCTTTTCAAGTCAGTGGCATCGAAGGCAAAGCTCTAAAAAATGCACAAGACCAATTAGCCATTATTGCTAAAGAAATTAATAAAAAAGATCAAAAACCGCTCGTGGTTCGTCACGCGGTATCCGAGGTGGCATACAACGTCGAACAAGCCGTCAAACCTTATGGTTATTTTCACGCCAGCGTACGCACACGCCAAACCAAACAAGAAGGCAAATGGCTAATGCATGTCTATGTGCGGCCAGGCCCACGCGTTCATGTTTCTCAAGTTTCCATTACCATCAGCGGCGCAGGACGTAAAATCAAACCCTACAAACGTTTACTAAAACACACCAAAATCAAAGTAGGCGACCCACTCGACACCTCACGATACGAAAGCGTTAAACAACACATGTTTAGCTTAGCCAGCCAATATGGTTTCTTTGATGCCAAAATGGTTGAAAGCCAAATCCAGATTAATACCAACACGCATACGGCTGTTATTATTCTTCACTTCAACACCGGACGGCAATTTTTATTTGGCCATACATCGTTTTCAAAAAATAAACTCAATAACCAATTCTTACGCGAATACCTACAATATAAACAAGGGCAAGCTTACAACAGCAAGAAAGTCCAAACGCTACGCACCAACCTAATAAACAGTGACTATTTTAATTCCGTCGTCGTTGATACACCGGTGAATAAAGCCTATTACGTGGTTCCGATTGACGTTAAGCTGACCGACCGTAACTCCAAACACTATATCATCGGCGCCGGTTACGGAACGGACACCGGCCCTCGCGCATTGCTCGGTTTTGATTGGGTACCCGTCAATCAATGGGGACATCGCTTCAATGTAAATTTACGCGCATCAGAGTGGAATAACTACCTCATCGCCAACTACATCATTCCTGGCAAAGACCCTATCAACGACCAGTACGCATTTAGTGGAGGCTTCGGCTCGTTAACCATCCCCACCGGTAACGCGTACAACAGAACCGTTGGGTTCAGTTACTCTACTGCTTTAGGTGCCGCCAAAGAATGGCAACAAACCATTATGTTGCAGTACCTCAATGAACGTTACGCGCTGACCACACAACCGTACGTCGATGCCAATGTTTTAATGCCAAGCATTCAATGGACCTACGTGCATACCAATAAAGAACTGAACCCAACCGAAGGTTACCGGTTTAATTTGCAAGCAAACGTTGCATCCAAACACCTACTGTCACGCAACTCATTCTTTCAAGCGCAAACAGGGATCAAGTACCTCTACACTATACGACATACACATACCCGACTCATTACGCGAGGCCAACTCGGCCATACAGTGATTAATAATATCAACAACCTGCCATTGTCTTTGCAGTTACTTGCCGGTGGTGCCGATAGCGTACGTGGTTATTCGTTTCAATCCATGGGTCCCGGCCGCAACTTAGTGGTAGGCAGCGTCGAAGTGCAACAACGCATTAAAGGCCAACTCTATATCGCCGGTTTTTATGATTTCGGCAGTGTCAGTAACAAATTCTTAGGAAACTACCTGGCCGGTACGGGCCCAGCTATCGTCTGGTTATCACCGGTAGGTGCACTTGAAGTATCGTTAGCCAGGCCACTGATTCCTGGTAATCATTGGCGTATACAATTTAGCATGGGGCCGACCATATGATAAAACGAACCATCATAGGCATAATAGCCACACTGATTATCTTAGTGCTAGGCTCGGTTATATTACTAAGCACGCCTTTCGGCTTAAAGTCTGTTGTTTATCTTAGTCAAAAATTTTCGAACAACCAACTTGAAATTATCAACGCCAAAGGCAACCTATTTACCACTGCCACTTTTAGCCAGATACGGTATATCAATAAGCACCAACGCATTGAAGTTAATCAACTGAAACTCGATTGGCGCCCGATTTATTTATTCGCCCTGCATTTACATGTCAACAAACTCAGCGCCAGTAGCATTAAATACTTCGTGTTAAAAAAAGCACGAAAAACACCAGCCAGCACTGACTCAATCGACTTATCCTTACCATTTGATATTACTATTAAGGATGCCAACGTAAACAGAATAACGTATTACAGCAAACCTGCTAAAAAAACATTTAATATTCGCAACACACACCTGCAAGCCATACTCACCAAACAAAAAGTAAGCGTGGTATTTAATAGTTACCTGCATGAACCCTATAAGATTCATGCGCGCATTTCAGTCGTCGGCACACCAACAAACTATAAGGTCAAATCCACAGTAATTTCGCCATTAATCACTTCAAAGATCACTGGCCAAGGCAATCTCGACAGGGTAAAACTACAGATCCGTGAATCAAGCGCACTGGGCGGCACACTATCCGGCAAAGCCAGCGTGCAATGGAACCCATCACTATTAATTACCAGCAACTTAAATGTGAGAAAACTGCAACTCGGTGATCATTGGATTTCTGGAATCATCAAAAGTCACTACAGTAACTTAGAAGATTTCAGCATTAATACACGCCTCATCACCTCTTTAGGCACACTTAATATCGTTGGGCACCATAAAAATAATTGGAACTTAAAATGGAATGCTAACCTCACCCATTTAGAGCGGCTATCCCCCTTGTTACTCGGATCGATCAATGGTCAAGGTAGCATTACTGGCGACACCCACCAACCCGATGCTCAAGGTCATATCGAGCTCAAGCAAATCGCCTTTGAATCCAATAAACTTGAACACCTAACGGCACAATGGAAACTCCACATAAACAACAGCAAAACTTCTACACTTAACGTGCATGCACAAAAAATTCAAACACCTAATATACAAGTGGATAATACGACACTAACCGCGAGAGGCTCATTACAAAACCATACCGCCAAACTCACCATGGATACCAGCCTTGGGAAAGTGTTACTGGCATTGCAGGGTAAATATGATGTGGCTAATAAATCATGGGCAGCAAAAATACCCACATTATCACTCAATGGTAAACCCTTAGATCATTGGCGACTCAATCATCCCATCCAACTAACATACAGCACACAACAAAAAAGCATCGCACCGTTTTGCTGGTTAAGCACCAAAGGTGGCCGCTTATGTTTTTCAGGCGAACAAACACCCAGCCTATGGAGTGCTAAGTTACAAGCCAAAATAAACTTGGCCGCTTTGCAAGGTATATATCCAGATGACTACCGATTAAAAGGCCAACTCAATGCTGATGCTAGCGTGAACGGTGATACCATCGGCATTACTGCTGCACAAGCTACAATAAAAATTAATCGTTTGATTGCAATACTGGGCGACGGCGCATTGCAACAAACGCTACGTTTTAAGCAAGCCCTTGCTGCCATTGATTTCAAAAAAGATAAACTGGTATTACAACAGAATTTTTCAACAACTGGTGGTGATAACCTAAGATTACAATTTAATGCATCACCAATGCCTCACCTAACCACCGATGATAACCCATCAATTAAAGGCAAATTAGATCTACAACTAAAACAACTCAGCAAATTCAATATCATCTTACCTACCACAATAAATACCAACGGCCCACTATCGATAAAACTTGCCGTGGATGGCAAATGGTTAAACCCAAAAATCAAAGGCATTGCCGACCTCACCAAAGCCAATATCACACTGCCTGACCTTGGCATTCAATTAAGTGGTGGCTTGCTAGTTGCACATACGGTAGACCGCAACCTTAACTACAGTTTAAAAATATTTAGCAATAAAAAGCCATTGAGAGCACAAGGCTCCATGAGCTTACGCGACTATACGCTCGACGGTAACTCACGCATCACCGGCCACAATGTTCCCGTCATTAGCACCATGAACTATCAAGCCGAAGCGTCACCTGACTTAAAAATACACATTAAAAATAAATTAATACGTGTTACCGGAAAAATTATTATTCCACAAGCGTTAATTGCTCCACAAGGCTTTGACAGCTCTGTCACGCTGCCCTCATCTGAAATTGTTTTTGTTAACGAAGCCCCCGCCGTACCCAATGAATGGAAAACAGCGATAAAAATTCTAGTCGTGATGGGTGATGATGTTAAAGTCAACAGTTTTGGTGCAACCGGCAATGTGACTGGCAACCTAACCATACAAGAAGAACCGGGTCAGGCACTTATCGGCAATGGAAAACTATCGTTAAAAAATGGCAAGTTCGATGCCCACGGACAAAAATTGGATATCACGCAGGCATCGGTGATTTACCGCAATAGCCCACTTGTAAATCCTAACTTAGATGTCACCGCCAGCCGCACATTAAGCACCAACTCCAGCGCCGGCATTATGCAACTAGGCGTGAATGATTTAACGGTTGGTGTAAACGTTACAGGTACCGCCAAACATCCCAAACTCAAACTGTTTTCATCACCCGTCAGTTTAAATCAAACCGATATTTTATCTTATTTAGTACTTGGCCATGCCAGCGGTGGCGGCTCTGCAGCTGACTTAACGGTATTAATTAACGCATTCAATAGCGGCGGTCCATCTCACATCGGCAGCTTTATGAGCAAACTCGAAGATGGCTTAGGCTTAAGTGAGTTTGGTGTTGAGTCCGAAACCTCAATGGACATCGCTGGTAACCCTATCGATTCACAGAACGCTTTCGTCGTCGGTAAATACATTACCCAGAAAATCTATTTACGCTACAGCCGCGGTTTGATCGATCAAAATAATACATTCTTACTACGCTATATGATTACCCCCAAATGGGCGATACAAACTACGCAAAGTTATTTAGGATCGGGCGGGGATATTATTTATACGTTTTATAAACATTAGTGGTACAACATTTGCGTTAGTTTAAAACCCTCTAGTCTCTGGAAAACTGTGCCTTAAATCAGCGAAAGTGCATCAATAAGACCATTCCCCCAGTCAGCATCTTCTTGTTTTTTAAGAATTTGCTTACCTATATACCACTATAACTCTATAACCCACGCCACAACCGGCAATGTGATATGTAAAAGCAATTCAGTAGCGTTGTTAAGATATGCACGAACAAAATTGTACATTGAACTGCTCCTAAGCTGGCGACTACACCAAGAAGCACATATCATAGTAAATGATGTATAAAGGCAAACAACAAGTCCAGCATCATCTGCTCTTGATAATGTTGAAATATAATTGTTGAGCAGGTACTGGTAGTAATGCCTATGGTACAAGCAGAAGAAAATTAGCCACTAGAATTCATATTGGAGCTGGCTTTTTGATAGCTCGCCAAAATACTTTGCTCAATGCGCTTATCCACCTCAAGCTCGTTCATGCGGGTACATAGCGCAGCTGTGGTGCCTGCGTACTCAATGACGAGGTCAACATCTGCTTGCGCATCACGTTTGCCACGCTGCATTAATAGGCTATTACCAGTAAACACTTGCTGCACAATTTCTTTAGCCTGACCTGCCGGCAAACCAAAGTTCGTCGCAGCTTGAATCATCGCTGCTTGAAAATAGGCAATGGTGCCATGGCTTGAACCAGATAAAGCAGTAAGAAAATTCAATTGATCCTCATTTTGAATTTCAATCGCGTGACCAAATGTTTCTAACAGATGTTGTGCGGTTTGTTTATCTTGTTGGTTGACTGCATCAGTAACAAACCAAGGCGTCATCGACTCACCCACTTCCACCGCCGCATTCGGCATGCTGCGCACAATACGATCGGCTTGTGTTACTTGCTGTAACGAAGCCATTTGCACACCCGCCATCACTGATATCACCAAGGCATGCTTCACCTGCATTTGTAGCTGGTCAACACAACGCGGCGGTACACTTAAGAAAACCACATCACAAGTGTCAGCAATCGCTTGATTATCAGTCGTGCAATTCACCGCATCCTTATGCTTAAACGTTGAAAAATCACCCGAATGATTCGACACATAAACATCTTGTGCTGCTATTGTTTTGCTCTCAATCAAATAATTAACAATATGCGAACCTATCCAACCCGTTCCGCCTAATACACCTACTTTCAATTAATTTTCCTCATCATTCACTTTTGGTAAAAATGGATTGACATGATTCACACAATGCGTCACTCGTGGAATTTGGGTACCCATTAAAAATTGATCCATCATTTTAAAGGGGCAATCACCACGCGGTGAATTGCCTAAAATGGTCGTATGACCGATGCCGTTCCATGTCACCATATGCACATTCACTTGTAACGCTTTCAAGTAATTCCACACCGCCCATGCATTATTTTCCGGTGTTACTGGATCATATTTATTCGCAAACAACATCACCGTTGCGCCTTTAGCCTCAACTCCACCCGGTGGCACTTCAGGAAATAATGGCTTCGCCGCAATCGGCCAATCAACACAGCGTAACGCTTTAGTCGTCATCGCCGCTCCGCCCAATAAAGGTGAAGATTTTTGCAGATAGCTGATTTGTTGCAACATGCCTGTTTTCGATTTGCCGCCAGGGTGCAAGTAATCCAAACACAGTACAGGTGCATTAACATCGGTGACCGTTCTATCATTGACGTCATAAATATTGGTTTTTACATTGTACTTGCCTGCTAACGCACTAACATATTGCTGCATCAATAAATCAGCATTGCCATTAACGATAGCACTGTTTAATGCTTTGGCTAAGTCAGGCCATTGGCTGGCATGCTCCATATCCATGGTGAGTAAAATAGTAAACATCGCCGCACTAAATCCACGTTGATCATAAGCTTTAGATGTCGGTAACGCCTTCACCTCCGCCTGACTCATCAATTGCTGATAATGCTTACGCATATCAGCGGCAGTTAACATTTCTTTCGGTGCTTTATGGTAAAGTGCACAATGTGTTTTTGCGGCTGCACAAAAATCAAAAAAACCATTGAGGTTCGCATCTAATCCAGCTGCACGCGACAAACTGCTCGCCATCAAATCATTATTCGGCAGCATATTGCCATCCAAAATCATACGACCCACATGTGTTGGATATTGTAATAAATAATCCAACGCTAAATGCGTACCATAAGACGCCGTATAAAAATCCAACCGGTGAATTTGTAATAATTCTCGCAAACGCTCAAGGTCTTTTACCGTCGCTTTGGTATCGCTATAAGCAGCCAGCGGCCCAAAGTTGCATGTTTTATTTTTATAGCCAATTAAATTATACAGTGTTGATGCACCTGACTTATCACCCGGAAAGGTTTTGATAATGGTATTTTGGTTTTTATATAACGCCGCCATATCATCTGACTGACATAACACCGCATTAGGAGCAACTGAGCGTGGGTTAAACGTAATGATATCAAAGTTCTGTTTCAGTTCATTCGGAAAACGATCCCGATAAAAACGCTGTACATGCTGAACAAAATCACCCCATGGACCACCGGAGTTAAAATACAATGTGCCACTGGCGTACTTTAATGCTGGAATATAAATAACTGGCAATACAATCGAACCCTTAGTGGGATCTTGGTAATCCATCGGTACTTTAAGATTACCGCACTGGTAAGCGGGGTTAGAGCTGCAAGCATGCCATTTCATTAATCCGGCACTTGCTGTTATCGACACAGTTGCTAATACAGTAGCAACCAATCCTTGCATAAATCGCGACATTAAATTGTTCAACTTCTATCCTTGGAAGGCGGGAATTAGTTTAATTCTAAATGATTCTGACGCATAGTTCATCTATACATAACTCATAACAAAAACGCATGAGATTGACAGGAGATATAACTCCGGTATTATGTCGAAATTGATAATATTATGAACAAAGAGGCAACCATGTCACGACACAATATTGAAGCAGTACTTACAGCGTACCCAATCACTACGTTAGAACTGGACAAACTTGGCATGCTAGAGCCAACCAAACAAGCACTGCATCTTATGTTCGTTGCTGCTGAAAATGACAAACTGCCCGCAAGAATCCAGCAATCACTGCTGAATGAACCCTACCGCGCTATGCACCGATTAAAGTCACTGATTGAGCTTAATAGGGATTCTTATACCCCCTTCGCTAGTAAGCAAGAAAACGCCATTGATAAAGATACCTTTGCTCAGTTGCATGCCTTAACTTTTCAGGGCACAAAAGCCCAGCTCAAACTACTGGCATTCGTAACACTGGCTGACGGCTTAAAGCTCAACCCCACTGTAGCCGCGCAGCTCAGCGACGATCAAAGAAGAAGCTTGCCAAAAGACTCGGTGATGTGGCTTGCTGATGTTCTAACGAAAGACCCACTAGCGTTTACGCAACTTATACCCTTGATCACACACAGCGGCAAGCCTGCTTCAGGCCTTATATCAATAATACAAGACGCTTTTAAAGACTTTGTGCATTATCGCTGGGCTTATCTTGCGGAAAATGTTGCAGAGCTTACCGTTGACTGCATGCCTAAAATACCGGAATTACTACAGCAGTTTTGGATCCTCAATGCCTGCAGCTTTAATATCACCCACGAACCAGGCAAACATGGTGACGGTATAGGCGCCACATTAGATAAAGACACATTAAATTTTTATACTAACTTTACTCAAGTGCTTATTAGAGCAGGGACTGTAATAAATATCACAGCAAACTTAACTGACCTTTACCTTAGAAAAGCCGCCACCCTTACCGACACAGCATTAAACCCCGAAGCTCCAGCGACTGCACGCTTGATTTGCATGATGCATGGTTTTAATATTTTCAATGCTGAGCAATTAAATACTGTAACCCAAGAACAAATACTGCACCTCGAAAGTTTATTGCCAGATTGCCCACAAACCGCAACAACAAAAATCACCTTTTTACCGAAATTGATTTTAGCAATTAAACGCGAACACCCAGACATTACACCGTTTGAGTTATTAAAAGTAACAACGACATTTATACAATCCTTGTATACTTCTTTGCCTGATGCTCGCGTCATTCCTTTATGCACACTCGCAGATGATAAAGTGTTGACTCGTCAATTGCGCTATATAAATGATTTGGACTACAGCGATGCCAGCGGATTATTTGAAATACAAATGCCTGGTGGTTTTGCAAATGCTATGCCAACAGCAGAGTGTGCACTTGCATTAGATGCCGCTGAGCGCGTTGCGTTAGAAAAACAAGCAAAAGCTACTGCATCCGTAGGCAAGCTAACTACCGCGATGCGGGCATTGAGTGTTTGTTTTGTAGCAGCACATCACAAAGACAGCTTAAAGCCTTCATGTGAATTGACAAAGCCAAAGCTTTCATAAAAACGGTAAGCATCCGGGCGTTGTTTATTTGTGGTTAACTGCACCATATGACAACCGTGGTTTTTTGCTAAATCGATTAGGTGCTGAAATAATTGCTGACCAACACCATGCGAACGAAAATCCTTATGCACACGCACACCTTCTATTTGAGCGCGCGTACCACCTTGATAGGTTAAGTAAGTTATAAAATCAATTTGTGCCACAGCAATCACTTGTTCATCGGATTTGGCCACGATTAAGTGACTGTTCGGGTTTGTTGCTATCCGATCAAAAGCTTTTAAGTAACTTTCAGGTAATGGCAGTTGATAGTTTTCACGTGTTGAACCGAGGTCATCATCTGCTAACATAGAGACGATGGCTTCTACATCTTGTTGTGTAGCTTCAGTAAAGTGAACGTCCATGTTATTCCTTCTAATGATCCTTGCAATCCTTACACTTACAAAGTGTGCAATCACTATTTTACACACGCCATGCAGTTATACAACTCTTAATTCAGCGCAGCACTTAGCCGAACAATCTGCATCAGCTTTTCTTGATAGCCGAGCTTGTTTAAATGCTCGACCATACTGCTTTTGGTTGTATAACCAAACTTTGCCCTCAACACCTTGCTGTAATCTTCAATGGTTCTAACAGACAACATCTCCATCCGCGCTATTTGCTCAGCTGTTCTACCCTTGAGAAAATGCAATAAAATTTTTGATTGCTTAGGCGTGATGTATTGATCCGAATATTCACCATCCAATTGATAACGATCAACCGATAGTTTATTTGCTTTTATTACAGAATTTTTTTTATAAACTTGATCTGCATTACTCGAAACAAAAAAATCTATAATATCTTGCCAATGTGACACATGCATAAATAACTCCTTGTTACATATTTAACGATCACAGCATGCTCCAAAGTACAACGATATTATGCAGTAAAATAAACACGTAAAAAGCGGGAAAGTCCTGGCTTTCTCCATTGAACACACTAAACAGCTTCTTTATCAATTGCACTTTTTACATAATCGATATAACCAAGCCGATAAGCTTTATCGAATAATTCTTGACGCGTATCACAATTCATTTTTATTTTAGCTTTTTGCACATACGATTCTGCAGTCTTGTTTGATATAGATAACATACGACCAATTTGTTGCGCACTCCTACCGCGTAATAACCAGATGAGACATTCTTTTTCGCGTTTGGATAAAATAGAGGTTGCATTAGCCACCTTATCTTTATCACTTGAAATTAAAATTGAAACCCCAATAATACCGACCACCTTCTTACTTTCTGGCTCACATATTGGCGCCTTGACAGAAAAATAACGACCGTAACTATTTTCCGAACAAATCCCCTGCTCCTCTAGCATCACTGGCTTCCGGGTTGATATTACCTCCAGATCTATACTTCTTAAAAGCCTGGCATGCTTTCGCCATGGTAGATCATCACTCGTCTTCCCTATCACATCAATCTCACATGCTAACCCTGCTTTTTTAGCCTGCAGTGCATTACAACCCAAATACCGCCCCGCCAAATCTTTCCAATACACATGAACAGGCAAATACTGCATTAAAAGATCAAAACCTTTTCTTGCCTCATGGACAAATTCATTTGAATCTAACGCCATCATTATTAACCTACCACCATTAGCCACACGCATTGAAATAAAATTAAGATTGACCATGGATCCGCACAACTCAATTTTTGACGAATGCGCTGGCTCAGGCTGCATTATAAATTCATTTAGTTGTGACCTAGACTCAGCAGTTAAACGATCATGTAATGCATCAAATTTGTTATTTGTTAAAAGAATTTTAGAGCTAGAATCCAATATCAACGAAAAATCTGATGAACACTTACAAAACTCCTCAGCCTCTCCAAGACTTAATACAGACGATTTAGACATCTGACTCTCCATGGTTATGTTTTTTGATTAACCGCACAGAAGCATTAACCATTAATATAAAAAGTAACTAATAAAATTTATTATAAACTTAAACTAACTACATAAAATAAACCAATGTAAATAACAAGCAACCTAGCACATAGAATAAAACAGGACAAGCATACTTGCTGTATTGATTTTTACACTTAAATAAATGTTGATGATGAACATAAATTCTTATAGTATCACCGAAGATTTTATCCACATGGACACAAAGAAATGGCCGCTCAAGATTCAACACTTGACACATTATCAAAAAGACTAAAGGTGGCTATGCAAAATCAAAAAATAACACAAGCCTCACTAGCACGGACACTTAATATTAATCCCGCAGCAATACAATACTTGCTGGCCAGTAACGCAAAGTCTTCCCGCTTTACCTTTGAATTAGCACATGCACTTGATGTAAATGCTTCCTGGCTAGCATCAGGCGTAGGCCCAATATCTCATAATGAAGACCCACACCACCAACTAACAAAAGAACATGTAGCCATATCCCTGCTGGATATTTATCAAATAACAGATTGGAAAAGCAATACACTACAAAACACAGATATTAAAAACTGGATATTATCAACTAAAGAGAAAGCAAAATATGAGTTCGCATTTACAATGCCTGACTCATCTATGTTTCCGCAGATACCTAAAAACACCACGATAATCGCAAACTTAAATACAGATCCTCGTGACCAGCAATTTGTTTTAGCCGATATAGCAGACCATGATGAATTGATCTTTAGACAATTAAGTGTAAGGAACAATACTAACGAGCTAATACCATTTAATGAAAATTTATATAAAACTATAAAGCTACAACCTTCCGACAAGATAATAGCTACGGCGTGCGAAGTTAGAATAAAATTTTAAAGACCAACGGAGTATATCTTTATGTGTACACAAAAGGTAAAAATGAATCTAAGCACACTTTACAGAAAACTTTCTTCTAGAGTTAAATCTACTTCAAATCAACTTGCATATGCACAGGCATCTATAAGGAATCGCTTCCCGTGCAAAATCATTTCGATTGAAAAACAACATAGCACGACAACAATCACCTATTGCATACTTGGAAAGAAAAATAATGTCCATACTATCTCCATCGAAAGCCTACTAGATGACCCGCTTCTAATTGAAAAATTTAGCCCGAAAGACAACGTAATTATTGGGTATATCGTTTGTGGGGACTTGATATTACACCTCACAAATGAAGAACAACATACACATTACAATGAAACCCTTAAACAGCTGATGGAATACTAAAGATGCAACACAGATCTAAATTCAAACTAAACTCTAAATACCTCCTACCATTATCAGTATTTTATATTGTTTTTTGTTTAAGCGCGGATGTCTTAGCCTTTAGATTCACACAGTTTGGGCCTGTTGTTGAATCCGGCGCAACGCTTTTATTTCCAATGACATATTTAATTTCAGATATAGTTACTGAAGTATATGGCTACAACATAGCAAAATTATTAATATGGCTGATCTTGTTGGGTGAGATAGTTTTTGCACTGTTACTACGCCTTGTCAATCTCGCACCATATGCAACCTTTCTTCAAGACCCACAAGCATACAATATTGTTATCAATCCTATACTTCGATTCGTACTAGCTGGCGTTGTCGCCAATATATTAAGTGATTTCGTAAACATATACCTACTTTCAAAATGGAAAATTCTTGCCAAAGGCAAGCATTTTTGGTTAAGAAGCATTGGTTCAACTGCAATTTCCGAACTTGTACTTGTTTTAGTGGTCGTGCTTCTTGGATTTTCAGGGACATTGAACTCAAAAAATCTTATTCGAATACTAATATACGCCTACGGTTTAGAACTACTTTATGCCGTTATCTTTGTATGGCCAGGCTGTGTTATCGCGAATTATTTAAAAAAGGCTGAAGGCTTGGATGTATACGATTACCAGATTAACTATAACCCTTTTAAATTATCTAAGTACGAGGCAATAAGATGAGAAACATTGATATCGGAATTGTATGTGCTGTTAATGAGGAATATATAGCACTCACTATGCACCTTACGGCTACTGAAGAGTTACGCATCGGTAATAAGGCAATCACTATCGGAACATATGACAAGGCGACTATTGCCATTATTAAATCAGGCATTGGTAATATTAACTCAGCTTCTGCAACAACACTATTATACTCAACCTATCATCCTCAGTTAATGTTGTTCTCTGGCATTGCGGGCAGCTTGAATCCAACACTTAATATCGGCGATGTTTTAATTGGAAGTGCAGCATTTCAGGCTGAAGCTAACAGTCACGAACAGTTGCGAAGAACATGGGAAATGCCACCATTAATTAAAACATCCGACAAACGCCTACATCAAATTGCACTCTCAATTGCCCCTAACTGTCCATATATCGTCAGAAAAGGAATTATCGTCAGTAGTGACACCTATCCAGCACCTGATAACTTTCAATCCCTTTTCGATGAGCAGCATGCGCAAGCAATCGATATGGAAACAGCCGCATTCTATCAAACATGTAATGGTTATAATGTTCCCTGCTTATGCATAAGAAGCTTTAGCAACCCTGTTACAAATAGTAAACGAGAAGATTTGCATGAAACACATATCGAAAAATCTTCTACACACTCATCTGACTTTTGTTTCCGAATTATAAATACACTAGTTGCTGATAACTACCTAGCACAGTTCATCAGTCCTAAAAAAGATAAAGTAAAAAAACTAATTAGTGAATTGAACCTTCAGCCTCATCCTGAGGGTGGACATTATTGCAGATCTTATCGTTCTCAAAGCCAAGTAACTGTTAGCCTAAAAGAATATGGTAGTAATAAACGCCGAGCAAGCACCTCTATTTATTACTTATTAAATAATCATGACTTTTCCGCATGGCATATGGTAGCCTCTGATGAAACCTGGTACCACCACCAAGGCTGCAGTATTACAATTCATATGATCAATCCGACATCAAGAGAATATAACACAGCATGTGTTGGTAGCATGGCACTTGACGGTTCAGCAAGGCCTCAATATACAGTCGAAAGAAATACTTGGTTTGCTGTAAGTTTAAATGAACCAAGCTCATTTGCATTATGTGGCTGCGCTGTCTCCCCAGGCTTTGAGTTTAATGACTTCAAACTTGCTGATCGCCATAGCCTCAGCACTTTGTTTCCCGAGCATCATAATATCATTCAAAAATTTACAAAAGAACCCACAACATCTGAACATAAAAAAGTAAAAAAAAACCACCAAACGAAGAGGCTTTTAAAATTTAGCATTTTAGGATCAGTCATTGCCGTCAGCTTACTTATACATTCACGAAGGTCATCTACAAATGAGCCTAGCATTCGCTTAAAATAATTACAGCTATCGCACATGTAATCCCACACGCTTACTTCACTATTTATATTCACTTTCCCAAACAGTTTTAAAATTATCTATTGCGTGCTGTAACTCTGTATAGGTTTTTGCTATTAGATCGCTGCTTCTTGGCGCTGCTTTTAGAGCATTATGAAAACACTCCAATGCATGCTCTAACTCAGGCAATTTCAAGTAGCTAACACCGCCACGAGAACGATGTAGCTCTGCACGTAACGCTTCTCTATCATGATTCTTGTACGCTTGCGCAAGAACAACTTTAACCTTATTTAGGTCATTATCCATCACGGAAAGCATTTTACGGGCAAACTTATGATCACCATTATACATATGAACACACGCTTCCCAATCGATAGCAGCAATCGACTTTACAACATCGTCTTCTACCTCTGACTTTCCTACACCTGCTTCCACCACCTCAACTCCAAAAACATACCGCTGCAAAACTGCCTTCAACGTCTTTGGCTGTGCTGGCTTGCTTAATACCCTCTGCATGCCAGCATCAACTGCCTCTTGTCGCATCTCAGGATTATTGGCGTGACCTGTTAATGCGACGATAGGGACCTGTGATTTTTTACGATCATGAAAAGCACGGATTTGTCTTGTTGCTTCTATTCCACTAATATCTGGCAAACCAATATCCATTAAAATCAAGTCATATTGTACTTCATACGCCATCTCTACTGCTTTCATACCATTTTCAGCCAAATCTATATGACAACCAAGTGGCTTTAAAACGGCAGTAACCGCAATTGCAGCTAACATATGGTCTTCAACAAGCAATATTGATGCTTCAGCATCCTCAATATTTTTAGAGGCCGTTTGATTAAACATGACTCACCGCTCCCAGCGTAATTTTTATCATT
>JARGOB010000007.1 GCA_029212925.1 Coxiellaceae bacterium | reverse complement strand
TTATGTTGAAAAATGAGGGGATGAGCTGTGGATCGGAGTGAAAGGCTAATCAAGCTCGGAGATAGCTGGTTCTCCGCGAAAGCTATTTAGGTAGCGCCTCGCGAATAACTCTTGGGGGTAGAGCACTGTCTCGGCTAGGGGATCATCCCGATCTACCAAACCGATGCAAACTCCGAATACCAAGAAGTTGAATCGCGGGAGACACACGGCGGGTGATAAGGTCCGTCGTGGAGAGGGAAACAGCCCAGACCGCCAGCTAAGGTCCCAAAGTTGTAGTTAAGTGGGAAACGATGTGGGAAGGCACAGACAGCCAGGAGGTTGGCTTAGAAGCAGCCATCCTTTAAAGAAAGCGTAATAGCTCACTGGTCGAGTCGTCCTGCGCGGAAGATTTAACGGGGCTAAACTACACACCGAAGCTGCGGGTGTGCACTTTGTGCACGCGGTAGCGGAGCGTTCTGTAAGTCTGTGAAGGTGAACCGGGAGGTTTGCTGGAGATATCAGAAGTGCGAATGCTGACATAAGTAACGATAATGCGGGTGAAAAACCCGCACGCCGAAAACCCAAGGTTTCCTGCTCAACGCTAATCGGAGCAGGGTTAGTCGGCCCCTAAGGCGAGGCAGAAATGCGTAGTCGATGGGAAACAGGTTAATATTCCTGTACTTTGTAACATTGCGATGGGGGGACGGAGAAGGCTAGATCAGCCAACTGATGGTTGTTGGTTTAAGCATGTAGGGTGATTACTTAGGTAAATCCGGGTAGTCAAGCTCGAGATGCGATGACGAATCAGATCCTCGGATCTGAGAAGTGGTTGATGCCATGCTTCCAGGAAAAGCCTCTAAGCTTCAGATGTTACGAAACCGTACCCCAAACCAACACAGGTGGGTGGGTAGAGAATACTAAGGCGCTTGAGAGAACTTAGGTGAAGGAACTAGGCAAAATAGCACCGTAACTTCGGGAGAAGGTGCGCCTCTTCTGGTGATGGTCATACGACTTAAGCTGGGAGAGGCCGCAGAAACCAGGTGGCTGCGACTGTTTACTAAAAACACAGCACTCTGCAAACTCGTAAGAGGACGTATAGGGTGTGACGCCTGCCCGGTGCCGGAAGGTTAATTGATGGGGTTAGCGCAAGCGAAGCTCTTGATCGAAGCCCCGGTAAACGGCGGCCGTAACTATAACGGTCCTAAGGTAGCGAAATTCCTTGTCGGGTAAGTTCCGACCTGCACGAATGGCGTAACGATGGCCACGCTGTCTCCACCTAAGACTCAGTGAAATTG
Source organism: Coxiellaceae bacterium (assembly GCA_029212925.1). Classification (GTDB taxonomy): domain Bacteria; phylum Pseudomonadota; class Gammaproteobacteria; order Coxiellales; family Coxiellaceae; genus JARGNX01. Next base: position 154,349 of record JARGOB010000007.1, on the reverse strand, counting down.
AAATCGCTGTTAAGATGCAGTGTACCCGCGGCTAGACGGAAAGACCCCGTGAACCTTTACTACAGCTTTACACTGGACTCTGAACATATTTGTGTAGGATAGGTGGGAGACTTTGAAGCGGCTACGCCAGTAGTCGTGGAGTCAACCTTGAAATACCACCCTGATATGTTTGGGGTTCTAACCGAGGTCCGTTATCCGGATCCGGGACAGTGTATGGTGGGTAGTTTGACTGGGGCGGTCTCCTCCTAAAGAGTAACGGAGGAGCACAAAGGTACCCTCGGTACGGTCGGACATCGTACCAAGAGTGTAAAGGCATAAGGGTGCTTGACTGCGAGAGTGACAGCTCGAGCAGGAACGAAAGTTGGTCTTAGTGATCCGGTGGTTCTGTATGGAAGGGCCATCGCTCAACGGATAAAAGGTACTCCGGGGATAACAGGCTGATACCGCCCAAGAGTTCATATCGACGGCGGTGTTTGGCACCTCGATGTCGGCTCATCACATCCTGGGGCTGTAGCCGGTCCCAAGGGTATGGCTGTTCGCCATTTAAAGTGGTACGCGAGCTGGGTTTAGAACGTCGTGAGACAGTTCGGTCCCTATCTGCCGTGGGCGTTTGAGATTTGAGAAGAGCTGCTCCTAGTACGAGAGGACCGGAGTGGACGAACCTCTGGTGTTCCGGTTGTCACGCCAGTGGCATTGCCGGGTAGCTAAGTTCGGACGGGATAACCGCTGAAAGCATCTAAGCGGGAAGCCTACCTCAAGATGAGATTTCCCTTAGCCCTTGTGGCTACATAAGATTTGTTGAAGACTACAACGTTGATAGGCAAGGTGTGGAAGTGCAGTAATGCATGAAGCTAACTTGTACTAATTAATCGTGAGGCTTGATATCCATACAACCCTAAATGGTTTGTACTTGATACTATTAAAAGCAAGATACGCATAGAATGATTATCATCACCAGTTTCCTGGCGACCTTAGCAAGTAGGAACCACCTGATCCCATTCCGAACTCAGAAGTGAAAATGCTTAGCGCCGATGATAGTGTGACGTTTGTCATGTGAAAGTAGGTCATCGCCAGGTTTTTTTTTAAGGCCCATTGCTTAATAGCAGTGGGCCTTTTTTTATGTCTATAACATGACAAACGTCACACTATCTACAGCACCGTGAGTTCAAGTTTGACGAGTCATTCTTAACCCGCATCCTGCTGCTAAGCTAGCCCGACATCCTGTCGGTCGCTCGCCAGCTGCGATCAGTCACTGGCTGATCGGTCTGTATGCTCGCTCATGTGAAAGTAGGTCATCGCCAGGTTTTTTTTTGAAGGCCCATTGCTTAACTGCAGTGGGCCTTTTTTTATGTCTATAACATGACAAACGTGACACTATCATAGGACTATGTGAGTTCAAGTTTGACGAGTCATTCTTAACCCGCATCCTGCTGCTAAGCTAGCCCGACATCCTGTCGGTCGCTCGCCAGCTGCGATCAGTCACTGGCTGATCGGTCTGTATGCTCGCTCATGTGAAAGTAGGTCATCGCCAGGTTTTTTTTTGAAGGCCCATTGCTTAACTGCAGTGGGCCTTTTTTTATGCGCCAAAATAACCACTTGTCACCCTTAACTCTATTTTCCGTTTGTAATACCTAGCCCCTGTAGCGATCCATCGTTATACTGCTGTGCTCAATGTTTTGTGGGAGACAAACGGATGTCATTAAAGGCATGTGTAGGATTGGCTAACGGATTTTGGGATAGCTGCCGACCTGAAGATATACTGAGTGCCATTACTGATGGCGGTTTTTACTGTCTTGCGGCTCCTGTGTTTTTGTCAGCGGCTATAGCTTTATATAAAGACTGCCGAGGTGAATCACACCGTGAATTACAGTTGCATGAGCTTAATAATAATACGTTAGCATTTGATAGTGCTTTACGCATGTAGCGAGGGATCATGTCTATTTCATTTAATATTTGTGACCTAAAAAATGGTGAGAGCTGGAATTCGTGCACCCTTTTTTTTGGTGCTATTAGAGCTGTAGAGGATGCGTATAATTCAAAGGCAGCGCACTACTTTTGTATTCTGTGTGCTGGTGTGGTGATGGGATATTGTGTCAATCGAGCAATTGACTTTGGTGTGTCACACAGCAATGTGCATCTTAATATTAATCAGCACCGTTTGAATCAAAACGTAAGGGCTTTAGCACTTCAGTCGGATGATAATGTGCTGGGTGGTATGGGTTCCGCCTGTTGTCTTCAATAAATAGGGAGTAATGGCTATGCAATATCCTTTGCCTGAATGGACTTCATCAGCGTTATTTTCTAATGCTCTAATATTTGCTGGCAGTGTGACAATGGTTTTTGCCGTTGGCGTGTGTATTAAGGAATGCTATAAACTTTCCGTGTCGCAATCGGCACTGATTCACCTCCAGGGCATGGCTATTAAGCGTTACGGGCAGCGTTTTTTTAAGTCTCGGTCAGTGTACTCACAAGCGGGTAAAGACGCGTGGAATCGCGAGTTGGATCTTCAGCAAAAGCTTAAAGCTACGGAGCAGCTGCTAGATGAGGCGGTTCTTGATCGTGATGAGGCCCTTGCGCAACGTGACGCGGCTAATGGCATTGCTGCTAACTTGATGCGGCCCATCGCTCTTAATGCCTGTCGTCTCATGGGTCTACCTTCTCCTGTTGAGTATGACTCTGGTGGTGAGGCTCAGGCTGAGTTCAATGATCAGTCTCTTATCCGGTTGCGTGGTGATACACCATCACCGAGTCCATTCGATGCATATAGGTAGCGAGTGAAGCGACTTATCTTATTGATTTTAAGTGCTATGTAAGCGACCTCAACATTAACTAAACATTAATTACACAAATGTAAATCTATTGTGCTTTATTTCAGATTTCCTTAAGAATCCACTTACATACTGAATATGTACTTACATTTTTTAACTAATTTTATAGGTGAAATATAGAGAGTAAGTGATTGGTTTTTCGGGGATAGGCAATGAGTTATAAGCAAAAACTACAAGAGATCAATAGAACATTTGGATATGTTCAAAATAACCCAACTAAGGCTAAGTTATTTGGCCATAGCATGCTTAAGCGCTTTAATGACCACCTCGATGCTGACTTATTTGCACTGTTAGTTAAACTGAATTCATTGGGCTTTGCTGAGCAGTTAGAAACGCTATATGATAATTTCCAGAAAAAAGCAGAGTCACTTAAAGAGAAAACCGAAAGGCAATGGCGGCGCAGATCCTCTGTATACAATACAAACCGTGCATTCAATGTTTTTAATGCTTACGAAGAACAGGTTGATAAACATGCACCCACCTTAATCAAAGCCACACAGCTTGAGCTGGTTAATCGCTTAGAAAAACTCATTGACGATGATCACACTCAATTTGCGAGCAAGATCGATAAGAAGTCTAGAAGCAGTCTTAAGCAAACGTTGAAAGCGTATTCACGTAAGCATGCCATAGATCGCCACAATGACACGCACCACATAGATAAAACGTTTGATTATGTAGCACAAAACCCCTTTAAGGTGGTGTTCTTTGGTCAGGGTGTGCTGAAGCATTTTAATGACAACCTTAATCCACATTTATTTGAAGCGCTGTATCAAATGCATTTGGTTGGCTTGCATAAAGAATTGCAAAAATTGCAGTTACAGTATCAGGCTAAAATGAAAGAGCTTGAGACTGCGGCTGTAAAGCAATGGTCTGAGCAGGCGATTGCAGCGCATGATGCTAACCCAAAGTTAAGTGTGCCAGTTGTATATGAGAATTTATCTAAATTAAATCATGCTGCATTAGTTGAAGCAAAAAAAGAGGCTATGATTGAATTGTTTTGGCAATTGGTGGTTAAAAACCAGCAATACATGTCGGAAGAATCAGGCAAGAGAATCAAGCAGAGTTTAAACCGTTATGCGCGTCAACAAGCATTAGCTTGTCGAATTGAATTGGCACATAGACAAGCTTTATATAATGAGTTCGGTGATAAGTCATTACATAAGGTGTATGAGTTCCGCAACAAATCTGGTTATACAGCAGAAGAAACGCGTCAAAAAGCCAGTGCGAGAAATAAAAAGAAATGGTTTAAGCGCATAGGTGTGGGCATTGCCATTACTGTAGGTATTGGTGAAGCCTTGGTAGCCGTGGTATTTGCAGGCTTACCGTTATTGGTGGGCGCGTTAGCTATTGGTATACCGGCATTTTTGGTGAACTATTACTTGTTGAATGGCGCTGCCTATAGCACGATTAAAGAAGTATTTTTGGGTCGCTTCTTTAAAAATCAGTACGGTGAAGAAGTGTCGCGCGGTAAAAAGATAGCCATTACTGCTGCGAGTGCTTTTGTGGTGGCCGCTGGGCTATGTTATGGCGTTTTATCTTTTGGTTCCGCATTGTCTGGCTTGGGTGGTTTGATGTTTGGTTTAGGCGCGGCAGCATCCGTGGCGGCGCCGCCAGTGGCTTTGATTGTGTTGGCGGCTGTTGTGGCAACGGTTACCGCTGTAGCTATTACGACGTTACTTTATGTGTCGGTTGCAGACTTTATAAAGAATGATCGCGCGCAACAACTGGGTCGTTACTACCAAAGAACAGGTAAAGAAATCGCGGTCCATTGGAAGCAAGGAAAGTATGCTTATGCTGTAGGAAGAGTCTTTTGGGAAGGCTGCAAAGCGCTGTTTGTCGTAGGCTTAACGGCTTTAGTGACACTGTGTAGCTTCGGTAAGTTCCATGTTAAAACATTGAATATTATGACAGGCTTCTTTAGGTCGCCTAGTCACACGGCAAATGTCATCGGTTACGCGGTTAGTGCCATGGCAGCACCGGTGAATAGTTTATTTGCGGCGTGTAGTATGGAGTCCTGTAGAAGGTTGATAGGTACAGTTGCTACGGCTACTGGACGTATGGTAGTGAATAGTGTTAGACGACTGGGTAACCATTACAGTGAAACAGGTGTTGCTATTACAGAGTCGTGGAAGCAAGGTAATAAAGCACGTGCTGTTGGTAAGGTGTTGTGGGAAGCCGTTAAGGTGGCTTTTGTCCCGCTAGTGGCAGTAGTTGGCGTGTGTAGAAAAATTAAATCAGCCTTTACGAGTAAAAAATCAGAAGAAGTTAGCTCAATTGCTACTTATGCGCATGTGAAAGGTGCGGCAACTTTGGCTGTATTAAGTGCGTCGGTGGTGGCTAATGGTCAGGCGCAAGCAGGTGGCATGGCTAAAGGAACAGGTATAGGTTCAGCGGCGATGCAACAAAAAATGTTTTATGCCTATTATCCTGGGCAATTTGCTTATTCAGCTGTGCCGAACTATGACTCATGCCACGCCGCATGCTATGCCCCCGTGAGTGCGCAACCTGTCGCAGTGGCAAAGCGTGCTACAGATAAAGCGTTAGCTGGGCGTCAGCGGGAATTAGCTGGTTTGTATAAGCGTCGTGTAGTTGCTGAGTTGAATATGCGTACAGCACAGGATGAATGTAAGCGCCCTGTCTCTGTCCCTGTCGTGCGGACACCGAGCCCTCTAAGCTCGGTTGAGATGTCATCAGGCAGTGACAGTGATCGTAGTCCAAGTGGTGATTTATCGCAGCCATTGCTAAGTGCTGCAGATAAAAAGGCTCAATTAGTAGAAGAAAAAATAACTCAGGTTGAAGGCGATATCGTTGCAGCAACGAAAAAATTCGAGCAGGCCGTTGAATTAAAAAGGCGTCAAGGTCTAGGTTTGTTTAACGAAGCTAAGTCGCCTGTACCGCCAAGCGCCGAACAGCCCAGCAAACCAAGCGCATGGACATCAAAGGCGGCTTTGTTTGGTTCATTGAGAGGCTATACAGAGACAGATACCCTCTCAGTGGCTCAACCCAGCTACGGGACCGCTGTAGCCGCTTAGTAACAGTCGCGAACTATGGTGCTGTGCAATATATAGCGTATACTGGTGAGTAATCAAAACGAGGAAAGCCAATGTCTAAATCACCCACTTCAGCGGCCGGCAGCATTACCATGCGCGTTAAGCTTGATAAGCAAGTTAAGGGAGCATTCGCTCAACTAACCACAACGATTGAAAAGCTCGGTGGGGATATTGGCGCTAGTGATATATCTAAGGTGGCGGGGGATTGTTTGTATCGTGATATTACCATCTATACTCGCGGTCCTGAGCATGCTGATGAAATTACCGAGGCAGTTAATCAGTTACCTGGCACGCATGTAGAGCAAGTATCGGATCGCACTTTCCTCATGCACTTGGGTGGCAAGATTGAGGTGACACCACGCTTTGCGTTAAAAACCCGCGATGATTTGTCGATGGCTTATACGCCTGGTGTGGCGCGTGTGTGTATGCGTATCCACGACCATCCAGAGGCAGCATTTAAATTAACGATTAAGAAGAATACGGTGGCGATTGTGTCTGATGGCACAGCGGTATTAGGCTTGGGTGATATTGGTCCTGAAGCAGCTATGCCGGTGATGGAAGGCAAGGCGATGTTGTTTAAAGAATTTGGCGCTGTCGATGGTTTTCCGATTTGTCTCGACACCAAAGATACGGAAGAAATCATTGCCGCAGTAAAGGCGATTGCTCCTACGTTTGGTGGTATTAACCTTGAAGACATTAGTGCGCCGCGTTGTTTTGAAATTGAAGAGCGCTTAAAGCAAGAGTTGGATATTCCTGTATTCCATGATGATCAACATGGTACTGCGGTGGTACTAACAGCAGCAATGATTAATGCATTAAAGATTGTGCATAAGAAACCAGAGAATTTAAAAATCGTATTGGTGGGCACCGGTGCAGCAGGCGTTGCTTGTACTAAGATGCTGTTAAATTTTGGGGTTAAAAATATTATTGGTTTTGATAGTAAAGGTGCTATTCATAAAGGTCGCAAAGATTTAAATGTCATGAAGCAATGGTATGCAGATAATACCAATCCAGAAGGTGAAACCCGTGACGTGCACGAGGCGATGGAAGGAGCGGATGTGTTTATTGGTTTGTCGAAGCCAGGATTGATTTGTGCTGATGATGTAAAGAAAATGGCAAAAGATCCGATTATCTTCGCGATGGCGAATCCCACGCCAGAAATTATGCCAGAAGAGGCGCAAGGTGTAGCGGCCATTATCGCCACAGGTCGCAGCGATTATCCGAACCAAATTAATAATGTATTATGTTTCCCCGGGATCTTTCGCGGCGCGTTAGATTGTTTGGCTTCAGATATAAATGAAGACATGAAATTGGCAGCCGCACATGCGATTGCTGGTGTTATCAGTGATGATGACATCCATCCCGATTATATTATTCCCAGTGTGTTTGATACTCACGTCGCTACAGCCGTTGCAGAAGCGGTTAAACAAGCAGCGATTGATAGTGGTGTTGCTCGTAAACAATAGGCTGCTGTTATCAACTATGTCGTCCCGCAACGCCCTGAGGAGGTCACGCAATGACCATCTCGAAGGGCCCATTTGTATTGACGAAGGTTAGGTTTAGGGTTGCGTGCTAGGTCTTAAATCGAATGGGGTATCGAGATTGTCTCCTATTTGTGTAAATCCATCTCTAGAGGCTTTGCGTTCTGAGATGCACTTCTGGATTAACACTTTCAAAAGAATAATGGCAGGGATGCTCGCGCCGATGAGAAGAATAGGTAAAAGCCAACCATTACCCAGTTGCTCAAGCACATTAAATTTTTCTTTAGCATCGGAAGTTGTATTGTTGCGTATGTTAAACAGGCCCGCTGACATGTGCTTATCCTCATATGATCATTTCTGTTTAAGCTAACGGATTACTAATAAATATACAATCAAAACAAAATCTAGTAATTACTATCTATTTCTTTTATCAATAGCTGAGATTACTGCAGTTGCTTGAGTAAAAAGCTGATTGGGTGCTGGGGTTGTTGGTCGCTAAAGCGCTTGATTTGGCAGCGGCAAGAGAAGCCGGTAGCTAAGATGGTGTGGTCATTATGCATATGTTGTTGCCAACTCATGTCGAATAATTTCTTAGAGCTATCCAAGTGCTTAGTCTCATAACCGTACGAACCAGCCATGCCGCAACAGCCAACCTGAGCGACTTGTAGGTTTAAACCAAATGCAGTGAATAACTGTTGCCAGGCAAGCGTGTTTTGATTTGATTGAGTCGATTCCGTACAGTGCGCCAGTAATACAATTCGCTTATCTGTGGGTTGTGTTTGCACGCTGAGTTGCTGTTGGTTAAGCCAATGTTGAATTAATTGTATTGTAAAATCGACTGAGCCAAGTATATCAGGGTACTCATCTTGATAGCTTAAGGTGATGCTGGGGTCGATGCCAACCATGGGTAATTGTTGCTGTGCAATGCGCGATAGGGTGTCGTTATTGATTGCGGCCAGGCGCTTAAAGTCATCGCGCAGTCCTTTGACATGCAGCGGTTTGCCATTGCAGAACCAATCAAAAAGCAACGGCTTAAAATCTAAACGTTGCAGTAGCTGTAAGCAATCAGTCACTAATGGTGCTTCATAAAAGCTCGTTAGGCTATCTTGAATCAATACAACATGCTGAGGCTCTGGCTTGAGGTGATTTAATGCATCTAAGGAGTAGGTATTGATATCTTGGTTCTGACAAAGTTGTTTCAGATTTGGTGCGCTGACCTGTGGTAAATCAGCTAATGCAAACCACTTCTTACTAATCCAGTTAGCAAAAGGTAACTGAAATAGCCAGCGACTTAAGCGTGGCCATTCACTTTGTTTTTTGGCAATCGTTTCAGAGTGAATAATCATGTAATCAGTGAGTGTTGGGCTATTAAATTGATAATAATCTTGTAGAAACTTTGATTTTTCATTGGGGATATTTATATTGACTGGGCAACCTGTTGCGCACGCTTTACATCCGAGGCAATGGTCCATGCTATCGAACACTTGCTCTTGAAAGTCCTCATCAACACCAACGGATTTCTGGCGTAACCATTCTCGTAATAAGGTGGCTCGACCTTTGGGTGAGTAGCAACGATCACGAGATACTTTATACGATGGGCACATGGCGCTGTTGTAGTCGTAGTTAAAGCAGGCCGCATTACCATTACAGCTCAGTGCTTTTTGGTAAAGCTCATAGTCTGAGGGATGAATATCACGATTGAAGTTGGCACGTAATGTGGATTGCAGTGGGACGACTGTTTCATCACTGTTATAAGGGGTTGCAATTTTTCCAGGATTAAATTGATGTGAGGGATCAAAAGCTTGTTTGATCTTGCGCAGTTCATCATACAGCTCGTCACCAAAAAACATGGGCACATACTGGCTACGCATACCCTTGCCGTGTTCGCCCCACATCAAGCCGCCGTATTTTTTAGTGAGTTCAGCAACTTTGGCAATGATATTAAAATACAGTTGCTCATCCTCGGGGTTGTTCATGTCATAAGCGGGACGCACATGTAAGCAGCCGGTATCTACGTGACCAAATATGCCATAACGCAAATTGTGTTCATCTAATATAGCGCGAAATTCTTTAATGAAGTCAGCTAATTTTTCAGGTGCCACCACGGTATCTTCAACACCCGAAACAGGTTGGCGGCGACCATTGGTTTTAGCTAAAAGGCCAACGCTTTTTTTGCGTAAATCCCATAGATGTTTAATGTCATGTTCTTCAGTGGCGAGTGCGGCATTAAAGCATGGGTTATCATGTTGCTCTAGTAGTTGTGTGAGCTGTTGTTGTTTATCACGCAGTTGTTGTGAATCATTAGCCACAAACTCAACGTAGTTAACAGCTGCTGTTGTTCTGCTGGGGGTGCTGACAAAATTTTTCACTTGATCATATATCAGGTCTGATTTAGCAATATCCAAGATGGTGTGATCAATGGTTTCAATCGCGCCTGGTTGAATGGATAACAGTTGTTTGGCGTGTTGCAAGGCCAAATCAAAATCTTCGTATTGTAATACCATAAGATTGGTATGTTTCGGGATAGGTGTTAGTTGCAGTGTTAGCTCAGTAACAATAGCTAAAGTGCCTTCGGAGCCACAAAGGATAGAATTTAAATTAAACTGATCACGGGTGTCATTGTATACATGTTTTAAGTCATAGCCGGTCATGAAGCGAGTAAGTTTCGGGAATTGCCGGTCGATGGTTGATTGACATCGACATACGGTGTCATCCACTTGACGATATACGTCGCCGAGTAAGTTTGTTTGTTGTTTAAACTTTTCAAGCTGTTCTAACGAGCAAGCTTGGCTGGTGTGTAAACTGCCGTCACTATAAACAGCGGTGATAGCTAAAACATGCTGACTGGTTTTGCCGTAGAGCAGTGAGCCTTTACCGCAAGCATCAGTATTTGTCATGCCTCCTAAGGTGGCGCGATTGCTAGTAGATAAGGTTGGCGCAAAAAATACATTGTGTGGTTTTAAAAAAGCATTCAGCTGATCAAGTACTACGCCCGGTTGCACTTTAATAAAGCCTTTATCAAGATTAAGTTCACCAATATTGTTCATATATTTTGAGCAGTCAACAATGATGGATTCTGAGAGTGACTGTCCATTAGTGCCGGTGCCGCCACCACGTGGTGTGACAGCTAAGCGTTTATATTCTGCTTGATGGATTAACTGGCAAAGCTGTTGTATGTCTTGCGTATGCTTAGGCATAACAACGGCCAATGGCATTATTTGATAAACACTGTTGTCGGTAGCATTTAATAAGCGGGTAGATAAATCGGTTTCTATATCGCCATCAAACCCTGCAGCCTCTAGGGCTGCAAGAAATGACTCAATGGGACTTGATGATGACATGAGTTTCCATGGCTAGTGTTTGCGATCGGTGCTTTCAAATATTTTATCGGCAGATGCAGCGATAAAGCCTTGGTATAAGTGCCCCTCTTTATCTTCGTAACGCTTAGCAAATTCATAGTAGCAAGAAGGGATTTCAATGTTGCCTTCCATAAAGGCGACTAATTGATTTTGCGCTAAAATGCTGCTCTGCTCTAATAAATCTTTTGGGGTGCCTTTAACTCGGCCACCGGCTTCATTTAAGTCGTAACCGTGTGCTAATAAGAAATCGTTTACTTTTTCGATGCTATCAAATTGTTTAAGGTGATTGACGTTAATAGTAAAGTGATTGACGCGATAGCCATAGGCGTATAACCAAGCAGCGTATTCCGATTCAGATAATAATTTTTCATAGTCCTTATGGCACAATGGTTCCCATGGTGTTTTGCAAAATAGTAATTCAGTGGGGTTGGCTAATAGCGCTGAGGGAATACGATCCACCAGTCCGGTGGTGAAAGTTTGTAACCAAGGGCTAAATTCTTTGCCGATTAATTCACTGATAAACACCTTGGGTGCTTCTTCATCTGGATGCTCAAAATGTTTAGCAAATAGGTGCTTTTTTTCAAAGCCATATTCACCTTTTTCAATATAGCCTTCATCAAGAAAGGGTTGTGCTAACACGTCCAGGCATACGCGTGGATCATCAAAGGTGCGCAAAGCAATATGATCATTAATCACTTCTTCGCCTGCTTCTTCAAATAGCTGAAAAATATTGCCGGCGGCTGGAACTTCTGTGGAATATTGCAACCAAAGTTTGTCGAATAAATCTTTGTATGACATGTCTGCTCTCCAAATGGTGTCGCTAAATTATAGCGCAGAATGTTATACTGTAGTGTGTTGATTTTTTGGGGGATTTTTATGCAATCAGTACTCGTCGCAGGTGCGGGCAAAATTGGTTCAACTATCGCGCAATTTTTGAGTTATAGCGGTCACTACCGTGTGTACTTGGTTGATATTGCTACTGACAATGCGCACCCTCATGCGACCCATGCGCCTTCCGAACACTTACAGCTTGATCAGCTGGACGTGAATGATCAAGCAAAAGCTGTGTCGTTCATAAAAGAGCACAAGATTGAAGCGGTGGTTACGGCATTACCCTATACGTGTAATCAGGCGATGGCCGAATTGGCGGTCGCAGCAGATGTGCATTATTTTGACCTGAGTGAAGATGTAAGCTCAGCTGAATCGATTGCTAAACTAGCAAGCCATAGTAAAAAATCTTTTGTACCACAGTGTGGCTTAGCGCCGGGTTTTGTTAATATCGTGGCCAGTGACTTGTTGCGATACGATGAAAAAGTGCGTGCGGTAAAAATTCGTTGCGGCGCATTACCGCAAGATGCCAGTAACGCATTGCAGTATGCCTTGACCTGGTCAACCGACGGCTTGATAAATGAGTACGGCAATATGTGCCATGGCATGTTGGATGGTAAGCGAGTGCCGTTATATCCATTGGAAGACTTAGAAACGATTGTGATTGATGGCGTGAATTACGAGGCATTTAACACATCGGGCGGTGTTGGCACTTTATTTGAAACTTATGGTGACAAAGCAGAAAGCATTACCTATAAAACTATGCGCTACCCAGGGCATTGCGAAAAGATGAAATTCCTTATGAATGATTTACGTTTAAATGATGATCGTGATACGTTAAAGCGCATTATGGAAACCGCTATACCAACTACGCAACAGGATGTGGTTGTTGTGCATGTCACGGTAGATGGTATTCAGCAGGATAAATTAAACCACCGTGCGTATTCACAAAAATTTTATCCTAAGAAAATTGCTGGTATTGAGTGTACGGCCATTCAAGCCACAACGGCTTCGGGCGCTTGTGCCGTAATTGATACGGTATTAAGTGAGCCTGAGCGGTACAAAGGCTTTATTAAGCAAGAGCAATTTGCTTTAACCAATATTTTACAAAATCACTTTGGTGGTTATTTAGCAGCCGACGATCAATAGCAGGAATTAAAATGAAATTATTACAACAGTTGGGTTTGCTAGAAAAAAACTTTTCAGCGTGTACTGCAAAAAATGGTTGGTCAACTACTACTGATCAGGGGGTGATAGATTCAATCAGCCCAGCCAGTGGTGAATTGATTGCGCAAGTGTATAACTGCAGTGAAGCAGATTATGAGCGTGTGATGGAAACGGCAGAATTAGCCGGCCAACGTTGGCGGCAAGTACCGGCACCACAGCGTGGTGAGGTAGTGCGTCAATTGGGTGATTTATTGCGACAGCATAAAGATGCTTTGGGCAGCTTGGTGTCATTAGAAATGGGTAAGTCAAAACAAGAAGGTGATGGCGAAGTGCAAGAGATGATTGATATGGCAGATTTAGCTGTCGGTCAATCGCGCATGTTATATGGTCATACGATGCACTCGGAACGCCCCTTTCATCGCATGTATGAGCAGTGGCATCCGTTAGGTACGGTGGGTGTGATCTCAGCATTTAATTTTCCAGTGGCCGTATGGGCATGGAATGCATTCGTTGCGGCTGTGTGTGGTAATGCGGTGGTTTGGCGACCATCACCTAAAACACCTCTGTGTACGGTGGCGGTGCAGCATTTATGTAATCAAGTGATGGAGAAAAATAACTGCGAAGGCGTATTTAATTGTGTCATCTCTGATGATGTGGAATTGTCTAAGCGCTTTGTTGCTGATGATCGTTTTCCATTGGTATCGTTCACAGGCTCAAGCGCTGTTGGCGCCCATGTGGCGCAAGTAGTGGCTAAGCGTTATGGCCGCAGTCTATTAGAGTGCAGTGGTAATAATGCCATGATTATCGAGCCTGATGCGGATTTGGATTTAGCAATCCCCGCGATTGTGTTTGGTGCGGTAGGAACAGCCGGCCAGCGTTGCACAACGACGCGGCGTTTATTGTTGCATAAATCAATTTATGACAAGGTAGTGACTGCTATAGTTGCGGCTTATAGCAAGGTGACGATTGGTGATCCGTTAGATACAAAAAATTTAATGGGGCCATTGATTGATAGTGATAGCGTTACTCAGTATCAACAAGCGATCGAACAAGCAAGGGCGCAAGGCGGTAAAGTATTATGCGGCGGTGACGTGATTGACCGGCCGGGTTTTTATGTGCAACCGACCTTAATAGAAGCGCAAAATGATTGGGATATTGTGCAGCAAGAAACGTTTGCGCCGATTTTATATGTCATGCCATACGAAGAGTTGGATCAAGCTATCGCTATGCAGAATAATGTATGCCAAGGCTTGTCTTCAGCCATATTTACGCAGTCAGTAAAAACAGCCGAATGTTTTTTATCGGCGATGGGTTCTGATTGTGGCATTGCCAATGTCAATATTGGTACGTCGGGTGCAGAGATTGGTGGCGCGTTCGGTGGTGAGAAAGCCACAGGCGGTGGTCGCGAAGCAGGCTCCGATGCTTGGAAGGCCTATATGCGCCGACAAACCAATACGATTAATTGGAGTGATGAGCTGCCCTTGGCGCAAGGTATTTCATTTGAACTTTAGTGTATTGCAGTTTTATTCTAGCTATTCATATTAATTTTTTTATGTAATAGTGGTTAACAGGATGTTTTGCATAACTGAGACAAGGAGTCTTATCAATGAAAAAAGTTTCAATAATTGCTTTGAGTATGGCGTGTACAGGATTTGCTTATGCTGGGTCAGAAGCGCCTATTCTAATGACTGCCAAGTTATCGCTTACACAGGTTTCACATAAGCTGTTTAAGCCATCTGCGAGCAACGTGCCGCATCCTTTTTATAAGGCTAAGTGTGCAAAATCAACCCCAAAAAAATATGCATCAGCTAATGGTCAAGCGGTTGTGTGGTACAACCCTAAAACCAATGTTATGAAATACGCCATTACTTATCAGGGATTAAGTGGTTCACCTATTATGGCGCATTTTCATATTGGTCAAGCAGGCAAAGGTGGGCCCATTGTTCAAACCATTTGTGGTATGCCGCCAAAAGGATCAAAAGCATTAGGGTTTTCAGCGCCGGCTATTAATGGCCATGTTTGTCCTCAAGGCGCGAGTGGGTTTTTCACTGGTACTTATAAGCTTCATGGTAATGCCGAAGATAAGCTGACGGCTGCTCAAGAAAAGCAAGCGCTGTTAAATGGTAAGCTGTATATCAATATTCACACTTGCTTAAATGAGTTGGGTGAGTTGCGTGGGCAGATTGTGCCATTTAAGCGTAGCTAGCCGGTATTTTGCATCGCGGCTGAAATGCCATTGACACTCAGCATCAGCAGTTGGGTAATCATTTCTTTATCGTCGGGGTATTTTTTATAGCGTTGTATTAATTCGATTTGTAATAGGTTTAGCACATCAGTGTAGGGTGTGCGTAAATGAATGGATTTTTGCAATACCGGCAGGTGATCGAGCAAGTGATCTTGTTGCGTAATGGCGTTTATGTGTTGGCAAGCGTATTCGTAGCCTGTGCTAATCATGTCATGTATGGTGCGAGTGTTTTTCGGGTAGCACTGTGACATGGGTAGGTGGGTCCGTGCCAGCTCTTTGCTCGCATTATTAATCAGCTCTTGGAAGAATGGCCAGTGTTGGTAGCACTGTTGCAATATATTGAGAGCGCTATTGTCATGTTTTAGTAGCTTATCCAGTGCATAGCCTATGCCGTACCAACCAGGAATGTTATAACGCGTTTGGATCCATGAAAACACCCAGGGGATCGCCCGCAGGCCTTCGAAGTCAACTTCGCTGGCTGATTTGCGTGATACTGGTCGTGACGCTATGGGTAATTTGCTGATAAATTCAATTGGTGTTGTGCTGATATACCAGGACCAAAATTCAGGATGGTCAATTAGCTCGCGGTAATGTTGGCGTGCATCATCAGACAGCTGATCGCATAAGTCAGTAATCTTAGGTTGCTGCCAATAATCACTAGCTTCTTTTTTATAGAGATCAGCGGTGGTGAGTATCATTGCATTGCTAATTTTTTCAAGATGACGATGGGTTAACTCAGGCAAGCTGTAGTGGCTAGATATGACTTCGCCTTGTTCGGTGAAACGAATCTTGCCAGTATGGCATATTGATGGTGATGCCATGATGGCTTGGTTGATGCTACCGCCGCCGCGGCCAACGCTGCCACCGCGGCCGTGAAAGAAACTAAATTCGATATTTTGTTGGCGACATAATTTTGAGAGTGATCGTATGGCTTTGTGTAACGACCAATTGGATGTCCAATAACCACCGTCTTTATTGCTATCGGAATAGCCCAGCATGATTTCTTGAAATTGCTTACGCTGTTGCAGATGTTGTTGATAATGCGGGTTGGCGAATAGAGTGGCTAACGTTTCATGACTGGTTTGCAAATCATCAACGGTTTCGAATAATGGGGATATATCACTGATGGAATCTAGCTCAGTGAGTGTTAATAAAAATAGTGCTTCTAGCATGTCACTCACGGCGTGTGTCATGCTGATGACATAGCTGCCATATGCCGCGGGTTCATTGCGCGTGTATTCACGCATGACATGTAAGTTGTCCAGGCAATGTTGTGCCGGTTTGGTAAGCTTATTATGATCATATTTAATGTGAGAAATATTGCTGAGCAATTTATTTAGGGTGTCGCACTTTTCATCTTCATTTAGTGATGCATAATCAATGTCAGTATGTTGCTGTAAAATTTCAGTGATGGTTTGTTGGTGCACATCGCTATGCTGACGAATATCCAATGCAGCCAAATGAAATCCAAACGTTTTGGTTTGGATGATGAGGTCGTTAAGTTTGCTGTGATGGGCAACGCGTGATAGGCCCATACTGCTTAAACTGTGTTGTATCAGTATTAAATCTTCGTAAAATTGCTCGCTGTTATAGTCGCTATCATGTTGCAGCTTGGCATGCATGTAACCGATTTTACGTCGAAAGGGTTCATGGTCGTATGCGTCTTTGGCTAACAAGTCGCTTTGTACTTTGTTGTTGTCACCTTCGATCGAATCAAGCAGTTCTTGTGGTGCGTCAGTGACGGCTTCGGAGATGCTTAACAAGTCCCACAGATCAACTAACTGTAGCTGGTAATTATTGATCGCTTTCTTGCGGTGATAGTGCAATGTGCTATCCATCACCTCGGGTGTGGCAAAGGGATTACCGTCGCAGTCGCCGCCTATCCAAGAGCGGTAGCGCGCAATAATGGGCAAATTATGAATGTCGGTATCGTAATAAGCCTTTAATGCATAGCGGATATCATGATATATCATCGGTATGCTGTGCCAAATGCTGCCGGCTAAGTAATAGCAACCATTATGCACTTCGTCTTCTAGTGTTGGGCGTACATGTCGAATGCTGTCGGTATAAAGCATTAAACAAATGAGTTCATACAGTGCCATTTGTTTTTCGTTAAACGATTGGTTGGACTGCGGTTGAGATAGTTGACGCAGTAATTCAGATATTTGCACCTGTTTATGTAATAAGGTATGACGCTTTGTTTCAGTTGGATGCGCCGTTAGCGTTGGTTGAATCTGAATCTGTTTTAAAATTTCTAATACTTGTTCAGCGCTAAGCCCTTTTTGTTTTAATTGATAAATGGCTGCAGCAATGGATTCAGTTTTGGGGTGTTCAAGATCGGCATCAATCGCGCGTTGCTGATTGATACGAATAATTTCTTGTTTCTCTGCTTGGTTGATTAGATTAAAGAAGATTAAAAATGCCCACAGTAACCAGCGAATCGTGGTGAGGTCTAGCTCCGCAATAACAGCCTGTGCTTGTTTAAAATCTGGAGTACGACCGCTGTTTTCTTCGTCTTTACAGATAATGCGCAAACCATCGACAAGTTCATAAATATCTTCGCCGGCTTTTTGTAATACAGCGCTGCCGAGTAAGCTGGCTAGCAGGTTGATTTGCATGCTGAGCGGTAATGATACACCTTCGCCTTCGGACATAATGTCCAGGCTTTGCCAGTACAGCGATTGATAATGAGCTTTGTCCATAATGTTAGTATACGCTGCTTATTATTTACTGCTAGGGTCAAAAGGGGTTGGCTCGGTATCGTCTTCTGGTGTTAGAGGTTTGCCGTCTCTAACTGAGGCTGTCATTCTTTCTCGGAATGTATCTTGTGGGCTGGGGCCAGTGTCATTTATAAGTGCTTTGTCTAATAAAAGACGTCGACTTTTGGAGGCGACTGTTAGTGTATTGCCTTCGTCGTCAAAAAAATAACCACCTGTTTCTGTCTCTTTTTGCCATCTATCTGGTTCTGCGATTATGTTGAATAAAATGTCTTGATCAGCGTCTACCAGGTAAACATTTTCGGTGTCATGCACGTAAAATAAGTAGCTATGGTCGTCAGTACTACACTGTAGCACTGTTCCAGGTTCCTGTGCGGTTAGGTAAGCTGTTACACCGTTTAGCTGTTCCACGCCTGATGCAGTTAACTTGCATGCACTGCTCTCCCCACCGCCTGTGTCAACGAGCGCTATGTCGCTATCTTTAAGTGTAAATTTTGTTCCTGGAGGGTCGATTATTGTTGGGTGTCTCTCCATGGAGTGGTCAATGTATGATAAGTTTAGACCTATATCTGGCTGAGTGAGTAATTCTGCTGCGGCATGAGTAATACCGGTACACTGTCCTCGCTTTCCATATTTGCTGGTACTGTAAGACACTATTAGCTGTAAGTCGCTGAGTAGATCTTCAAGGGGTCTCTCGGTTCGTGACATGCTCGGGTATCTCTATAAGTGATAATGCTACATAGTATTATAGTGAAGTATTTTGGCGTTACACTAAGCGTGTTTTAAGTCATTTGTTCTAAAACAAATTTTTTCCAGCCTGTGGCATTCTTATACAATTCAGAGAAGCGAAGTTCGCCACTAAAGATCTGCATCGCACGTTGAATGGGCGCTTGTTTTCGTAGTTTTAAATAGTTGCGCACTAGCTTGGGCTTGGTGTAGAGCCAATGCGATAGCTTGGCAGAAAAATGCAAATCAGTGAGTAGCTCTTGTTGCAGTATTTGTTGGTACATATCGCCCGCTTGTTCCGCTGATGTTGCGCTACTCACGGTGCTAGCAGCAATGCGGCCGCTAATGATGGCGGCAGAGATGCCTTCAGCAGTTAAGGGGTCAGCGAGGCCGGCAGCGTCGCCTACCAATAATACACGACCACGACTAAAGCCATCAGGGCGTGCACGTAAAGGCACAACAAAACCTTTTTGCTTAACTGAAATAATATCTGAATCATTGAGACCAATGATGTTGTAATATTCCTTCAGGTAAGTTTTGGGTGAGGCAGATTTATTTTTATCAAAATGAAAGCAACCGACACCAATTGATAGATGACCTTTTTTGGGGAATACCCAGCCATAGCCTTGCGGTATCGCTTCAAAGTCAAATCGAGTGCGGCTTAGTCTATTAAAGGCTTCATCAGTGACTTCAACTTCGGCTTCGACAGCGGGTGCGTTATTCTCTGTATAGGCAGGCCAGCCAGCCAGTTTTGCTGTATTACCGCTGGCGCCATCGGCAGCGATCAGCCATTTGGCTTCGAGTGTTTGTTGATTAAACGTTACAGTAACGCTGTGTTCATTTTGTGATAGTGTGCTGAGTTCGGTACTCTCAAAAAATTGCACACCCAATTGTTTGGCATGATCAGCCAATAATTTATCCAATGTGCTGCGCATCACCATATAAACATACGGTGTATCACTGCTGGCGGTATAACTTAAGTTTGACTTATGCCATACCAAATCGGTCTTGTGTATGGTTTGCTCAACAGCAGGGCTAATATCGATAGGGAAGAGGTCATAAGCACGCTTGACTACACCGCCGCCGCACACTTTAATGCGTGGGTGTTGTTTCTTTTCTATTACAGCAACTTTAAGTCCTTTTTGTGCGCACTCGATAGCGCAGCAACTGCCGGCAGGGCCGGATCCAACAATAATGACATCAACGTTCGACATAGTCTTCCTTCACTAGTTGATAAAAACGTCGCGATTCTATCACAAATGGGGGAGCTTCAGTTCACTTTTAGTCAAGTTCTGGTTAAAAGTGTTATTAAAATGTTTGCTCACACGTAAAATCAACGAATTAGTAATAAGCTTGTATTGGCCTATAAAGGCGTTACAATGAACTGCAATTATAAGCAGGGAGCCCTTTATGTTTAATCGTATTGTTACTGTGTGTTTTGCCAATATCTGCCGCAGTCCGGTGGCGGAGTATTTATTACGAAATGCGGCGCCGAGCGATAAGGTCGAAGTCAAATCAGCTGGTATTCAAGCGCGACCAAATTATTCTGCAGCCCCTGACATGATTGAGCTTATGGCGGAGAAGGGCGTTGATCTTAGTCAACACCGTTCGGCCTTATTGGATTCACCATTAATCAGTTGGTCTGAATTGATTTTGGTGGTAGAAAAAGAGCACCAAAAATTTATTGAGCATCAATTCCCTATGGCGCGTGGCCGTATTCAATTACTGGGCAAGTGGACATGCGGTGATATTGATGACCCTTATCGTCGTGCACGTGAAAACTATGCGCACTGTATTACTGAACTAGAAGAAGCAGTGGATGCGTGGGCGCAGAAATTGTGGGGAAAGGTGCGTAATGGCGCCGCTTGCTCGCAGTGACTTTGTCATTCCCGCGAAAGCGGGAATCTACATATTATATGGATCCCGGATCGGGATGACAATTGTCAAGGTGGATACGCTGTTCGCCTTGATGCCATCGCTGCTTCATTCTCTTCGTGCAAGCAATGACACATTATTGCTAGCAAGGTCATCAGTAAACTGCTGCGAATTAAAATAATGGTATTCGGTTAAGCGACTTTTAGCTATGGCATCGCTGCAGGGGGCATCGAGACTGTCGAGGCCAGGGTGGCACATAATTAAGCCTTGATCATCGATGTGCTTTAAAAACTGTAAAAAATACTCGCGGTAATTGTTATGTTGGTCAAAGTCATAGACACCTGCAAAGCTTTTATTATAGGGAATGCGA
Organism: Coxiellaceae bacterium; assembly: GCA_029212925.1. GTDB lineage: Bacteria > Pseudomonadota > Gammaproteobacteria > Coxiellales > Coxiellaceae > JARGNX01. The sequence goes on along the minus strand of JARGOB010000007.1, from coordinate 133,703 downwards.
TCGACCGTGAGTAATTTTTTTAATTTTTTGTACCCCGTCCAGTAAATGAGTAATTGCTTCTGCGGGAATGGCAATAGAAACATTTTATTCATGGAGTTAGCGGATAAGCGTACCCAGCAGTGATTGTCTTTGAGGTACTTGCTATAGCACATCACAATCATATTGCGTATGCCGGATAATTGATGGATGTGTTGATGGCCATCAATAAAGTCAGGGGCGTGGCCCATGGTTTCAAAAAAAGTGGTAAATTGTTTTTCGATGCGACGTGCTAAGGCAGAATAAGGCATATGGCCAATGATACTGCGTAATAGCAGTTTTTTATGCGAAATAGCATCTTCACCTTCGGTAAGGTTCAGGTGCAAGCCAATTTGAACATCCTTGGCGACAGACTTTAGTTGTTCGGCATGCTGCTGCCAGTTGGGCATATTCACCATGCAGCTAGTCGCGTTAATTCTTTTGTTTTCGATAAGATGTAAGATGGCTTTCGAGACGGGTTGGTTATAGCCATAGTCATCGGCACATAAAATAATTTTTTTTTGGCTCATATGGTCTCTCGTGAATGAAATGCCCATAATTTACTGGCAGTAAATGTTAAGACAGATACACACGACAACACAATGATTAAAGCAATTGCGTACTGCATGTGTAGGCGATGCAGTAGATACCAATAAAACGCCTCATTTAAAGCAAAGCTGGTGAGAGCGATAGTAAGGAATCGTGGAAATGAGCGGCGAAAACTTTGTGTGGTGCCGGCAAAGGTCCATAATTGATGACCAAAAAAACTGACGGAAAACGCAATTAAAAAAGCGAAAATATTCGCGATTAGTGGTCTCATGCCGCCGAGTGCAACTAGGATCATTACGCTGCTGAAGTGGACTACCGTTGAGCTCATGCCTACGATGGTGAATCGCATCACTTGTGACAGTAGGTGCTTATGCGTTTGAATCGCTTGCTTGATCATTGTCGTTATCTAAACCGATTTTTTGATGAATGATATAGGGGGGGCGCTTTTTTACTTCATTAAAAATGCGTGAAACATATTCGCCTAAAATACCAATCGATAATAATTGAATACCACCGAAAAAGATTAATACCACTAATAGCGTGGCATAACCGGGCACGTCAATGCCTGTGACGAGTGTGTCGACGATAATATAGATTACACTGGCCAAAGAGAATAGTGAGATAACACCGCCAATCATTCCCCATATGCGCAGTGGAATATCTGAAAAGGCAGTTAAGCCTGTAATCGCTAAGTTAGTGAGTCGTCCATATTTCCATGATGACTTTCCGCCGGCGCGAGCCTGGACGGTAAATGGGATGCCGATTGAGCGATAGCCCACCCAGGCATACAAGCCTTTGGTAAAACGCGCGCGCTCTTGGCATTGGTTCAATGAAGCAACCACTTGCTTATCTAATAAACGAAAATCACCGGCGTTGCGTGGAATAGGTACTTCGGTCATTTTGTCGAGGATGCGATAGAAAAGGTTGGTGCTATGACGCTTATAAAAGCCTTCGTCTTTACGGTTCTTGCGAACACCATAGACGTTGTCATAGCCTTCACCCCAATGCTCAACAAAACGAGCAATGTATTCTAGTGGGTGTTGAAAGTCGGCATCAATGATTACCGTGACATCACCTGAGGCATGTTCAAGGCCGGCAGCGATTGCCATTTCTTTGCCAAAGTTACGTGATAAGGTAATTAGTTTCACGTTTGGATGATTGTTAATGTGTTGTTTAGCTAAAGCAACACTGTCGTCTGTGCTGCCGTCATCGATCAGTATAATGTCGTAATGATCGGTTAATTCTCGCAGCGTTTGCTCGAGCTCCGTGCAAAATTTCACAATCAATTCTGATTCATTATGCATAGGTACGACGCAGGAAATAAATAGCTGCCGTTGTTTAATCGCCTGTTGGCGCTGTGGATTAGTTAGTGTGCTCATAATGCAGCCAATGTTAGCAAAGTTCTGCTAATAGAGCGAGTGCTTTAGCTGGCTAGCTGTGTGATGACCGCATAATAACCAGCATTACGACTGGTGCCATATTTAGGGATGGCATAGCATGTTCCATTGACGACTTTAGGCCTGGCGTTATTGATGGCTTTTTGGCATAAAGCTTGTGCCTTGCGGTTGGCTTTTTGGTACCCAGGTACGCTGAGACGCTCATGTTGATCGTTAAAGGTGATAAAGACGTATGTTAGGTTCTGGTTGTTTTTTAAATTGGCTGGAATTTGCAATGGTTCTTGGTCGGTAACACCAGGGATTAGGTAGCTGCTACTGGAGCCCGGCTGTAGGCAAATGCCACCATTGTCAGCATGAAATTCGCTAAAATGCAGTTTTCGACTGGCGCTGGCGTTTATTCTTAAGCGCGGAGCACGAATGGGCATAGGCACACTATCGCTATTAACACACCCGGCTTCGCCTGTATCATTATTGACGTTATCTAATGTAATAAACATGTGATTGCTGTGGCCGTGGGAGCTCATGGCGTAATAGCTGGCTTGGACGCCTACTTCAAATGCTGTTTGGTTGGCATATGCGCTAGCCGCCGCAAGGGTGGCTAAGCTTAATGCGCAAGCTAATATACAACTTCTATTATTCATACCTTTAAACCAAAAAATCTTTATTCACTATGCGACCTATTTTAATGGATCTAGATTAATGGCACATTAAGTGATTATTGGGAATGGAGGGTAATTACCTGGTGAGATATCAATATGGTGAATATCACCTTAGCGAGGTTCGAAGTGCTTTGTTAATAGTAGGTATACGCCAAAGCCTATCAGCCCCATAACGAGATAAGTGCCGGCCAATAGCCCGGTTCCTTCGTAGGAAAAAATACTAATAATCAGTGTGGTAACAAAAATTATAAATGTTTGAAAACTGCCAAATAGTGAGCCGGCAATACCGCGTATGCTGTGTTGCTCTGTAAGCGCTAAAACCATAGCGTTGCCACTGATTAAGGCCTGCCCAAAGAGCGTTATAAATACAGCCACTAATATGAGTGGAATACTTACTAGACCTGACAGAACAAGCGCGGTTAGCCATATCCCAGCGGCTAATATTAGAAATAAACCTATGCGCATGGTGTGTAAATTACCATAGCGCTTTATCAGCCGCCCATTAAAAAAGCGACCTAGTATGATACCTACCGATGCGGCAGTGGTTAGCCAACCATAAATCACTGGAGATAAGTGGTAGTGTAATTGGAATATAAAAGGGCTGAGTGTCGCGTAAGCGATATTGGTGGTCATCGCAATGCCGCAAGCGATAGTTGCTAAAATAAAACCACTGTGACGCAGTAGGCTGCTGTATTGTTCGATTAGGATTTTGCCAAGTCGTAATTGATTATTGATGTGGCAATTAGTTTCAGGGCAAAAGCAGCCATAGATTATAAGTAAAACTAAGAAGAACGTGCCAAGAAAAACAAAGTTAGCTTGCCAGCCAAACCAGTGCTGTAAATAGCCACCAATCATTGGTGCTAGCAGTGGAGATAAGCCAATTACGGATGAAAAATAGGCACGTGCTGGTTCGCGTGGGTTGTCATAAAATACATCGACTGACATGGTGCGCCCCAGACCTGCACAGGCGCCAGCACCAAGGCCTTGTATCAGGCGGCTCATTAGAAAGGGGGTGATATGCTGGGTGAATACGGCAATAAAGCTACCAATAGCAGCTATCACAAGTCCGATCATAACTACTGGGCGTCGACCGAATTTGTCTGACAGTGGCCCGGCAATTAACACGCTAACACCCATGCCAAAAATATAAAATGTGATCGATTGTTGAATTTGTGTAGTGTCGACATGCATATAGCGCATGATAAAAGGCAGCGATGCCAAATGAATATCAATGCCCATCAAACCGCTCATGGCAATAAATACTACAATGGCGAGCGCCTTTAAGCGGGGCTTGCGATCTTTGGGTAAAGTTTTCATGGGGGATAGTGTACCACCGGTGATTATCTGGCGTAAGTTGCTGGTAAACTATATAATGTACGCATTAAGCCGTAGTTGTTTGTGCTAGCCAGGGATGGGCCTCATGAATTACGATCAATTTCCTAAAGAAATATCTATTAGTGGTATTTACTTCCCGCCTCTGCTTATGGCAACAATTTTAGGTATATTATTAGCTTGGTTAATTACCCGGGTGCTGAACTATTTTGGTTTGGCGCGTTATGTATGGCATCCGCCTTTATTTTATTTGGCATTGATTGTTATTTGTACCGGTTTAATCGGCATTTTTGTGATTCCAATTTAAGGGGTATTAATGAACAAGGGAATCTTGGTTGCTATTAGGGTTTCTGTAACATTGATTACGGTCCTTGTGGCTGTATGGATTGTGGTGTATTTAGTTGAAAACTATTTCAAACACCCATGGACTCGTGATGCCCAGGTGCAGGCACAAGTGATTCAAATAACGTCGCGTGTTAGTGGGCCCGTTATCGCACTACCGATTAAAGATAATCAATTAGTGAAAAAAGGTGATCTACTATGGAAGATTGAACCTAGTACCTATTTAGCAAAAGTAGCAAATACTAAAGCTGATTTAGATAAAGCTAAGTATGCAGCAATTGAAGCTAAAGACTTAGCTACACGTGCACGTGCATTATTGGCTTCAGGTGCTGGCGCTATTTCAATTGCTAAAGTAGTTAAATTGACAAACAACCAGCATCTTGAAAAAGCGGCAGCATTAGCAGCAAAAGCTAACTGGAATGCCGCTAAATTGGATTTAGCATTTACACAGTATCGCTCGCCTGCGGATGGATACGTGACAAATCTGCGCATACACGTAGGTAGCCATGTTGTTGAAAATAAAGCTGTGCTTGCATTGGTAGACATTCACACCTTTTGGATGCAAGCATTTTTTAAAGAAACGATGCTCAAACATATAAAGCCTGGTGATAAAGCAATTATTAAGCTTATGTCATATCCCAATAAGCCTGCAGAGGGAATCGTTGATAGTATTGGTTGGGGTATTGCACAGCAAGATGGTAGTACCAGTAATTTACTTTTACCAAGTGTTAACCCCAGTTTTGATTGGATACGATTGGCACAACGAATTCCTGTTCGCATTCATTTTACAAACATACCTAAAGGGGTTCATCTGCGTGTTGGTTCAACAGCAACAGTGATAATTTTGCATAAGTGAAAGGTGTTAGAGCATGTCTCAACGCGTGAGACTACAAGAAGCGTTTAAACTCGCATTGAGTATGGCGCTTTTCTATTGGTTTGCCTTGTACATGGATTGGGACATGCCAGAATATGGTGGTCTAGCAATTGTATTGATTAGTCTTTCAAATACGGGGAGCTCCATGCAGAAAGGGGCACTGCGTATTATTGGCAGTACAGCAGGGCTCATGGTTGGGTTGTTGTTGGTTATATGGTTCCCGCAGAGTCGTTGGTATACCCTGGTCGCTTTGGTTTGTTACCTCACGTTTATTAGTTATTTTATGCAATCAAGTAAGTATGGCTACGCATGGTATGTGGCGGGATTTGTTCCGGTTATTGTTTGGGCTGTCACATACATGAATACTGATAATGCATTTCACTACAGTGTTTTTCGATATTTAGAGACAGTAGCTGGGATAGTGGTTTATACATTGATTAGTGCGCTGTTGTGGCCTCGCAAAGCTGGCGATCAATTGCAGGTTCAGGGCAGGCAGCTGTTCAAAATGCTACAAGATTTATTTGATTGTTTTTGTCGCCAAGTGAATAATTTAACTGATTCACGTCAATCTGCCGCTTTGCAGTTAACGTTGTCTAGAAAATTATTTGAGGTTAAACAAACATTGTCGGCGGCCTATACAGATACGCCACTGATCAGTATGAGCAAGGCGTCTTGGGAGCAATTGCGTATTGAGGCGCGGGGGTTGTTTGATGCTTTATATTTGTGGCAAACAAGTATCGATGATTGCCGCTCTTTAAAGATAAAGCAGTGCCTGCCTCAGCTTGATGATCAATTAGCAGTGATCAAATTAAAATTGCGTGAGATAGAAAAGTTATGGCTGTCATTGAAAGATGTTAATTTGTCACATCAAATAGATGAAAGTTTATTGCAAGTGTCGTCAATGCAGTGCGAAGATGAAAAATATAATGACATGACACATATGCAACGAGCAAAATTAATATGCTTTGTTAAGCAGCTTGAATCGATTGACAGGTCAGCAAGCATAGTGTTGCGTAGTATGTATGTGCTGTTACGATTGAGCGTCGATGATAACCTTGAATCATCGATACAAACGAAAGACGCTGCTAAATTACCGTTGTGGAAGCCACGAAATTTTGTTAAATCATTATTTCCGGGGTTATGTTTTGTGATTTCTTATTTTTTATGGATATTTATTGATCCGCCAACGGGCCAAAACATTCCGATGTTTACAGCTATTATTGCATTAACCATAGTACTAACACCGTTGGATCCCCTTAAATTATTGTTCGTGTTTATGCTGTCGATGTTGCTGTTCGTATCACCGGTGTATTTTACAGTGATGCCTTTGCTCCATTCCGGATATGAATTATTGGCGGTTATATTTGCTTATACCTTTGTGTTTGGGTATTTGGGTAGCTGGTCGTCAATATTAAAATTGGGTCCAATTATTTTGTTGGTTATGTTTACTAATATCAGCAATTTACAATCCTATAGTTTTATGGGCATTGCAAATGATATGGTAATGATGGTGTTAGGGATGATGGTTATATCTGTTCTTGATATATTGTTTATTAGAAAATACCCAGCACAAAAATTATTAAAAACACTACGTGGTTTTGCTAGCGATTGTGCCCACATTTTTCATGTGTATTCGCAGCAAGTGATCCACCCTAATTTAAAAGCAAAAATGAAGCTGTATTACTATAAGTCAAGTATTCTAACGGTACCAATGCAGTTGTATGATACAGAGAAAAAACTGAATTACTCACTTTATCCAGATAACCCTGCTGAATCGGTTAAGCAGTTATTTGATAGTGTGCAAAATATTGTATTACGATTGCAGGCATTTGAGGTGGCTCAGAAAAGTTTGCTCAGCCATGACTTGGATGTTTCTAAGCGATTTCAACAGTTAGAGGTTGAGGTATTAGGTAATTTGCAATGCATGTTTGAAAGTTGGGCGCATGGAGAAAGATATGCCTTTAAAAAGCAATGGGATGAGCTGCATAAAGTTTCGCATCATATGTTGCAGCAACTAGAGGCAAGCAGTAAATTAAATGAGCAAAAATTAGAGGATGTATATTTGGTGTTAAATAGTCTTCTAGGTCTTGCGGAGTCGGTTAGGGATATACAAGCGATTATTCAGAAGATAAATTGGTCGCAGTGGGCGACGCAGAAATTTTAAACATTGATAAGGAAGAAATATGTTAGATATCGTGGCCCTGTTGTTATCATTAGCAGCAATTTTTAGTTTCATTAATGATCGACACCTGCATCTGCAGTCGACTATTGGTCTTATGCTGTTATCGCTCGTTTTTGCCGTGGCGTTTACAGTACTGAGTTATTTCGGCATTGATTTTCTGCATATGAAATTTACAGGATTGCTGTCGAAAATTGACTTTAGTCAAGTGGTATTGCAGGGGGTGCTGTGTTTTTTATTGTTTGCTGGGGCAAAAAATATTTCATTATCAAATTTAAGGCAGCATAGGTGGGATGTTATCACTTTGGCTGTATTTGCAACGATTGTTGCAACGTTTGTTATTGGCACATTGATATACTTTATTTTTAACGGGCTTGGTGTCACCATTTCCTATTTATATGCACTTATTTTTGGTTCTATTATTTCACCGACAGATCCTGTGGCGGCTATCGCTATATTAAAAAGTATCGGTCTGCCAGAAAATATTGAAATTGTTATTGATGGGGAATCACAGTTTAATGATGGCATTGGGGTGGTTATTTTTGTCACCTTGACAGGTATCGCATTTGAAAAAACCAATCCGAGCTTTATTCATATTTCAACTTTGTTCATTCAGGAGGTATTTGGCGGTGTTGGTCTAGGCTTGGTGGTTTCGTTGATTGTGCATTATTGCCTAACACGTACTAAAAGCGTTATCACGCAGGTATTGATAACACTGGCGGCGGTTAGTGCTAACTATACGATTGCGTTATTAGTACATGTTTCAGGGCCGATTGCTAGTGTGATATTAGGTTTGATAGTGGGTAATATTAGCATCGTCAAAATAGCTGATGCTAAATCAAAGGAATATATCAATATTTTTTGGGAGATGATTAATCAAGTGCTGAATGCTGTGTTGTTTGTGTTAATCGGGTTAATTGCATTTACTATTGGGGTGCCTAGCGCTGCCACGGTTTTCTGTAGTGTTATAGCGATTGTCTGCGTTTTGTTCGGTCGTTACATCAGCATATATTGTTCGATGTTAGTGCTTCGAATAGAGCATAAACTGAAATTTAAATTGCGTTTCGCTCTGGTGAATTTATTTACTTGGGCGGGTTTGCGTGGTGCATTGGCCGTGGCACTGGTGCTGTCTTTACCAAATGATGAGCTTAAGACTATGCTATTACCATTGGTCTATGCGGTCGTAGCATTTTCCATTTTGGTTCAAGGCTCAACATTAAAGATGTTTTTCCCGAAAGATAAGTTAAAGCAATTAGGCCAGGCTACTAATAAGTGAATTGTAAAGAAATGGAGCTGGTGAGAGGATTCGAACCACCGACCGGCTGATTACAAATCAGCTGCTCTACCAACTGAGCTACACCAGCTTCTTTATGGTCATCCCGAACAATGTTCACTATTGGCACAAAGCCGGTATGACAACAAGGAAAAGCGATTCTATGTGATGTGACCTTGCGGGTCAAGTGTTCTGTGATATAAAGCTTGCTGATTCTTTTTTGTACGTTTCGTCGAGAGCTGGGTGATGCTTTTTGGTTATCAGCGGGCCCTGGTGCTTTTGATACCTATCACCTAATGTTATACTCGAAAAATGTATAAGGAATTCTACCATTTTAAGGAAAATCCGTTCAATGTAACGGCAGATCCCAGTTTTTTCTTCTCAAGCTCGCAGCATAGTGAGGCTTTTTCGCACCTACAGTTTGGTATCGAACAGCGTATGGGCATTATGGCGGTTATTGGTGAAATTGGCACTGGTAAAACCACTTTGTGCCGACGTTTGTTAAAAGAGGTTAATCAACAAACGAAAACTGCACTGATTCTTAACCCAAGCTTCTCAGATATTCAGTTACTACGGGTTATTTTAAAAGATTTTGGCGTCGATCAAGAAGAGTGCGCCAATAAGTTCGATTTGATCAATGCGCTTAATGCTTTTTTACTGCGCGAATCAAGCCAGGGACATAATCTCGTTTTAATTATTGATGAAGCTCAAAATTTAGGTGTTAAACAGCTTGAGCAAGTGCGTATGCTGTCGAACCTGGAAACGGAAAAACAAAAATTATTACAAATTATTTTACTTGGGCAGCCAGAGCTCGAAAAGAAATTGAAATTGGCCAGCCTGAGGCAGCTTAATCAGCGTATTGCTGTGCGTTATCGCATCAAGCCGCTTATGTTGCCAGATGTCGTGGCTTATATTAAGCACCGACTGCGATTGGTTGCTAACAATTTTTCTATGATGCCAACATTTACTGATCAAGCCCTAGATGTTGTCTATGAACTAACGGCCGGTACACCGCGCATGATTAATATTTTATGTGATCGTGCTTTACTGGCAGGATTTGTTGAAGAAAAGCGTACAATTGATGCCGATATGGTGCGCTTATGTGCAGAGGAAGTATTTGCGATATGAGTATCATTGACAAAGCGCTAAAAAAAACCCAGCAAGATTTGCAAAGCCGTCAAGTGCAAAGTACAACGACGGAAAAGCAGGCTACAGAAAGCATTAGCCAAATTTTGCAGAATAATGGTAAAAAATCACGGCCGCGTAAAACGCATTTCAGCTTTTTGATTTTAACCACATTGTTATTGTGCTTATTGGTATGGCAAACGTTGCAGCCGCATCATAAGAAAAATTCAAAGCAGCCAATAGCTAAGGTAAATAAGCAACTATCATCAGCGGGTGCCGATCCGACAAAGGCCTTGACGTTAAGTGGCATTATGGCTTCAGATGGTCAGCGAATTGCTCTTATTAATAGTAAAACCTATCATGAGGGCGATAAAATTGATGGTGCAGTAATTGTAGCCATACAGGATGATAAAGTGGTGCTGGACAAGAATCAGCATGTGTTTACGCTAAGGCTTTCATCTGTCTAACAAAACTCCGCTTATGCTATAGTTACCCTCATGAAAGCGCCATCTGCCATTGAATTATTGATCATTTGTCAATCTGACGAGCGAGTCGTATTGTTGCAAAAATTGTTGCAGCAGCTTGAACTGTTAAATGTAAATACCCATATAGCTAATCAGGTAAATCAAGCAGAAGAGATGCTGCAAAGCGACTCATTTAATCTTATTTTATTAGATAGCCATTTACCAGATGATAGCAACAACCGTGGTTTAATGACTTTGCTATCTGACTTTCCTGAAGTGCCGGTGATTGAGTTTGGTGATGATTATGATGCAAAGAGAGAAGAAGAATTATTAGATGTTGGTGCGCAAGACTATCTCCCCTTATCTAAGGTTACTCCAGTTGGCTTAAAGCGTACATTGCGCCGCTCGCTTGAGCGCCATCGCATGATGAAAGACTCTGAGGTTTTAAAAGAAAATGTACACCTATTGTCTGAGGTGCAAATGGTGAACCAAGACTTGAAGCATCGTAACGAAGAGATCATGCAGTTCTATCAAACGATTTCACATGAACTAAAAACGCCGCTGACATCAGTGACATCATTTGTATCCATTTTATATGATGAGATATCAGGCCCGATTAATATTAAGCAAAAAGAGTACTTGGGGATCATTCAAAAAAATTGTACACAAATTACAACGTGTGTGAATGATTTATTGACGATTGCTAGTATGGAAACCGCTAAGTTTATCTTGCATACAAAGCCGCTAGATTTAGGGCAACTGATTAACCGAGTGGTTCAGTCAATGCAGCCCATTGCTGAGAAGAAAAAACTGCAGCTGGTGGCTAAAATAGATAAGATGCCTGACGTTGAGGGTGATGATGTGCGTATTACTGAAGTGCTGAATAATATGCTGAGTAATGCGATGAAATTTACGGCAGAGCGTGGCAGCATAACAGTTAAAGCGAAGCAGTGTAAAAAGAATAAAGGTTTTGTTGAGGTCTCGGTGGCTGACACCGGCACAGGCATTAGTGAAAAGCATGTTAAGCGGATTTTTGATCGTTTGTATCAAGTGGAAGGAGCGGATGTGCACAGCGAGCGAGGCTTAGGGTTGGGTTTACATATCTGTCAACAAATCGTAAAGTTACATGGTGGTGCTATTTCGGTCGAAAGCCAATTAGGGCGAGGCACAACATTTACATTTACTTTTCCGATAGCGGGAGAAAAAGATGGCTAAGGTACTGGTTGTAGAAGATGAAAAGGATATAGCAACAGCATTAACGGTGCGTTTAAAAGCAGCTGGCTATGAGGTGTATGTGGCATATGATGCACTCATGGGAATAACCAGTGCAGTTAAGCAGCAGCCAGATGTGATCTTATTGGATGTTATGATCCCTGCCGGTGGGGGTATTGCCTTGGCTGAGCGTATTAATGATTTGCCAGCAGGTATTCCTATTATATTCCTCACAGCAAGTCGTGAGCCAGGGCTTAAAGAGAAAGCCATGTCGCTGGGCGCCGCTGCTTATATTGAAAAGCCTTACGAGGCCGCAGAGCTATTAGAGAAAATAAAGTCCGTGATTGGTAGCTAAGCGCTTTTAGCCATCGCGTCTAGCATGCTACCGATCCGCTCCACGTTACGCCAGCTATGCCCACTGTGCTTTCCCGGATATTCATTTAGTTTGTAGTTAATGCCATTTTTTGCGAGCTTTGCGGCAATCTGTCGTTGTCCAATCATCATGCCATATTCATCTTGTAGGCCGCAGTCGAGCTGTATCCAGTTCAGTTGTGCCAGAGCTGCCATGTGCTTGTCTGCCATATGCACGGGATCCCAAGCTAAGAATTTTTGCCAGACTTCATCGATAATCGCCCCCGTTTTTATGTCAAAAAATAAGTCACCCATGATGGTGGGTACTTCTGGGTTAGGTGCATAGCATCCACTCATGGCTAAGGCCATTAGCGCTTCAAAGCAACCACTGCTGCCAGGATTGGGTAGGTTTAAAAACCAGTCAACTAGCTCAGTGACGCCTCCTGCTTTCTCAATGGCGTTAATCGTTGGGGTGATGATAGGAGGGAAAAGTGCTTCATAGCATGAATCCCCAGCTGAGCTGCAGATATTGCTAAAGGCATCAGGCCGTAACATGCCGGTGACCAATGCAGCAAAGCCACCACTGGAATGGCCTAACATACCGCGCTGTTTAGTATTGGCATGGGTGTGGTAATTTTGATCAATGAAGCTGGTTAACTCATCGCAAATATAATCCATATAATTACCGAGCACAGGTGAATTAATATATTGGCTACAGCCCAGTTTCGAACTGCCATCAGGAAACGCAACGATTGCCGCAGGCATATCACCATTGTTTATCGCTTCGTCTAATTGTTGCGGCAATGGTTTTTCAAATACAGATGATTGCCAGACAAATTTTGAGCTATAGCTACCATAGCCAGCTAATAGAAAAATCACAGGATAAGGTTCAGAGCGCTTGGCGTCATAGTTCGGTGGTAAATAAACCGGCAGTTGGCGTTGGTGTGGGTCGCCCATAGGGAAGCCTTTAATTGCGGTCGATTCAAAATTATGCCATTCAATCATTATAATTCCTTGTCACTATGAAGTGGGGACTTGTTGTGGCGGCAATTATGACACAAAGATAAAAAGAAGACAGCCAGCATAGTGTGATTTAGGCACTAAAGCTGGCTGTCCTGGGCTTCTTATATACTATTATTTGGCTACTTGGGGTTCGGTCGCAGGCTTCTAACTAAATTCGTTTAATATGCTTTTTTATTCGTTTGTTATCGTTTGTATGTGAAACAGTCTAGCAGGCTAGTATTAACGAAAACTTAATCGTTGCTTAGGGAAATATTAAATGACCACAATTATTTTTGAGCTTAGATTGCGCTAAAAGCGATTTGCTGCTACTAAACTGGTCTGGTTGTGGCTCACCCCATGGGTGGGTGATAGGAATAATCCCCGTCCAAGCATCTATCTTTAAGTCAGATTTTTTGTCTTCGGCAAAACCTGTGCGTTGTTTAACGACTGCTTCATTAAGCGGGATTTTTAACAGCGCTGCAGCATTTAATTCTTTTGCATTTGGTGGACGTACAGTTTGCCAGCGTTGTTGATCAATTAAATCCATTAACTGCTTAAATGCGTTTGTCATTTCTGTTTGATCACTGATTAGTTCAAAGTTGCCATAGACGGCAGCTGAGCGGTAATTCATACTGTGATGTAAGGCTGACTTAGCTAATACAATGCCATCAAGAATAACAAAGCTAATACATACATTGGTTTTTGTTGCGGCTAATGTGGCTAAGCGGCCACTGATGGCAGCGTGGCAATATAGGTGGCCACCGTAGTGCCAAAATAATAATGGGATGGAGTGTGTATCTTCGCCGAGAGTAAATGCCAAATGACCAATCATAGCTTCGTCAATAATGGAGATCAATTGCTCTTTATCATAGTTGGCTCTTTTGGCGTTGCGTTTTACTGTTGTGCGTTTGGTTTTTTCTAATATCATATTGACACCTGTATGGCTAAATCATAAACAATGCTGTATTCTAAATAATATTGGTTCTTATAAAAAGATCCAATTTATTGCATTAATGGGGTCCAATCGTGGCGGAAAAATTAGCAGCGACAGAGCTATATGACATTGAGTTAGAGGCTGCATCGGATAAGCCCTTGTATCAACAGTTGTATACGGCGATAAGGCAGCAGATTCTGATAAAACGCTTATTGGCGGGTATGCAAATACCAGCATCTCGTGAGTTAGCTAAGGCATTGCAGGTATCACGTAATACCGTGCAGCGTGCTATCGATCAATTACTCACTGAAGGCTATATAGAGGCGCGACGTGGCAGTGGTGTGTTTGTGGCAGCTGAGATTCCTGATGATTATTTTCAAGTAAAAAAATCAACACTGAAATCACAACGAAAACAAGCCAAGCGGCCGGTTAAGCTATCGAGTTTTGCACAATCGGTCGCTTCGCTGGGTGATATGTGCATATTAACTGACTTACCGTTCACGCCGGGTATGTCAGATCTATCGTTATTTCCGCAACAGTTGTGGTTGAAACTATGGCATCGGGCACTGCGTCAATCGGTCGGTAAATATATGGATGATAACAACGAGGCAGGTTTGTTCGAATTGCGTAAGTCCATTAGTGAGTATGTGTGTTATTCACGTGCGGTGAACTGTGAACCAGAACAAGTCATTATTACGAACGGTGCTCAACAGGCATTGGATTTGGTTTGTCGTGTGTTGTTGAATCCGCATGATACGGTGGTGATTGAAGATCCTGCCTATATGGGGATGCGAAATTTGTTAACGGCATATGATGCAAAACTATTGCCATGCCCCGTTGATGGGGATGGAATGCAAGTAGATTTATTGCCTTCATTGGGGAGTAAAAAGCCGCAATTTATTTATACCACGCCAGCACATCAATATCCGTTAGGTGCCATTATGCCTATATCTCGGCGTTTACAATTATTGGCGTTTGCACATCAGTCGAATAGTTACATTATCGAAGATGACTATGACGGTGAATTTCATTTTGCTTGCAAACCATTACCATCATTACAAGGCATGGATGATCATCAGCGGGTTATTTATGTCGGTTCATTTAGTAAGGTATTATTGCCGACTTTGCGGCTAGGTTACTTGATTGTGCCAAAAAATCTTGTGGGGATATTTACAAAAATAAAGCGTGTATCCTCGGGGCTGAGTGAGCCAGTTAAGCAACAAGTGGTGGCAGACTTTATTAATCAAGGACACTTTGGCCGCCATTTAAAGCGCATGCGATTATTGTATGCTGAGCGTATGCACGATACAGTTCAAGCTTTTGAAGACAAGTTACATCCGCGGTTTGATGTCGTTGCTACCGGTGCAGGTATGCATATGGTGTTAGCTAGTCATAAAAAAATAAATGATACAGCTTTAGCTAAAAAAATTGAAAGTCAGGGATTCGCTTGTAAGGCGTTGTCACCTTATTATGTTGGTAATAAAAAACGTTACGGACTTATTGTTGGTTTTGCTAATGCAGATAAAAAAACTATGTTAAAAGGCTTAGCAATGATTGAAGAGTTTTTGTGATATTTGTCATTTCGGACTTGATCCGGAATCCAGGAGGTATCACAGTCATTACACCTTTGGTTAATTATGCTATTTTATAGGTACTGAATACAGATATGATGGTACTGGATAGTATGAAACTCCATGATAAATTGAAGAAAAACCCTGAAGTGAAACGCTTGTTTACTGCTATTGATGTCGATAATGATGGTCAGATCGTTAAAAATGATATTTTAAAGCATATGACTGATTGTGGCTTGCAGCGCAAGGACGTTAGGGTGGCTGAAGTTTTTGAGACTTTATCTCACTACGAAAGCAGTCAGACCATCACGTTTGATGATTTTGTTGATATCGTGGGTTGTCACTTAGCGATTGTTAAGAAAGCGTTAGAAGGTAGCTTTATTATTCGCGACTTTAATGTGATGTCGGATACCGTTGCCGATATTTTTGAGCGAGTAAAGTCGGTGAAGTCAGGTAAGGTGGCAGATTATATTCCTCAGTTAGCCAAGTTAGATCCAGCGAAGTTTGCCGTAGCGATATGCACAGTCGATGGCCAGCAATGTTTCTTTGGTGATTATAAAGATTATTATTGTTTGCAGTCGATGTGTAAACCCATTTTATATTGTTTGGCTTTAGAGGAAAACGGTGAGGAGTTTGTACATAGGCATATTGGTCGAGAACCAAGCGGTGAGGGTTTTAGTGAGTTAAAGTTGAATAAAAAAGGTTTGCCTCATAATCCGATGATTAATGCTGGTGCAATCATGGATTGCGCATTGATTAAATCAAAAATGGATGCGTCGGAAAGATTTGAATATGTCATGGAGCAAGTGAAACGATTATCGGGCAACAACGTTGTTGGGTTTGATAATGCAGTTTATTTATCTGAGCGCGAGCATGCCGATAGAAATTTTGCTCTGGGGTATTTTATGAAAGAGCACTGTGCCTTCCCGCATAATACTAATTTGCTTGAAACGTTGGAGTTTTATTTTCAGTGTTGTTCAATTGAATTGAATACCAGTGGTATGGCTGCGTTAGCGGCTACGCTGGCTAATGGTGGTAATTGTCCAATTACCAACGCTGATATATTAAAGCCGGATACCGTCAAGAACTGTTTATCACTGATGTATAGTTGTGGCATGTATGATTACTCAGGTGAGTGGGCTTTTACCATGGGTATTCCTGCAAAGAGTGGGGTGTCGGGTGGTATTATGGCTGTTGTTCCTGGGGTGTTAGGTATGTGTGTATGGTCGCCGCCACTGGATGAGTTGGGTAACTCCGCACGTGGCATTGAATTTTATCATGAGTTTATTGATGAGTATAATTTTCATAACTATGACAGTCTATTAACAGAGCGCAAAAAAACAGATCCGCGTTATCGCAAAGATGGCATCAAGCGCAATACGATTTTTGCGTTGTTATCGGCTGCTAGTGAAGGTGATTTGCATGAGGTGGTACGTATTGTTGCCTCAGGTGTGAAAGTGGTTGGTTGTGATTACGATGGCCGCACTCCGTTGCATTTGGCTGCTTCAAACGGTTGTGATGATGTGCTGCGCTACTTGTTAAGTAAAAAAGTTAATCCATGCCCTAAAGACCGATGGGGTGGCACTCCGCTGGATGACGCGGAGCGTGAAGGGCATGAATCAAGCAAGAAAATACTGCAAAGCTATATTAAAAAATACAAAAAACCTAAAGCTAAGAAGTAACGTTACTGTAGGTTAACGGTTCTCAGTTTCACTTTTTTGCGTTTGTTGCCTCGTTGTATCGTTAATGTAACCTTTTGTCCTACTTTTGTTTTGTCTAGTATTTGGTAAAGGTCGTTATAGTCTTTAATTTTATGACCATTGATGCCGGTGATGATATCACCAACGCGGTATTGACCATTGCGTGTTTGTGTCATGCCTCTTAACCCCGCTTTACTGGCCGGCATGCCGGGCGCGACTTTAGCGATAATGACACCATCGACACCTGCTTGTACGGCAATGCGATCGGGCAGAGGAATAATGCCGATACCGGAAGCAATAATTTTTCCGTGTTTAATAATTTGGTTGACAACACCGACAATCGTGTTGCTTGGAATGGCAAAGCCGATACCTGAAAAACCGCCGGTTTGTGAATATATCATGGTGTTCATGCCAATTAAGCGTCCGCGGCTATCAATCAATGGTCCACCGGAGTTGCCGGGGTTGATAGAGGCATCGGTTTGAATCATACCGCTGATTTCGACACCGCCGTAACCAAAGATTTCGCGATCTAACGCAGAGACTACCCCTTCGGTTAGTGTCTCATCCAGGCCAAATGGATTACCGATAGCGATTGCTATTTGGCCTACTTGTAGGTTTTTGCTGTTACTAACCGCAATCTTTTGTGATGGAATGGCTTTGGCTAGTAGCTTACTGTTTTTAAGTTTTAGTACCGCCACGTCTTTGCGTGGGTCACCGCCGATAAAATCAGCTTTTACTGTTTTGCCATTTTTTAATGTGACTTCAAAATATTTGTGTTGACCAATAATATGGTAGTTGGTAACGACGTAGCCATCAGCATTCCAGATGATTCCTGAGCCTGTACCGGCTAATATTTTTTGTGGCTGCCAATGTAAATTATTCGATTGTTTGTAGGGGTGCACGTTTACCACATAGGGTGATACTTTTTTAAATACGTGGATGGTGTCTTGCTCGATTGGCAGTAAGCCAGCGTGCGCGCTTGCAGTGATGGCCAGTGCAGCGGCACAGATCAGTTTTTTTATAGTATTCATCGCTTTCGTCCTTGTCCGGTTGATGTACGCTAATGTTATGTTTTTCAACAAGTTGAGTTTGGTTATTTTGACACGGATTCTGCAATGGTCAAGCCCATTGTCGAGCTGCGCTATGAAAGTTGACCTTATTGGCTTGTAATAAAACTGCACATTAGCTATAATATGACTAGACTGACTAGTTAGGAGCGGCTGATGCAACAATGGCAATTACAAGAAGCGAAAGCAAAATTTAGTGAAGTAATCAATAAAGCGGTTACACAGGGTCCACAAAATATTACGGTAAGAGGGGAATCCAAAGCTGTGGTAATATCTATCGATGAATACGAGAAGTTAACCAAGAACAAGAAAACTTTTCTGCAATTAATGCGTCAATCGCCGCTTGTCGGGGTTGACTTTAAAGTGACGCGTGACAAATCAACAACACGAGACACGGATTTATGAAATATTTATTGGATACTAATGTTCTTTCAGAAACAGTTAAAGCAAAACCAAATAAATCGGTACTGGCATGGTTGCAAAAAATATCTGACGATAGCCTTTATATAAGTGTATTAACGTTAGGTGAGATTCGTAAAGGGATTGAAGCTGCAAAGGAGCAGAAAAGAAAGAAAAAACTTCGCTTATGGTTAGAGCATGAGCTCGTGACATGGTTTTCTGATCATGTTATGGATATTGATGCAGATGTAGCTGATCGCTGGGGGCGATTACTAGCAGAAGAAAAGAGACCACTACCTGCGATTGATAGTTTAATAGCGGCAACCGCCTTACATTTTGATATGACGCTGGTAACACGCAATGAATCAGATTTTCAGTTTAAAACGCTGGCAGTGATAAACCCATGGAATTGGCATTGAGTAAATATTGAGCTACAATGCCGCCCATGACAAAAGCAATCAAAAATAATCAACAACTCCTTGAGGCGGGTTTAGTGTCTGATGATGAGACGCCTGCATTAAATCAAGTAGCTGAGTCATTTTCGATAGCCGTTTCGCCTGAGATGGTGCAAATCCTAACCGATAATCCGGCAGCTACAGCGGTCACACGCCAGTTTGTGCCGAGTATCAAGGAGCTGGATATTGCTGATGATGAGCTGGAGGATCCAATAGGTGATACGGCTTACTCGCCAGTGGCGGGTGTAGTGCATCGTCATCGCGATCGCTGTTTGCTAATGCCGATTAATGTTTGTGCGGTGTATTGCCGTTTCTGTTTTCGCCGTGAAAAAATAGGTCCAGGTCAGGCGGCGATGACACCTGAGCAATTAGAAAATGCCTATGCTTATATTGAAAGTCATAATGAAATTTGGGAAGTGATTTTAACCGGTGGAGACCCGTTACTATTAAAAGCCAAGCAATTAGCGCAAATCATAAAACGTTTAAGTGCGATTGAGCATGTAAAAGTAATTCGCGTGCATACGCGTATTCCGGTGGTTGATTCCAAGCGCATTAATTCGGAAATGATAGCGACATTACAACTGCATCAACCTACCTACGTTGTTTTGCACACCAATCATGCAGATGAGTTTCATGATGAAGCAAAACGTGCTTGCAATGATTTAATCAATGCAGGCATTCCCATGTTAAGTCAGTCGGTATTATTAAAAAACGTGAATGATAATCTAGAAGCGCTATCTGATTTAATGCGTTTGTTAGTTACATTACGGATTAAGCCTTACTATATTCATCAGTTGGACAAGGCACGTGGCACCGGTCATTTTCGTGTGGATCCTGATAAAGGGTTGGCGTTGATGAAGCAATTGCGTGAGCAGTATTCTGGGTTATGTGTGCCGACTTATGTGATTGATACGCCGGGTGGGGTAGGTGGAAAACAGCCTGTTTTATATGTGGATCCCGCATCAAGTGCGGGATGACAGTGCTACCAATCGCTGACCAGGACACCGCGATAACGCATTTTGCCTGCGCGTAACTTATCGAGTGCCACATTAACGTCGCTCATGGGAAATTGTTCGATTTGTGGTTTGATATTGTTTTTTGCAGCATAGGCTAACATGCGGTGAATATCCGGTACGCTGCCGATATGGCTGCCAACGACCGATGCTTCCATATCAATCAGCGGCCGTACCGGTATGCTTAGTGGTTTATTGGGGATACCAACAACGCAGATTTTTCCATGAGCGTGTAATAAATTTAAATATGGTTCCCAATCAAGATCAGCAGTAGCAGTATTGAGAATCAAGTCTTGAGAGTGCATGGCTTGCTGCATATCTTCAGCATCGTCGCTATTGATAAAATGATGCGCACCAAAGCCTTTAGCCTCTGCAGCTTTGCTGGCTGATCTTGAAATGGCTGTAACTTCACAACCAAATGCATGTGCAAACTGTAATGCCATATGGCCTAAGCCACCAATGCCAATAACGCCAACTTTTACTAAAGGTTTATTGATGTGATATAGCAGAGGGCGAAAGACTGTAGCGCCACCACACATTAATGGGCCAACATATTCAGATTTTAATTCATCGGGAATCGCAAACGCAAAATTGCTGTTGACCTGAATGGCTTCAGCAAAGCCGCCGTAGCCGTCAAGGCAGGTTCGTTTAAATTGTTTACAATGGACTTCATCACCTTCAAGGCAGCGTTGGCAGTGCATGCATGCACCGCTTTGCCAGCCAATACCAACACGTTGACCAATGTCTAGATGTTCAACAGCATTGCCTTTATCAATGACTGTGCCGACGACTTCGTGGCCTGGAACAATGGGGTAATTATTGCCTTGGTCTGTTTCCATTACACGAATATCGCTATAACACACACCGCAATGACTAATTTTTACGGCAACGTCTAATGGCGCTAACGGCTTTGCTTGATATTCAAATAAATCGAGTGGTTGATTGACGGCATGGGTGGCATAGCTGCGAGTTGACATTTTTGCTTCTCCTTTAGGTGCGCATATTATAGTATATCTTTACCTATAGTATTGATTGGAATACCTTTAATGAAGATATTGAGACATCTGTTATCCACCTTTTTTCTGGTGCTTTTGAGTACAGTGGCATGTGGTGCTACTTCCGCCTTCCCAAGTATTGCATTTTACTATGGGCATACCCCACCAATGGATGAATTACATGCTTTTGATGTGGTGGTGGTTGATCCAAAAACCGGGCTTAATCCACAGCAGTTTAATGATAATAACAGTCAAGCGTATGCTTATGTCAGTATTGGTGAGTGGCATGGTGAAAATAAAATACCGAATAAAAAATGGATTAAAGCAAGTAACCATTCCTGGAACAGTTATGCACTGGACCAATCTAATCCGGCTTGGCGTCAGTACGCGCTGAATAAAATTATTGGACCATTAGTGAAGCAAGGTTATAAGGGTTTGTTTTTTGATACCATGGACTCGTATCAGTTATTTGCTAAAACACCGCAAGTCAGAGCTCAACAGGAAGCAGGTTTAGTTGCTTTAATTAAGTCAGTAAAAAAACATTATCCCAATATTCATATCATTCTGAATCGCGGTTTTGAGGTGCTGCCAAAAGTGCATAACGACATTGATGGGGTAGCCGTTGAGTCTTTGTATAGCGGTTGGAATCAGTCTCAGAGACGATATACCAATGTAGTTAAAAAAGATCGCTCGTGGATAATGGCGCAAATGCAAGTTGTAAAAAAATATGGTTTGTGGCCTATCGTGATTGACTATGTTGATCCGATCGACGTTAAAAAAACTCAGGAGGTAGCGAATAAAATTAAAGCACGCGGTTTTATTCCGTGGGTGGCCAATGGGGCATTAAATAATTTAGGCGTTGGTGCGGTGACAGTGGAGCCGCGTACGGTTGATATTGTGTATGACAGTAAGCAGTTTCCGGATATTGTGGTGAGTGATCCGATGCGTTTTATTGCTTTTCCGCTTGAGCAAATGGGTTATATACCAAAGCTGATAGATGTTAACCAAACGTTACCTTCAGAACCACTGAAAGGAAGGGTGGCAGGTATTGTCGTTTGGCTAAATGGGAAAAATGCTAAAGTTGAAAAATCACTGGATCAATGGATTAGCCGGCAACTATCTGCCGATATTCCACTGACATTGTTGGGCAGTTTTACGTATTTGCAACACGACCAAGCGCTTGCTAAAAAAATGGGTATGCGCTTCATCGACCATGTGCCGACGTTACCGATTAAGATTGCACAGCAAACGCCCTTGATTGGATACGAATCTAAGCCTTACTTAGTTGAAAGTGATGTTGAAATTAAGTTAAATAAAGGTCGCCCGCAATTAACTATTGCTGATCAGCTTAATGAAAAGGGCGTTGCAGTTGCTTATACCTCCTGGGGTGGGTATGCGCAAAGTCCATTTATCGTGCAGCAAATCAGTGAGGATCAAACCTATTGGATACTTCAGCCTTTTACTTTTTTGCGTACGGCGTTGCGCTTAAAGCATATTCCTATTGCTGATCTGACAACAAAGAACGGTTTACGAATGTTGATGGTGCATGTTGATGGTGATGGTTGGGCTTCAAAATCAGAGTGGTATAAGGGGTCTATTGCGGCGCAATCCATGCTTGATAAGGTGCTCAGGAAATATAAAGTTCCTACAACAGTGTCTATTGTTGAGGCAGAAGTTAGTCCTGAGGGTGTTTATCCTAAATATGCAAAACAGTCTATGCATGCTGCTCGAGAGATATTTAAATTGCCATGGGTTGAGTTGGCTACGCATACCTATTCACACCCTTATAAATGGCAATTGCTGGCGCGTAACAAGACAGGTAAAAATTATAATTTAGCTATTCCGGGGTATGTATACAGTGCGGAGCGTGAGATTACAGGTTCAGTCGATTTTATTAATCGGCAATTAGCGCCGAAAGGAAAGCACTGCAAGGTGGCGTTGTGGACAGGAGATACTAACCCTGATGTTAAGGCTTTGGCAGTTGCCTATAAGGATCATTTAGCAAACATGAATGGTGGAGATACGATCATCACCCAGCGTCGAAAGTCGCTGACATTGATTGCGCCTATTGGTGTGATGAAAGGGCCATACATACAGGTGTATGCACCAAATCAAAATGAAAATATATATACCAATGACTGGACGGGCCCGTTTTATGGTTTCCGTAAGGTAATAGAAACTTATAAATTAACCGAGTCACCGCATCGATATAAGCCCATTGATGTGTATTATCATACTTATTCTGCTTCCAAAAAAGGTTCGTTGCGCGCACTCACTCAGGTGTATGACTGGGCATTAAAGCAACCTACCAATAAAATTTACAGTTCAGAATATACTCAGCGAGCGATGGCTTTTTATCATGTTGTTTATGCGCATTCAGCAAATGGTTGGTTAATACGCAACATGGGAGCATTAAAAGAATACCGTGTGCCCGATCAGTGGGGTTACCCAACATTAAGTGCAAACGTGATGGGGTATAACCATTACGATCACTTGGCGTATCTGCATTTAAATAGCGGTAATACAGCTACTATTACTTTTTCTAAAAAGCCACCGAGCGCACCGTTTATCAAAGAAGTGAACGGAAATGTGACGAATTTCAAACATACTGCGACCAGTATGCATTTTGCATTACAGGCGAATGAGCCAATTAAATTACTTATTCACGGTGAAAGAGCTTGCCGATTATATCAAGGTAAAAAAATTGTCAAACCGGTTGCAGAAAACGCGGGTGATTATCGCTATGCCTTTAAGCAAAATAATGTAAAAACATTGGCCGTAAAATGTGCTGCCTATTGAATCGCATAATATAGTATACTCTGGAGTTTGCTAATGGATGGAATGCTCCAGGATGAGGCTGTTTAAATATATTTCGCTTGCGTTTATTTTGATTACTTTAGGTGCAACCAGTAACGCATTGGCCAACTATTTACCCAGTGTCGCATTTTATTATGGTTCGCAGCCACCAGTGGATGAGTTACATGCATTTGATGTGGTGGTGGTAGATCCCAAGTCAGGTGTTGATCCAAAAAAGTTCAACGATAAGAATAGTCAGGCATATGCCTATGTCAGTATTGGCGAATGGCATGGCGATAAGAAAATACCGAATAAAAAATGGGTAATGGCTCGTAATCGTACATGGAATAGTTATGCTTTAGATCAATCCAATCCAGCATGGCGTGAATATGCACTCACTAAGATAATTGCACCATTGGTCAAGCAAGGTTATCAGGGGGTATTTTTTGATACGATGGATTCCTATCATTTATTTGCAAAAACGGCTGATGCTAGAGCAAAGCAAGAAGCGGGCATGGTAACTCTTATTCAATCAGTAAAGAAAAAATTTCCACACCTGCATATTATTCTTAATCGTGGATTTGAGCTATTGCCCAAGGTTAATAAAGATATTGATGGTGTAGCTGCTGAATCACTGTATGCCGGATGGAATCATGCAAAACGTCGATATGTTGATGTGCCTAAGAAAAGCCGTGATTGGCTTATGCAGCAAATGCAAGCGGTTAAAAAATACGGCTTGTGGCCTATCGTCATTGATTACACTAATTCAGCGGATCGAAAAAAAGCACAAAAGGTTGCAGATAAGATTAAAGCGGATGGTTTTATTCCCTGGGTGGGTAATGGCACATTAACTAACATGGGGGTGGGCAATGTAACCGTGGTGCCACGTACGGTCTTGATGGTATATGACAGCAAACAATTCCCTGATATCACCTTTAGTGACTCAATGCGTTTTGCTGCTTTTCCATTAGAACAAATGGGCTATGTGCCATTGATGGTGGATGTGCGAAAGCCACTCCCAGCTTATCAGCTGAAGGGGCGAGTTGCCGCAATATTGGTGTGGATTAATGGCCCGATTGATGGCAGGGCAAAGCCATTGGCTCAATGGTTGAGTAAGCAAGTAGCGCAACAGATCCCGGCTGCATTACTGGGTAGTGTCGATTATTTAAAAATAGACCCTCGTATAGCTAAGCAATTGGGTGTGGTATTTCCAGAGGGAGAGGCAAAGCCGCCGTATAAGGTGGTTAAAAAAACTCAGTTAATGGGATATGAGACCAAGCTTTATGTGACAGAAAGCACAGTGGATATGCGCTTAAAGCAAGGAGATCCACAATTAACTGTGCAAGACAGCGCAGGCAGAAAAAGTGAGGCTGTCGCATTTACACCCTGGGGTGGCTATGCCTTGTCACCCTATGTCGTGCATGAGATTGGTGAAAATTTAACTTACTGGGTATTACGACCATTTGAATTTTTTCGCAAGGCATTGCAGCTAAAGTATATCCCCGTAGCGGACCTTACCACCAAAAATGGTTTACGTATGCTCATGGTGCATATTGATGGCGATGGTTGGGCAACAAAGTCTG
This sequence comes from Coxiellaceae bacterium, assembly GCA_029212925.1. Taxonomy (GTDB): domain Bacteria; phylum Pseudomonadota; class Gammaproteobacteria; order Coxiellales; family Coxiellaceae; genus JARGNX01. Next base: position 108,416 of record JARGOB010000007.1, on the reverse strand, counting down.
AATGGTTTAAGGGGCCAATTGCTGGAAAATCACTGTTAGATAATGTGTTAATGAAATACCGTATTCCAACAACAGCATCTATTATCGAAGGTGAAGTGAGTCCAAAAGGGGTTTATCCAAAGTTTGCAAAGCAGTCTATGCAAGCGGCACGTGACATTTTTAAGCTCCCGTGGGTTGAGATCGCAACGCATACGTATACTCACCCATTTATGTGGCGTAAGTTAGCGCGGGATAAGGTTGGTGTTGGGTATAACTTACAAATCCCTGGTTATAAATACAGTGCTGAGCGAGAAATAACTGGGTCAATGGATTTTATTAATCGTGAGCTGGCACCAAAAGGTAAGCGTTGCAAAGTGGTGTTGTGGTCGGGGGATACGAATCCAGACGAGGCGGCATTAAAGGTAGCGTATGGTGATCATCTGTTGAATATGAATGGTGGTGACACGTTAATTACTGAGCGAAGAAAGACTGTAACTGCGATTGCGCCGATTGGTATTATTAAAGGCAAGTACATACAAATTTATGCGCCTAACCAAAATGAGAATGTATACACCAATGATTGGACGGGTCCGTACTATGGGTTTCGTGATGTGATTCAAACATTCAAACTCACCGAAAGCCCGCATCGTTATAAGCCGATTGATATTTATTATCATACCTATTCCGCTTCAAAGAAAGCGTCACTAAAAGCATTGCATCAAGTGTATGATTGGGCGTTAAAGCAGCAGACTAATAAAATATTCAGTTCTGAATATATTAAACGCGCCGTGAGCTTCTATCATGTAGTCTATGCGCGATCAGGAAAAGCATGGCTGATTCGTAATATGGGCGCATTAAAAGAATACCGCGTGCCTATGGCTTGGGGTTATCCTGCATTAAGCACACATGTGATGGGTTATAACCATTATGATAAGCAAACCTATGTGCATATTAATGGTGGTAATATGGCGGACATCACATTGTTAAAAGATGCACCCACTGCACCATATATCAAACAAATGAATGGTGATATCACCCACTTTAAACATGATGCAAATAGCATGCAGTTCGCGTTGAGTGCAAATGAACCTATAAAATTGTTGATTCATGGGGGCGGATCCTGTCAGTTATTTGAAAAGAAAAAATTACTTAAGCCAGTTAGTGCAAAAGAAGGGGACTATAGCTACGTGTTTAAACGGAGGGCTGTGAATGCGCTTACCGCAAAATGCGCCGCCTAGAAAATCATTTCAAATAAAACGATATGTGGTAGTTATCATTGTTTCTATCATTGCAATATTGTTTGCAATTATTTTATGGTTTGTCTATCCCAAAACGCATTTGTATAAAGGTGAAAGTCAAATAGATAGTAATCCTGATGAAATTGGTAATCTGTATTTGCGTCACGAAGTAAATAAGCGACCTAAAGATCTTAAGTTACGTTTGCGATTGATTCATCAAGAGTTAGCGTTAGGGAAATTAAAAGAAGCCAGTAAGCTGATTAAGCCATATTTAGTTACTAATCCTCAGTCAAATTTAAGTTGGCAATTTAAGTGGTATGCCTATCAAGTGTTGTTTTCAAAAGCCACAGCTAAACCGAAAAAAAGTTTAATGGCATTAACGCTTGGGCAGAAACCCAAAGCGTCTAAAAAGGATAAGCATCCTAAAGTGCCGATATCCACAGTAAAAAAAGCGATGCAAGAATTACAAGGGGCCCCCTTAACCACTAAACAATTGATAACTCTTTCTAGTAATGCTGTGGCGATAAAGTATTATACGATGACCAGCCAGATTGGCGCTAAATTGTATGCTACTAAAGGTAAGCTAACGACAGCCGAGTTGGCGGCTGTGGCAAAAAATAGTTATTTGTCTGGTAACTTTTTATTGGCAGCACAATTTTACATGGCGGCATTTCAGGATGAAAAAAAATCAAAAACAAAAAAAGCGTATTATATCGAAGCGATTAATAGTTTATTAGCGGGTAACTTATTGCCGAAACAGTTTTCATTGATCGTGAATGAGAGTCAGCAATATAAAAATGATCCTGAGGTGTTGATGGTGTTGGCTAAAGCGGCATTAGCCAGCAAGAAAAGCAAGCTGGCCGCTTCGTGGATGCGACAAGCCATTAATTTGCGATATATTACTCCCAGCGGGGGTGATTGATGCGGCGAGGTTTGTTGGGTATTGCTATTGGTATGACTCTTGGTGTTGTCGGCTCACTGTGCGCTAAAGGCGCCATTCGGATTGAGTTTGATAAAGCGGGTCAGCAGCGTATCGCCAAATTAAATACCTTTGACCAAGCCACTTATGCAACAGCCTATCAAGTATTTGCGGGTAGTGGTGATTTAAAAGATGCATTTATTGTTGCCTATGCAGCCGTAAAACAAAAGCCTGAAAATATCCAATGGCGTGAAAAATTATATCAAGTATCACGTTGGACTGGACGTGATGATTTGGCTATGGAGCAATTGCTTTACTTGATAGATCGTACTAATAAGCTGAAATTTATTAATTTAGGCATAGGGCTATCTGAAAAATTAGGCGATCCAGAAATACAAAAGAACTTGTTGGTATTAAAATCCGAACATGGCAAGTTATCTGATGAGGAAAAAGTTAAGTTAGCACGTTCGCATGAGGAGTTGGGTGACCCTGAAACAGCGATTAAGCATTTAAAACAACGTTGGCAATCAGAAAAAAAAGTGATTTACCTTAAAAAGCTAGCCGATGTCTATGCGCGCATGGGTGCATTGAAGTTAGAGGTAGGCGTTTTAAAATTACTGAGTAAATATGAAGTTAAGAGTACAGCTTCAGTAATTCGTGAAGCACGGGCTTATTTTTCACAAAATAAATTACCACAAGCTTTTGCCATATTAGAAAGCGCTAAATTGACAGCTAAAAAAAATAACACTGACTATTGGGGGCTTTATGCAGATATTGCTTGGCAATTGCAAAAAAGTGATGACGCACTGTTTGCATATAAGTTACTGGCACAAAATAAGCATTTAACAGATTTAAATATGCGTCGATATATTACTATTGTTGGTCGTACTAATGCCTATGAAGCAACACAACTATCAGTGAGGGGGTGGGAAAAGTTCAAAAATCCAGTTTATCTGGTGTGGTTTGTACAGTATTCAATAAAAATGAATGACTGGAATGCCTTCGATGATATTTATCGGAAATTCGGCAAGCCTGCACAATTATTATTAGCCAATATGCCTTCCTATAAAGTGGCTAAGATACAAACTTTGCTAAATAAAAAGAATTATACGGAGGCACGTAAGGCCTATTTGGAGGCGATAGCTAACAGCCCTGATAATTCTGATCTTAAATTGTCGTACTTGTGGTTTTTGATCGATCGGCACCATCACAATGAATTGCGTGTGCGCTTAGTGCAATGGAATAATTTAAAATATAAAAATGATGATTTCACCATTGCCTTTGCGGTAGGTTACCGTTACTTAGGTTATAAATACATGGCCATCGTATTAATGTTTGAAGGCTTGCCTAAACATATGAATGATGTGGTTTACCTTACAAACTACTTAGATCAATTAATGGAAATGCGTAGCTCAGACAGTGACGCCACTAAATCGGAGCGTGATTTACGTAGTTATCTTTGGGCCTTGATACAAGTACAAGCTAAGCAAATAAAATCATGGAAGCAAAAAGAATTTAAAATTAATTATGCCAAGGTGGCGGGTCGTTTAGCGCCGGGCGATGCGACTACAGCTATTATGTGGTATTTGTCGCAGTATCCTCAACAAGAAGAGGCTAGTGATGTATTTATGGCGTGGGCGCTGGCTAATCAGTATTATGCGGCGGCCCAATATGCCTATAAGCGCAATGAAATGGCTCATTTGCAAACAGCGCCGTGGATACGTTTAACGCTAGCTATGCATCGTTATAATAAAGATAAAATGTATCGATTACTGCGATATGATGTGCAAAAATTACCACCGCGTGATCGTGTTGTCGCGGCTGCTAAGATTGGTGAATATACCTTAGCTGAGGAAATGGCTTATCGTGCACTCAAAGAGTATCCCACCAATCAAAAAACTTATGCGTTATTTCGCGATACTATGTTACCCCGTTCTGATTTCTGGGGTTGGGATGCGGAACATGTTACTACGCAGTTATTGATGTGGCAGGATTATGAGATGGAAGGGCGCTATTTTGTTTCGCCTGAAATTGCATTACTGCCTTACTTTAGCATACATGACCAAAATGGGCGCAATCCTGAGTTTATTACTAATGCGCCACACAATGATTCTCAGGCTGGCTTGGATGTGCATAAAATTCTCGAGCGTGGTTATGTTGATGGTTCCTTAGGGATGCGTGATGCGATGGAAACTTTCGTAACTTCGGAATGGAAATGGTATTACCAGTTGACTGATAAATGGGCGATGCTGTGGAAGGCTGGTATACACGAAGAAGCCAATGAAAGTGATTACATGACAGCTGGCGCGATGCAGAATCGTGTGGGTGTGATGTTTTTTGACAATATTACTGTGCGTGATGAGCTTGCACTGGAAGCAACGCAGCATTATTTTTACGGTCAGGACGAAGAGCCGGTCAGTAATGGGCAGGTATATCGTGTATCTTTTACGCATCGTATGTGGCTAGAGTATCCTGACTATTTTTATCGCATCTATGGTTCTGTTAATAAATTTCACAATGTTCCTGACGTAACGGGTGTGTTGGATACACTGGTGCCACCTGGCCAGCAAGCATCAGCATCAGGGCAGCTATTATTGCCTGAATCATTTACTCAATATGGATTCACTATGGGTGTTGGCGAGCGCTATCGTGAAGAATATACGCACGAGTGGAAGCCGTTTGCAATTGCCAGTATATTTCGAAATAATACCAGTAGGAAATTAGGCACGGTGTTTGATGGTGGAATAGCAGGCAGTGTATTTGGCAGGGATCATTTAGCAATTTTTGCTAGTCATAGCGCTGGCGTTGTTGGTAATGCAAACACACGATTTGTACTCGGTGCAGCTTATCGGGTTTATTTTTAGGGAAGGTTTATGAACAAATTAAAATGGGTTGTTATTTCGGCTGCACTATTTTTAGTCGTTGGTTGCACTGAAATGAATAAGAGCCCTCGACAAGATTTTCCACGCAGTGCCTCTATTGCTGTATTGCCTTTGGCTAATCATACGGAAACGCCGCAAGCAGGTAAACGTGTCACATCGATGTTAGCTGGTATTTTACGCACAATGAAACAGTACCAAGTATCTGTCTATCGTCCTAATATTCCTGCAAAAGCATTGCTGGAAAATCCCAATAAAACATATTCCATGCGAAGCGCGTTATCATGGGCGCGTCGTCGTGGTGCACAATATGCTATCACAGGCGCGGTGAATGAGTGGCGTTATAAAGTAGGTTTGGATGGAGAGCCGGTGGCCAGTGTTACACTGCGCGTGATTAATTTACGTAATAATAAGGTAGTATGGTCTTCCGTTGGTAGTAAGATTGGTGGCAGTCGTTCAGGTTTAAGTAATACGGGACAATTATTATTAAATGACTTATTATCTCGCGTTAATATGGGACAAGTAGGGTAGTGATTTGGCGTTCAAAGCAAGGCAGTGGATATTAGGATTTAATAAGTATATCGCTTGGATTGAGTCGATTATATTACCGACGCTGTTCTTCTTTATTACTTTTTATGCCATTTCGCAACGTGGTGAGGCCTTTTATCATAACAGTGAATGGGTCTGGCTGGCGCCGATATTGGTTGCATTGCGTTATGGCGCTGGTTTAGGTGGTATAGCTTGCTTAGTCTTGGTGTTAGAAATGGCTGCTATGATTTCTCCGCCACCGTGGTATTACCCACAAAGTTACTATGCACTTGAAGGTTTTTTTATTACTTTATTATGTGGTCAGTTTCGTTCTATTTGGCATGAAAAGTTAGTGCGATCATCACAGTTACTGCAGTATGCGCAACAACGCTTAGAATTTTTATCGCGCGTGTATTTTATGACACGAATATCACATGATCGAATGGAGCAAAATTTAATTAGTAAGCCGGTTACTATTCGCAGCGCGATGTGCGATTTGCGTGCAATGATCGTTGAAAAAGGTGCTGAGTTAACACCGGAAGTTGCAAAGTTACTATTACAATTACTGAGTCAGGTTTGTTCATTTGAGCGTGCTGGTTTGTTTTTAGTGAATGGTAATACCATTGAAAGTATACCGATTGCCGATGTGGGTAAAATAGGGGAGATTAACGTAGACGACCCCTTAGTGGTTGCGGCTTTGGAGCGTGATAATTTTACTTACTTAGCTATTAATCAGTTGAGTGAAAAGGAGGTCAGTGAATACTTAGTTGCTGCACCATTAAAGCCTTATCATAGTAAGCCCTTTGCTATGTTGGTGGTTGAGCGTATGCCCTTTTTATCGCTTAACCAAGACAACCTAAAGGCGTTAAGTGTATTATTGAATTACTTTTCAGAAGATTACTACGCTGTTGAGCAAGCAAAAGAAATCCTGTTGGCCTTCCCTGATTGTTTAAGTGACTTCGCAGTTGAGTTAAAAAAATTGCATCGTTTACGAACTAAAATTGGTATCGATAGTTGTTTGGTCGCTTTATTTGTGTCAAATGAAAGTATGTATCAAAGTATTATTCCGGCGTTGCAATTGCAGCAGCGTGGCTTGGATTTAACATGGGTGCATAAGCGTGAGCTTGATAGTGTGCTAGTTACCTTAATGCCGGTAGCGGAAACCATGGCGGTTGAAGGTTATGTGCGTCGTGTACGTACGTGGTTAAAAGAAGAGCGAGGCTTAAGTTTTAGTTACCCTAAATTGCATATTCATTATTGCAGTTTAGAAAAGAGTGATCCGTTACAACAGCTGCAAGGATTGCTGGATGAACACAAGCAGACCGCATAAGGCCAAGCTGGCTTTTTTGATCACTTTTTCAGTAGTGGTGAGTTTGGTAGCGATTTTCGTTAACGTTGGTTTTTTATGGATTAATTACCATTACCCTTCTGGTCGTTTTTCCACACTTGTATATTTTTTCTTAAATGCGATTGTCACTTTGGTGCTATTCCTTTGGGTGTGGTTTGTGATTCCAAGTGCTTTTCGTCATCGCCAGCGTAGTTTGTTTATATTGGGTTGGTTGATTGCGAGTTTGATTCCTATTTTCGGTGTGATGTTGTTATGTACCGGTGCCATATTATTGCAGTGGTATCGTGAATCTGATCCAGAGGAGTCGATTCATGACGTAAATGTGATTGAATTCATTCAGGAGAAAGCATACTCAGATACATTCTTTAGTGAGGGTGGCGCTTGGATGCGCTTACAAAATGATAGTGGAACTACTGAAGATCGTATTAAATCATTATCTGCTTTGAATATTCAAAAAGGTAAGTTTGCAAATTATGTAAACAGGTTGATGGTGCAAGAAAACAATGATGAGTTGCGCTTATACGCATTCAGTCTATTGGATAAGCAGGAAAATGATATCAATAATTGGATATCGTATTTTACTAAGTTGCTTGATGAAGATAACAAAAATCGTGTGCATTTAAATGCTGTCAGGCAATTAGCCAGCCTGTATTGGGAAATGTATTATTTGAACCTTAGTCAAGATAACATTAAGCTGTATATGCTTAATCAGTCACAGCACTATGCTGATAAAGGACTGGAGATAGAGCCAGAAGATGGCGCATTATGGGTATTGCTGGCAAAAATCGCATTAGAAAAAAATGATCACAATAAGGCACGTATGGCGTTATTCCAAGCACTCACTATAGGCGTACCTATACGACAGGTTGCCCCCTTTATGGCAGAAATGGATTTTTTAGAGAGGAATTTTCTTGCGGTGCAAGATCATTTAACAGAGGACGAGTCGTTACGGTTTATGTTAACGTTGGCTCCTGTGGTTGAATTTTGGAGGCGCCGTGGTTGATACCAGTCATTTACCTACGGCTGATTCAGCTGATATTGCTTTATTTGTTGAGGGTGCTTATCCATTGGTGACGGGAGGCGTATCTTCCTGGGTGCATCAAATTATAAATTCTTACCCCGATATCCAGTTTGCTTTAATATTTATTGGTTCAAAAGAAGAAGACTATACCGAGATAAAATACAAGCTGCCAGAAAATGTAGTGCATGTTGAAATTCACTATTTATTTGATGGTAAAAAAAAGCTTAAGCCAAAGCCATGCCCTGGTCGTCCAAAAGCTTTTTCTCAAATTAGAGATTTGCATGTTTGCTTTAAAGGCGGTGGAACTGAGGCTTGTATCGACGATATTTTTTCAGACTTGTCTTTTTATATTGATCCAAAACAAAAAGTTGATGAGAAGCAATTTTTATTTAGTCGCGAATCTTGGCGTTTAATTGTTGAAATGTATAAAACCTATTCGGCAGAGCCGTCATTTCTTGATTATTTTTGGACAGTGCGTAACGTTCATCAACCCTTATGGGGTATTGCGGATATTGTTAATGATTTTATTAAAGTTAAAGCGCTACATACTGTATCGACAGGCTATGCTGGATTTCTCGCATCACTAGTAAATAAAAAGTATGGTTATCCATTGATCCTGACAGAGCATGGCATCTATGCTAAAGAGCGCCGAATTGAATTATTAAGCAGTACTGTGGTTAAGAATGTTGACCCGTTGGTCGCATCGCCGATCGAACCGAGTTACTTGCGTCATATATGGATTCGCTTTTTTGAGTGTTTAGCGCGAGTTTGTTATGGCGCTTCAACGAATATATTGAGCTTATATGGCGGAGCTCAAGCAAAACAAATTGAAGATGGTGCTGATCCGAAAAAAACTGAAGTGATTGCCAACGGTGTGGATGTTACAACTTTAAAAGTATGTCGCCATCCCGTCGATTTTTCAGGACAGCTAACCATGGCATTGGTAGGGCGCGTTGTGCCAATTAAGGATATAAAAACTTATATTCGTGCGGTAAAGATTGTTGCTGATAAAACAGATCATATCGAAGCTTGGATTGTTGGTCCACAAGATGAAGATGAAGATTATGTGGAAGAGTGCCGTGAATTGGTTACCACCATGGGGTTAACCGACGTTGTGCAATTTACCGGTTTGATGAAAATGACAGATGTGTTGTCAACGATTGATTTAATGGTATTAAGTTCGATCAGTGAAGGCATGCCATTAACCGTGTTGGAAGCATATGCGGCGGGTTTGCCGGTAGTGGTAACTGACGTTGGTGCATGCCGTGAATTGGTGGAAGGCTTTGATGAAGAAACGAGGGCAATCCCACCAGCGGGCGAGGTGGTGTCAATTGCAAACCCCAATGATTTGGCAACGGGTATTATAAAAATGCTAACAGACGAAGCGCATTATAAAGCCTGCCAAGAGGCGGCGATTATACGCGCAGAAAAGTTCTTTGATGAGCGTATTATGCAGGAGAAGTATCATAGACTTTATGAAGAGGCGATGGCGGCATGTCAAGGATAGGACGGTAATTGCATGGCAGGAATAGGATTTCAATTAAGGCGTATTTTAAAAACGGATAGTTTTTTTAATTTTATGCGTGCTTATGGCTATGCGAGTGTTTTAAGTTCGGGGCCGTGGTTACTGGCAGTTTTTGGTATTGTACTGATTAGCTTTATTAAATACCGTTATCCGCGATTTGCTACATCGATTACTCAGTTTCAAACATCGATTACGTATTTGTTTGCTGCAAGTCTGACATTGTCAGGATTGGCGCAGTTTAGTTTTACTCGATTCATATCTGATTTGATTTATGCTGAGCGTGAAAATGCGATTATCCCAACGTATTGCGGCGCTTTATTGTGCACCACTATACTTGCGAGCGTGGTAGCGTTTATTGTGGATGCTATATTTTTTATTAACACGCCCACTTTGTATCGATTATTAATGGCATTTAGTTTTATTGTGTTGTGCGGCAACTGGTTGTCGAGCAGTTTATTGTCTGGTTTAAAAGCTTATCGTGCAATTTTAATTGTATTTTTTGCTGGCTATGCCTTGATTGTTGCGTTGGGTTATTGGTTGTATGCTTTTGGTTTGGTTGGTTTAATGTTGGCATTTTTTACTGGGCAGGTATTATTGCTAGCTGGCATGATATTTGTGTTATTTCGTAGCCATTTTAGTCAGCAGTTAATGTCATTTGAATTTCTTCGCCCTGGGAAGTTATTTATAACACTGGTTCTGGTTGGCTTGTTTTATAATATGGCGATCTGGGTGGATAAGGTTGTGTTTTGGTATTCGGCTAGCACGGGCATGCATATCATTGGGCCGTTATTTTCATCACCGATATATGATTTACCTATCTTCTTTTCTTACCTAACGATGATCCCTGGTATGGCAGTATTTTTGTTTCGATTGGAAACGGATTTTGTTGAATACTACGATCAATATTACAATGCGATTCGTAATGGTGACTCACTAACCAATATTTTAAATTATCGTCAACAAATGGTATCAGCTGCTTACTTTGGTGTGGTGGAAATTGCTAAAGTGCAAGGCTTTATGATAGTGCTGATGTTTTTGGCGGGAAAAACTATTTTGCATCTGTTTGGTGTGTCAATTTACTATGCGCATATTTTAAATGTGGCTACGATTGCAGCAGCGTTACAGGTTATTCTGCTTGGATTATTGAACATTCTGTTCTATTTGGACAAGAAACACCAGGCGGTAACAATTACAGTGTTCTTTTTTGTTAGTAATCTTATTTTAACTATAATAACAGTTCATCTTGGGGTATATTATTACGCTTACGGTTTAGCAGCATCATTATTATTTTCTAATCTGCTAGCTTTCTTTTTATTGGATTACGATTTCCGTAATCTGGAATACATGACGTTTATGTTACGATGAATTTTTTATTATCAAATGATGACGGAATAGATGCGCCGGGGATCGCTCACCTGGAAAAAGCTGTTGAGGGACTGGGTGATATTACTTTAGTGGCTCCTGATCGTGATCACAGTGGTGCGAGTAACTCCTTAAGTTTGAAATCACCGATTGTGGTAGAGCGTATTACGGAAAAAAGAATCAAAGTATTTGGTACGCCTACAGATTGCGTTCACTTGGCTTTGACGGGGTTATTAGAACAAAAACCTGACATGGTATTAAGTGGTATTAATTTGGGTGCCAACCTGGGCGATGATGTCTGGTATTCAGGCACCGTAGCGGCAGCCATTGAGGGGCGCTTTTTAGGACTGCCATCGATTGCGTTTTCTTTATGCAGTCGGGATGTGCGTTACCTAGCTGATGCAGAAAAGGTTGCAGCTGATTTGGTTAGGCATGTGTTAACTGAGCCACTTGAATCCGGCACCGTATTAAATGTGAACATTCCGGCATGCCGTTATGAGGATATGCAGGGCTTTGAGTTGGTGCGGTTAGGTTGTCGTCATGTGGCAGAGCCACTGATTCGAGATACGGATTCGGGCATGCATGAGTTATACTGGATTGGAGCAGCAGGCAAGGGAGCTGATGCGGGCCCCGGCACAGATTTTTATGCTATTGAGCAAAATAAAATAGCAATCTCACCATTACGCATCGATTTAACTCATCACGAGGCCTGTGCTGAAATTAATCAATGGATGAATAGGTGGCAGTAATTCGTTTTTTTATACTCACTATGGTAACACTCGGCCTGGTTGGTTGTGGCGGCAGCACTTACGCGCCGGTTGTTAATGCATGGAATCAACCCGCAGCTGCGAATAGTACCTACTTGGTTCGCCGTGGTGATACATTGTATTCGATTGCGTGGGCATTTGGTTTGGATTATCGGGCTTTAGCTCAGGCAAATGGAATAAAGCCGCCTTACACCATTGATGCCGGTCAACGCTTGCGCATGACTACGGGTGTATCGCGTCAATCCTCACGGCAACTGCCGGCCACATCGAAAAGTAAGCCAATAGTTAAACCAAAAACTAAACAGCGCATACCGCGTCACGTTGCCTTTAATGGAGCTTGGCGTTGGCCAACTACCGGTCGATTGGTGCGTAAATATAATCCAAAAGCGGGTGGTAATAATGGCATTGATATAGCAGGGCGCTTAGGCCAATCGATTAAAGCGGCTGCGTCTGGTGTTGTTGTTTACAGTGGAACGGGTGTGCGTGGTTATGGTCACTTAATTATCATTAAACATAACAGTAGTTATCTGAGTGCGTATGCATACAATATGCGCAATCTAGTTAAAATTGGAATGCGGGTGCAACGTGGCCAAACAATTGCTACAATGGGTAAAGACAATGGAGGAAAAACAATGCTCCATTTTGAGATACGGAAGGATGGTCGTCCAGTTAATCCACTAAACTATTTGCGGTAAGGATGTAGCGAGTGGCAAAGCGAAAACAAAGTGACGAAGAGAAGCCTAAGAAGGCTGCTAGTAAAGCTAAGGTAGCTAAAGCGAAAACACCCGCTAAAGCAACGAAGGCTACTAAAGCCGTGAAAGCTGGTAAGCCAGTAAAAGCTTCAAAGGCTAAACCCACCAAGGCTAAACCCACCAAGGCTAAAGCGTCTACAGCAAAAGCTAAGCCTACTAAGGCTAAAGTGACTACAGCAAAAGCTAAACCCACTAAGGCTAAAACGACTAAAGCAAAAGCGACCATAACAAAAGCTAAAACTACCAAAGCAAAAGCGACTAAGGCAGCTAAGCCTAAAGCTTCAAAAAAAGCTAAATCGATTAAAGCCGTACTGCCAAAAGCAGCAAAAAAACCTCGTCGTTACAGTGATGATGCCCGCGCTGCTGATCCAACACAGTTGTATATGAAGGAAATTGGCTTTAAACCATTATTAACGCCGCAAGATGAATTAAAGGTGGCACGTCGTGTTGTTAAAGGTGACCCCAAAGCACGGCATAAAATGATTGAAAGTAATTTGCGTTTGGTGGTGAAGATTGCACGTAGCTATTGTAATCGTGGATTAGCATTTTTAGATTTGATTGAAGAAGGCAATCTTGGATTAATGACTGCGGTAGAAAAATTTGATCCGGAACGTGGTTTCCGTTTTTCTACGTATGCGACTTGGTGGATTCGTCAAACGATAGAACGTGCGATCATGAATCAAAGTCGTACGGTGCGTTTGCCGATACATGTAATCAAAGAGCTAAATATTTATTTACGCGCAGCTAAGAAATTATCAACCAGCATGGATCATGAGCCATCAAGCGATGAAATTGCTGAGATGATTGATAAGCCAGTGGAAGATATTCGCAAGGTGATGGGTTTAGCGGCAGATGCAACATCGATTGATGTGCCTGTATCGCGTAATAATTCAGCAACACTGGTTGATACCATTGCGGATGAAAATTCAAATCCTGCTGATATTCTTTTGGAAGATGATTATGGTGAGCATTTAGTTGACTGGTTAAATCAACTTGATGAGCGCCAACGAGAAGTGGTGATTCGCCGCTTTGGATTATTTGAGCATGAGCGTGGCACTTTAGAGCAAGTCGGTGCTGCTGTTGGCTTAACGCGTGAGCGTGTACGCCAAATTCAATTAGATGCCTTGCGTCGTTTGCGTGAAATGATGGAAGCTGAAGACGTTTAGTGTTGTTTTCCTGCGCAAAGACTGTATTATTCCCTGGGTAAAAATTTTACATAAAAATAAAAAATCAAGGGGACTTTCGATGAGTAAATTTCCATTTTTAACGGCTTTAGCTATAGCATCTGCTGTTATTGTTACTACACCAGTGATGGCTAATACGCAGGTATTTAACGTGGCTGGCGTACAGTGTGAACAGTTGCTGGGAAATAGCAATACGCATTGGGATGCACATGGTACGTTACATGTGGGTTGGTTTCATCCGGATATTGATGGCACTGTCGATATGGTTGATGTGGCTGGTTCACAAGGCAAGTACACTTTTAATATCAAATTGAACTTATCGGTTAAGGGTGCTGACTTTGATCAAATGTTACAAGCGGCTACTTGCACTGATGATGCGGCAGGTAATGCTGCGATAACTGTGCCGCAGAGCAGTGCTGAAAATTTGACGGCCAGTATTGAAACAGCTGGTAAAATAAAAGTAGCGGGCACAGTAACTGCAAAGATTTTAGGCCATCATGATAGGTTTCACTTAGATCATAATGTAAATCTTACTAAAGCATAAGCTTGCCACTCTGCCGTAAGCTACTAGGAATATCTTGTAGTGCTCTGAGAAGATAAACCTAAGCATGCACTTTGTGGCTGCTTAGGATTTTTACGAAATAACCCATGGCAAACATGGCTTCTATTGAGTGCCCTACCTAAAACAATACCAGCTAAAGCAGCTAGGTACTCTGGTTTTAGTTTAACTACTCCCATGCCCACTAAACTTAACGCAGTAAAAGAATCAGTTGTTATTTCAGCCATAGCCATAGCGCGTTGTTTGTTATTAGACTTACTGGCTCGACTCATCAGTTTTTTATGAAGAGCTGATCGTAGCAGCACAATTGCAAAAATTTTCAATCCATCAACAAGTATGGATTGGGAAAAGTTTGGTGCCATCGCTGATTTTAATGTTTGTGTAGACTGTAATGGTTCTGTTGGTATTGCTTGAATTTCCGTTTGATTATTACCATACGCCAAATGAATTAATCGCACATCAATGGCTCCAGGCTCAATGGCATAATTGGGTTTGCAGTGATTGCCCCGTAAATCACAATTAAAATATTTTGTTATATTAATTTCATGTGGATAAGCCATCACAGAGCATTTTTTTGTAACGTCATTTTCAAATAGTTTACGCCCCACCGTACCATCATGCGTATGTAACAAGCCAAGCGCATGACCAGCCTCATGCATTGATGTATATAAGTCAGGATAGTGGGATGTTTTCTGAACTTGCTTACTACCTAACTCGGGTAGGCAAATTAACGCACGCCCCATCACATTTGTAGCATCAATAGTGCTCATAATAGTAATGCCACCGCCGCCATTTACCTTATCGAATTGAAATCTTGATCCACAGGGTGAAAAAATTATGCCTGTTTGATCACTAGAGAGGTGTTCAACTTGATTAAACTGAAAAATACCGTTTGTCAAAGCAGACCAGCGTGACAACACATATTCCATTTTTTGCTTAAACAGGTTAGAGGCATCAAATGTTGGCATTAATGGGAATTTGGCTTTTAATATCTCTATCTCACTGCTCGCTAATTCAGCAGAGAAGGTGTAAGTAATATTCTGAGGATTAGGCCACCTTGGGCCAATAGCTTGCAGCAAGTCTTTATCTGTTACATCGGAACAATCAACTAAATCACTAATACTCATCTTTTCATACCATTAACTATCTAAATTTCGCTCTAATTATAGCTAAAGTGAGTAGCAGAAAATACCAGGGATAGAGATTTAAGCCACGCGTGGCTCCTTTCCCGGTTTCTAAGCCGAGATGGCGCATAGTTGATGATGTGGTGTCTAATGATGAGGGCCTTAGAGCCGCCCTTGTAATTCCGACACGCTTTGCGCTTTAGCAATTTTCGATGCTACTTCGCTATGCAGTTGTTTACTGATTTGCGAAGTATTAAGCAAGCCGCGGATGGCCGGGTCATCACTATTAGGCCTACTCTCGATGACTAGCGCATAATGGGCGTGTAATTCTTTCATTGTATTTACCACATTGCCGACACGGGCATGCTCGATGGTGTCTAAGTCAAAGATAGCCACTTCCTTGATAGGAGTCATTAGCATTTTAGTGGTAATTAAATGACGATCTATGCGCTTTTCTGTCAATAATTGAATGGGTTTTTCGCCGAGTAAGTCTTCAGAGGATAGTAATCCAAGTAGCTTATGCTCATCATCAACGACCATCAATAAGTGGCAACCCGTCACTTTCATTTCATTTAAAGCTTCGTCCATTGACACGCTGGGCTGCACAGTATTTGGCCTATTTTGATTAAAGTCCCGCATTACGGCTAAGCCTGGGTCATCTAAGTGAACCAGCTCAGGTAGGTACTGGCGATGTAAGCTTATGTTTTCTGGTTTGTTTTCCACTTGATTAAGTAATTCGTAATTAGGCATATGCGCTCCTCACTATATATAAGGTATTAAACTTGTGTTTAGCCATATTATTATAACGTCGTTTGTCTTGAAATGTATATCCCGGACCCCTATATAACAGCCAGTTAAACATTTATTAAGAGGATTAAAGAAATGGCATTAGAACCACAACAAGAAACACTTGGCTTTGAAGCTGAAGTGCAACAGTTACTGAAATTGGTGGCTCATAACTTATACAGTAATAAAGAAATTTTCGTGCGTGAATTGGTGTCGAATGCCTCAGACGCGGCCGATAAACTGCGTTATGAAACTTTAGCGAATGATGCTTTGTATGAAGGTGATAGTGATCTAAAGATCTGGATCACTTACGACGAAAAAGCCAATACCGTCACTATTCGTGATAATGGTATTGGTATGAACCGTGATGATGTGATTGCTAACTTAGGTACAATTGCGAAATCAGGTACACAGGCATTTAAAGATATGCTGGAAAGTAAAAGTGGTGGTGATAACTCACAAATGATTGGCCAATTTGGTGTTGGTTTTTATTCGTCATTTGTTGTTGCTGATGATGTGGTTGTGCGTACACGTCGTGCTGGTATGAAATCTGATGAAGGGGTTGAGTGGACTTCAAAAGGTGAGGGTGAATTTACGGTTAAAAACATTGAACGTAAAGAGCGTGGTACGGAAGTGATCTTACACCTGAAAGAAGAGTGTAAAGAATTTGCTGATGGCATGCGCTTACGTACGATTATCCGCAAATACTCCGATCATATTTTATTGCCGATTATGATGTTGGAAGTGGAAGCACCAGCTGCTGATGCTGCCGATGAAGATAAAGATAAGAAAAAAGAAGATAAAAAACAGCCAACCTGGGAATCAGTTAACCAAGCGAATGCTTTGTGGACAATGCCGAAAAGTGAAATCACTGATGAGCAATACCAAGATTTATATAAACATATCTCACATGACTTCCGTGATGCATTAAGTTGGATTCACAATAAAGTGGAAGGTACGCTGGAGTACACCAGCTTGTTATACGTTCCTGAATTCGCACCATTTGATTTATGGAACCGTGAAAACTTGCAAGGTATTAAGTTATATGTGAAGCGTGTGTTTATTATGGATGACGCTGAGCACTTTATGCCGATGTATTTGCGCTTTATTAAGGGTGTGATTGATACTAATGACTTGCCTTTGAATATTTCACGTGAATTATTGCAGTCGAATCGTGTTATTGACAAAATCCGCAGTGGTTGCGTGAAGAAGGTGTTATCTGAATTAGAGAAAATGGCGAAAAATGATGCCGAGAAATACCAAAAATTCTGGGATGCGTTTGGTCAAGTGATTAAAGAAGGACCGGCAGAAGATTTTGCTAATAAAGATAAAGTCGCTAAGTTACTACGCTTTGCATCTACCCATGAGGGTGGTACGACACAGAATGTTTCTTTAGCTGATTATGTGTCACGCATGAAAGAAGGCCAAGAAAAGATTTATTACATTGTTGGTGATACGCATGCAGCGGCAAGTAACAGTCCTTTATTGGAGGTGTTCCGCAAGCGTGGTGTTGAAGTGTTATTAATGTCTGATCGTGTCGATGAATGGTTGGTTGGTCATCTCACTGAATTTGAAGGCAAGCAGTGGCAATCAATTGCTAAAGGTGAAGTTGACCTTCCTGAAGAAGATAAAGACGAAGCGGTTAAAGCCAAAGAGAAAGAGCAAGAAGATGAGTTCGCTGGTTTTGTTAAGCAAATGCAAGAGGTGTTAAAAGACCAAGTGCAAGAAGTGCGTTTGACACAGCGTTTAACTGATTCACCCGCTTGTGTGGTATTTGGTAACGATGAAATGAGTGGTCATATGCAGCGTTTAATGGAAGCGGCAGGCCAGAGCATGGATCGTCCAAAACCGATCTTTGAGGTAAATCCAAGTCACCCATTGATTCAGCGTGTTCGCTCAGAGCAGGATGATGATCGTTTTGCCAATTGGTCGGATGTATTATTATCGCAAGCGCTATTGGCTGAAGGCGAACAACTGCCCGATCCTGCGCATTATGTGAAGCGTTTGAATGAGTTGTTGCTGCAATTGTAAATTATTTTTGTCATCAGCTGTGTCATCCCGGGTCTTCGCCCGGGATGACATAAGATTTTGTTTGTCTTGATAGCTTCATTAACATCGCTTGCTTTCAAACGTGATTTTGTTCACAATCGCTGTAGCTATTTGTTCAACGAAAGGAGTGCTGCATGAGGTTTGTCAGGAAGAATAGGTTGCCGATAGTGGCTGTCTTGGCGATGAGTGCAGTGACTGTGCAAGGATTAGCAGCAGAGCAAATTTTGTGCCCTGGTAAGATGAGTTTTGTTACCATTGGTGATGACATCAATACTGTGGTCAATACCTGTGGTCAACCGCAACGCACTATTAATAAAACCTCACATCCGAATGCTAAGCCGAAAAGTGTGCATTGGTATTATTATGGGACGGGCAATAATTTTGTTGTGCATAATACGGTTATTTCTTTTTATGGTGGCAAGGTCGACAATATTGTTTCATCAGGTGCTTCTGCTGGTTCGACAGGCTGTGTGAATGGCCAAGTGCAGCGAGGTGACTCAATGGCAACGGTGCGTTCAAAGTGCGGCTTTCCTGTTGCTACCGCAGATAATAAGCAATTATCGAATACTGAAGGGAGCTACCAGGCGGTAGGTGACACACAGCAACGAGAAGATCGTTACAACCCACTTAATTTATTGCATCAGTCAGGTAATTGGAAATCACCAGCCGAGCGCCAAAAGGAAGATCGAGAGCAAGAAGCACGCCGGCCACATAAATTTACAGTGCTGATTTATCAGCCACAGCCGTTTATGCGGAAAAAAGCTTTTATGTTTATTGATGATCGCTTAACACAAACGGGACAAGTGACCGCTAATCCGGGTCAATCGCAATAGCATGACATGGTAACCAATATTTCTTTGTGTATATAGACAATACGGGTAGTTGTACCTTATTGGCTATGATACCGTTTACTCTATGGAGCGACAATAAGGTGGATATAATCAGTTAAGTGCAGCGGAAAGGTCAAGTTATCCACAGGGTATTGGTTTTTATACAGCCAAAAACCTAGTAAAAACCCGGGGTTGGTTGACATATGCTTGCTCTTTGCTCAAATGTTCAGTAATATATTTTTTTGTAAGCGATCGCTTATGCTTACAAGGGAATAGTGCTGAGGCTCGTATCTAGCTAGAAGTGGGGGTGGTACTAAATCATCTATCATGACGAAGGGGTGAGCGTATGAAAAGCAAAATATTTATTGGCAATTTGCCATGGTCCGTAGGCGATGATGCATTAAGAGAAACGTTTGGGCAGTATGGCTCAATTCTTGAATGTGTTGTCATTAAAGAGCGTGATGGTCGGTCTAAAGGTTATGGTTTTGTGACTTATACAATGCCAAATGCCGCAGAGGCAGCTATCAAAGAAATGAATGGTGCAGAATATTGTGGGCGATGTATTAATGTTAATGAAGCGATGAGTAAACACAGACCTGTCTTAACGGAGTCTGAGTCTACCACCGGTTCGGGTGGAGCAGCGGCAGCGGCGTAGTTTTAGTCTGATCGGAGTGATGGTGCGGTTCTTTTGGTTCGTTCGATCACTCCACTGCCTTAATCACTTTCAATCTAACCTTCTATTTTCTTCAATGATGCCATACCAAATGTTATTATTCGATCAGTGTTAATAAAAGTGTGAGTAATATGAGTAACCTGCCTAATTGCCCGGAATGTGATTCCGCCTATGCTTATGAAGATCGTGGTCAATATATATGCCCTGAATGTGCTCATGAGTGGAGTCAGCAAGAAGCTGAGGTTGAAGCTGAAAAAGCGATTAAAGATGCCAATGGTAATGTGTTAAACGATGGCGATAGCGTGACAGTAGTTAAAGATTTAAAAGTCAAAGGCAGCTCGTTAGTGGTGAAGGTGGGTACTAAAGTGAAAAATATTCGGTTGGTTGAAGGTGATCATGACATTGATTGCAAAATCGATGGTATTGGCGCGATGAAATTAAAGTCGCAGTTTGTTAAAAAAAACTAATTATTTAAGGAGGAATATATGCTAAGGATAGCTCGTGTGCTGCGTACTGTTACCGCTACCATATTTTTGTTGGTGAGTATTAATGCATTTGCTTTTACTTTAAGTTCATCACAATTTAAAAATGGTGGCATGCTCAAAGATAAGCAGGCCGCTTGTAAGTACAGCAAGAAACAAAAGCGTATGGTGTACGCCATGAATGCAAGCCCCAAGTTAAAATGGAAAAAGGCGCCGAAGAAAACGCAGTCATTTGTGTTGGTAGTAACGGATCCAGATGTGCCAGTCGATAGAAGGCATGTGAATAAAAATGGAAGAGTGATTGCGAAAGATGCGCCTAGGCGAAGGGTGTATCATTGGATAGTTACGGACATTCCACGTACTGTACACCTGCTTAAAGCAGGTGCGGGTTCATTGCCACCTATTAATATGAATAAACCTGTTACGCAGCTTAAAAACTCATGGGCCAAGATTGCATCTTATGGCGATATAGTTGCTTTTTCTGATAGTTATGTGGGTCCATGCCCGCCGAGTAATGATGAGCGAGTGCATCGTTATATTTTTAATCTGTATGCGCTGGATGTGGCTACGGTGCCAAATGATTTAAGCCAGGTGCAGCTCATTAAATTTGTAAATGCACATACTATTGGGTTAGCTAAGTTGATTGGCACGAGGCCTGGTAAACCTATTCAGTCTAAAAAATAACAGTTATACCCTAAGGAAATGCAATTATTGCATACCCTATGTTATTCTACGCTTCTAGTTTTGCGGGAGGGATTAGATGGGCAGAATAGAGAGGCTCGCGCAGGGTCCGGCAAGAAAAAATCAAGCTTTATGTCATGTCGAAGAAATTTTAAATGCACTATTGACCGATGAGGGCCGCATTCGTGACGGTGTGAGATTTTATATTGATAGAACAGTCGGGCATTTCAAAGTACGTGTTCCTGATGGCTATCACTATAATTTATCGTTAGCACTGAAATATGCTAATTTTGAATATTTTTTTATTAATGCTGAAATGGCGCAGCGTTGTAAGCGTTATTTGCATTCTGACGGGCGAGCTAGAGTAAGTCGGGCGGGTCATCTAGTGACTGGTATATCGGGTAGGCCCATCTTCGATGTTGAGGAGGTAGCTGTAGCGACTTATACGAGGA
Organism: Coxiellaceae bacterium; assembly: GCA_029212925.1. GTDB lineage: Bacteria > Pseudomonadota > Gammaproteobacteria > Coxiellales > Coxiellaceae > JARGNX01. The sequence continues at coordinate 87,278 of JARGOB010000007.1, read as the reverse complement.
ATGATTACTATCCTTATATTAATGCCATGTTGCGAGGTCAAGTTTTTGAGTCAGATGATGTGGTATTGAATTTTGTTTTGGCTATGCTGACGATCAGTACTTGTAATAAAAATATTGATTCAAAAGCAGCGTCCGAGCGGTATTGCTATAGAGTAGAAAAAAAGAAACATTTGCCAGTTGTTATGCGGGAGTATGTTAAGCCTGGGAAGGTCTATAAACGAAATGGTTTGATTAGCACAACAACAGATGAGTGGCTTGAGCATGAGCGTTTTATTTCGGGGCATCAGCGGTCCATAAGAGTAGTATCTGAATATGGTGCTGAAAGAGAAATACTGTATCCACCCTCATATGTGCGTGTAGTGAAGGGCGCGGATGGTTTAAAGGCGATGCAATTTGTTACCGGCGTAGCATTAGCACGTTATGATCATTATGAAGTCGAGTTGGCGCTTGCAGACGCCTATCAATATTTACGTATGCCTTACCAGCATAGACGAGAGAAAAAATATGGTATAGAACGGCCGTACCATGCACTGGCTCATCATGTGCGCGGCGTATGCATGGCGGACATGGTTGTTGCGTATTTTAAGTCACATGCTAAGTCATCTGGGTTTCGTGAGTATTGTGAGCGTTTGTCTGCTGAAGAATTGACAGGCATAAAAATATTATTGGCATTTTGTCGAACGGGCAGGCAGTCTGAAATTAGTTTTAATGATGACCCGCGTTCATATAAAATTTATTTACAAAATTCTGCTGCTAATATGAAAGAATTTCTCGTCAACAAATTACAGTGGACGGCAAAAAAAGCAGATTTTTATGCGGATATTTTAACTCACATGGGTGACCCTGAATTTAAAACGCGTGTGACAGGTTCGGCAGCATGTAAGCAATACAAAGGTTTTATAAATAGCATTGCTATGCTAGTGCATAATCTTGATTTGCCTCGTTGTTATTCGGCAGCGAAATGGAATGAGTCATTGGCAATTTATGGCATGGTAGACAATGCTCGTTCCGTGGTTGCGCGGTCAGCAGCACAGCAGCGTGATCTTGCTTTGTTGCAACACTGTTCTGCTGATTTGCTGTCAGTTACCGGTGATCAGTTGCTTTTCTCAATTGGCGCGACAAAAGCTAAGGGTATTGATAGAGAGCGATTTGTTCAGTGCAATCACAATATCGAAGAATGCTATGGTCATTGCAGCTCTGTTGTTGAAGCATACGTGAGTCAGTTATCAGAATCGGAATCCGTATCAGCGGAGGCTGAAGCGGGCAATGAAGAAAAAGAAATTAAGCCGGCAGTAGAGGAATTAGGGCCGGCTAAGTATGGAGGTGGAGCTGAACCGGTTAAGCCAAAACCGAGTCAATCGCCCTCATCGTTATTTGCAAAAAAAGTTCCAGATTTGTTTAGGGCTATTTTAGAAAATAAAATTGTATTGCTAAGATCCTTGATGGTTCAAGGTGCCAATATTAATCAGCCTGATTCGAAGGGGGTAACGCCGTTGATGCTTGCCTGTAGTCTGGGTCGAATGGGTATTGCAAAAACGCTAATTTTAGGAGGGGCAGACGTTCATCTGATAGATGGCGCGGGGAACAATGCTTTATCCTATGCAATAAAAGAGGGTCGAATGCAATTGACTAAGTTACTTAAAAAAGAGGGTGCTACTCCAAGTCACGGTGCGGGCCCCAGCTATATTACAATAGGCTTATGAAGCAGTATCTATTAAGTTGGCGGCTTCAAGGGTGTTTGATAGCAACATCGCGACGGTCATTAGTCCCACACCACCTGGGACGGGGGTGATCATCTTGGCGCAATCTTTAGCGGTATCGAAATCGATATCACCACAGATGCTACCATCATCACGACGATTAAAGCCGACATCGATAACAATGCAATCGTGATTAATCCATTCGCTTTTAATGATGCCTGGGTTACCGATACCGACAACCAAAATTTCGGCTGATCTCACTTGCTGTTCTAGGTGTTTGGTAAAGCGGTGGCATACGGTAATGGTGGCTTTGGCTAATAATAATTCCAGAGCCATTGGGCGACCCACAATATTGGAAGCGCCAATGATAACCGCGTTTTTTCCTGCACAGTCGACGTTATAATATTGCAGTAGCTTCATCACACCCCATGGAGTGCATGGACGCAGCAATGGTTGGCGTTGTGCTAAGCGGCCGATGTTATAGGGGTGAAAGCCATCAACGTCTTTGTTTGGATCTATTTTTTCTAATAAGCGATCGGCCATAGCGACATCAGGCAGAGGTAACTGTAATAAAATGCCGTGTACCGTGGGATCTTGATTCAGTGCTTCGAGTGTATCAGCAATTTGTTTTTCAGTGCTATCGGCGGGCAGACGGTGGCAAGTTGAGATAATGCCTACCTGTTCACAGCCGCGTTGCTTATGACCAACATAGGCTTCTGAGGCAGGGTTATCGCCAACCAATACGACGGCTAAGCCGGGAGCGATTTTACCTTGGTCAATGCGTTGTTGTACACCAGCCGCCACTTGTTGTTTGATCTCGGTAGCGACCGGTTTGCCGGAAAGTATATTATCAGCCATCTTTTACCCTAAAGCCTTAAAAGTGACCCATTATGCCCTAACTGGCGTTATGCTGAAAGGTGTAATTTTTATCCACCATCTGTTCAATAATGTCAGCTAACGATCTGTGCACTTCAGACGTTGGGTGGATATGATCCCAGAAAATATAATCTGTTGGATCACTGCAAGGGTGTGCGCCTTGCTTAACGCTTTGTCCTACTTGATAGGCTTCCATTAGTTCAGGTGAGTGACTGATCATCTGAGCCAATTTTTTATCATTAGGTGCTAATTGCTGAGCCATCTGTGCCGTGTTGTTATTGGCATATAGCAAGCTGCCACCTTCCCAACAAGCGGTGTTAACGTTACTAAAGTGAGTGTTATGTTGTTTGTTAAATTCGGCTGTATTATCGATGATTTCTTTAAACAAACTGAAGACATCAAACGTATGCAAATCGACATCAGCATGTTGCTTTGTATAGATGGCTAGAGCATTGGCTAGTTTATGGTTATGCATCACTGTTAAGTCGTGTAAATTTTTCACGCTTTTGTTGTCGATTGCGCGTGGTGTGCCACCTAGGTCGGGTAGGTTCAGTATTAAAAAGTTCTTAGCACCATTACTGACCAGTTTGTCGATATCATTCATGTATTGCTCAATCACATGGGTAGTGTCTTTATCGACCTGTTGACTACCCGGCAGGTAATCGTTGCCACCACTCCATATAACAAAGAGGGTGTGGCCTTTATCAGTGCCTAAATCTCTTACAATATAATCATCAATTTCTTCACCAACAGTCAGTGGTAAAAAGCCATCAAATGGGTTGTGTAAAAACGTAGTGGCACCACCGGTGGCGTAATTTTGTGCTGTGGTGTAGTAGGTGTCGTAATAATGATCGGCAAAATTTTCAGCCCAGGTGCGACCATCTGAGAAGCGACCACGGTAGTAAGGTGGTGAGGGTGGAAATTTATGGAAGTCATGTGCGTAGAGGTTGCCATTATCACTCAGGCTGTCGCCAAAAAATACAATTTCTTTGATTGGTGTACCATTGGCCAGTGCGTTGATTGACCAAAAACTGAGGCAAACGAAAAAGAAAATGCAGAGTCGTTTTATTGTTTTCATAGTGAGCATCCTGGTTATATGACAGAGGCAACAGCTTACAAGATGCATTTAGAGTTGACAATAATTTTGCCGAAGAGGAGATGACAAGTGGCTATTTGTTCATTTTTACCTGTTTTTACTGTGTTTTTTGCACGCAGGCTGACATGGTAAACATGAGTTAATGGTCGTTTTGTCATGCTTGTGTAACATTCTCTTGTGTGATTAGCTATAGATTAACTACTAGGAATGTAGTTGATAACCCAAGAAAAAGGAGTTTCGTTATGTCCAAACGCTTTTCTTTTCTCTCCACAACCCTCGGTATAGTAGCTGGTATTGGCTTAGCCAATAGCGCTGTAGCTGCACCTAATACCGTGCCGGTTAAACTCATGCTCAATAACCACGGTACAAAAATTGTTAGTTTGTTGAAAATCACACCCAGCAAACAAGCAGCAGCACAATTAAAACAAAACGTGCAGTTTATGATAAACAATCCGCATTATGGTGAGGTACATGATGCTAATGCTCCTGAAAAAACATATGTTGGTATGCATGGTCTGCCTGTATTAGATCAAGGTATGCACGGTAGTTGTGCCACATTTGCTTCAACCGCTGGTGTTGATACCGTATTTCCTATAACCGGTGACAGCAGTGTCAGTCAGCTATGTAACTTAGAACTGGGCCAAACTTTAAATAACCCTCCAGGAACATCGGGTGGTTGGAATGGTTCATTTGGTTATGTGGTGTTAGGCCAAGTGCAAGATCATGGCTTCTTATCCATGGAGTATCAAAAAGCTAATGGTTGCGGTGGTTTGAAAGACTATCCTAGAAGCAGTAGCAATATTGGTTCACCGATGGATCAACAAACTTTTGAAGCTAATAGCAATAAAAACTTCACATCGGCAGACTGGAAAGTATTGCATAAATACAACGGTAGCTTTGCGCCAATCAATCCTGTTGACGGCGCTAAGATTTTGACTAAGGTTAAAGCGGCATTGAACCGTGGTCATGTAGTTGTGTTTGGTACTGTGCTTAACCAATATCAAGGTCAAGCTGGTGCGATTGGTGATTACAAAGGTCATAACGATGTATGGACTTTGACACCTGCTATGCAAAACATTAATGCTGGGCATGAAATGGTAATCGATGGTTACGATGACAATGCTTGTGCTGCTTACAATAGTGGTCAAGATAAGCAATGTGGTTTGTTACGCTTACGTAATTCATGGGGTAGCTTTGCCGGTAACTCTGGTGACTATTACATGACTTATGATTTCTTCAAGACAATGGCGATTGAAGATTATGAAGTGGGTCAAAACGTTAATGCTTAACTAACTGTCATTCTGGCAACAGTGTTGTGATTTGAGTAACAGTGTTGTCATCCCGGGCAACGACCCGGGATCCAGGATAATAAAAAGCGAGGCTAGGTACCTCGCTTTTTTTATACGAGAGGCCCTGGCGATGCGTCATCTTTCATTTCTTCAACTCGAGCGGAGCGTGTTGCTGCTGGAGTGGTTGATCTGCAGGTGTCGCTAATACAATTCACGAGCTTATAAGCTAATAATCCTACCGTTGTTGCGGCAATGGTGAGGCCTACTTGTGTTGACGTAGTAAAGGTCAGTTGTGATAAGTCATGTGCTTGTTCATCACCCCTGTGCCAATGGGTTAAATGCGGTGCGGCGCTGTATAAGAAGTCAGCTAAAAAGTTCACGCTGGCTAGGGTTGCAATAAGGTTGATATTATTGCGAAACATTGGTTTGTTATGAATCGCATGTGCGATATTCACTACTTTCGTGCTGCCCAATACTAAAGGCACGGCGGCTGAGAATAAAATCATACCAGCTGGTGATAGCGATTCACTTAATGATTTAAGCGCTTGCGGTGCAATAATTTTAATCGTTTTAAGCACCATCAATGGACCAAGCTTAGCTAAAATAGCGGCAGCTGTGATTAAATGTTTCCAGCCTAAATCAATGTCGGGATGATTATGATTAATGACGGCCGTAATGCCATCGGACAAGCCAAGAATAGGAATGATAATAAATGGCACTAATGCTAGCCACTTTTCAGATGTTTCTATGGTGGTGGGATTCGGGTTTGTTAATGCTTCTTTTAATATCAGTGGTGTTAGTGACATTGTGGTGCTGAGGGTGGTGGCAATAGCGGCACGTTGTATACGGTATTTTGCATGACGTGTTTGTAATGGTAATAGGCTGCGTCTGGCGGGTGGTGTTGCGTTACCGGGTGCTGTAGATTTGGTTTCGCCTGCTCGATAGGCTGGGTTTGGGCTTACCACGGTTGGGCTTGCGCTGCGGTGTGAGGCACCGTCAGTGCTTGTAGGTTGGTGGTGTGTGCGTTGATAGATTTTTGTGGCGGCATAGGCGGCAGCATAAGATAACAGTACTGGTGCGATAACATTAAGGCCTACTTTGTTGATCAGTGAGGGGGTTAAGCCGCGGTCTTCAATAATGCTATCGTCATCAATAAAATAGCTATCGGCACTCATTAGGCGACACAAAGGCAGGAAAATAAAGGTAAGTGCCATGCTGGCTGTTTCATGTAACTGATTGAATGTACTTCTCATGGGCAACTACTCTCTTAAGCTATTACAATTCATTAATATATTATATATTTTGATTATAATAGCTTAAAAGATCATGTGACGGAAGGTGTACTTAATGTATTTAATTCTCTCTTAAGGTTTTTTGGTGGTTATGAATCAAGTTATCCCAAGCTACGCCCCGTTCACTACGTCAGCTATCAAGGCGCACAGCGTATCCATTTTACTTCATGGCTCGGATCGAAGATCCTGCGCTTTACTTCCGTAAAATGGACACCCTATACACCTTGATCTCAGTAGTGCAGTTTTAGCCTCGGGATCCAGTCTAATCATAGTTTTAAGTGTAGCGTTGATCTGCAGCTAAAAGATCTACATCTAGCGTTGAAGCATCACGCACACCAAATGGATCCTCTGCTGCCCGAGCTGCTGCCTCTTGCTTCTCTTTGTATGCTTCACAGCAAGCATTCATCTTAGTAACCGCTGTATAACCTACCCAAGCAACTCCAGTAGCGACAGCCGTTAAACCTAATTGAGCTGAGGTGCTAAGCATTAATGAGGTAGCTACTTCGGCAGCTTTCATGTCATGTTCTGAACGTAAGAATCCAGCTAAATTACCAAACATCCATTCAGCTACATAGTTAGTAGCAAATACAGTGGTGGCCAATTTGCCGGTGGTGCCTAATGCTCTGGTGACTTTAGCTAAAGGCATTAACGTAGTGAGGGCTAAAACCATTGGCACTGCAGCGGTTAAACCATAAAACAGATTCGGAGATATTGCCTTACCCATGCCTTGCAGCATTGTAGGGTTAAATAACTCAATCATCTTAACGATAATAAACGGACCGAATTTTGCATTGAGTGTAGCTGATGCAAAAAATGCCGCCGGTGTAATATTGACGTTTTGCTCTTTATGGTGTGCCAAATCAGTCAGGTCATTGGTTATGGCTAAGATAGGTAGCACTGCAATTGGCGCTAAAGCAAAGAGCTTTTCCAGTTGTGCAACGGTATGTTGGTTAGGGTTACTCATGCTATTTTGCACGATCCATGGAATCATTGATAAAGCAAAGCTAAAGCCAATAGCACCTAATGCACGTTGCACACGAAAGCGAGCGAGTTGATTGTCATTAAGATCCCCGGGCGTAACATGTTGTTGTATTGCGGGTACGTACGCAGATGGGCTTTGCGGTATTTCTGGTGGATGTTCGCGGTTATAAGCCGCAGCAGCGGCATACGATAATAATAAAGGTGCGGCGACATTCATGCCAAACTTAACAGCTAAGCTAGTCCACATGCCTTTGTTTTCAATAATCGAGTTACCTTGAAAATCAAAAATATCGTAATATAAAAAGCGGCTCAGTGGCAGCATGCCGAGCATGGCCATACCAGCGCGTGCGTGAAGTCCATCAGTAGTGATTTGTTTTTTAGCTCTCATCATCATTTCTCCCACAAAATTGATGACAAGACTATGCGCCTAATTATTGCTTGATGCTATATCCGTGGGGGATAATTAATTTAACTTTAAGGTTTTTATGAGTTTCGACACGCCAAGCGGCGCGTCGAAATGGTGCTGATGTTATTTTAGGTTGGAGGGTGAGGCACGCTCTTCATCAGCGATCATATCGTCGAGCTGCTTTAGCCTTTCTTCTTGAGTCTGGGTGTCGTCTCCAAACTCTGGCAATGAGCAGCCCGTGTCGCTCTCATTTCCATTGTTACCTGCACCAGTAGCTCCATAGTTTTTGGGTTGGGATCTTTGATTTAGTCGTTCATAAAACCCTTTGTCTATACGCTTGCTGTTAAGCATATTATGACAGCCATTGATTAAGCTTTTCGTTATTTGCAATCCTAACCAAGCCAGGCCGGCACAACCTGCCGTTAAAGCCACTTGACCCGTAGTGCTGGTGTTAAACTCATTGGTGATGTTCGCGCCGTTAAGGTTGCCTGCTAGTGTTAATATTGCCGATAAATTACCAGCCACTAAATCACCCAGGTAGAGACTGGCGGCGATAGTGGTCACTAAAACGCGACGTTGTTGAAATATTTCAGTGGCGTTTAAACCTTTGCTGATGGTGGTTACTTTAACGGTGGCTAATAGCATGGGTGCTGCTATACCTAATGCCATCATGCCCCAAGGCGTAATGATATTAGCGAGATCTTTAATGGCTTGTGAGTTAAATAACTCAAACATACGTACGAGAAACAGTGGTCCAATTTTAGCATTCAGTGTTAAAGCAAATAATGCACTGGCCGCTGAAATATCGATTCCCATTTTTTTGTGATTGATCAATTCAGTTAAGCCATGTGGTATCACTAACGGGGCCAATATCATGGCAGGGTTTAGTGCTGTAATTTCCTCCATGACAGTAACGGTTTTTTCACTGGCGCCAGCATACTTTGCAATGACGGGGGACATGGCTAATAGATAGTTAACTGCCATAGCAATGGTTGCACGTTGCACATAAAAGCGTGCCCGATCACTGTCAGTCATGGCTGTTTCAGGACGTTGCTGATTTTCAATATCTTGATTTACTGTGATAGCAGCAGGCTCTTGTGCTTTTGTCTCACTTTCGTGATGATGAGTTATTTCTTCCGCACCTTGTTTCGCCGCATGTTTTACAGCACACGAATAGATTGAAGCAGCAATATAAGCCGATAGCATAGGTCCGACTAAGAACAGCGCGTTTTTGACCAGTAAGGTAGCGGTTAATGATTGATTTTCGATAATCTTGCGGTAATTGACGTCTGTAAAGTCGAATTGATCATAGGCGGCCAAGCGGAACAGCGGAATGGCTGTGAAGAATAAGAATTGAGCGGCTTTTATTTGAGTAGTATTGTGTTTCATAATATATCACCATTTATTTATTGATTGTGTAAATATCACAACCCTATTTAAACTATCTGTGTGGTGAGTGCAACTATTTCGATACTGCACAATTGCTCTGTCATCAACTATGTCATTGCGAGGAGCCTGCGACCCCGGGTCCTTGCCCGGGGCAGGCTAGCAATCTAAGCTTCTGCCGAGAGATTGCTTCGCCACTGCGTGACTCGCAATGACGTAGTTACTTAAGCGTGGTGTTTATGATGATGCGGTTTAACAGGTATTGTTAAACTTTGGCCAATACGAATAGCATTGGTTTTAAGATGATTAGTATTGCGCAAGGCTTTTGAGCTGGTATGGTATTTTACAGCAATGCGACTCAGGCTATCACCGCTTTTTACTTTGTAGTGCTTGTAACGCACGCGTGGATCGCTGCGGTGTGGTAGCCAAATTATCAGCTTATCGTTTTTATGTAATTTAGTGTTGTAGCTTAAGCCATTCCAGAATTCGAGCTCACTGACGGTCACACCATAGCGTGATGCAATCGTCCACATGCTGTCATTGGATTTTACATGGTGCATTTTACGGCGTGGGCCTGGTAATTTGTCTTCAGCAATCGCGCCGTGTTGCAAATCGATATCGAGTTGATCAAATTTACCGCTCATTGTTAATGGTACGAGTAAGCTTTGTTTAACGCGTATTCGGCTTGAGGCCATGTTGTTTACTTGGCGCAGTGTTGCTGCTTTGGTGTGGTAGTGCAAGGCGATTTCACTCAGTGTTTCACCGTTTAATACCGTATGGTGTTGCCACGTTACACGGTCAGAGTCAGCTATCTCGCTTAAGCCTTGTTTAAAGGTTGGCAGTTTATCGCGTGGTAATAATAATGAATAAGGTTCATCGGGCAGTGTTGCCCAACGACGGAATCCTGGATTGAGTTCACGCATGACTTGCTTATCGACACCGGCTAATTTGGCGGCTTGGGCAATACCTATTTGTGATTGCATATCGATTTTAGCAAAGTAAGCGTGGTTGGGAATGGCTGCAACAGGGACGTTATAGTGACCGGGGGTGGATAGTATCGCGCTTAACGCTAATAATTTCGGCACATAGTCACGGGTTTCATGCGGTAGCGGTAATGACCAAAAGTCGGTGGAGCGATGATGTTTTTTATTAAAGCGTAACGCGCGTTGCACTGTGCCTTCACCGGAATCATAAGCTGCAATGGCTAACAACCAATCGTTATTAAAAAAGTTATGCAGGTAATCGAGATAATCGAGCGCGGCTTTGGTGGAGGCGACAATGTCTCGACGACCGTCGTACCACCAGTTAATGCTTAAACCAAAACCAGAAGCGGTGCCCGGCATCATTTGCCATAAGCCTGTTGCACCTTTGCGTGAATACACAAACGGATTGAAGCCACTCTCCACCATCGGAATTAAGGCAATTTCTGCTGGCATATGGCGCAATTGTGTTTGCTCGTAGATGTAATACAAATAAGGACCGGCATTATCAACCAGTTCATTAATATAGTAATGGTTGTGTTCGAACCAAATGATTTCGCCGCTTAAGGCGGTTGGGTAGCGCGAAGGTAATAAACCGAAATGTGACTTCATCGCCTGCCATAAGTTGCTTGGGCGCGCAGGATGAAAGGAAAACAAATGAAAGGCGAATACACTGCTGGTAATAGTCACGCATAGCAATGCTACCAGTGCAGTGACTCCTTGTTTAATCCTTGTGCGTGCTTTCAATAACATGGGCGGAAGTCTAGAGGGTTTTTGAAGTGGCTGCAAGCTCCTATTCAGGCGGTTACAAATACCTTTCGGCGTGAAGCGTCTGGGGATTTTTACGATTTATCCATGTTTATCTCACTGATAATAATAATTTTTTCATTTAATGCTGCCTTAAGCTGCTTATTTAAGAATTGCTTAATAATACAGCAGTAACATCGGCCCTGAGAATGAATATAAAGAAATGAGAAGTATGGGGTGATGAAATGCCGATATTAAAAGATAGCGGAATAGCGAAAGCAACAGATTTTTTAAATGCATGTGTGAATTTATTGCAGGCGCACGTAGATGGGAGGTTTGCCTCGGTCAGCTTGCCTAGTCGAGTTGTGTCCATGATGGCGCCAGAAAGAAGAGATGCTGGAAGCACGTCAGCTGCCGCAACATCATCACCTAAGTCAGCGGATGGTAAGCTGCATTTACCTAAAGGGGGTTCATTTGCATTACCAACAGCTTTTGCTGCGAGTCGTATTGATGTGGATCAAACTCAGTGGGCAAACCCTTCAGCAAAAATATTAGTACAGGCCATCTATTGGATGACTCAGGTGGTAGAGAATAATGATAATTGTTTATTAGATTCAGGTGATGAGTCGGGTAATACACCTCCAGCATTAGTTTCCGAAGGATTTGAATTTTGTTTCGCTAGCTTTAGAAATGCTATGGATGCGCGTACCGAAACCTTTTTTCCAGTTGTTTCGGATGAATTATCCAGAGAGTACACACGATTGATCGTTGTTTTTGTTGGGGCATTGGATCCAGTCAATGATATTTCTTCGAATGTGCTTTCTCGAATACCGGGGATTCCAGGTGGCTCTGTTGGTGGTACGGTACTTGGCTTTCTTGCTAAAAAGCTTGCTCAAGTATCATCTACTGTGGCAGGGAAAATTGATAAGGTTAAGCAAAGCGCTGTAAATGCGATGCGGCTGAATATGGCGGTGCTTGATCCCAGCGCACACATGGCTGAAAGAACCATGCAGGCAAACCTCTTTATTGTTAAGGTGAAAGCGGCATTTGATGCCTTGAATGATTGTGCGAATAAAACAACATTTTCTTTAGCAGACATCGAGCAGTTGAATACAAACTGTGATTTCGCCGCGGATGTGATAGGTGGTAAACCTGCGTCAGAAGTGACTCGTGCTGATATTGCTGAAATTTATAGACGCACAGCACAATGGGTAACAGACAACATGGCGACTGAAGTGAGCGGTGTTTATAATAAGCGATCTTTTATGGCGCGTTTGTGCCAGTTACAAATGACATTACTATCATCAGGTCATGAAACAGCTGAAGTAGCCGCTTTGACGGCTGAAGATTTTGTACAGGATGAGCAGGCAGCTGAGGAAAAATGGGTTGCGTTGTTTCAACTGGATAGGCAATTACGCGTTGATTTAGCAGATACAGGCGTTGCTTTTGGTGACAGTATGCAAGCGTCTCATCTAGCGAATATGAATGGTGCGGCAGTGGCTGGCCGGCTGGATGATATTGTTAGGGTTGCCGATCAAGTGACTGCATCATTTGCTGCTAGTGCTGTTAGGAAAAGCGTTACTGATGGTGTCGTTGAGTATGAGCGCGACAATGGGAAAGGAGCATTAGCGGATCGTTTGATTGCCGCTTTTACTTACCTGAAGGCGAATTCTAATAGTAAAGCAGCGCTGCAATTTGCTTATGCCGAGCTATTGGATGTGCACTTGCAGTTGAAGCACCTTTTAGGTCACTCTGCAGGTTATAAAGATTACCCTGCTTCCAATACCTTTGCGACTTTCGGTATTCACTTGACGGCAGCATTTGAATTGATAACACCATTGATCGATAGTATGGATGCCAGTAACGATGGCGAATTGGCAGCGAAGTTGGTTAGTATGCCGTCAGTGGTGGCGAGGCCTTTGGTTGAGCCCGCTGCAGAAGCTGCACCTGCAACTCCTATTGATGCATCTTCTGTATCTGCGTCGTCAGGCTCGGATGGTGATACACCGCCCCCCGCATCACCTGTGGCGGCAGTGTTGTCACGATTGGGTGTTACTAATACTGCCCATGCTGCAACGGGTTGCGCCTTGAGCCCAGCTGCTGCAGCTGACGATGAAGACGAGGATTTTGTGATGGTTCAGTCGTTTTAAGGTGATTAAAACGAATCCTTCCATTGGCGCACGGCAGCGAACACTTCAACCACTGAGTTAAGTGTTTTGCCGCTGTGTGCCTCGGCGGCTTGTTTTACATCCGCTTGATCACAGCGTAAAAACGGATTAGTCGCCAGCTCTTCAGCAATGGTTGATGGCAAGGTTGGCATGCCGAGCTCACGTTTCTCTTTACAAATCACAATGCGTTGCTTAATCGCATGGTTATTCGGTTCAACGGTTTCTGCAAAGGCTAAATTGGCCAGTGTGTATTCATGCGCGCAATACACTTTAGTTTTGGGGTTAAGGGCGGCGAAGCGTGACAGTGATTGATGCATCTGTTCTGGGGTGCCTTCAAATAAGCGTCCACAGCCAGCGGCAAATAAGGTATCACCACAAAATAAACTGTCATCGTTATACAGCGCAATATGTCCCGCGGTATGGCCGGGTACATCCATGACTTTAAAGCTGACTTCGATATCGGCTAAATAAACATCATCACCTTCACGCAACTCAATATCGCAATGCGGTAATGATTCTTTAGCCGTGCCATAGACTGGCGCTGGGCTGTATTTGATCAACTCTTTGATGCCGCCCACATGGTCGGGGTGGTGGTGGGTGATCAATATGGCGGCTAATTGACTGGTGCCACGTTCGATATAGTCAATCACTGGCTTGGCATCACCGGGATCGACGATAACTAAGGCATTATTTCCGGGGTGACCTATGGCCCAGATATAGTTATCATTGAAAGCTGGAATCGGCGTGATTTGATGCATGCTGGCCTCTAATTGGAAGTGGTTTCTATGGATAAGCAGATTATCGCAATGCAACGATGGTATCAAGCGCCGCCAGGTGACTTGGTGACAGCATTGGAGCGTGAGCAGTTGGCAACGATTTTACCGAATTTTTTTGGTCAATATGCCTTGCAAATGGGTGGCCCGCCAAACTTAGCTTTATTAGAATCATCGCCGATTAAGCAGCAGTTCCATGTATTGCCGAAAGTAAAATGCACAGATCAGTTACATTCGATTGAGGTAGACTTCACTGAGATGCCCTTTGCGCCCAATAGCGTGGACTTGGTAGTGATTGATCATTTATTGGAATTTATAGAGTCGCCACGTCAGTTATTGAGTCAGGTGTATCAATGTTTGGCGCCACATGGTCATTTAGTGGTTTTAGGTTTTGCGCCATGGAGTTTATGGGGTATTCACCGCTGGATGCATCGGCGTAAGGGTATTCCATGGTCGGGACACTTTTGGCGTTCTGATAAAGTAGAATATTGGTTACGTGAAATTGGTTACGGTGCCATGGAAAAAGAGTACTTTTGTTACCAAGGGCCTTTAAATTGTACACGTAGTGCACGCGTGCGCACTGCAGTTGAAATGGTGGGGCAATTTTGTTGGGCTGGTTGTGGGGGTATTTATAGTGTCGTTGCACAAAAACAAATTAATACCATGACACCGATCAAAGCCAGTTGGTGGGCTCGAAAAGAGCGCCCAGCCACTACTTGTGCTGAGCCTTCAGCACGAACTGGTTCCATGTCATCCCGGACTTGATCCGGGATCCATATATTATCCGGGACGACAGTGTCTCTTCATGGCTCACTCCGCTTGAAAGGTACCCCTGGTAGCCTTACTGGCTATGGTAGTAACGTGGGGTCCAATTTTAAAATTTTATTTTTCATATTGCTTTAATCTCTACGGCTTTTATACTGGCTGACTTGCATCAATAATACGTGGGGTTTTTGTTATGCCGCTTGGTTCAACAGTCATTACTAAGGGATTTGCAGCTGAAATTTTGGCTATGTTGCCACAACTGCAGGGTTGGATCGATGAGGCGAAAAGCGAGGTAAGTGAAGCAAAAGATGCAGTACCTGCCGATGATTCTCATTCTATAGTGCGTCTGCTTGAAGATTTGCTCGCCGTGCTGACACGGCTGGGTAATGATCGCAACCTTAAAGCATTAAAGAAATCTGAAACTGAATTGCTTGCAGATACGGCGCGTTTGGTGAGTGCAGCCGACGCGGGTTTACGTAAATGTATATTGCCTCGATGTGCTATGAGTCATCGTGTAGCTTTAAGTTTGATGCGATTGTTAACAACAGGGGAGGGCGGATTTGAAGCGCGTGATCGCTCACGTTTGGATGTCGTCATTTTAGAGGCGATGAAGCATGACTCTTCTAAAACACCCTTTATGCAAGCACTGGCTGAATATTATGGTGTTAAATCCTTTGATAAAATGTTGACTCGAAAAGCGAGAACGTTTGGTGACGTTAAACCAGCGGATATATATGGTCCTGTGTGTGTGCAGGTAGCGCATATAGAGCAATATGAGTGGTTTAGAGGGCGTTTACTCGCTAGGGAGCAACGGCAGCAGTGGTTGACTGTATCGGAGTCATTGTTGGATACCCTAGGGGAACGACTGGTTATTTTTGCGCAATATAAATTTAATAAAACATTACCTGATGAAATGACACCGGAACAGTTGGAAGCGGATTTAAAGCAATACAATTTAATGGGGGTGGATGATAATCTTGATACGGTAAGTTATGAAGATGTAGTCGCAGCGTATTCGGCACAGATGCAGCAATTGTATGCGGCGCATGATCGTCTTGTGCCTTATTCAATTGATCCGGATGGTTTCTATAGCTTGATGGAAATGGCTGGGCGAAGTGCGGCGACGAAAGTTGAAATTTTATCAGCGATTTTTGACGATGTGGTATTTAAACCTGATTGCGATACATTAACTGATTTTGTAAAGGAAGCCATTGAGCGTGATCAAGCTGTATCAAGACAATTAAAAGCTATTAATCCTGCGTTTTCTGCTATTGCTGTTGCAAAAACATATTATGCTCAGCATTTTGATGCGGCTAAATATGCTGAGGTTGAGGCGCAAAGCAGTTCATTGCCATTGCGTATGCGTGCGGTATTAGACGCTTATCGAGCACATGCCAAAGTGACTAGAACGCCAGAGGATATTATTGCTGTTGAGCGGTTGACTGCTGTTGTGCTTGAGTTAGAGGCGAAGCCACTCGATAAGGCGGGTGCCTATAAGTTAGTGGTTACACTGCATCAACTGCGTTATCAGCATTTGGTGCGGGTGCGAAAAACACCGGAGGCGAGAATCACTGACAGTGCTGCCATTTTCTTAAGTCTGCAGCCATTGGTTCATCAATTAGTGGATTGCTTTACCTTGCAAACAGATGCGCGACTATATGCGGCCGTGATGAGTGAATTTGCTCCGCCTAGAGCTGTCGCTCCTGTTGGGGGTTCGGCTACGTTTCACGTTGAAAGTAAATTAGCTGACAGTGCTGTTGCTACTGCAACTGGTGGTTATGATTCGGTTGTGCTTGCGCCATAACTGATTGATAAGTTGTTTTATAATCACTGCTGTTGATATGTGCTGAATAGCGCATCGAAAGCGGTGTTAGTTATTTAATGCCTGTTTAATTTAACCTATTTATACTCATTGGTAGGTATGTCATGCCGTACTTGATCCGGCATCCAGAGAATTAAACAGGTATATTTGATGCGACTTTTTACAACACCTATTTTAAGGCTAGATGTAATCACCAAAGATTTTGCGGCAGAATTGGCGGCTTATATAGTGGATGTCGATATGTGGATTGCTGAAACGGAAGCGGCCGCTAGTGCTCCGTCTGCGACTGGGCATTCAAGTCCTCGTACACTCGACATGCTAGTTAATATTCGGCAAGTACTGATGGATCTTGTTGACCGACGTTGTTTAGCGGCGTTGATTGAGTCAACATTTAAGCCTCGCAAACATGTGGATGCACTACAAGTCACCGATGGTGATTTGCAAATGGGTATTATTCCGCGTGATGAAATTACAAAACGTTTATCTCATGTTGCAATGGCACTGCTAACGCAAGGATCGTATTCTCGTAGTGAGCTTATAGATTTTGATTTAATGCTATTACCTAAAATAAGTCCTACATCAGCAACGCCACTATTAGATGCTTTTGCCGAACATATAAACGTTCGTGCAATTGAGCCGTTATTGGCTGAAAAATTCAGAAGTACAGGATTTATCGGTAAAGTCATAGAAAAATTTGGCAAGTCGGGTGATTTTGATTTGGGTATGTTACAAGCCAAAGTGCGGGAGATTGCATGTGTGCAACATATGCATATTCAACAATACAATATGTGGCAACCGCGTGCTGCGATAAAGCAGCGACGCCAGCAATGGTTAGCGTCTAACCCCGTCAATGATTTAGTTAAAGCCTTGCTTGAGTTTGCACGATACAAAAAACATGAAGAAGAGCCTCTGCCGGTTGCTGAGCTGAAAGAAAGATTACTTAAGCTGGATTTAGTTAAGGCCGATGATGATTTAGATGCAATAGGCTTTGACGCTGTGTATGACGCGTATCAAAAACAGCTTGAGCAGTTGTATGTTCAACATGATGAGCACGTACGGTCTTGCATCGATTTACCTGTGTATGATGCGTTGATGAGACACCTTGATACTGAAGAAACAAATAGGCAACGTTTGTTGGGGATTACTCAGACAAGAAACTTTGATTGGCAGACAGATGACTTAACTTTATTTGTTCAGGAATGTGTATTGCGAGAGAGTTCTGTAGTGGATGCGCTAAAAGCTATGGATATTGAGGTGCCGACTGATACAGTAGCCAAGCAGCATTACAGTCGTTACTTTGACTCTTCAGCCGCACTTACGGGTGAGGTGTCTAGCGCTAATCAGCTATTCGCGGGTCGCATAAGAGCATTGCTTGACACTTTTAGGTTGAGTGATTCGGTTGTGCGACCACCCGCAGATATTGACAAGGTCAACTTGTTTATAGGGCTATTAGATGAGGTCTTTGCCAGACCATTAGACAAGGCGGCTATCCATAAATTAGCGAGTACGTTTGTTGAAACTCGTTATGATTATTTAGTGTCGCATTCTCAAAAAGTAGAGCCTATGTCAGATATGGTCGCTGTCTTTATGTGTATGCAGCCATTGGTGATGCAGCTTGCCGATTCCATTACCTTACAAACGGATGAGCAGTTGCATGCGCTTGTTACCAGTGACTTCGAACCTGGAGTGGCTAGGGCTCCCTTTGCTGGTGCAACAGGGTCTACCCCTTTACCAACAGGTACGGCGGTCGCCACGGTTGAGGCGCCTGAGCCAACCAGAGGTCCTTCTTGCTTTACTTAAGTGACTGTGTGAAGCGCTCAATTTTCCGTGTATGATGTCGGCTCTACTATATAGAGCTAAGGGATGTTATGCCAAAACTTGTCGAATTATTTACGGATGGTGCTTGCCGCGGAAACCCAGGGCCGGGCGGCTGGGGAGTGTTGTTGCGTCATGATACCACTGAAAAACGCTTGTGTGGCGGTGAACGAGAAACCACCAATAATCGTATGGAGCTGATGGCGGCGATTGAAGGCTTGCGTGCCATTAAACATGCCTGTGATGTTAGTATTACCACTGATTCACAATACGTACGTAAAGGCATGACGGAATGGATTACTAACTGGAAAAAAAACGGTTGGCGTACAGCAGCTAAAAAACCGGTCAAGAATGCTGATTTGTGGCAAACATTAGAACAGCAAGTAGAAAGACACCATAAAGTGGAGTGGCATTGGGTGCGCGGGCATACCGGTCATCCAGAAAATGAAATTGCTGATGAACTTGCGAATCAAGGAATAGAAAAATGCGCCAAATCATCTTAGATACTGAAACCACGGGTATTAGTCCGCAACAAGGCCATCGTATTATTGAAATCGGCTGCATGGAGATGGTGAATCGCCGTTTAACCGGCAATGATTACCATGTGTATATTAATCCTGAGCGTCAGATTGAAGCCGGAGCTATAGCAGTTCATGGCATTAAAAATGAATTTTTGGTTGATAAGCCGGTGTTCGCTAAATTAGCCGATGAGTTTTATGACTATATCAAAGGTGCTGAATTAGTGATTCACAACGCACCGTTTGATGTTGGTTTTATTAATCATGAATTTCGTTTGTATAATGCTAGCTTAGGGCAAGTAGCGGATTATTGTAGTGTTGTTGATACACTGGCGATGGCACGTAAAAAATTCCCTGGCCAACAAAATAATTTGGATGCCTTATGCCGGCGTTTGCATGTTGATAATTCCAAGCGTGATTTGCATGGCGCATTAATTGATGCGGATCTTTTAGCGCAAGTGTATCTATTAATGACTGGCGGTCAAAAGGGTTTGTTTGCTGCTGGTGATAGTGAAGAGCAAAAGCAGGCGCGCGCTGAACGAAAAATGAAATGGCAGCGTGACGAGCAACCATTGCCGGTCATTAAAGCGACAGATGAAGAGCTACAGGCGCATCAAGCGTTTGTTGATAAGCTGGTTACACAGCCTGATGAATAGGTTTGTCATTCTCGCGAAAGTGGGAATCCAGATATATATTTCCCCTGGATCTCGGCTCGTTGGCCGGGATGACAGCTTATAAGCTGTGTGCCTTGATAGTAATCATGGTTCAGCGCAAGAGAGCATGTGAAATGTTAAGCTTTTGTTTGTTTGCTGAGTCTAATTAACGACTTAATCGATAGCCCCTGCACAATCACAGCAAACGCAACAATCGCATAGGTCATTGCCAGTATTAAATGTCGATCGCTACCGGCGGGTAGTGATAAAGCTAGTGCGACAGCTAAGCCCCCGCGTAACCCACCCCACGTTAAAATGCTAATGGTATAGGGCACGGTTTTGCCTCGATGCTTGAAGGCGCGCATGGGAATGGCGACCGTTACTAATCGAATTAGTAATACGATAGGGATTGCAGCAAATAAGGCTATTAATTGTTTGCCGTGAATATTGAGTGTGAGCAGCTCGAGACCAATTAATAAAAATAAGATGGCGTTTAATATTTCATCAATCAATTCCCAAAAAACGTCCATGGCTTCAACGGTGCTTTTGCCGAAGTCACCGCGACGTGCTTGGTGGCCTAAATAAATACCAGCTACCACCATCGCTAGTGGGCCAGAGATATCTATCGCTAGCGCTAATTGATAACCGCCGGTGACTAATGCGATGGTCAATAACATCGCCATTTTTCGACCTTTGGCTGATTTTAATAATGTCGACACAATCCAAGAGATGATGACACCATAAGCAATACCGCCGACGGCTTGCTTTAAAAATAACAGTGTTACTGTGCCAGCAGTAATCGTTGTGCTGGTAAAGGCTAATTGATACAGCGTCGTAAACATGACGATACCAACACCGTCATTAAATAGTGATTCACCGGCAACGCATACTTCTAAAGACTTGGGTGCGCCGACCTCTTTAAATGTGGCTAATACCGCAATGGGGTCGGTGGGCGAAATCAATGAGCCAAATAAGAAACAATAAATCAGTGGCAAATGGATGCCTAGAAACGGTAATAACCAATAAGCCAGGTAGCCTACAATGAGTGCTGAAGCGACGGTGCTTACAGAGGCTAATATACCAATTTGCCAGCGTTGTTGTTTTAAAAGATCCAAGTCGACAGTAAAGGCGCCAGCAAACAATAAGAAACTTAGCATGCCGTTTAATAGTAAATGCCTAAAGTCGAGTTTTTCTATCATGTGGGCTACATGCGGAGTGATGTTCGTCGCGCCTGTATACTGTAAAAATAAAAGCAGTAATGACAAGATCATGGCGCCGGCCATAATGGCAATGGTCATTTGCAGGCGAATGAATCGGTGATTAATGTAACCGATTAATACAGCCAGTGTGATGATGATCGCTAGGATTGTGTACGCATTCATATCAGCATGATAAAGTATTGCTATTCAAGTCGCAATGAGAGGAAGCTATGCCCGTAAGAACTTTGCGTGAGTTTATTAAGTTAGAGAGTAGTGGTGGTGTTGTACTTTTTTTGGCGGCAATACTGGCGTTGATACTCGACAATAGCGGTTGGTCAATTTACTACCACGCGATATTTAACCAAACGTTTAGTATTCGGCTGGGTGATTTTGAGTTAGCGAAGCCGGTGTTGTTGTGGGTTAATGACGGATTGATGGTCTTTTTCTTTCTGCTAGTCGGGCTTGAGATTAAGCGCGAATTATTTGAGGGTGAGTTAAACACTAAGGCTAAAGCCGTATTACCCGCTATTGCGGCGGCAGGTGGCATGGTTGTGCCGGCAGTGATATATATAGCACTTAACCATGGTCATGGTGATAATTTGCGCGGATGGGCGATCCCTACGGCTACTGATATTGCATTTTCCTTGGGTATTTTGGCGTTATTAAAGTCACGTATTCCACCTTCATTAAAGATATTTTTAACGGCACTGGCTATTTTTGATGATATCGGTGCCATTGTCATTATTGCTATTTTCTACACAAATCATATTTCTTTAGCCTTGTTGTTAGTCGCGGCAGGATTGACGGTTGTGTTGGTGTTGTTTAATCGTTTTCACGTAACTCATCGTGCTGCTTATTTTATTATTGCTTTGATTATGTGGGTTTGTGTGTTGAAGTCTGGGGTGCATGCCACACTAGTGGGGATCATTGTCGGCTTTGCTATTCCATTGCGTGTGCCAACTAAGGATGGTGGTAGTGTTTCACCAGTGCGTGAACTAGAGCACTCACTGCATCCGTGGGTGGCATTTTTGATTTTGCCATTGTTTGCCTTTGCTAATGCGGGTATCTCATTTAAAGGCATGAGTTGGGATATGTTATTACATCCGATTCCTTTGGGTATCACCTTAGGCCTATTTTTTGGTAAGCAGTTTGGTATTTTCATTTTCACTTGGGTGGCTATTAAATTGAAATGGGCTCGTATACCGCATAACAGTAATTGGCTGGGGATTTATGGCATGTCGATGATTGCTGGTGTTGGTTTTACCATGAGTTTATTTATTGGTTCATTGGCATTCGCCAGTATGGAGCATATGGCATTTGTGCGCATGGGTGTGTTGTTAGGCTCATTGTTATCAGGTGTTGCTGGTTATTTGTTGTTGCGCTTAGGGAATCCCAGGCGTGAAACGTTTACGTATTAGTGCTAGAATGTCGCCATTCTATAAATAAACCTAGCGAGAAAAATCATGGTAGCTGTTGAAAAGCCAACCGGTGAAAGTGCGCCAAATACTAAATACCTCAGTGATTATCAACCGACCGATTTTATTATTGAAAATGTGCATTTACACTTTGATTTACATGAAGATGAAACATTGGTGCGAGCCATTTTACATTTTAAACGCAATCCAAAAGCAAAAACACACGCGACAGATTTGCGCCTAAATGGCGAAGAGTTGGAGCTGCGCGATATTGCCTTAAATGGTAAAAAGCTCGATGATAAGCAATATGCCGTGCTTAATGATGGCCTGGTTATTCATAATGTACCCGATAAATTTAACCTAGAAACTGTAGTGATGATTAAGCCTCAGGAAAATACTGAGTTGAGTGGTCTGTATAAATCCAGTGGAAATTATTGTACGCAGTGTGAGCCTGAAGGTTTTCGTCGTATTACTTATTTTCTGGATCGTCCCGATGTAATGACGACATTTACTACGACTATTACGGCTGATAAAAAGTTATATCCGATGCTATTAGCTAACGGTAATTTAATTGAAGAGCGTGAGCTTGAAGGTGGTCGACATTGGGTGAAGTGGGAAGATCCATCATTAAAGCCTTGTTACTTGTTTGCATTGGTAGCGGGTAATTTTGATTTAATTGAAGATACGTTTACGACGATGTCAGGTCGTCAGGTGGCATTACGTTTATTTTTGGAGCGCGGCTTTTTGGATCAAGGCCAATTTGCAATGGATTCGTTAGTGCGTTCAATGAAGTGGGATGAAGATACATTTGGTCGTGAATACGACTTAGATATTTATATGGTGGTTGCAGTTAGCGATTTTAATATGGGTGCGATGGAAAACAAAGGACTCAATATTTTTAATACGAAGTGCGTATTGGCACGCCAAGATACAGCGACTGATGCGGATTATGCCAATATTGAGCGTGTGATTGGCCATGAATATTTTCATAACTGGTCGGGTAACCGTATTACTTGCCGTGATTGGTTTCAGATTACATTAAAAGAAGGCCTGACGGTTTTGCGCGAGCAGCTGTTTTGCGAGGACATGACTTCACCGTTGTTGGTGCGTATTAAGGCGGCAAATACCATTCGTAATGTTCAATTTGCTCAAGATGCAGGGCCAATGTCACATCCGATTCGTCCGGAACAATATATTGAGATTAATAATTTTTATACTGTGACGGTTTATGAGAAAGGTTCTGAAGTGATTCGTATGATACGGACCTTTATGGGTAAAGAAAAATTCCGTGAAGCAATGGATGAATACTTTTCACGTTATGATGGGCAAGCGGTAACGACGGAAGATTTTATAGCGGTGATGCAGGATGTGTCTGGCAAAGATCTTACTCAGTTCTGTCGCTGGTATAAACAAGGTGGCACACCTGAGCTGACTGTAAAAGCTGATTACGATACGAAAGCTAAAACATTAAAAATGGAAGTGCGACAACATTGCCCGAAAACACCGGGTCCTGGTCAAGATCATAAGCTACCCTATGAAATGCCACTGTCGATAGGCTTTATGTCTGCAGACGGTGAAATGCCAACTCAATTAAAAGATGAGGATGATGCGTTAAGCGGCACACGTATTTTAGATATCACTGAAGAAGATCAGGTATTTGAATTTATTAACGTTGAGCAGCAACCGGCCTTGTCTTTGCTGCGCGATTTTTCGGCGCCAGTGAAATTGCATTATGCTTATAGCGATCAAGAATTATTGACGTTGATGACCAAAGACACCAATGCGTTTAGTCGTTGGGATGCATCGCAACAATATTTTGTACGCTTAATTTTGGCCGGTGTTGAAGAATATCGTCGTAAAGGAAAATACGATGCGCATTTAGATATGGTGTTGCTGTCACACTTATCGACGATGCTAAAAAATAGAAACGAAGATCAACAACTATTAGCATTATTGTTTACCCTGCCGACGGAAAACTATTTAATGCAGGTAATGCCGGAAGCAGACGTTGATGCTGTGCATGTGGTTCGTAATACAATTATTGAAGCGCTGGCAATGCAGTTGCAAGACGAATGGCTTGATACATATAATCGCATTACCAGCGATTTGGCGCCGGAATATTCACCAGCGAATGCAGCAAAGCGCAGCCTGAAGAGTGTGGCGTTACATTACCTTGCGGCATTAGCCTCAGACGATATGGTTGATGTGGTAAAGCAGCAGTTTGACACAGCTGAAAACATGACGGATAGTATGGCGGCTTTAACCGCCTTGAATGACTTGGATAATCCTGTGCGTCAGCAAGCTTTAATCGATTTTCGTCAGCGTTGGCATGATGAGGCATTAGTGATGGATAAGTGGTTAGCGGTGCAAGCATGCTCTTCGTTGCCTAATACGTTGGCTGAAGTAAAGTCGATTGTTGCTAGTGATGCCTTTAATTTATTAAATCCGAATAATGTGCGTTCTTTGGTGGGGGCATTTACAGCTAATTTAATACATTTTCATGCTGCCGATGGTTCTGGTTATGCCTTTTTGGCAGATCAGGTGATTGCTTTAGATCAACATAATCGTTTAACCGCAGCGCGTCTATGCGAACCGTTGATTCGTTGGCAGAAACTGGATAAAGGTCGCCAGAAATTAATGAAGCAGCAGTTGGAGCGCATTATTGCTGTGGAAGGTTTGTCGCCGGATGTTTATGAGGTGGTTTCAGCGTCGCTGGCTTAGTGTTGTCATCAGCTATGTCATTGCGAGGAGCTTGCGACGAGGCAATCTAGATTACCGCGCTACTACGTGGTTCGCAATGACGATTTAGTCCCGGCCTCCGAGCCGGGATCCATAATTTAACTGTTGTCCTGGCAGGTAATAACAATTTGCTTGGTGCCGTTGATCATTAATTGATGTGGCTTGTTAAAGAAGCCATTGGTGCAAGTTGCTGTGGTACTCGAGCCATCATTGCAAAATAGAGAATAAATATTTTTACTGACGGTGCTGTCTTCTTTTGCTATGCCGCCGGTTTTGCAGTGACGTAATTTTGCAGCATCGATGTTATAGCTTTCACCGCTTTTGCATTGATAAACATAGCGATTAGTGGCCTGAAAATCAGACACTAATTTGCAAGGTTTAATGGCTGATGTTCCAGAAGGTTTTTCAGAGGATGTATCAGCAGAAGTATCCGGTGTAGTATTTGCATTAGTGCTGGCTAATGGGTCATCAGCAGGATTGGATGATGAACCCAAAGGGGTGTCGCTGGACGTGTTGGGTGGGGTTTCAGCAACAAGACTGGAATTAGTATTTGCATTGGTATCTGCAGGTGTGGCGGCAACTAAGCTGCTGGCTGGCAAAGCGATTGCTGCGGTAATAAAGCAACTGATGATGAGTGGTTTCATGGCTATCTCCTCGGCTATGCTTGGCCAATTATAGCACTTGAAATATGATATGGGACTTGGCTTTTCAGCCCGTTTATATGGCTGTATTAGCAGAAATTATTTTGATAAAGCGCTGGTTATGGTTTCACCAAAGCACTCAGTTAATTCGCGTACGCTAATAAGCTCATTAAAGCAGCGTAACTGGTCATATAGTTCGCGTGCGCGTTCATCGCCAATAACAGGAACAGTATTAGCGAAGAACTTACGTTCAACGTCATCAGATGCCATTAGGTTATCGGGACAACCTTTGGGCTCAGTGATGCGAATCGACTGTATTCTGCCATCAGTAGTTTTTATAGTGACTAAGCAGCCATTTTTATTGGGGAACTCTGCTTGAGCTTGTTCGTCAGGAGTAACGTGAATTCTTTTCGTTAAATCAATTATATCAGGGTCGGTAATCACATCGGGTGAATAAGACCACATGCCAGGTGCGCCTTTTAATAATGACAACGCTAAGGTAAATGAGGTGCTGAATTGTGCGCCTAGTTCATCGTGTGGCACGGTAATAGTGCCCGCATGTGATCGTGAGAAATCACTTAAGCCAACAGTGACTTCAGCAATATCTTCAGCAGCTATGCCATTATCGGCGGTTAATTTTAAAAAGCCTTCGATCGCTGGATGGATTAGGTAGCAACAGTTGTAGGGTTTAAACATTAAGGTATCGAGCATGTAATGCTCGCCAAGGCCACCAAACAAACGTTCGGGTACTGCTTCGCCGCGACCAAATACAGCCCATAGGCCTTTTTTGCCATCGATAACTGAACTAGGGCCTGTTAATCCGCGTTGCGCTAGTAGTGCTGCTTCGACACCAGCGCGTGCGGGGATGCCTGTATGTATGCGCTTCACTGATCCACCGGATTCTGTATAAGCGACCAGACCACCGGCAGAGCTGCCGCAAATACCGAGTGCATGGGTTAGCTGTTCATGTGAGAGACCGAGTAATAAGCCGGATGCAATCGCGGCACCAAAAGGCCCGACAGTCGGGGGCGTGTGATGACCACCTTCAATACAAGCCGGGCAAATAGATGCTGCTAAGCGTGTCATGGCTTCAATACCAACGGCGCTTGCGATCAATGCTTCTTCACCGCTGCAGCCCACTGACTCAGCGACGGCCATGGCGGCAGGAATAACCACCGGTCCGGGATGGGTTTGCGCTCTTTGGTGGCTGTCATCAAAATCTTGGGCGTGCGAAAAGCAGCCATTCACATAAGCAGCGCCGGGAGCTGTCAGCTGTGTGCCGTGACGTGTTACTGTGCTATCACCAGTACCATAAGTCATCAAAGCAGTTTGATATACTGCTTCACTCCATGGAAAAGTGCTGCCACCAATTTGCAGGCCGTATTGATCTATCAAAGCTAAGCCTGCCATGCGTCGAGTTGCTGTAGGCAGTGATCTCGATGAAAACGTACTTAACGCCCACTCGGCTAAACGTGCTGATGCAGTCATGACTTCTTCCTTTACGGGTGGTGTAAACAATTGGCTTGCTGGTCTTGACATGATTTTCTCTCGGGCACTCTTTAACTTAAATAGTTAACTTTATTAATAATGGACGCTATGTTAGCATTTATGGCGATTTGTTAAAAGTGATAATTGGGAATGGTTATGTCACGTTGGAAGTCATTGATAAAACTATTAAAAGCTGCATGGCAGGAAGCTTTTCCGAAATACCCATGCCGTATTGTTGGTTGCAGTATTGATAATCTAACCAAACGCGCGCAATTCACAGTAAAGGCAAGACGCATACCTATGCCGATACAGCTAACAACAAAACAGATTATTGCCTGTGATAAATATTTTCATATGCTGCCTGCTAAAGATCGTCAGCGTATAGAGCGGCAATACTTAATAGAATTAAATCGTCCAATTGCTTTTATTGAAGAGTTTCCGTTAACCGCAAATCTGCATGGCGAATATATTTTTAAAGTGCTATTGCTGGAAAATAAGAAAATCATTTGTGGTACAGCAGAGTATTTTATTAAACAAAATAAGCAGATCTTGCAGCTGCTCAGCCGTGAGGATGTGATGAAGTTAACCAAGGCGTATTGCACGGAGAAATATGTGGATTGTGAAGCGGAATACAGTTTAAATCAAAAATTAAATAGTAAAATACATTATTTATAATATAAAAAATGAATACATCAGTCGTAAAAATTAAATCACAATTTAAATACTACATGTTATTGTCAGTATTTTATGCGGTATTAATGATTACTGCACAAGCGGTTGCCTATCGCATGATGTTATTGGGTCCGTTTATAGAGCCAGGTGGAATTTTTATTTTTCCAGCAACGTTTGCATTGAGTGATATTATTGCTGAAGTGTATGGCCCGACATTGGCGCGACGTACTATTTTTACGGCATTGATAGCGCAGTCATTTTTTAGTTTAATTCCGTTGTGGGTTAATGCTATGCCGCATCCTATTAACTGGCATCATATGGATGCTTATCATTTGGTATTTGGCGCCTCATGGCTGGTATTTCTTTCCAATTTAACCGCTGTGTTGGTGGGTATGATATTGAATGCTCAAATCATTGGTAAAACAAAAATCCTTACGCAAGGTCGCTATTTTTCATTGCGCAGCCTATTTTCCAGTGCAATTGGTGAATTTGTTTTAACCGCGATTATTGTAGCAATCGCCTTAGTGCCTGTTGAGGGTTGGCATACAGGTATGCAATTATTTATTAATATGTTTCTGTTTAAAGTGGTGTTTTCTGCAATTGCGGTCTTGCCTGCGAGTTTAATTGTGGTGTTATTAAAGAAAGTTGAGCGGGTCGATATTTACGAAGAACATGTGTCGTTTAATCCGCTCAGTGCATTGCTGAGGCGTAATAGTTCTAAGCCTGCCAATGTGGTGAATATGTTCCCTCCTGAGCAAAGCAAAGCTGTTTAATTAAACATAATTCGATTTCGCTTGAATTAGCACACCTAAAATTCTGCAGGGGTTATCAATCAGTGCGACCGGCGCCTTATGTGCAAATTCAGGATTAATGGTTTTAACGTATTGGTCGGGACCATCAATTAATAGCTGACGGTATTGAGGTAAGGGTTTGTTGTCCATCAGTAAAACAATATAGTCCTTATTCTTGGGTGCTTTTTGCGCATCAAAAATCAGAATAGTGCCGGCTGAGAATTTAGGTTCCAGTGTTTCATCTTCAGCGATCATGGCAAACGTATTGTCACCTGTGGGTAGATCAGTCATTACAGTTTGGTGATCGGTTTGTTCACGAACGGTTTCGATATTATTTGGCCAGTCGACAAGTTGTTCGAGTGAGATGATTGGCACTTGTTGCCACTGGTTAAAATTGGGTTGGTAGCTATTTGAATCGGTATCAAGTGGCTCAGCACCAATTAATTGGCTGGCGGTGACGCCGAAAAAATCCGCAATCTTTGCAATCGACGTTAGTGTGGGGTTGCAGGTGCTGTCAGTGCATATCCGTTTTATGGTGGTATTGGCCAATCCTGTGTTTTTACTTAGCTGATTAATGTTGGTGTTAGTCTTAGACATCAGGCCGTTGAGCACTTCCATTAAAGTGCCATATCCTTGTTTTAATGTAGAAAAACTCACTATTTTGTTCATCGCTATTTGGTTTCTCGAAACAGTTTTCAATTGCCGGTTATTATCAGTGATATATGTCAAAAAAACAACATAAAAGCACATATATATACACTAATGTCAGCATTGTATCGTTAATAACCGGTAAGGCTCAAGCCATAATTAACATATATGTTAATATTTCCGTATTAATTAGTATTAATAGTTGACCGAGTGTGTATATATGGCTACTATGCCGGGCTACTTGATGTACGTAATGGAGAAAGAGATGGATTACTGGAATACAGTGCTTAAAGAAGTTAAAAACCGCAAAAACCCTTACTTTGAAAAACGTTTTGTTTGTTTTCCTGAGGTTCAGATATGTACACCGATAGAACTTGAAAAATCACAGCAGCTGAAGCGAATCTATATTGGTGAAACTTATCCGGGTGTATACCTCACTATGCGAGAGTTGGATTGTTTGAAATATTTAATGCGAGGTATGACCTATTTAGGCATTGGTAACAAGTTGGGAATTTCTATGCGCACGGTTGAAACCTATATGAAAAAAATAAAACAAAAGCTTAACTGTTCATCAAAAAAATCTGTGATTGTGACAGCGAATAAGTTGCCAAGTTTGGTGTGTCATATGAAAAGATGCAACTAATGTGAGTTAATAAAGTAAAAACACGGAATTGAATGATGCTATAAAAACTGAAAAAATGCGTACCGTGTTAATTGCAATTTCACATTTATTAAAATTTAACTAGGAGTAATATCATGACTAACGTTAATGTAACTTTAGAAGAAACTAACCCTATCGTTGATATGGCTGCGATAGAAGGCTAGTAACAAATACCTCCTCAGTTCGCTGGGGAGGTTTAATTCGGAAGAGAATAATAATGCATCAATCACTATTTAACGCGACGCCAAACACAAGTAACGCCGATGAACTAAATCGATTATCACGAAAAATAATTTGCGAAAAACTAGCCAGTATACAACAACAGTTATCACAACAGCTCGAGATAGATTTGACTGATGAAGTCCAGCGTTTTAATCAATATAAACATAACGGAATAGTTAATCCCGCACTATTTTTTTATTATTTTAAGATTAAAAAAAATGTGACTGAAGGCAATCTTGATATCATCTTAGATACACTTTGCCAGCTCAACGCACAACCGATAAATCTTTCGCGTAAACATCAACCAAATATCAGCAGTGCTCTCAATACATCTTGGGAAATTGAAATGATAAATGACAAGGCGCGACAGGATGTTATTTCTCCATTTGGTATGGAAAATAATTACGAAGTTGTTAGGCCGGTATTCAATCATCAGATCGAATTGCAACAGCAAAGCATAGTGCGTGCTATTGATATGTTGGCGCAAAGTGATAAGACGCATATAGATAGTGCTTTACATAACTTATATGCGATTAAATTATTTGAAGGTTCCATACGTGCTTTTAGTTATCAAGGAGCATTTGGCCAAATCTATATACGCGTTCCGCAGGAAAGCGATCATCCGATTGCATATTACCTCGAGCATATCGTTCATGAATGTGCGCATCAATACCTGTTTGCTTTACAGCTACTTGATCCGGTGGTGTTA
Organism: Coxiellaceae bacterium; assembly: GCA_029212925.1. GTDB lineage: Bacteria > Pseudomonadota > Gammaproteobacteria > Coxiellales > Coxiellaceae > JARGNX01. The sequence goes on along the minus strand of JARGOB010000007.1, from coordinate 56,826 downwards.
AATAAGCCAAATGAGTTGTATAATGCCCCCATTCGTGTAGCAAAACGGCCGATGTCGGGTATCTTTCATGCATGCTTTGTGTTGTCACGTATGGTGCGTTGCTTTCGTAAAACCAAAGACTACTTTGAAGGTTCGTTAGCCAATGATTTTAATCAACGAATTGATCAATGGTTTAATCAAAGTTATGACGTCGTTAAGCAACATGCTCAATTAACTGATCGGGGGCGTCATTTGTTCGAATCATTGAGGGATTGTGCGTATGAGTAGAAATGTATTGGTCTTGGGTGGTACTCGCTATTTTGGTAAATACCTATTACAGCAATTATTAAACCGCGGTGATCAAGTTACTGTGATGACGCGTGGAAAACAGCCCATACCGAGTGCATGCAAATTTATTTGTTTTGATCGTAGCGGTGAATTACCGTTGACTATTGAACCAGATGTATATGACCTTGTATTTGATCAAAGTGCTTATACTATTGATCAAATGCAAAGCGTGTTGCCACTGATTATACATTCTAAACGATATATTTTTTCCTCAAGCCAGGCTGTTTATCCGGCTGGTCTCGATTTGATCGAAGATGATGTAATTGAACCGGATGAGGCACTAAGTCCTTATGGCTCACAAAAATGGCGTTGTGAACAATATATTAAACAGCATGCAGCGTCATACATTATTGCACGTTTTCCAGTTGTTGTAGGTGAGTCTGATCCTTATCAACGCTTGCAGCAAGTGATACAAATGGTTGTTGATGATCGTGTTTCTTTGCCAAAAACTAATCCAGCCTTTAATTTTATTGAAGCAAATGACGCTGCGAGTAGTTTAATTCATTTGGCCGACAGTAATGATACGCATACAGTGAATGTGGCTTGCAGACAAAGTATCACGGCACAAGAGTTATGTCAGAAGGTGGCTTTAATGCTACAGCGAAAGATAAACATTGAATGGAAAGATTCGTTTCATTATGAGCCATTTGATTTGGTTAAAATTTTGGATAAAACATTAAATCTACAGTTACTGGAACAGTATAGTCTCAACTTAGCCTCAGTAGATGAGGTTTTACAAAAGTTATTGCAGCTCTATCAAAATAAATTCAGTGTAAGCTGCTAATGTGGCGTGATTTCCCGCTAGCGGTATGGGAAATTTTATTGGCCACCATGGTGCTCAATGGTGCTTATTGGATGACTTGGCCATTTTTGATTATGATGCTACATCAAAATCAAGGATTGGAAACCAGTACCATTGGTTTAATATTAAGTACCGTTACAATTATTTCTTCATTATTAGGCATCTATGCTAGTCATTTATCTGATCGCTTTGGTCGTCGCCAGCTGAGCCTTGTTGGTACGGTGATTGGAATTGCAGCATTTACTTTACTGGCATTTGCGCACCAGACGTTTAGCTATATAGCTGCTGTTATATTGGTAGGTATTGCTCGTGCTTTAATTGACCCTATGAGTAAGGCATTGATGGGAGATTTTTTACCGAGCAAAAAGCTTCGTGCAGTGGCATTACACTGGCGTTATTTTGCGGTTAATGCAGGTGCCGCTATTGGTCCATTGGTGGGTTTGCATTTTGGTTTGTTGGCACAGCAGCCGACGTTTTTAATTGCGGCATCGGCTTATATGATGTATGCCTTTATTTTACTTTCGATTAACATGCCAAAAAAAAATACTAGCCTGCAACAGCAAAATAATCAGCAATCATTTCTACAAACATGGCGCATATTGAGCAAGGATTATTCTTTTCTGCTAATGATATTAGCGAATTTATTTTTTTGGATTATCATTGTTCAATTTGAGTCATCGATCCCACAGTATTTCGCAATACTGCATATGCCAAGCCTGGTGCATTTGTTGAGTGTTATGATTACTGCTAGCACGCTAACTATAGTAACTTGCCAATTCCTCATGATGAAACTCACACAAAATTGGACATTAGCACAACGATTATATTTTGGGCTAATCATTTTAGCTGGATCACAACTGATGTATGCCTTTGTTCCTATTCATCATCCAGGGTTATGGATATCCGCTGCTATTACCTATTCTATTGCTGAAGTAATATTAGCACCGAATATCAATGTGGCGATTGATCGGATGGCGCCGGACCATATGCGTGGTAGCTATTATGGTGTGACCTATTTATACCGGATTGGTTGTGGTGCATATATTGGTGGCTTGCTTTTGCATTACAGTGGTCATCGTACATTATTTATCACCATGACGGCATTGTGTGGATTAATTGCTGTATTATTTGCGCTATCTATGCGATTACAACAGACACTCATTCCTGATCACAATCTGATATAATGCCGATTTTGCTTAAGGGCCCAGCATGGATTCGTTAGAAAATAGCGGTGCGCATTCCAGTCGTTTATATCTATTTATTGCATTAGTGGCGGCATTTGCCGGTGTATTGTTTGGTTATGATACCGGTGTGATTTCTGGTGCGATTTTATTCATTTCACGTGAATTTCAATTCAGTGCTGAGATGAATGGCCTAGTGGTCGGCATGGTATTGGTGGGTGCATTTTTGGGTGCGCTGGTCAGTGGACACTTGTCTGATGTGGTCGGTCGTAAACGATTATTAGTGGCTGATACCATTATCTTTATTATTGGTACGTTACTAACGGGCTTTGCGCACACTATTCCTGGCTTGGTAATGGGTCGTCTTATTGTTGGTGTGGCTATTGGTATCTCGTCATATTCAGCACCTTTATATATTGCGGAAATTGCCCCTCCTAAACATCGGGGCGCGTTGGTCTCGTTGAATCAATTATCGATTGCATTTGGTTTGTTGATATCTTATGGCGTTGATTATCACTTTTCATACACGCAAGATTGGCGTGCGATGTTTTTAATTGGTGTTATTCCTGCTGTTGGGCTACTGATTGCGATGTGTATATTGCCTTACAGTCCGCGTTGGATGATGTTACATGGTCATGATGATCGTGCGCGAAGTATTTTACGATTGGTGCGTGGTAATGAGGCAGTGGCAGAACAAGAGTTCCATGAAATAAAAAACAGTTTAAATTATCAGCGGCCGCGTTGGCAGTCGTTATTTCAGCCACGTGTGATACCAGTTTTGATCATTGGCGTAGCGTTAGCGCTTATTCAACAAATCACGGGCATTAATACGATTTTATATTATGCACCGACGATATTTTCGATGGCAGGATTTGCCGATGCACAAAATTCTATCTTAGTGACGGGGTTAATAGGAATAGTATTTGTTGTGTTTTCGGCATTAGCGATTCCGATGATTGACCGTTTTGGTCGTCGATTTTTATTATTGCTTGGTGTATCTGTTATGACTCTCTCGTTATTGTTACTGGGCTATTTATTCTTGCCGTCAGTGAAAATGTCGCATCATATGCAACAGTTATCTGTATTGACCATCTTGGTATATATTGCAGCATTTGCTATCAGTTTAGGCCCGGTGATGTGGCTGATGATTGCTGAGCTTTTTCCTATTCATGTGCGTGGATTGGGAGCAAGTGTGTGTACCGCAGTGAACTGGGGTTCAAATTGGTTGGTGGCGGTAACGTTTTTAAGCTTTGTGCATTTTGCAGGTCAAGGCGGCACCTTTTTTACTTATGGCATTATTTCATTGCTATCGCTGTTTTTTATTTACAAGTGGGTGCCGGAAACCAAAGGAGTCACCTTAGAACAAATTGAAACACATTTATTTGAAGGTCGAAAAATTCGTGATCTTGGTAAGGAGATTAATTAATGTATTTAGGGGTTGACCTTGGTACGTCATCGGTTAAGTTGGTGTTACTTGACGAGCAACAAAATATTATTGGTAGCAGTGGTGCGTCGTTATGTGTATCACGTCCACATCCATTGTGGTCAGAGCAGGATCCTGCGGCGTGGTGGCGTGGTACTGAAGAAGCCTTTTTTAATTTAAAATTAAATTATCCGCAACAAGTGGGTGCTATTAAGGCGATTGGTTTATCTGGTCAAATGCATGGTGCGGTGTTGATTAATGATAAGGGTGAGCCGATTCGTCCAGCGATATTGTGGAATGATGGTCGTTCATTTCAAGCGTGTGACACATTATTGCATCGTGAACCTGATGCGATTGAGATTACTGGCAATTTAATTATGCCAGGTTTTACAGCGCCGAAGCTTTTATGGTTGCAAGAAAACGAACCGGATAATTTTGCGAAGATTCATAAAGTGCTTTTGCCTAAAGATTATTTGCGCTTTCGATTAACGGGTGAATTTGCAACGGATATGTCTGATGCGTCGGGTACTTGTTGGTTGGATGTGGCGCAGCGTCAGTGGTCAGATAAAATGTTGGCTGCAACTGATTTATCACAAGATCATATGCCTGAATTATTTGAGGGTAATCAGGTGACATCCACACTATCAAAAGCATTGGCTACGCACTGGGGTATATCTCCAGAGGTTCAGGTGATTGCAGGTGCTGGTGATAACGCGGCGAGTGCAGTCAGTGTGAATGTTACCAAGCCGGGTGAGGCATTTATTTCTTTGGGTACATCGGGTGTGTATTTTATTGCGGATGATCAATATCGCTCGTATGCTGAATCAGCAGTGCATAGTTTTTGTCATTGTTTGCCTGGTAGGTGGCATGAAATGAATGTGCATTTGAGTGCGGCTAGCTGTTTGGATTGGCTGGCGAAGTTAACACACAGTGATGTTGATACATTGTTGTCTCAGGCTGAGACCCATCAGTTGAAAAATGTACCGATATTTTTACCGTATTTATCAGGTGAAAGAACGCCGCATAATGACCCGCATGCGCGCGGTGCGTTTTTTGGCATGAGTTATGATACCGATGCGAGTGCATTAATGCAGTCAGTATTAGAAGGCGTGGCATTAGCGTTTGCGGAAGGGCAGCAGATTTTACAAGATAAAGGTGTAGAGATACAGGAAGTGAACTTAGTGGGTGGAGGTTCGCGAAGTGCGCATTGGGCTCAGTTATTGGCAAGTGTGTTACAGCGACCGATGGCGGTATTGGATTCGAGTGAAGTGGGTGGTGCGTTAGGTGCGGCAAAGTTGGCGTGGTTAGGGCATACAGCTGCGGATATATCCGAATTACAGACGCCGTCGGTGACACAGGTATTTGATCCGGATGTGTCGATGCAGCGTTATTATGAAGAGCGGTTAGGGTTGTTTAAGAATTTGTATCGCGATAATAGGTCATATTTTGGGGGGCTGTATAGGCTCTAGTGGTAAATATACTAAAGCAGAAGGATATAAAAGAATTATATTGGTTAAGTATGCATAGCCAATCTTAACCACAAAAGTAGTAAAACACACTAAAGCAGAAGGATCCAAAAAAAATGTATTTTGATGATGTTGATTTGATTACTTGTCAGGGGCCCCATAGCAAGCATCCGATGAGTTATCGGTATTATGACGCAGGTCGTATGGTGATGGGTAAGACAATGGAGGAGCATTTGCGACCGGCGATGTGTTGGTGGCATACGCTTTGTTGGCAGGGTGATGATGCTTTTGGTGGCGGTGTGTATGATCGTGTATGGTTACGTGATGCTGATCCGATGCAGTGTGCACGCAATAAGGTTGATGCAGGCTTTGAGATTCTAGAAAAGTTGGGTTTACCCTTTTTTACTTTTCATGATCGTGACTTGGCGCCAGAGGGTTTAACATTAAATCAAACGCAATACAATTTGATGTCAATGGTTGAGTTGTTGGCAGATAAGATGCAGGACACGGGTAAGCAATTATTATGGGGCACGGCAAATTTATTTAATCATCGACGTTATTTAGCAGGTGCAGCAACTAATCCGAATCCAGAAGTGTTTTTATATGCCTGCATGCAAGTGAAAATGGCGATGGATGCGACGCATCATTTGGGTGGTGATAATTATGTGTTGTGGGGTGGGCGTGAAGGTTATGACACATTGTTGAATACCGATTTAAAACAAGAAACTGACCAGTTTGGGCGTTTTTTAACGATGGTAGCGGATTATAAGCAAAAGATTGGTTTTAAAGGTCAGTTGTTAATTGAGCCTAAGCCATGTGAGCCGACTAAACATCAGTATGATTATGATAGTGGTCATGTGTTTGCGTTTTTACAAAAGTATGGTTTGGAAAAAGAATTTAAAGTCAATATTGAGGCGAATCATGCGACGTTGGCTGGGCATAGTTTTGCGCATGAAATTGCTTATGCCTGTGCGAATGGCATTATGGGCAGTGTTGATGCGAATACAGGTGACCCGCAGTTGGGCTGGGATACCGATCAATTTCCGATGGATGTAAAAACGACAGCATTGGTGATGTATCATCTTGTTCGTCATGGTGGCTTGGGTCAGGGAGGTTTCAACTTTGACGCTAAGTTACGTCGCCAAAGTATCGATCATGAAGATATCTTCTATGGTTTTATTGCTGGATTGGATACGTTGGCGCAGGGCTTGTTGGTAGCTGAAAAAATGATAGCAGAAGATCATTGGCAGCAATTTAAAGATGAACGTTATGCCGGTTGGCATCTGGCAGAAGGCAAGCAAATTCTGGCGGGTGATTTTGATTTGGCACAATGCGCGCAAATAGCTGAAGAGCGCGATCTTGATCCCGCGCCGGTATCTGGGCATCAAGAGTTGATGGAAAACTATTTAAACGCTGCAGTGGCATCGTAATATTGTCATCCTGAATTCTACAGTGTCATCCCGGAAATTGCGAAGCAATTATCCGGGATCCATATTGAAGTGGATTCCTGCTTTCGCAGGAATGACAAGGCAGGGTAGGGTCACCATTCCTATTCCCGTGATTGCCTCGATGCTTGCACTTCAGCATGCAGTACTGCAAAGTGATCATTTCGCAATGATCTAATGGTCGACAATCCCCTTCCCTTGTGCGAATAAAACCTTATACTACACGCTACCAAAAATTCACTTGTGGGAGTGTAGGATGAGTAGAACAGCATGGTATAAGTTGCCAGATCGATTGGAGCCTGGTGTTGTTGTGGGCCATTACCAAGAGTATGAATACAGTGGCGGTCCAGCATCTGTGCCTCCAGAGGTCAATCATGCGGTGATTTCATTTTCGGGTGACACGGCTACGGATAATTTTATTGCTTATAGCAAAGCGGTATCTGAAGATTTTGAGACAAAGAAACGTGTCTATGCACTCAATTTGCAGCATGTTGCATTAAATAAAGATACGTTGTTAGCGTTAGCTTCACTAACACCGGTCAAATATCTGGATTTGCGCGGCCATGCGCTCACTCCAAAAGAGTTATTATCGATTTATCGTCGTGTGGGTAGTCATTGTCAGATATTGCTTGATGATAAGCATGAGCTACTCAGTTGGGATAACTCAGATCCGCCCACTAAGACTCAGTTTAAGTTACCGGTAGATTCTTTTAAGCGCGAGCATGTGGTGTTATCTGATTTTATGAGCTTTTTGCATCGTATTAACTTGGTTGATGGAGATATTGACTTATATTTGACTGATTTCATTACTGACCTCGACTTTCGAAAAACCTATATTTACATGGATAAATTTATCAATGGTGGTGTCGATTTAATGCCGCCAAATGTTCGTCATTTAAGAGTGGCCTATGTACCCGCGGAAAACTTTGATGGAGTGTTATGGTCTCAGGTGCCTAAGCTAACAGAGCTTGATATAGGGAACTGTGGTTTTGACTTTTCTGAAAAAGGTGATCTTGCTGCATTCTTAGCTGATATACCGAACTTAAGATCTTTGCGCAATGAAGGCAATACCACAACGTTTGTTCCATTTATGCAATTAGTGGCGTCAGTCGAACACCTAGCAACTAATAGTGCGGCAGATTTAGTGCCTCAGCTTGCATTGAAGGAGACGACCTATGATCAATTGGTTGCCTTTGCATTTAAGTATACAGAGCTGATTAGATCTCAGATGGTACAGCCTGCAACGGCCGTTGCTGAATCTAAAGCTGATGAAGATGGTCCAACGGAGCAAGAGCGTATTCATGCTGAAAGCTTTGTGGCCATTGGTGAATATTTAAGATTGGCTAATGCTCATTGTTATCCTGGTAAGCAAGTTACCTATGGTGAATTGCAGCGTAAACTTAAAAAAGTTCATATGCCGGGTGTGTATTATCGTAATCTGCCGGCAGAAAATTTTGTTGATGTGCCGGGCGCAATACTATCAGATATTCGACAGCTGTTTCCTAAAATTAAGCTATGGCAAGGGCATGATGGTGCAATTTTGGTGCGCGATCTATTGGCGGCACATTCCATTCTGCTGTCACCATTTATTGAAAAGAATGCTACTGATCTATCGACCTTATTTGAAGGGCCTATCAGTGTTTCTCGGCTTGATGAGTTGTTTGTAAAAATAAGCAAAGAACAACCGATTGTTGAAAAAGCCTATTTGTATTATCAAAAAAATAATATTGATCATATGGCTAAGTTTCGTCATATAGAGCAAATACGAAATGGTATGAATTTAATCATGGGTGCTTGTATGTCTATGCGTACGCGTGCACAAAAGGATGCCATAGTGGGTGAGGCAACGATGGAGTTTACTGCTGAAGATGCACTAGCGATGCTGAAATACAGAGAACAATTCCTTGCTCCAGCAGAAGTAGTAGAGCCTGAAGAAGCCGTTGCTGCAGCAGCAGTTCCAGCGGTGCTTGCCTCATCTGCTGCGCTATTTGGTGGCGCTCAAGCAACTAACGGAGCTGGAGCCCGTGTGGTAGAGGCTAAAGACAATGAGGGTGAAGAAGCAGATAGCGATGCTTCTTCTGATGCTGGTTTTGATCCTAGTAAGGGTTATGATATGCGGCCGCTTGTTGGTTCAGCCACTGATACAGGCTATTTACCAGTGCCATAACTAAGGCACTAATTGGACTGAGAAAAGTTTTGCTTTAGGTATTGTTGCTCATCGGGTGTCGATTCACGGTTGAGAATCGGATTTCGATGAGGGAATCGACCAAAGCGGGCGATAATATCACGACGTGCTTTGGCATATTGTAGGAATACGTTGAGAATGCTGGCGAGTTTTTCATCAGCTTCCGCTATAAGCTGCTCATACAGTGTGACGCCTAAATCGTGATATTCAATATGCTCGCTGTGGCCTAATGGCATATATAAGTAGGCTCGATGAATGGGGCACAATTCTTGATCCATGCCGCGTTTTAGTGCATCTAGTACGTTTTGCGTGGCTAGCGTGTCATATTGATAGGCCTCTGGGCAGCCGCGGTAAATGTGGCGGCAGAACTGGTTAATCAAAAGATTCATGGCTAAGCGACCTTTGGCATCAGCCAACCAGGCATCATAATAACCTTCCATGGCCTGCTGTAGGTCATCATAAAATTGTTGTTTAATCAATATGTCAGTGGCTTTATCTTGGCTCCACCAAGCGGCTATTTTATCGCTTTGAGGTAAATCGCTAGGGGTAATTTCACCAAACCAGAATTTCAAAATATCATCGATGCGATCCATATTGGTTTCCTTATTTAGACTGTCCAAAAATATAGCATGCCATCATTGATTTTGCGTTGATTATTGGGTTAGCTAGCGTTATTATCGCATCAAGCAAATTAATATATCGATCGGTATGTATCTATAGAATAAATGTAATGTTGGTGAGGAATACTGTTATGCGTGAAATGAAAAGCGAAAATGTTCAACGAGAGGAAATTCCCGGTATTATTGATACTGCCAATAAGCATCAGCATTTGATAGATGGGCTGAAATCACGTTTGTCGCAATTACATGCTGTGCATAGTAGTAAGTTTAAATCTACTTATACACGGTTAGCGGGTCGGGTATGGATGGCAGCAAAACAACTACCACTGTATGTGCTTAATGATCAGCAAATGGATATTAGTTCACTAGCTTGCGGGCCTGGTTTTTTACGGAGCGCGATTGAAAATATTGAAAAGCCATTAGATGAGTCTTTTTTGCAGCGGTATGTTGAGCTGCAACAAAGTGAGCAAATGGCGATTGCGTCGGCTAATCGTATTCAGAAAATTATGAAGAGCCTTCTAACGGATTTAGATAATTATTGTAATCCAAAAATCGACTTTTTTAGAAGCAAGAAAAAAATTTCCGTCATGTCAAAGCTCTATAAAACGTTAAAATCTATACCTCCCTCAACAAGCTGTTTGCAGTATATGCAGGCTTTACATAATGGGCTTGTAGAGACGAGGGCAGCACTGCAATTGACTGAGAGGGAAAACAAGATTAATCCGGGCAGTGCAGATAAAATATTAGAAAAACATTATCAACAATTGTGTCATCAACAAACATATATGTTTGATTTTCGTTTGGTATCTTTATTTTTCATCAATAATAATAACAGTGATGTAATGCTATCGGATAATATGCCTGGTGATAACTTTAATGCTGAAGCTTCACAAGAATTGTTGATGGAAGAGTTGCACAAAAGTTTAAAGTCAATTGATAAATTGGTTTCAGAAATCATAAACACTCAACGGCAAAAAATAAAGGAGGCTGATGAGGCGGGTGATATGAGGATGCTGCTTGGCGCACATATAGAGTTTGTTGGTGTCACACCGGATGGTGTTGTGGCGTTAAAAGAGGATGAAGCGGATGGGCTGTGGATGGTGCCAACAGCTGTAAGAGCAAAGCCAGCAGGTACGCCTCCAAAGTCACCTCCCAAATTCCCACCCGGTTCTAATCCAAATGAAATACTTTCGACTTCCTATGAGGGGCATTTAGGTAAGATGTGTGGTAGCTTTACTCGAACCAATACGCCGAATAACACACCGCGCAATTCTGATATAGAGGATGCTGCATCAAGTGCTAGTGCTAGTGCTAGTGCTAGTGGTAGTGTTAGATCTGATATAATTTCGACAACACCAGAAAGGCGCCAACGTGAACGCTCTGTTGGAGTGGGTGCTATTGTAAGCGGTGCTTCCCAGGGTTTTTTTGCGGAAGGTAGGCCCAAGCAAACACAACAAGCAGTAGATCAAACTGATCGAGCAACTAAGGGGGGTGCTCCTTATCGTGCACGGTCAGTAGCTCGAAATATCCCTGGTAGGAATGGAGAGGCTGCTAAATCTCCTTATTATCCGTAGATAAAGCTGGGACGCCGTTCATCGGGATCAGGTTGCCTTGGTGAAGAATTATCGACAGTTACCGGCGTGCTCATGGCGTCGCTGACTGTTGAGCCGCCGGGAGATGCAGGAACTTCTTTGGTAGGATTGACTGCTGTTGTTGCCACAGGACGTATCACTTTTATCAGTGTGGATAACACTTGAGATTTTGATTGATTAGGGTCGCAAGACAATTTATCAACCTGCAGTATGGCTTTTAATATATACGTATTTAGTGAGTGCGGGTTAAGGCGCGCTTGACGCGTAATGCCATTGTATTTGTATTCTTTGTAATGCAAAAAGCGGAATAATAAACGTGCGATTTGTTTATTTGTAAACACATCGGGTTTCTCTAATGCCGCTAGTAATTGCTGTGCGCGATGTCGACCGCCTGAATGAAACAAACTTAAGCTTGTTGGGCTGTGTTTTATGAAATAGTCTTGAATAGCATGTGCTACTCTGATTTTAATACCATCGAATTCAATGTCATGATTTGTTGATAGCGTTGAGTAGGATTTTGTTGAGCGATGCAATAGATCACGTGCACGTATTACGTCAAAATCTTCAAGATCCTGAAAACAGTTTGGGTTTTTTTTGATGTAGTAATCACACAGCTCATAAGCGCGAGTGCGTTGCTGATCTGTTGTTTCATTATGATGTTGAGCAGGAATAGCAGCCAATGCATCTCTTAGTTCGGCATGATAGGTAGGTACCAACTCAATAGCGCGATCAATAAAATAATCACGAGCGTTTTTAAAGTGAGGTTTGAACACAGAGTCTTTCATTTTCTTGGCTACAGATTTGCCGTACATAACTATATCTAATTCGCGTGAACAGTTAGCTTGTTCGTCATAGGCGCTAGAACCAGAAAGTGTCATTCCCCAGCTAAAAGAAGTCGATTTAGTGTGCACACCGCCGTAGCGATTTTTTTCTTCTCTGGGTACTAATGCCGAGTAGTTATCATCACGTGTTGCCCAGCGAATTTCCAGCTGTGGCCAGTATAGTGGGTTTAAACTGCTAACAATGTGATCGATGCTGGCGATGTTCGTGCCACCACCGTATCGGCTTTCTTGGCGGTGGTTTTCATATTTATCGGCATAAAAACGAAATTGCACGCCGCGCTTAACGGCTGCAATGATGGCATCGATAATGCACTGATTATTAATATTGGAAACGACCATTGAGATTTTTTCACCAGCACGTGTTTGTTCTATGCCTTGCTTTAGTGCTACTAGCGCTGGAGCCATGGTGTCTGGCAGTGTGGCCGATTCTTGTTTGCTGATTACTATGCCGCGTGTTGTGATGCCTGTGGCATCATGTTGTTCAGCCATGGGTGTTGTGGTTGACAATTGCTGGACTGCTTCATCATAATCAAAGCTTTTAACTTGTTTAGCGGCAGGCATGCCGGCTTGCCATAGGGTATTAAAAACGTGCAGTAATTCTTTGGCAAGAAAGCCGCGTAAGAGGGTGCACATCTCGCGACGTCGGTGTTCCACATTACTAGCATGCCAAATATCACCACTGCCTAATAGCGCGCATGCTTCACCACTGGCATTGTCTGCTAACCATACTTTTTGATGGAATGTATCGCGTAACAATGCATCGTGTGGTTTGATGTCAATATGGATGTTGCTAGTAGCGGCATATTGTTCTTTTAGCTTGGCTATCTCACGATAAATTAATTGTTGGTGTTTATCGCGAGGCTTGAGTAGTCTACTGGGTCCGCCACGTTGATTGGTGATTATTTTCAGTGTAAAAGCCTGGCCAGATTCAGTGGCTTGTTTGATGCGATCTTTGATGGCTGCTAAAACTTCTGCGCCTTCTTCGCTGTCAGCTTCGAATTTATAAGTGGAAACGGATAAAAAGCTACGTGCGTTATGTATGAGGTCGAGTCGATGTTGCTTAACATTAGCAGCTAAGCCTGCAATCTCATCTAACGTGACAGCGCCGCCAGTGACTTGGTGGCCTGAACCTTTGGGCGCGCGAAGATTTACTGCTGTGTTAATTGCAATTATTCGCTTGTTTAGATCGGCTGTAAATTCCTCTGTGTCGCTACGTCTCATTTCGCCTGTCCACACTATTCTCTCTAGTAATATATGATTAATTTTAGCGCGCTAATATTAATGAATTATTAAACTTTGGTTTAAATATCTATATATATATCAATAGGTTACACGGGAATTTTTGCGTACTAAAAAATCCAAAAGTACATTTTGTTGTCTTGAGGGCTGTGTTAATCCAGCTTTAAGGTTGTTTTAAAATATCTGCGGGGTGTGACAAGAGTGCGTCTGCTCCCCACTTGAGGTGTGAGCCGTCATCAGGAATGTAACCAAACTCAACGATCCATGCTTGCATGTCGGCACGTTTAGCGGCAATTACATCGTTCTCGCAATCACCAATGTAGATGGTTTCGCGTGGTGAAATGCCAGCAATTTTACATGCTTCGAGTAATGGTTGTGGGTGAGGTTTTTTATTTTTATAGGTGTCGCCACCGATGCAGGTGAGGCTGCGGTGATGCAGTTCAACGTGTTGCATTTGAGTTTTTAAAAAGCTTTCGTGTTTGTTGCTCACCACACCCCAGATAATACCGCGTTGCTCTAGTTGATCTAGTAATGGGTAATAACCTTCAAATACCGATAGCTGATGGGTAATAAATTGTGGGTAATGATCGAGTAAGCGTTGTGCGAGCTTTTTTATTTGCTTGTCATCATCAATGCCAAAGGCGGTGCGCATTAAACCTTGACCGCCAGCCGAAATAACGGGGCGCATTTGTTGCACGCTGACGGGTTCTCGATTTTCTTGTGCGAGCACGTGGTTAATAGTCGCTGTAATGCTTGGTGCTGTATCTAATAGCGTGCCGTCGGCATCAAAGAATATCGCTTTTATTTTTGGTTTACTCATGCTTTTCGAAACGCGGCGAGGTAGTTGACGCTAACGTCGTCACCTAATGAAAATGCAGCAGAGAATGGTTGGTAGTGTATGCCCTGCAAGTTGATGAGTTCCAATCCAGCTTCGCGTGCCATGTGGCATAGCTCGGATGGTTTAATAAATTTAGCGTATTCGTGGGTGCCACGTGGTAATAAGCCTAATACATATTCAGCAGCAAAAACACCTTGCGCATAGGCTTTTAGGTTGCGATTAATGGTTGAAAAAAATGCTGTGCCACCTGAAGCTAAGCAATCGGCGCATGCTTTTATAATGGCCGCTGGGTCGGGCACATGTTCTAACATTTCCATACAAGTTACGGCATTAAATGCGCTAGCATTATGTTGACTAAAATCTTCGACGGATTGCACTTGATAATTAATCTGTAATGATTGTTGTTCCGCATGCTGTTGCGCTGCGGCAAGTAAGTCTTGGCTTAAATCTAAAGCACTGACATTAGCGTTCAGTTTTGCCATCGCCTCAGATAGTAGGCCGCCACCACAGCCAACATCTAAAATGGCTTGATTTTCTAATGCGGTGTATTGCTTGATGAATTGTAAACGCAAAGGGTTGAGTTGATGCAGTGGTTTCATAGGCCCTTGAGGGTTCCACCATTCATCGGCTAATTGATTAAAACGTTCGAGTTCGGCGGGGTCATGATTGACGCTAGTAGCTTGCACTTATAACACCTCGGCTTGAATTTTTTCAGCGTCTTCAATGGTCAACTGGATTTGTTGTAATATATTTGTGATGCAAGCCGCTTCGGGTAACTTGTCTTGTTGATCGATATTGGCTATAGCGGTCTCAACAAATTGTTGTAAGCGAGGAACACCAGAGTAGCAGCAAGCACCATGTAACTTATTTAAATGCAGGCTAAGCAATCCTTTGTCTTGTTGCGCAAAAGCGGTTTCAATTTGTTTGCTGTAATTTGGTAGTTCAGCTACTAGCATATTTAATAATTCTTGAGCTAGCTCAGCTTGATGATTACCGCGCTCTAAGCACAGTGACCAGTCGATGGCGTGTAAGTCAGTGGTCATGATTCTGCCCTTTAGATGAAGCACATGCTTTGTCAATAACGTGTATATGTAATTCTGGTTGCAGCGTAACGTGTTCAATGTGGTAGTCATTACGTAGTATTTGATGTAATTCTTGTAGGACGTGTTCCCAGCATTCCATTGTTTCGATGACCACGTGTGCAGATAAAACAATTCTTCCAGATGATAATGTCCAGATGTGTAGGTCATGCAATGATTCTATGGCAGGAATGGAAAGCATGCTTTGCTTTACCTTACTAATGCTGATATTTCGTGGGGTACCTTCCATTAAAACGGCTAGCGATTCTTTCAGTAGTTGCACACTGGAAAACATAATTAACACGGCAATTAATATAGAAAGAATTGGGTCAATCTCTATCCAGTGAGTAAAAGTAACAACAGCACCAGACACTAAAGCGGCGAGTGAACCTAATAAATCACTGAGCACATGCAGCATCGCAGCGCGGATGTTTAATGTTTGCTCGCTTTTGCTGAGTAACCAGGCGATATAGATGTTGACCAGCATACCAATGAAAGCAATGACCATAACGACAGGCCCGTCAATCGGGTGAGGATTATGGAATCGCTTGACGGCTTCAACAATGACCACAATTGATATGACAAACATCAGTAGGCTGCTTAACCATGCAGCAATCACTTCGGCACGGCCTAAGCCAAAGGTGTGTTTATCTGAAGGTGGTTTTAATGCAATCCAAGCGGCAAATGCTGCAATACCAAGAGCAAGTGCGTCTGAGCCCATATGGCCAGCATCGGATAAGAGTGCTAGAGAGTTTGACCACAAACCACCAGCCAGCTCAACAAGCGCAAATCCAAACGTAAGAATGATAGCGGCGATCAGAACCCGGTGTGGCGGCTTGGCGTGCATGTGCATGTTAGTGTGCCCCTGATAGTAGCGATTCGCTGGCGGATAATAATTTTTTAACCAGCGGTTGCTTCATTTTATAACTGATCTCATACAGATGGAAGTCGTGGCGCGAATTGAGCAAAAAGTCATCACTGGTTTGCAGTTGGTCGACCAATTTGAAGTCGATCGCTTGCTGGCCATACCAGTGTTCGCCAGTTGCCACTTGTTCAAGATCTACAATTGGGCGGCATTGTTGGATATGGCTTTTAAATAGTTCATGCGTTTCATCGATCTCGTGTTGCATTTTTTCACGGCCTTTCTCGGTATTTTCACCGAATACAGTTAATGTACGTTTGAATTGACCGGCAGTTAATTGTTCAAAATCGATATCTTTTTTCTTTAAAAATCTATGCAGATTAGGCAGCTGCATTAAAACGCCAATTGAGCCAATAATGGCAAAAGGTGCGCATATAATATGGTCTGCAACACAGGCCATCATGTAACCACCACTGGCGGCTACCTTATCAATGGCAATGGTGAGCTTAATACCGGCTTGTTTAATGCGTTGCAGTTGTGAGGCAGCTAAACCATAGGCGTAGACCACGCCGCCGCCACTTTCGAGTCGTACTAATACTTGGTCTTTATCGGTGGCGACCAATAATAAGGCATTAATGCTTTCGGTTAGAGCCGCTGTATCGGATGCGCGGATATCGCCGTGGAAGTTAAGTACATATAAGCGTGGTTTTAGTTCTGCTTTCTTATTGGATTTTTTTTGCTTCTTGTCGGCCTTCTGTAGCTTTTTAAGATCGGCCTTGCTTAGTACTTTTTCATGCAGTAAGTCGCTGGTTTGTTTGTATTTCTTATTGAGCTTGCTAATGGATAACTGGCCTTTAGTTTTGCCTTCTTTAGCTTTGGCGGCAATGCCAGTAACCCCGGCGAATACACCAAGAATTGCCAGCACGATAGTAATTGTGCAGACCAGGAAATAGCCAAATTGCGCTAACCAATGCATTGTGTTCGCCTCGTTATTTTCAGAGGGCTTATTTTACCCTGAGGGAGGGCAATTGCAACCGTAGAGCGTGTGATGCGTATTCGGATGCGCGCCCTGAGGTTAATGCTCAAGCATTTGGCTTGGGTGTTGTCATTTTCTTATATTGCTCAGTGATATCTACCGCTTGCGGTGTGGCACTGCCAATTGCAATGCTCATGGATGGTGCGCCTTCAGAAAAGTTCAATTTGTCCAATGAAATTGAGCGTAACTGCGGGTAGTCATAACTGTTAAAATACAATACATGGTTGGTGAGGTCTTTGAACACGGTCCATTGGGTAATTTCAACACCGCTTGCACCTTCATCCTTTGTGCCGCGTACCAATCCTTTAGGAATGAATACGTTGGTAATGATATGCTGAGCTAATACCATCGCGCTGTTAGTATCGGCAACTGGTAAGGCCGTTTTAGATAAAAAAGCCATTTTAACAAAGCGAGATGGCGGTGTAGTGTCGCCCGGCAATCCAACCATGCCTGAACCCTGGCCGGTGCTGGAATAATCGAATCCATCAATATCGATTGGTTTAGGTGAGTAGGGTGATAGATTGGCGTAATTTTTTAAATTGGTAAGTTGCCAGTCAAATGTAGGTGCGTTGGTTAAAATGCCTAAAGGGTTATCGTAAACATGCCGTTTGCCATCGACCCATTCAATTACAATGCTTTGGCCGGTGGCGTCTGTAATCACTTCATGTAACGGAAATACCACTTGACCATGATTGGGTACGGTCATTGTTTGTGAAAATACAGTGATGTTTTTTAACCCGGCTTTTACTTCCGCGACTGTTTTAAAATTACCTAAAGCCCAGTCATCTACTTGTGTATAGGGTATGGCGTGATCTAAGCCAGTGAGCGGTTGCGCAGGATATTTTGTATAGCCAGGTAAATATAAGCTGCTAATGGTCAAGCCTTCTTCATTCATGCCATCTACTGCAGCATTTTGGCCAAAATAGTTCATAAAGATGTAGCCGTACTTGCTTTTCCAGCTCATGCTTTTTTTGCCATCAGGTGTGGTATTTGAAAATTCTCGACCACGCGGTGATGTGGTAACTTGCGAGTTGAGGTTGGGGCCAAACTCCATGGTGCGGCCAACAACGACTGAGCCGTCTTGAGCTTTCATGGTGATATAGGTGCAAGCCTGTGCGCAAGAAAATGCCATTGACGCAGTGACAGAAATAAGGGGGATAAGCTTGTAAGCGTTGATTTTCATAGTGCATTCCTTGCGATGAAAAATAAAGGCTTAGCTAATATACCAAACTCTTGGTTTTGGTGAAAGCTTCTTACTCCTGTTATAGTGAGGCCTAATATAAACAAGGAAGTATTATGACAAAATGTGCTCGCATGGTTAGATTTTTTCCTGTATTAAGTCTGAGCTTTTTATTCCCTTTCACCATGCAAGCGGCTTCATCACCAGCGATGTTCACAGTAACTGTAAGTAAAGATACAAGCAGTCTAAAACTAATACAAAAATTGAATTTAAAGTCTACTTTAGTTCGTATAGTGATACCTAAAGGTACTTCGGCTAAAGAAATTCAGCGTTGGCTAACAGGTTTGCAATACCGCTCGGATTATTACAAATTGATTTCAGGTTTTGAGGTAGATGCTTTGGATCCTCTGGGTGCGAAAGCTTCACATAGCATTGCCATGATGGCTAATAAATCAACTTTCGTTTCGACGAAATTGACTTTTTCTCATCCTCAGGCGTGGCAGGAAATATTTAAACAAGAAAGTAAAAATCCGTATTTAATGACCAGTATTTTTGGAGCTAATGCATTAGAACAATTACAGCAGCATGCTGATTTAGGCAAAGCCTTGAGTCATTCACGCGTACCATTTGTTCATATGTTTACCGCGCCGAACACCAGTTCAATCAAATCGGCAACAACATTTTGGCAGTCGGTGGCTAGTGAGGCACAGTCAGCGCAATTGCCTGTGGTATATATGCTGTTGGATACAGGAAAGGGTAATAGTTTGAACTATGCGTCGATCGTTACCAATAGTTTGTCTAAAGCCGGTCCTTATTTACAATGGGTGGGTGGTGATGATAGCAAGAAATTTAATCCGATATTATTGAGTGCAAAATCGTTAACAGTATGGCGTCAAAACATTAAAGATAAAGTTAAAGGTTATTCTTATAATCGTAGTACATCACCAACTGGTTTATATCAGGTGATGGGTACCTCTCAGGAATCATTTACTATTTTATCGCAACTGGCTCGACGTACACAGCAGGGCGCTAATGCAGGCGTTACATTATTAGGGGATGCGGAAGATAATGTACATACCGAAGGTGTGTTAGTCAGCTTAGCCGGTACAATGGTGGATGATGGTGGTAGTGTGTATTTGCCGCGTTTAGATAAAGGTCAAGCGTTAACAAATTTTAATATGTTAGTACGTAATGCGAGTGATGATTCCGTTAATGAAATATTTTCCAATGCAACCGTTGTTTCACAATTAATAAATAATAATACAATAGGCTTATTTGATTATTCAACTCAATTAAATCCACGCTTTTACAGTGCATTGAAAACAGCATTAAAAAATAATAAAAGTTTTCTTATTACCTATAATACATCGCAGTTAGCGGCATTAAAGTTATTTGCATCTGCTGTTAGTGGAACACAGGTCACCATGGTTATTTTAGGTGCGGAAGCGCAGCAATTGGTTGCCGCCAATAAGTCATATTTTAAGCCTTATAAAAAACTCATGTAATACATGTTATGAAGCAGGAATAGCTGTAGCGAGTGATACCATGTATTCATTGCCTCTAAAACGATTTACGGCATGAAACTCATGAATCCATTTGCTGATTAAAATCAATGAATTTTTTCCATCATTTAATGGGATTGTGAATTCAACGGCCGGACCTGCGCCATAAGAGTAGCCTTTAAATGCACCGAGTAAGGCGCCACGACCTGAGTCGCCAGTGACTTGGCGATAATAATAACCGGTAGCGCCAATAGCATAATTTGCATTGAAGTGATAACCGAGTAAGTAGTCGAGATGAATTTCGTTACCGGTTAAATATTGAATGGCAGTGTTCATGGTATTAACGATATAGCCGAGTGTAAAAGAAATTTCCTTTTTTGTATCGTGTGATAACCATGTAAATTGCAGATCACTATCAAATGCCAAATAGTTACGGCCTACGTTCAGTACTTGTGTTGGATTGTATGAGCCAGTGGGTGCTAATATCGCTTGATAGACAGTGATATAAACGCCGTGTTTGAGCGCCCAGTTCAGCATAAATGGAATAAAGTAAGTGTCTGACAAACCTTTGACGTTATTGGTAGTTTGTAAGTCACGGCGTCCTGCAATCACGGTTGAGTTTAGTGTGGGTGCAACAAATGTTAAATTGACGCCATAGCCAAAACGGCCGCCACCAATGAAAGTGTTGGTGAAGTGTGCGATTTTTAACATGTTCATATACAGGTTTAAAGTGGCATCAAATTGTACTGAATTAGTAAAGACACCCTGACTAAGTTGTCCACTGTAATACATATTATCGTCACGTAAATACCAGCCGGCACCTGGAATGACTGCCACCAAAAAATCGTTATAGGTACCTGGAAAATAGATGCTTTCAGCGCTCTGCGCCGCATAGCTACGACCATATGCTGCAAAAATAATTACCATAATCAACATCAACAAGCGCATGACGTGCCGCGATACCTGCATAGAATCCATTCCTATAAGATGAGGTCGACTCTATTGTGCCTTAATGTGGTGTGGGGTCAAGCGTCCGCTCTCTTTATTCTGCTGTCTCATCATACGGCCAGGGTTCATTGCTACTAGGAGATGATGTACGTAGCGGTGGCTTGACCATCCTTGATTTGAATAACACGCGAAAACTGTTTGGCTAATTCCAGGTCATGAGTAACGACAATAATGGTTTTGCCTTGCTCTGATAATTGTTTTAGGTGGCGCATAATTGCAATGCCTGATTCGCTATCGAGGTTACCGGTGGGCTCATCGGCAAGTATCATATGCGGATCGCCGACTAAGGCGCGAGCAATGGCGACGCGTTGGCGCTGACCACCCGATAATTCATTTGGTTTATGGTGGATGCGATCGCCGAGTCCGACTTGCTCGAGCAGTTGTTTCGCTTTAGCTTCGCGCTCCGCCTTGCCAATACCGCGGTAAATTAAAGGCAGTGCAACGTTTTCTAAGGCAGTGGCATAATCCAATAAATTGAAACTCTGAAAGATAAAGCCGATTTCTTGGTTACGCACTTGTGCTAACTCGCGTCGGGTTAATTGACTAACGTCTTTGCCATCCATGCAATAGGTGCCGCTGGTGGGGGTGTCGAGGCAGCCTAATAGATTCATTAATGTTGATTTGCCAGAACCAGAGGGGCCTAGTATCGCTACGTATTCACCAGGATTAATGGTGAGATTAATATCATCTAGCGCTTTTACTAATACGTCACCCATTTGATAGGCCTTGCAAACATTTTTTAAGACTAATTTACTCATACATCAATGCCTCCACTGGATTAATCGCCGCGGCTTTGCGTGCTGGTAAATAACCAGCGATTAAACCAATAATGGTTAATACAATAACGGTTGATACTAACACTCCCCACGATAATATGGGGTGAGGTTTACCAATCATTTCAAATATATCTGAATGAATCGGAATGAGGTTGATCAGCCAAATAAGTAAACCGGCACCAGCCATGCCTATTGCGCCGCCGGTTAATGTCACCATCAGTGACTGTAAAAGGTAATGCATTAAAATATGTATGCCGCGTGCGCCCATGGCCATTTGTACGCCGATCAGTCGGGTGGCGCGGCGCACCGAAACAAACATCACGTTAGCAATGCCAAGCCCTGCCACTAATAACGTAATGCTGCCGACGATACCTAAAAAGATTTGCATGCCAGTAAATACGCGATTGGATTGCTGTTGGTATTCATACATATTGGTGCTTGTGACTATGCCGGGATCATTCGGATTAAAGCCATGGCGTAATGCAATTAAGTGGCGTAAGTTTTTTTCAATTGCGGGGTTATCATCGGGGTTGTCGGCTAATATCAACCAATCAGTCATATGATTATCTTGGCTTAAGCTAACATAGGTTGTTTGTGGTATCCACACTTGATAATCGTCACTGGGCCCGAAGTTCGACATCTGGATTTTTTTGGCCGCAACACCGATGACTTCAAAAGGCCAGTGATCGAGTGATACCATTTTTCCTAGTGCGTGTCCCTGTGGGAATAGCCATTTAGCTATTTGTTGTCCTAATACCATGACACGGCGGCGTTGACGCATATCGCTTTGATTAATAAATCGGCCGGGGCTGTTGGTGGTGATGGCACGCAGTGTGCCGTAGTCGGGAGTAACGGCGCGACCACTGAAGTAAGAGGCTTTATGATTCTTGTAGGTAAGCTTCATGCCAAGAAATTCAAATTCACCCGTAATGGTTTTGATGTTCGGTACTGTTTTGCGTGCTAGGTCTAAATCATCGGGAGTGATATAGGCTTGCGTATTAACTGGTGTGCCATGATAGCCTTGTGAAGATTTTCCGGGTGAAATATACAAAAGACCGGGGCCAGCATTATTCATGGCATGACCGAATGAGGTGCGTAGGCCTTCACCGACGGCAAGCATGCCAGCAATTGAAGCGGTGCCCCATGCAACGGCGAAGATGGCTAAAAATAAACGTGCCTTTTGCGATAGCATTTCTTTAAATGTTAATGATAATGAAAGTGCCATAGGTTACCCCGCCAATGCCACAACGGGCTCAAGTAGTGATGCTTTCTTAGCGGGAAAATAACCTGCAGCTATACCTACCAATGCTAAGGTTATAAAACTGATAATCATTGCTATTGGAGATACCTCAGGTGTGCCGATCCAGTCGGGCAATGGTAAGTGTTGTAGTGTGGTGACTATCATCATGGCTAATACGATGCCGGCGATACCGCCAATAAATACTAGCATTAATGATTCTATTAATATTTGCCATAAAATACTATTATCGGGTGAGCCCAGTGCTAGCCGTAAGCCAATTTCAGCGGTACGCTCACTGACAATCAGAAACATAATATTGGCAACACCAATACCGCCGACAGCTAAAGTTAAGGCACCGCAAAAAATTAAAAATGATTTTATTCCCCAGAAGAACCAATTAAAAAAGTGCACGATTTTTGTAAGGTCGGGCATCATAATAGCTTGTGAATCGGTGGGGTCAAAGTGAAAGCGCGCTGCTATGTAATGACGGATTGCTAGCTTTGTGCTGTCGACTTGTTGTGGTGAGTGGGTAATTAAGGCGACTTCCGCCGAGTCTTGGTCGCCCCATAATTGTTGGTACGTCGTATAAGGAACATAAATTAAGTTACCACGCCAGTGTGCGCCGCCTTGCTTTTGCGGTGTTTGGTAGCCGATCACTGTAAAGGGTATGCCTGATACGTGTAAGGTTTTATGGATGGGATTGCTGTGTGGGTACAACACCTTTTTCATATGATCCGTTAAAAAAATAACTTTATTACTGTGTGCTAAATCAATTTTATTAAAGAAGTGGCCGCCTTTAGCAATATCTATTTGTGAGATCTCAGCGTAGTTATCAGAGACCCCTTCGACATTACCTTTCATTTGATGTTCGTCTGATGAGATGGTTAGTCCCACCGTGGCAAAGTTCATTAAGGGGGTAATCATTTTAATTTGAGGAATGTCTTTAGCCATAGCGAGTATATCTTTGACTTTAAGGTGAATGATTTGTCCACTGGGACGACCTTGATAAGGTTTTGATGTGAGGCCGGCACGTAGAAAAATTTGGCCATTAGCGATTTTTTGCATGTTATGTTGGCTTTGATTATAAAATCCATTGCCAAGGGCGAGCAATAACACAACGGATAGTGTGCCCCACATGATGCCAAACAAAGCCAGAAAGCTGCGCAGCTTATGCGCGCGTAAACTGTTCATGGTTTGATGCAGCAGTTCAGCCAAGTTCATAAACGTGTCTCGCGTTTATTAAATAGCTGATTAATGTGATCAACGTCTTGCACATTCAGTGTGCCAACTGCATTTTTTAATGTCAGTTGGTTGTAAAGGTAGTTGTAGCGCGCGGTAACTAGTTGGCGCTTTGATGTGTAAAGCACTGTTTGTTGATTTAATACATCGTTCATCGAGCGCAAGCCACCTTCGTAGGCATGAATAATATCGGTTAACGCTTTTTGTTGTATCTTGATGGTTTGGTTTAATGCATTGATCTGTGCAATATCATTAACGATTGATTGAAAAGATTGGCGTGCTTGGTCGGCTGCGTTGGCGACATCAGCCTGCCATGCTTGGCTACTCGCTTGATAGCTGTAAGTGGCTTTTTTGGTTTGTGCTATAACGGAGCCGCCACTAAAAATAGGGAAGTCTACGTTTAAGCCAATTGTAGTGCCTTGGTTATTGGTAGTGCCGCTAACATCATTATTGCCGTGAAAGTTTTGATAAGTGGCAGATGCGTTAAGTGTTGGGTAATGACCAGCTTTTGCTAATTTAATATCATCCATAGCTGCCATCATTTTATAGCGATCACTCTGTGCAGCAAGGTTAGCATTTTTAGCCTGCATGACCCAAGGGTTAACGGTGTTTGGTGTAGGTGTTTTTAGTTTGGGGTTGTAGGTAACCAGGGCGAGTTGTTGGCTAAGCTTACCTGTTATCACTGCCAAGCTAGACTGTGATACTTGCAGTTGGTTGTTACTATTAATAACGGTTACCTGACTCTGTTTATAGGCTGCCCTTGCACTGGATACATCCGTGCTAATCGATTTACCTGCTTTAAAGTAATGTTGTGCGATGTTCAGTAATTTTTTTTGTGCTTGCAATTGTTGTTGATTGACTTGCAGTGTTTGTTTGGCGGTGGCTAAGGTGAAATAACTTTTAGCCACGCGTAACATCAATGCTTGGCGTGCAGAGGCTATTGATAGTTCCGCTGCGGCTTGATTTTTTTTTGCTGCACGCAATTGCTGCCATAAACCGACATTAATCAGTGGTTGTCGTAGGTTAGCAGTCCACTGTTGATTTTTAGTGTTTCCATTTGGGTTGCTATTATAGGCAGTTTGATAACTGCCTGTGGTGGTAAGTTGCGGTAATAAATGACCGCGGTTAATTGCTGTGTCTTCACCAATGGCTTTATTTTGGTTAACGATTTGTTGATAGTTGTGATCGTTTTGTAAGGCAAGCGCATAACTGCTGCTGAGCGTATCCGCAAGCAGCGACGAGCTTATGCTCAGTGTTGTACAGAATGCAATAAAATACCTAAGCTTTTTCATCGGACTTACTCTTAATGATGATGGTTTGTTTATCATGTAGTCCTTTGGTGATTTGTACATTCATCCCATCTGATATGCCGGTGGTGACTAGTTGCAGTTTTGCTGGTTTATTTTTTTGCGGGGTATAGACATAGGTTTTATCGTCTTTAAACACCAGTGCATTTTCGGGAACCGTTAGTGCACTATTGATTTTTTTAGTAATGATAGTTGCTGTAGCCGAAAAGCCTGAGCGCAGCTTTAAGTCAGCCGGTATGTTTAAATTCGCGATATTAATTTCAAAGCCAACATTAAATGGAGTTGTTGAGCTGGTGGAAGATGACGTGACAGCGTTGGGGTTGTCGACTTGATTTTGTTGATCTGACTGCAATGCTAATAAGGTGATCTTGCCGCCGATATGTTTTTTTGGCATGGCAGCTATTTGAATGTCTGCGGGCATACCTGTTTTTAAATGATTAGCATCGGTTTCATCGACAGTGCCTTTGAACTGCAGGTCTTTCATGTTGGCGATAATAAATAACGCTGTGGCTGTTTGCATATCATTTAATGAAACGACGGAGTCACCGATGTCGACACCACGACTTAAGATAAAGCCATCAATCGGGCTATTAATAATGTTTTTTACTACTTGGCCATTGATGGTGGTTTGACCTTTTTGTAATAAGTCGAGATTTTGTTGGTCAAAGTCGAGTGTGGCTTGGTCTTGTTTTACGTGTTGTAGCGCTTGCACATATTGTTCGTAGTTTTTACCGATGATTTTGTAGTGTAATAGCTGACTGTAGTTTTTGAGTTGCTGGCTATCGCTTTGTAATGCAGCTTGATCGCGTGCGACCAACTCCAGCTTTTCGGCGAGTTGCTGTGGGGTAGGGTTGGGTTTTACGCGCAAAAGGGTAGTTCCCTTTTTTACGTAATCTCCGCTGTCATGACTGATCTGGCTAACTGTGCCAGATAGCGGTGATTTCACCGTGACAATGTGTTTGGGTACAATGCGACCGACGGCGGTTACTTTTTGCTGCAGTGTCATGCGCTTAACGATTACGGTATGTGGTTTAGCTGCTGGTGTGTGCCAAAACCAATAGCCTAAAACAATCATAATGGCACAGCTAGTTATTACAATGCCCCAGCGTTTGATGTTTGTCATGTAATGCCCCGACGGTCAAATAATTTCCAGTGAATCAGTGTATCGGATTATGCTGATTTGTACAGGGCATTACTTGATTCAGATTGCGCTTATTGTTTTGTAGTATATTTTCCAGCACGGCTAGCTTGGTTTTTGTAATAAATGAGTCACATCAACTATTTTAGAAAAATAGTTACTTGAAAACACTTCTTCATATACATCACCAACATGAAGTAAAATAGGTTTGATAGAAAAGTTTCTTGGTAAGGAGAGGCGATTTATTTTTTCCTTAACTTCGGTTATTACATTTGATCGAATACCTTTGAAGGAGAATTTAATCTCACAGAGGTATAAAACCCCATTTTTGGTATGAACAAGGTAATCAATTTGGCAGCCTTTTTGACGATCAGTTTTTGTTTGAAAAAATGGACCTTCATTGATGATTTCATCGGGGTAAATGCCAAGTAAGGAATTTATTTGGTTCATGTTATTTAATACTAGGTTTTCAATTTGAAATCCCATTATTGTTGCCCAGCCAGGTAAGGCGGTAATGGAGTGGTTTTCAAAGCGATCCTTTTCTATTCTAGCCGCATTGGGCTGTATGTATTTCACATAAAAGCGTAAATAGTTATCAGACAATCTGTATTTACTCAGTTTCGAAATTTTTTCACTCTTTAAGTGCCAAGTGTAATCACGACATAAGAAACCTGATATGGCCAATTCCTCCAGGTAATTAGTCAGCAGGCCCGTGTCGGATAGGCAGCATTTTTCAACAATATGTTTTCTTTCCAATGCGTTGTGGTTCAATATGGTAATGATTTCATGGTAGTGAGGGCTTCTGCGTTCCAGTAATGACAGAAAAATATAGTCATAATCACTATAGAGTACCCCATGCCTTGAAAAGCATAACCTGCGTATGTTCTCGTTTGCTGATTGGTCCTGTTGAATTTCTTCTAAATACTTTGGTATTCCTCCTGTTACAGATAGAATTTTAAATTTTTCATAATCAGAAAATTGCTTATCATTGTTGCCAAAAAAATAATTGCAATCATTAAGGGGCAGTTCCTTTAGGCGTAATTTTAAAGATATTCTGCCGTAAAATCCTCTATTGCATAGTATCTTTTTTTCAATCCATAATGAAACCGAGCCACAAAGTACAAGTATTAGTTGATTATTGTTTTTAAATTCCATGTCCCATACATTCTTTAATTTGCCAAGAAAGTTCGCATCTTTTTCACCCATCCAGGTGATTTCATCTAATAATATTATTACTCGTCCAGTTTTTAATTCTATAGCTAGTTTGTGGAATGCATCTCCCCAGTCTGTAAATGCTCCGGGCTCTTTTTTAAATTGATCTTTAAAGCGTCGATAGAATTCGTTCAATTGATCTTGGTTGGTGGTATTGTTTTCTGGAAAAATGCCTGAGAATGAGATAAATTTGTGTTTGTTTGCGAACTCTGCAATTAGTCGACTTTTACCGATGCGTCTTCTTCCGTAAATTGCAACCAGGCTTGAGGTTTGCTTCTTTAGCAAGTTTTTGAGAAGGCTAAGTTCCTTTTGTCGACCTGTAAAATTGCTCATGAGTTTCTCCTGTTGATATCTGGCTGCGTGGCTATACGCCAAAACAACATATGTCAATTTACCGTACCAGCATTTAGGATGCCTGCAAAATATGCCTCATCATGTAACCCATTGATAATATACAAATTTAAACTTTAATCTTTTGGGTCAGATTGGTGGTGCTATTTTTGTGCTGGCTAAAATGACAATGTTGCGCTAGTTTGTCGCCTTTTTAGTCTTCGGGCCGAGTACTTACAAATAGCGCTGTTGTATATGCTGCAAAAAATAATCTGGATTTAAAGATTCATTAGTGGCTTGCTGCAAAATCTGATCGCTAGTGAGTGATGACGCATGTTGGTGTACATGTTGTTTTAACCATCTAAATAATGGGAAAAAGTTACCTTCTGAGATCGAAGGCATAATGGAGTTGTCATCTTTGAGTGCTTGTTGGAATAGTTGCGCAGCGATCAAACGGCCAATGGTATATGCCGGGAAATAGCCATAAGCGCCACTTGGCCAGTGCACATCTTGCATCACACCATCGGTATCATTGCCGCGTGTTGAAAGATTAAAAAAGCGCGTCATGTAATCGTTCCATAGATCAGGCAGGTCGCTAATTTTAGCTTGTCCGCTGAATAATTGTTTTTCGATTTCGTAGCGCAAGATTACATGCAGCGGATAGCAGACTTCATCAGCATCGACCCGGATATAACCAGGCTCAACGTGGGTATATAGTTCATATAGGTTCTGTGCGGCAAAGGCTTCTTGCTCATTGAAATGTTGGTTGATGATGGGTTCGAGGTGGTTCATAAATTCAAGGGTGCGGCAGGCTTGCATTTCAATGAGTAAGGATTGTGATTCATGCATTGCCATGCTGTGAATTTGGCCGACTGGTTGATTGTTCCATTCGACGGGCAGTTGTTGTTCGTATTTGGCGTGACCGGTTTCGTGACAGATAGCCATCATGCTGGAAATAAATTCATCGCTGTTGTAGCGTGTGGTAATGCGTGTGTCCGTTGGTCCACCGGTACAAAACGGGTGATGACTGATGTCTAAGCGGCCATGATGAAAATCAAATGTTAAGATGCGCATCGCTTCTAGGCCGAGCTCGCGCTGCTTTTCGGTATCGAATGGACCCTGAGGTTGTTGGGTGTGGCGTGATTGTTGATGTTGCATTACCTGCTGGATAAGATCGGGTAATACCGCTTGTAGTTTATCAAATACGGGGTCAATCGACGCTTGTGATTCGCCGGCGCAGAAGTCGTCGATTAATACGTCATAGGGTGTCTTGCTCAATGCATCACCACGTACCTTCGCGATTTCATACGTCAGTGTGAATGACTCATCGAGTAGCGGCGCAAAATCTTTCCAGTTATTATCGGCTCGCATTACACGCCATGCTTGCTGGGTTTTCATCATAGCGCGTGTATTGGCTTCAACCAATTCTTTGGGTACACAGGTAGCATTTCGGTATTGTTTGTCCATCCAGGCTAGGTTGCTTGTTTGCCACGGAGATTCGAGTGTTTCATCCCGCGCTGTTTTTAACCATTCACCGACTTGTGGTTGGGTTAGCATGTCGTGTTGTACGCCATTTAATGTTGCCATGGCAGCGCCTCGGCTATCACCACCGCCTGCGGGCATCATCACTTGTTCGTCCCAGCCAGCTAAGTGGTCGAGTTGTTTAAGGTGTGATAATTTCTCAAAATGCTGACTGAGTTGCTCGTAGCTCATTATGGTCTCCAAATGCAAAAATTAAGCATGTTATTGTAGAGTAAATTGGCTGGAGCTACTAGTTTAAGGTGATATTTTTAATATCGCGGTAGCCGCTAAGCACTCTTACATATTGCTTTTAACCAGGCGGCTTTTTTAGCTTGGACTGACATAGCGGCATAGGCCGGGCTGGTGGATGGGCACTGCACTATATATAGTGTGTCAGGGATAAGGCCTGGTTTTATAACATAGCGGTTAAATAGCTCATAAGCTTTACCGCCATTGAGTAATACGCGTTGAATTGAAGTGTGTTGCTCGAACCAGCTTTTGAAATCATTAACAATAATACTGTTTGGCTTAATGGCGCTATCTAAACTTCCGGGGCGGTGGCAGCTGGCCAATACATCCCATAAAGCAATTTTATTTTCACATAATGCGTCGAGTCGTTGTTGATACGGAGCCGTCGGTGCAATGTCGGTAATGCTTTGCATAATAGGCCAAAATGCATTGCGAGGATGTGCATAGTATTGCTGTGCTTCTAAGCTAGCAACGCCGGGCATTGATCCAAGTATTAATACGGTCGCATCGGTGCGTGATATATCATTAAAGCATTGGCTGGTTTTATTCATGGTGTTAAATACGGTATATGAAATAGAGTCATGGGAGTGTAATATCTATTTTCGTTGGAGTAAAGTAATGGCTAATAGCACAAGATGCATATATATGACAGGTACAGATGCATGCTGGGAGGATTTTTTTCTACTGATTGATGAATTTCCGTATGCTATTGAGTTAGAAAAATCACCTCTAAATATATTGGTAAAAGAGTTAATGTATTTACAATAATACTTTAATTCAGACATAAGCCATTGCGAAAAAATATCACGAAATAATATAATCACATTCTTTTGTATATGGATGTGTAAATGATTTCATCTAGACTACTTAGCAGGATCGATTATATTTGTTATGCAATGTTTTCGATTGTGGCTGGCTTGTATTTGGTTCTACCGATATATTTTTACGACGTTTATAAGTTAACACATGTGCAAGCCACATTCTTAGTTACTATGTATTTAGTTGGAAGGGCGATTGGTATAGTAACATACGCACGATTAATAAATTATGCCATTAAGAATTTTCAATATAATTCAATTTCATCTCAAAGGTTGTATTTGGCTTTTTCTGGTTTTATATGTGCTGTGTTGTTGATTATGTTTAATTATGTACATGCCTATCATCATATGTTAATTATTATTATTTTGATGGGATGTGTGGCAAGTGTCTTTGGTAGTCTAAATTTAGCTATCATGAATGGTAATGTTAACTCGAATGGACAGATAAAGCACGCTTCATTTCAGCGCTGGTTTCAAAATATTGGCATGATGAGCTTGTTTGTTATTTTTTGGATTGTAAGAAATCATAATACTGAGATCTTATTTATTGTTTCGGGTATATTATTAATAGCCGTATTGATTGAGTGTTTGTTGATTTCAAATAAATCAACCAAGTTTCAAAATCATAGCCAGGAAAATTCCCGTGTGTCTAGCGTTGAGGTACTTTGCAAAAAATTTTTTATACTAGCATTCTTTTCTTTGGTTGTGTTTATGCAAATTCCAAATCTGTATGCGTATTATTTACATGATTATTATCATATAGGTTCAAGTTACTTTTCAGGTTTGATGGTGCTTAATTGCGTTATAGTTATCCTTTTTCAGCTGCCACTATCTAATATAATTATAAAAAAAATAAAAAAAAATACTTCGGCAGCTTATGGGTTATGTTTTATTGGAGTGGGTGCGGTATTGCCTTTATGTAATAATATAGCTTTTGTGTATGTTTCATTTATTGTGTGGACGATTGGGGAAATATTTCTATTTACGGCTATGAAGGCATATCTAATTTTATTTTCAAGTCATGATGCCGGTTATAATGTATCTATATCAACTAAATACTACACAATGTTTTATCTGTCGGGTTTGGTGTGTCCGATTGTAATGAAATATATGTATGGAACGATTCATCAAGCGCATTTGTTGTTGCTTGTTTCATTGTTTGCATGGATTACTGCTATTGCATGGATATTCAGTTTCAAAAAAGGAAATAAAACAATGATGCTGCCTTTACGCAGAGTTTAGTCAAGAAGCTGTAGAACTTCCATGTTGGCTTTATTCGTGTGAGTAATAGGTGGTATGTATAGTGTAGATATTTTTGTTAATGGCATGTCGGCGCTTATTTTTTCTATCGATGTTTGTATAATGGTTGGTTTAAACTCAGGATATAATGAGGCCTCATAAATAATCGCTGGGTGATTGTGTGGGTATTTAGCGGCCAGTTCGGCCTGCATTATTTGATAGAGCTTGTGGTGAGAGGTTTTGGTTCTTTTATGCCGCGTCATTCCTAATAAGCCAAATTGCCATAAAACTAAATGACATCGCGGATCAAATTTTTTTTTGTATAATAAAAAATCTGTTGCTTCATATGATTGGCAGCCATGTGATGCAGGATTTATTTTTAAATCACTGTATAGGCAATCTATAGCGGATATACCTGGTAACATTTTAACTAAAATGTCATTACGATCTTCAAGTTCATGTGCAGCAGCAAGAGCAGATTGTGCAAAGACACATGGGTGACCGTAAAAGACTACACATACATTGTTGAAAGTATTTGTTTGGTTGATTATATGTTTAGTAATTTTCCTATAGCATTGCTTTCGCTGTGCGGATGAAAAGTAAATTTTTGCAAGGTCATCGTATGATTTAGCATGGTGTTGTATCCACTTTTCATTTACAGGTTCGTTGACAAGGTAAAGTGTAATATCAGCATTTTCTATGCTGGCAATAGTTTCTTGGGTAAGGTGGGAAATAGCCTTAATCCCGCCTCCACAAATTACAAGTTTATGCATAGTAATTGGCTTTATTATGTTACAACTTCATCAGCATGTGGCCATTTTTTATTAGGTGCTAGAATGCTGGTTAATAAATTGTAGTCATTAGAATGAAATGCTTGAAGTAGCTGGTTTGCATTGTTTTGCGTTAAATGATTTTCAATAACAATATTTTTACTAAAGATTAAATCTTCGGTCAATTTTAAAATATTCATATTTACTGCCTCTATATTTAATGGGTTAGATTACTGTTGAATGATAATGCAATAAGGGCTTTTGCAAATAATGAGCGTTTTGGAAAAGGCTTAATTATAACGTCACCATTTACTTTGTTATCTGAAAAGTGATAGTTAAATCTGCAATCATCATCTAGAAGCTGCAGAGCATTTTTTATTATTTTATGATTGTCGCCTCTTTCAGTGTATAGCTGACATTCTAAGCAGTCTATTAATTGACCGTAGGCGGCGGTCTTGGTTAGTAAGTGTGTTGCCAATCCCTGTAGTATTTGTTCAAAATTTTCAGCGATTTCAAATAATCTTTGTGAAGATTTAAAGGATGTGCTGTTTAGCGAAGCGTTTAGCATTAACGCATGATAAATAGGTGGGTTGCCAATTTTTGGTTCTTGTATTGTAGGCTCGATGATAATAGGTGTATTAAGATAAAAGCTACTGAGTGGCTCCACTAAAGTTGTAAGTGGTAATGCTGTATCATCGGTTGATGGTTTAAAGCCAGGGTAATCGCCTAAAGATATATATATCATTTGTTTGATTATCTCTATGCTATAACTGGTTAACTTTAGGTTGTTGTCGCGGATATTGTCATGCAGCGCATGATCTAAAAAAAACTGATTTTTACTATAGGCATTTTTTTTAATTGACTGTTCCATAAGGAAGCATTTTAATTTAAGCCATTTTGGGTTTTCATTAATGTTTTTAGTCCATTCGTCTGAAAATACTAATACTGATGAGCGCCAATCTGAATTCTGTTTTTTTAAAATTTGAAGTGCGATATTAAAATGATCATCAGGATTGGCTGGGTCTAAATTTTTGTTTATGGCGAAGTACTTGGCTAATTGTTTGTAGTGGTCATTAATTTTGAAAATAGGCAATACATTGATATTCCGAACGCCTGAGGTTAATGTAAATATAGACTTTGGTCTTGGAGACATTGCCCCAGCTCTACTGCTATTAAAGTTATATGGAAATAATGTTCCTGGAGTGTATATCTGACGTGTTATGTTTTTTTCTTTTTCATTGGCATACAGTTCTAATGCTTTATCCAAGACAAACATATATGGGAATTGACTACTTGCGTATGCTATTAGTTTGCAATTTTCATCAGGTACAAAGTAATATTTATCAGTCGATATCGTAGCCCCATATGGATATTTAGCTAATGTTATTGGTAGGTCACTTGGGTTGATTTCTTCAATTAATTCAAATAACGGAGTATTAAGTTCACGAACGCGTGATTTTATATGATTCCAGTAAACAATTTTAGCTGATGCGATCATGGGTGTGTAATATTTAATATTAGTAAAATTGATGTGGATTATATCACAATCAAATCGTTAAATAGTAATGAATAATTTGAAATTGATTCCAATATTTGTAGAACATTTTAGTTAGAAAAATTAACTAAAATAATTGATAAGTATCATTTAATATAATATGCTGTCCTGCGTTTCAGATCCCATCTTTAACGGACATAGTGTGGAAACTAATACAAATTGATCGTCACATTATAAGGAATACACTATGACGTTTTCACGTTTTAAAAATCCCAAGCTTAAATCCAATACTAAAAAATCCCACTGGGATGATGTGCTTAATGATTTAGTTTATAAAAAGTTATTTAAATCTAAAGCTTCTATAAATAAACCACTTTCTGTTGCGAAACGCTTCCCTTTAAAGGAGCCTTATCAAGGGGAGTATCTAACTACCAAGCAAAGATTGATATTGATAGCTTTTCTTCAAGAAAAGACATCGAAGTGCATAGCTGGCGAAAACAATCTATCTGAACGGACAGTTGAAGATTACAGTAAGATATTACGTGAAAAATTTAACTGTGTTAATCGACGTGAATTAGTTAAGAAGCTAAATACTACCGCTTTCATTAAGCAATTGCTTGACATGCAGTAACCTAAAATAAATAAAGAATATCTATTTATTGGTCTGTATAGATATTCTTTTTTATTAGCCATATCACTATCTCGAGATTTAAAATAATGATTAGTCATTTTGTCCGCGCTCGTGATAAAAATGCCACAGAAATATTGAATGAATGCCTTGGGGGGTAAGATGAAAGTAAATATAGCACCGGTAAGAAACAACTTAGTGATGTCTACAGTGGCAAGTATGCTATTTATCTCTGCCTATGTGGCGAGTATGTTTAGTAGCGCGTTAAGTACTAAAGAAAAAGAAAGCCCACTGCTTGCGGTCTATGGTATTACTGCTGTTGGGACAGCCGTCGTCTTTTTGACATTAACATTAGCAGCATTACATGGGTTTTTAAAAAAACACACTGTTTATGATAGCTATGGTGAGTTCAAGCAGAAATATAAAGAAAAAGCACCGCTCAAAATAGGTGATTGCATTGATCAATATTTGATTGCGAACCCAGATGTTGAGCGTGTGATGTGTAACATGTCGTTACCAGACCTGCCAGAAATCAGCCATACAGACGAAGAGTACGTTAAGTTCACGAAGCTATTGACTGCCAATAAAATCTTGCGTAAACGTGCATATATTCAGTGGGGGTTATCAGCATTTATGGGAGCCATCATAGGTGTGGCTGCTGCTAGTCAAGTTCCGCACGCATTCACTGATGAACATGGCGCAACAACACTGCGAAAGATTGGCATTGGGGCGATGATAACTGCTGCCGTGTTTGACGTAGCACTAACTGCCATGTGGTGTTGGAAACAACGGCATCAGCCAAAGTCTTCACTTAACAATCCTTTGACTGATACGGCGAATTATGGGAGTGTACTAGGTGCGGCACCTCTGCAGGAAAGTCCTCGATTCAAATAAAGTGTATGATACACTAATGGCATGCGAGCCTTAGTGATTTTTTGTGCCAGTTTAATCTTTTTTGCCTGGGGATGGGCCAACCTGCCTGTTCCTATTATTCACGATCTAGCACAGGCTTTTTCTGTACCTATTTCGTCCATCCGCTTTATTATTTCACTCTATATATTGGTGTTCTCATTAACCCAAATCTTCTGGGGTGTGTTATCTGACCATTTTGGTCGACGATTTGTTATTGGATTATCATTTACTTTCGCGGTGATTGGCAGCTTGGTCTGTGCATTAAGTGATAGTTTTTCGGTGTATGTGTTAGGGCAGGTGCTGATGGCTATTGGCTCTGGGGCGTGCCCGACGTTATCGCGCAGTATTTTAGCGGATAAGTTAGACAAAAAAAACTTTGCCCTGTCCATGATCTGGTTAACGGTATTTATGGCGATAAGTCCCGCATTGGCTGCATTTTTGAGTGTGCGAGTGGATGCCTGGTTTGGTTGGCGTGGTGTGTTTTATATGGCTGCCATTCTGAATGTGGGTATGCTGTCACTGGTTATGTTTTGGTTGCGCGAAACTAATATTCAACTAACGCCATCGATGCACCCGCGGCATATTGTAAAATCTATCCGTTATTGCTTCTCGATTCCAGGGTTTGGTGTGGCATTATTGCTGTTTGGATTAGTAGGTGGCATAGCAGGTGGTGCGTTTTACCCGGTATCCTCTGTATTGCTTCTTACCGATTTATCGCTGAGTAAGCACACCTATAGTTTATTAATTTTGCTACCTGCAGTTGGTTATTTGATTGGTGCATTTAATGCTCGCTGGTTGATTAAGCATTACAGTTTGACGCAGGTGATATTTCGCGGCTTTATTTTACAGGCGGTCGTATTGATTATTTTTGTGGTGTGGGTGGCCTGGGCAGGATTGAATGTGTGGTCATTGATGCTGCCTTCGACATTGGTATGTTTCGCAACCAGTAGTATGACGTCGGCTGCTAATGCGATGTGTATGGTAAATTTATCGCACCATCGTGGCACAGGGGCGGCATTGACAGGCATGGTGGTATCTCTAGTGTCTGCA
This sequence comes from Coxiellaceae bacterium, assembly GCA_029212925.1. Classification (GTDB taxonomy): domain Bacteria; phylum Pseudomonadota; class Gammaproteobacteria; order Coxiellales; family Coxiellaceae; genus JARGNX01. The sequence goes on along the minus strand of JARGOB010000007.1, from coordinate 20,275 downwards.
ATCTATGCAGGGCTGTTATCGTTGTTCGATATGTTGACAGCTTGGCCGATGATTGTGCTTATGGCGCTTGCAGTCATTATTGCTGCTTTTGTTTTTCTGACTTGGGTTCGCAGGCATGCAACTGAATAAACGTATATTGCATCTAGCCGTTCCAATGATTGTATCGAATCTTACGGTGCCATTGTTGGGTTTGGTCGATACAGCAGTGATGGGACACTTGTCATTTGCCTACTACTTGGCCGCTGTTGGTATCGGCGCCATGATCTTTGACTTGTTGTATTGGAGCTTTGGCTTTTTGCGCATGGGGACAACGGGTTTAGCATCCCAGGCGTTTGGCCAGGCGGATACAGTACAAATGGCACTGGTATTGGCGCGCCATGTAATAGTGGCTTGTGTGATAGGTTTATTGTTAGTTATTTTGCAGGTACCAATCGCCAAGGTCGCTTTTCATTTAATTGATGCTTCAGCAAAAATCACTCACTACGGTTTGCAATATTTTCATTACCGCATATGGGCGGCACCTGCGGTGCTAGTAAATTTTGTGTTTATGGGCTGGTTTATAGGCATACAAAAACCACGTATTCCTTTGTTATTGAGTTTAGTGATTAATGTGGTTGCTGCAATTCTCGACATTGTATTTGTTTACGGATTTGGTATGACGGTTGATGGTGTCGCACTGGCTACTGTGATAGCGCAATACATGGGTTGCGCATTAGGCTGCTATTGTGTGTATGACTATTTGCATGGTAAGTCATGGCGTTGGCAGTCAGGTGTGTTATTTGCAAAACAGCATGTGGTGGAGTTGTTTGGTGTTAACCGTGATATTTTTATTCGTACATTAAGTTTGCTTTTGGTGTTTGCATATTTTACGCGTGAGGGGGCGCAGTTTGGTGCCATTATTTTGGCGGCAAATGTTATATTATTTAATTTTCAGGATGCTATGGCGTTTGCATTGGACGGTTTCGCTAATGCGGCTGAAGCATTGGTTGGTGAAGCAGTTGGTAAAAAAGATGCGATCATGTTGCAACAAGCGATACGCCAAACCGGTTGGTTTTCATGTTGGGTGGCGCTGGTATTTGCTGCGGTGTATTTATTCTTAGGTGGTCCGATTATACATTTGCTAACCAGTATTAGTCATGTGCAGCTCGCAGCGCATCAATATCTTATATACATGATTATTTCTCCCATTATCTCAGTGTGGAGCTTTTGGTTGGATGGTATTTACGTTGGTGCTATGCGCACGCAAGTCATGCGTAACTGTATGGTTATATCTACGCTGATATTCTTTGTAGTATTTTGGTTGTTATATTCGTTGCAAAATCACGGGTTGTGGCTGGCATTTCTCAGTTTTATGGCCGCTCGAGCGATTACTATGGGTTTGTGGTTGCGCTATAAAAAAATTCAAATAGTGTTAAAGTGAGGGCGGTGATAACGCAGCAGGTGTGTGTGTGGGGCTTTCATAGCCGGTAGATGGCTGGCGAAATAGCCTGGGGCTAGAGTGGGTTTCTCTTTGTGTTGAATGTTCCTTAACAGATATCTTTTTATTATTTAAACCTTGTGTAATTGCATCGATTAACTCATCAACGTATTCCTGGGGATATATTGCAGTTAGATTTCTATGGAGTGAGGTAATTAGTTCGATTTTCTCATCGGATGATAAGGAGCTTTCGTGTTGACGATAGCGTTCATTGAGGCGTTGACACACGCTGTTAGTGTCGTCGTAATAATCTAAGTTATCAAATATCTCGTCAATAACATTGGTAATCCATTGGCCGCAGGTAGGCCAGGTGAATGGCGTGAATAGGCAAAGTTCCTCGTAGTCAGAAAAAATGAGAGTATCTTCAAGTGGAGTCGGTCCATAAAAGGCTCGTCCCTTTCGGGTTATTTTCTCTATATCTGCTAAACATTCTATTAATTCGGTATCAAGCGTTTCTTTAAAGACTGCCCCGATTTCATATTCAAAGCTCCGATGGTGGCCAGGTTGGTAGAAGCTTTTATTGTAGTTATTCAGTAATGCTAAAGTGGCTAGAGTGTGCAATTGTTTAATAAAATTGATGGTTTCAGCTTGTTCAAATAGTTTGGGTGTGAGTAAAGAGTGGGGGTCTTTGGCTTCATCATCATCGGAATCATGTAAAGGTTCTTCAAGCATTTCTACCTTGAATTCAAAGCCTAACCTGCTTTGCCATAGATGAAAAAGGTCTGTGTATTTTGTAGAAAATAAAGCGTCCATCGTTATATTTAAGGCGTCTACATTCCTTAGCTCAAGTTGCTTGCTTACATAGGCGCTAATTTGTGTTTCGTATTTCTCTAAATAAGCGTGCTTGCTTTCCTCGCTTATTTGTTGAAGAGAATAGGCGAGGCGCTCAAAATTAGGGGTGGTTTCCCAGGTGCTATCTTCATCGAGAGTGGATTGTGCTAGTAGTGCTTCGCTATTAATATACTGTTTCATATCAGGTGAAATGGCATTGTATAATAGCTCAACATTGGCATTGTCTGCTAGAGAGAATAAACGATCTAATAATGCTGTTTGGTGATCTTGAATTAATAAATCTAAAGGGCATCCCGCAATAGGGGTGCCTGACTCTAGGTGTCTATTCACTAAAAGAATTAAACTCTGTTCGCAGGCATTAGCGGCAGCATAATGCATTGGTGTTCTATCTAATTTATCTTGTTGTGTTAATCTGGATGGGTCTTCAGCTAATAGTCTATTTAAGGTTTCGGTATCATCATGCGCAGCGGCATAGTGCCATACTTGCACTTCGTTTGCTTCCATAAAGCTCGGTGGTGCGGGCTTAAATAGTTCTTCTAAACAGTAATCTATCACTGCGTTGCTTGTGTGAAACGAAGCCTGAGCAAGATCGAGATTCTTTTGAGTTCTGTCATATTCGTATAATTTAGGTATTGTGGTATCGCTTGTAACGCAGTAAAAAGTGATGTTTGGTTTCGATATTGGTCCGATGATACCCATTTCGTCTGCGTATTCATGCGCACTTTCGAACCATTGTTTTGCTCGCACTTGAGCAACTAGGCGTGACTCTAAATTATCCTTAAAAATACAAATGCTATCAATATCAGTAAATCGACCTAAGATTTCATTGTTTATTTTACAGCCCTTACTGTCTTGTGTTGTGCCGTGTATAACCAAGTCAGACGCATGGGTTAGTAATTGGTGCTTACCCATGTGGTAATGACATGCTGTGTCAGCCTGTTCTTTTGTGTCAAAATCAGTAATCTTACGGTTTCTTGTGTTTGCATTGCTTGCAGAAATTAAGGAGGGCGTCACTTGATCGGGGCGTAACTTTATACCCACTTGTATATCAGCAGAGGAAATGCCCTCGCTGGGTGAAGGCCAATAACCTCTACTTGGATCACAATAGCTCAGTGATGTTTTTTTTGAACGTTTGTCAGACGCTTTTTGTAATGGTGGCTTAGTATAGTTGTCGACTATTTTATATTTTTCATCTTCTAGTCTAAGCCCAAAGGGCTTGCGCTTATCCGTGCTAGTCCATCGCCGCTTTTTACGTGTGGTAAAGTCATCATAGTTTATGCGTGACCGATGATGGGCGAATTTTCTAAAACTGTCTTCTTTATAGTGGCTGCGTTCAATTTTAAAATAAAATGGTGCACGAAACGCTTCACTAATGGTGTGTTGATTGGTGTCGTAAGGTGCAACGGAATTGATGCCGTCTACACATTTTTTGGGGTTGCTATTACAGGGATCAAATTTCGGTGGGTAATACGGCATGTTAAGATGTCGAACTCTATTGCCAGTAGCATGCAGAGTTGCAAGCGCATAATGGCGTAATCTATGCATTGCTTCACCGTATGCTTTTGTATCGTCTGAGAGGCGGTGGAGATAATGTTCGATTTCCACTTGGGCTTTGCTGCCTTTGTAGCATCGTGCTAAATCCAATTTATGAGCTAAGTTAATGATGATATGAGAGATATCAGTATTGCTAGGGTCGCCCATAGCAACAAGGCTGTTTTGGATTTGTTTAAACTCAGTGTCGCTTGTAAATGCCGCAGTAAACAGTGACGCAACGGTATCGGGTAACTCATCAATAGTGTCTTCGGTTTTCTCAGATTTACTTTCGCTGTGCAGTTTAGCGCTGGTATAGAAATCTTCGAATAAGTCACCATTGCGTTGATGGTAGTAATCATATACGTGTATTTGAGCTTCACGTGGAATTTCGCTGTCTCGATTTATGCTGCTAAATGCCATGCTAAGTGTTAATTGTTGAATGCGTTGTTTGCGTCTTTCTGCATCCTCTCCCAAGAAATCTGCTAGTGCGGCACGTATGTCAGCTGATCCCCATGTTTCTAAGTATTTGATAATGGGTTCAATAAAGCTCATGCTGCGTGCATGATGTGCTAGGCCGTGATTGCGTCTTTCAAGAATTGATCCGCAGGATCTAATTCGTTGTTCTAGCTCAAGTTCTTTTTGGGTTGTGGAATAGGATGGCTGCACGGGGCATGCCGTAGGATCCATCGGTTTGGAGTAGTGGTGTTTATTTAAAAACTGCAATAATGGTAAATATTCCTCGCATGCGAACATATCTTTTTCTCAACTCAGCTAATGCACAAAATTCATAACATAAAAACATATATCAATCTGACATTATAACTATATCATAGTTATCGTGCTGGTTTCAATTGTGCAATTTGAGTATATGTGGGATGAGCTGCTGCCTACCTATAAGCTGAGTTAATATTATTTTCATACTGGGGTGTTAGAATTAGATATTCGTTAAATATTACAATATCAATAGGTTAGTATGAAGTTAGGTGAAGCGCTGTGTCGTTGGTTGTTAGGCAATCAACATTATCTTGATCTAGAGATTAGCGCAATGCATATGATCATTGGCGCCATGAAAGAGCAGATCAATAGTGCCGCATTGATGTGCAATTACATGGCTGTTGCGAAACATTTAGCAACACTGCGGATATGCTTAGATGCGATTAAGTCTAAAGAGCCGGAAGCCTATGATGCGGGGGTTAAAAAATTAGATCCATTAATTACAATTTTTTCATGTGATTTGTCACGTGAGCTTGAGGATATTGCTGATGCAGAACTTGAGCGCTGGGCGGACCTGGAGGTGGTCGGAGTTCAGGCGATTATAGATGGACGAACTACTGAGGCTGTGGCTTCATTTGATAGGTTAAGTTTTCTCTCGAAATTGTTGGAGGGCGATGCGGATGATTTACGCGTGGCATGCCGTGTAATGGCAAACCCTATGAGTAAGTTGACTAGTAGACTGTTCACTGCTGCTGCAGTGATTCCGCCTAAGCTGTGTGAGCTTAGGTATGCATTGATGGATCTTGGCTATGATACGTCAAGCTTTGAAAATAGAACGGGTGTAAAGTCGCTGGATGCGGGTGGTTCTCAATATTGGTATGACGAACAACTTTTTTTAAAAAGAATAAGAAAATTTGCAGAAGTTAAGGATAAAGAGGCTGTTGATTGGCGATTACTCGCTGATACATTTGAGGCCTCTTATGAGATTGATCTCTTGGGATATGACTACAAATCCGATGATAGCGAAAATATAGTTGATCAACTGAGTAAAGGCGGTCTTGTAAATATAACGGTAGGATGGAGCTTAAGCTATCCAAGAGAAAGTAAGCACGGATATATCCTGTCACTTTTTTCAATAAATGGTGTTGTTTATCTTGCCAACTGTAACAGAGGTGGTGGAGGTACAAGTCATGGCGCTATAAGGTTCTTTAAAGTAAACAATTCTGCGGCATTGTCTAACGATGATTTTTATTTGAAAATAAATGCAGTCAATACCACTTCTAAGCAATATTTATTAGATCTCAAGCGTGATGGTAAAGGTATAGGTAAGGATTTGGGCTTAGAGGCTTTACCTGATATATCCACTGAGCTGCAGTGGAAGTTTCAAAAAATCGGAAAGTGTGGTGTAGAAGTTGGCAAAATGAAAGCCAGAATGGCGTGTGCCCATCAAGTATTATTGGCTAATACAACCAAGCCAAGTAATAGAAGTAGACTTCGTAAAGGTGAGGGCGTGCCTTTTGATATGATAATCGAAGCATTAGCAGAGTCTACGCCGGCTTATAAGCATTTTAGATGTTTTGATAGATCAGAGTCTATGGTGGTGATCATTGATCATCTGCTAAACACAACAAAATCCGATGAGATACGGTTAACAGCAGCCCAGCGTTTAGTGGTATTTGATGCGTTTATTAATTTTGTGGAAGTCGAGCATGGTGGAGATGATAGTCCTGCACATAAAAGAATGGCTATCTTTAAGCCCTTAGATGATTATTTGCGATCAGATCAAGGCCAAGAAAGATTGTCGGGCACACCATACTATGAAAAATTTCTTACTATAACCACGGCTGCTTTGCGTGAAACAGAATGCAGCCGAGATGAAGATGCTGCAGATGATGGAAGCAGGAGAACGTTCAAATGAGTCGAACGTTAGAGCAATGTATACGTAATATATTTCGGCCAGACTCCGAGTTTGGTGCGATGAGTTTGTCGGATGAAGACCGAAGTATCATTTATGACGGTGAGGTTGATGAAATGGAGTTGCTATTCGCCGATAAAGTTGACGAGATGTGTTGCATTGGCGTGCAACAATCTGTATGGCATAAGTTATATATGCTGATGCAAGCGAATCTATCACAACCTATTAGTGATCGTGTTTCAAATGTGGATATCATAACCGTGCTATCAATGAATGATAATGATCCGAAATACTTAGGTCAATTGGTGACATTAGCGCGCGACTGTGAAATAGCGAATGCTATGTTGCTTGGGTTTCTTCGCTCTCAAATACATACGAAGGGTCTATCCGAGCTGAATACTATGGAGATTGATGTAAGTAGTTTTCCCGATGAGCTTGATGATCCAGCTGATCCTGAAGATACTACCACTTTAAAAGAAATAATGGCAATTCCTTCAGCAAGATATGCTACGTTAGTTCGTTTAAGGCGCGAAAATATTACGAGAAGAGTTGCGCAAGCCTATCCAGATTTGAATGATATAGTGCAATTACGTTGTGTTGATGAATTGGCGCGTCATGGTGATTATGCTGCAAGGATATATTTGGATGATGCTTTGCCTGTGATAAGTAAAGAGGCGTTAAGTGGTTTATATCCAGTTGATGAAGAGCATCCTGGTAGTATCCGTCAGCTGTGTATATTGATGTCGCATGGTAATCCCATCGCAAGGGAAGTATTGCTCGAGGTAACGAATCCGAGTAAAGAATTACTTAAGCAGTTACACCCCATGCCATTGACTGAGTTTGATGAGCTTCATTTATTCGATTTAGTGAGTGATCATGGTTGCATGAATGCATTTTATTATTTACGAAGTAATCAGAAAAAGCCTTTGACGAGACAAGCGCTAATACTGTTAACAGGCCATGAGGTAAGCAGCGTTGTAGGTTTAGTGGATCTTTATAAAAAAGGATATCATGTGGCACTGAAATTGCTGGATGAAGTTGCGGGTGACGCAGATGATCCGCGCCGTGATGAAGCTAAAGCGGCACTGATTATGCTAGATAAAAAAGGTAATATTGATCATGGACGAAGAGGAAATATTGGATGCCTTAGTCAATTATTTTCATTTCCAGTATCAAAAGTTACTTGGTATAATCGTTTGCTTTTTTCGCTGTTTGATTGTGGTGTTAAAAATGATGCGGTACATTGGCTTGAGAATGCGGATGTTTATATGGGGGGATTATACGTCAAGGAGGCTCATGAGCTTGTGGCGGAGTGTATGCATGTCATTGCGGAGTCGGAAGAAAGTCAGCCTGTGGGCGCCGTAGTGAATGATATAGCTTGCTCTTTTGAGAGTCAACTGCGGCTTAATCGATTTAATCTGAAGAGTGATGATAGCCCCTATGATGAGCTTATGCATACTGGGTATGTTGGCATATCGGCAGGGTATCGTGGTAACGGTACAGAGCATGGGCATGTGATTAAGCTGGTTTTTATGAAAATTAATGGCCTCATTTACTTGGCTATTATTAACCGTGGTTACCATGCAATTGCGACTAACGAGGTGCAGATGTTTCATGTGCAGCACCCTGAGCAGTTGAAGAATGATGACGTTTGTAAACAATTCAGCGGTAGTGATGTGACCATGAGTTACCTTAAAGATGTTGCGATCACTGGGGAAGGGATTGGTAAGGATTTCGGTCTGGTGCCTTTAGAGCGTGGTAGTGATGAAGAAAAAAGAGATGAATTGCCGCTACGTGACGAGGGTGTTATTGAGAGTGGTGAGGGGGAAGTTGTCAGTAGTGTTTTGGCTGGCTTAGATTTAGGTGCCCATACTGCTGTGGCGCTGGGTGCTGTAGAAAGCGTGAGTCCATTGAAGATGTCGCCACAAAAAATTGGCAGTTGTGCACTGGTAGCTGCATGGCGTGATATTTTATTTCGATTTACGCATTATGCTATGGTGCAAGATCCAGATATTAAAGCTAGTCGAGGTGTTTTGTCTCTTGACGCATTTGAAAAATGGCTTGGTCGTGCTAAGCCGGTCTATAAACGCATTCGATCTATAAGTAGAATACGTTCGGCTAAGATGGCCGCGAAAATTCTAGTGGGTGATGAGGTGGATGTAGCTGGTTTTAATGTTGGCGAGGTACTGTTGTTTAAATTTATTGATCACATGCTTGAAAAGCGTTTAGCCAACCCTGTTGATGACTACGGTTTTGACAAAGATATATTGCAGCCCGCATTTGATTATTTAATGTTACAAATGAGTGAATCACCGACGCTAGTGCAAGGAATGTATATGGATCGAATTAAAATGGCAGTCGGTGATGTCGCGTTTGAAATGATGCGTGTTGAATTTACAGCGACTCGAACAAGCTCATACTCTCGCTGACTGTGCGTTATCTAGTAAAGCAGTGTATGCCATATACGGTATTGAGCCGCTCCATATTATAGTGAAGAATATAGACTGAATTCAGTACGGATATGCGACTAGAAACAGTTGCATAAACCACACCCAAAAAGGATCTTGAAAAGGTATCAAATAAGGCAAGTAATTTTAGTGTTAAAGAATAGAGAGCAGAATTGCTTTAGTCGCACAAGCGGAGGAAGTGAGTATTAATAAGTTTATCTGTACCACGCTGGAACGAGTGTGCACAAGGCGGTTAAGTCAATAAAGCTAGCGGCCCATTGTTATTTGAGGTTCTTCAGTGGAATGTTGATCTAAGCTTATGCTTTCAGGTTTAGATGCAAAAAGGCCAAAGCGATTCAATAAATTCTTTTCAAACCAATGCCCCGCTGCACCACCGACAGCTGCACTGCTAGCCGTTACCGCCGTTTTAATGCCAATAACACTGAGCGCGCCCAGTGATGCAAAACGAGCGACTAGGTGTGGTGCGTAATGCATACCCGCAGCTCCGAGTAATAGTGCTCCCACACCTGTAGCACCCCAAATAGCATATTGCTGCCAGTGATTTGGTTGGTGACACGTTGTGGGGGCTGTGGTGTCAATTTTACTTGGTTGCACCTTTGCTTGAGTGGTGCTGTTGCTTTTTATATGCAGTTGCTTGCGTACATCAGCTACCCGTTTCGTTAATTTGGCGTGTGAGCTTAACTGATTAAATGCTTGTAGGCTGACTTGCTGTTTTATATTGCTAAGTCGATTCGAGGAGCGACCAGCTAATAGTTGCGATAAGCCTTCTGTGTTTTTTTTATGTTGACCATGCAGTGTGCCACAGTGAGTCCATAGGGCTTTGTGCTGTTGATCTATGCTGCTTGCAATAGAAGGGTATTTCTTTTGCAGATCATAAACTGTTTGATATTGAGCGCTATTGCTGCTGACTAGTGTGGTGTAATCCAGCCATGCTTGCTGCAGCTGCAGTAACCGGGTTTGCTGATGGAGCTGTTGTTCAATTTGTTGCAGGTATGCTTCGTCTGTAGTGTGGTTTGCCTGTTGTAATAGCAGTTCGTAATTAAGTGGCGGAGTGCTATCAAGCTGCCGACTAAAATAGCATAGGCGCTGCCAGGTTACTGTCAAAGCATTTTGCATCTGATCAAAGTCGCTATAGGCTTGGCGTTTGGCTTCACCAATGGCGCGCTGATGTAATCTTAATATTCTGTTGTTTAAGTGGCTGCTAGATTGACGTAATCCTAACGAAACGCTCCAGTGGGTAGAGGTAAGTTCTGTAGCGCGTTGTTGGCAGTCTTCGCTTAAGCTTCCAGTGCTTTTGAGATCGCCTAGGGCATCTTGCATCAGTTGGTGGCGATCGAATAACTGTTGGTAAAATGGCTTATGAATAGTTTTTCTCAATTGCTTAATGCGCTTATTTAATGTGGTGTCGTAATCATCTGAGCCCAGCTGTGTTCGTAGTTCACTGAGTTGATTAATAATTGCAGTGAGTTCGTCCAGTGTGTGTAAGTAAGGGTTGGGCGAGGCGTTGCGCATGCCGTGCTGGCTTAAAGCATCCCCGAGATGTTGTTGCAAAATTTGTGGATCGGTTTCATAGCGCAGTAATTGCATGTAGTCATTCATCTGATTTTTGATATGTTTTAGCAACGGCTTTTTTAATAGTCTATTAGCGCGGTCTAGTAAACGTTCGATTGTAGGTGTAGGGGTAAGGTGTCGGCGTCGGTTTATGTCACTAACAACACTTTGCAGTTGGCGCGTGTCCAATGAGACGCCGAATGTTGTCAGATGATCGCTTAATTGTTTGGCGCTCATACCGGCGCGGCATTGTGTGTTGAGTCTTTGTATGGCATTAGCTGTTGAGCCGCCAGATTTGTTGTAATGGATGTGCGTCTTTTGGAGTGCGAGTTGTAATGCCGGGTTGTTAATCAAGTGACGGTAATATAGTTGTGGATCATGACGATTGATTCGTTCGATGTTCTCTACGCTGAGCTGAATACCCAGATTGCTTAATCGTCTTGCGTATTTTTTTGTACTAACGTTTCGCTTTAGTGCGCGGTTCATTTGATCGATGTCATGATCTGTGACCATTTCATCTATTATCAAACGACTCTTAATAATAATTTGGCGTAATTGCGGATCGGCCAATTGTGCTACAAGGCAAGTGCTATTGCGATGATAAAGATTGGCGCTACTTTTTGATGGATTATCTTTTTCTTGTTGGCTAACGCTTATTTTTGTTCTGTTTTTTGAGGCTTTTGTCCATTCGGTTATTTCACAAGGTATGTCGGTTGATTGATCATTGGAAACAAGTGCTTGCTGGTATTTAATCAGCCGCGTCTGTAACTCAGTTAATTTTTCGGTGTGATTTTGTTGATCATCAACGCTGTATAAGCCAATGCTATGGCGATAAATGCTTGGGTCTGGCATCACAGCTTGGTGGTGGCTGCCGAGCATGTGCTTCATCACGCTGGGGTTGGATATCACGTGCTTTATATTTTCAAGTTGATCGAGCTGTCTCACTGATAAACCATTCTTAACTGAATAAAGGCGGGTCAAGCCAACACACAATGCTTGGCCAATAGCGCTGAACGAGCTGTAGTCACCTTGGTTTTGTAATTTATTGATCACACTTAACCAGCTTGCAAAAGCGCTGATGCGAGCATTGATGGATGTTTGGCTCTTGATGTCGTGTTGCACAAAATAATTTAATTGGTTGTAGTAATCAATAACGGCTTTAGTGTGCGGGCATTGTGCGGTATTGGGATTTACAAAATCGCTATTGGGAATGGCTACGAATAAACGGCGTGAGATGTTATACAGCGACTGACTGCGTGTGTTTATAAACTGTAGTTTTAGTGCTTGATAGAGCTGCAGTAGTTTAGGTTTTTCGCTAGTCGCTGCTTTTAACAGAGGGTCGGCTGCCAGTGCATGAATTTTATCGGCTTGAATTTTACCTTTGCTTAAGTTGTCTTGCAGTGTGGTTAATTCGGCGAGGTAATCATCGGTATTAATTTTGGTGGCATTGCGCCACAGTTCAGTGGCGTGAATCAATGTAGGGTCTAGTTGGTAGTAAGCGCGCAAATCTTTTAGATCGTTCATCACCCGTTCCTCCATTACTCATTGCTCGGCAAAAATAAACACCCACTATACACGAAGCGGTGCTTTTTCAGATGCCCAAAAGGATTCTAATGAGCGTTTCGTAATGAACAATTGCGTAATTAACAGCGAAATGTATTGTTATCAAGTCCTTCGGCCAGCGTTGTAGCTTCATTTCGATTAAGTCCACAGATATGCCATAACAATATAGGATAAATGGAGACTTAAATGAATAGAAATACCGCTAATCAAGTGTTTAGAAGCATGGATAAGCAAGGTCGTTATGTCTTCAATCTTTATGATCTGGCTAAGATGTTTCCTCAGGATAGTCCTAAGACTTTGCATGAGTCCCTTAGGCGCTTAGTGAAAGCGGATTTGTTAGTTCGGGCTTGTCGGGGTGTTTATGTTAATGACAATGCGCACTGCTTTGATGCCTATGTTATTGAGCATATTGCTAAAGCATTGCGACGTGGCGAATATAGCTATGTCAGTTTGGAGTCTATGTTGTCAGAATATGGGTTGATTTCACAGATGCCGATTGACCGACTTACGGTAATGACTACAGGGCGTAGTGAGGTTTATCATACACCGTATGGCGTGATTGAATTTACTCATACGAGTAGGTCGGTAGAAGATATTCGAAACAGTATTCAAGTAGTCGCTGCGAGGCCATTGCGTATTGCGAAAAAGCAGGCGGCAGTGAGAGATTTAAAGCGTGTTGGTCGTAACCTTAATTTATTAGCACAAACAGGTGAACAGTATGATTAAGCATGATGATTTCAATCGATTAGTTGAGCATGCTATGCAGTCAACTGGTTGGAATCGTAGAAAGCTAAATCAGATTCATTTTAAGGCGCGCAAGACCTGGTACACTGGTCTTGATCTGTAGCTCAAAGCCAGTAATGTTTAAATGACTGCCGCGATCTAAATGTACGTAAACTTCTAATATTATTGAAATTATTATCATGTTAACAATGTGCCTTAAGAATTCCTTAATAATTCGCCAATAGTATTGAACTAAAGACATTGAGGGAGAAGGGAGCGATGTTTTTCAGTTTAAAGTTATTAAGCGCCAATAAATACGCATTGCAATCACGTACCGATGACGATGCGTCGTCAGTTGCAGCTACGGTTGGGCGTCACACTAAGACAAAAGAAGCGTGGTTGGCTGAAGTAGCTAGACAGGAGCGAGCAGTTGGCCTAAGCACTGTGTTAGAAAAACATGATCAGAGTGAAGGTGTTAAGCATGCATTGCTAACGGAGAGGGAACGCTCAGCATATCGAGCAAGCCAAGAACCAGTAGGCAGTCAGCCTCAGTATGTGCCACCCAAGCCGCGTCCCAAGCCGCGTAGTGTTGTACGAGCTAAATCACGTAGATCAACAGATGGCCTGGTCATTACTCAAGGTGTGACCAGGGCGCAATTGTATAGGCGGAAGCTTGAGCAAAAGGCAGCAGCGAGTCATGATGATGATGTCAGCTCATTAGAAGATTGGACACTTCCTGAGTCGCTTTTGGATGTCGGTTCGGAAGATACTTATTCGTCTGCTCCTAAGCACAGTGAATTCAAACAGCAGCTGTTAACGATTACTCCATTGATGCAGCATGATTTGACTCATGCCGCTTGTCAGACGCGTGTTATGGGAGTGTCGCATGATAATGTTGGTGGGTCTGAGTATGAGCGTTCTGATGTATATAAGCGTCGCACAAGATTAGCAAGCGCCATGGGCTTCGTGGGTGATGAGGTCAATAGGATTTGTGAGTTACCAGCGAGTGGAAGTGATTCATTATCGGCTAGAACGGTGTTGTTGAAACAGCACCAGCGTTTATTTCCTGTGATAGAAATGTTGATGCAACATAATGCTTATCACCAGTTGCCTGTTGCTGCGGGTGGTGCGGCAGATCCGAGTAGATGGTTGCAAGCAGGCCAGCTTGATGCTGAGTTTGAATTACGTTATGTGCCAAAAGCGTATACGAAACATTATAAAACGACAGAAGATAGAGTAACGCATACCATTCATGTGACACCTCCCTTTAGGCGGGAGCACCGTGAGGATGTTGAGGTTCAAAGGCGAGTTGAAATTCAAGCAGGCTTAATGCTAGTAAAGAAAGGCCGTGATGGAGAAGCCGGTCAGTTGTTGTGTTTTAAAATGAATGAACACGTTAGGGCTGATTTATTTCAAGGGGTTAATATTGCTGAAAACTTCGGTCGTTTAGCTGAGGTGGAGGAGGCTAGTGCGAAATTATTAAAACCTGACGAAACAAAGCATGAGACGGTTGAATATGCACGAGCCAAAGCGCTATTTAATTTTGGTGTTAATTTTGAACGTGAAGGTAAAGATGTCCCTTATTTTGTTGAAACCAGCACTCGTGGTGCAGTAAAAAATTGCCAGCCATTTATAGAAGGAATGAAGCCATTAGCTGCGGATGATTGGGGGATGGGCCGTCGGTCGGATGATTTCCGTGGCGTGTTATCGGCGAGAAATATGGATAAAGACTGGGTGGCTGTCGATGCTGGTTTAGCGGATATGCCTGACCCTAGAACGCACCTGGATGAATCGAGATTAAGTGATTCGGCACGACTTGACTTGGATGCAAGGCGCAGTAAGCAGTTTCAAATTATAACCGCGCTTCATACGGAGATGTACCATAGTCTTGTGCGAGCCAATAAAGCGATGGAGCTATTGGATGAGCTTACTGTTGCGATAGCAGATGCAAAAATTACTATGGCACGATGTTCTTCATTGGCTCAGGTGGATGTTAAGCGTGTTGATTGGCAGGGTGTAAAAAAAGTTTGGCGTAAAATGCAGGAGGCACATTTAGTGCCGGGTGGACGCGATGTGCTCGGTGACTTTGCGAATTTAAATATTTCATTGTATTTGGATAATATCTCTGCGGAAATTGCGCAAGCAAATGCATTGAGGTTGCAGTTATATGGCAGTGATGTAAGGAGCCATACGGGTGTGCTTGAGCGGTGGGGGATGCGTGAGACAGCTGCCGGTGAAGTAAAGCAAGCCTGCGAGTTGGCGCTGGACGCACATAAGCAACTGCGTAAACGTGTTAAAGAAGACATGATTGATTCGGTTGCAGAAACGGGTGTTCCCAGTCGACCGATTACATTGCATCATTTAGTGACAAGAAAGTATACGGGATTACGTGCCGCATTACGTGTGAAGGTCGACGAATTGCGAAAACACGGTGAGGTGGTTGGCCGCAGTGAGCCGCAGCGACGGCCGGTAGATGTTACCTGGAGTGATCGCAATAGCAATGAATTCACGCCGATGATAAAGGACTGGGGGCGTTATTATAAGAATGATGATCAACAGCTGTTTGACTTAAAAGAAGCGCTGTTTAATTCTAATGTGTTTAGTGGTTTTCAAAAACGCATTGAGCATTTGGTTGAAAAATTTGAGTCAATGGAAAAGCGTTTTGCTGCAAAGCCACTGTCTGCGTTGTCAGCATCGGAGAAGCGTAGATACCGTTTTCATATGATGGGTAGAGCAAAGGCGCAAGGTATGCAGTTGTACTGTGAGGTAATAGCTAAAGCTACCTCTGTGGATGATTTAAGAACGGCCTTAGCCGGTTTGCATCATAAGCTGCCTAACTTGCATTACTCACTGCGTTTGTTTGATGATGAAGGTAATTATGAAGCGGGTCCTAGGCATTTTCATATGGATCAACATCGCCATGATTCATTTAAGCGAAGTCGTAAGGATCGACATCCATTAGAAAGCAGCAATGGTTTGTTTGGTGGTATGGGGGCGCGTAAAACGACAGAAAGAATGCGTAAGGTTTTGGATAAGCTCGACAGTTTATTACAAAGTCATGTACCACAACCTGTGCAACCTATGTGATAGGTGTAAAAAAGGGCGCTTTCTGCGCCCTTTAAAATTAACTACCGAAGCAAAAATTTCCGAGGCAGCCTCTCTCTTCGTAGTTGAGAGCATAAGGCGTCGTGTCTACGGGGTGCTTTCTTTCCCATACCGTTTGTTTTACGGCTAACACAGCAGCGGAAGCTGCTATGGCGGTTGCTGCTAAGCCAAAGCCGAGCACCCATTCAGTGAGTAGTGTGATGCCTTTATCCAGCCCTTTATGAATGCGGTAGTTTTCGTCAATCACTGCACCAAAGCTTGCGATTAAACCGACGGCGGCAAAGCCGATGGCTGCTGATTTAAAGGCACGGCTGTTAATGCCGCATAGTGGCTTCGTGCCTTGTGTCTCGCCATCAGAAAGGAAAGACTTGGAAGCACCTTGTATCTGGATATTTGCCGGGCTAATTTTCTTCAGGCCACGAAGAAGTTCGATGCCGGATTTCGCGGCTAACGCTATTGAAGCCAGTAAAAAGAAATCACCGATATAATAAACACCGGGCCGGCGATGGTGCATTAATTCATGCAGTAATACCGTGCTTCCTCCGGTAAAGCTAAGCATGGTAGCCGCTAAATATTTAGCTGAACTATGAAAATGTTGTGATGAATCTACATCGCGATGACTACTTGGCTGTCTTGGCTGAAGTCTGCTGGTTCCCATGAATTGTCTCCCCCATTAATATTCTCCGCGAACATGCTAGCACAGCTGATTTCATGCTGTCTTTATCATTGGCAGGAAAAAACCTTAACAACAGATTAAAGACGCTTAAATAGCGAAGGGTACATTACTAGCGATACGCACCAAAAAATAAAATAAGTAATGCTGATGGGAAAAAGATTAGCATCATGAATACTGGAGCTAATGGTAGTTAACACACTGACAAAAATCATCACCAGACCAACATTAACGGCACTAGCTGTGGCCGCGTGTTTGGGGAATAACGCAATGGCATTGCCAAATAGGATTGGATAGATAATGCTGGCAAAGAAGGTAATAAATAATACGGGAATTAGTAAGCTATTGAGGCTGAAGTGGCCCAGCGCGGCGAGTATGATCATTATTATTGAAGTAAGTAATCCGCCAACGCAACAATATAATGCTTTTTTAGTGTCGCTGATTTGCGAAATAAAACGATTAAACAAATTTCCGATCAACCAAGCGCAACCTACGGCTAATGCTGTTTGACCAAAGACAACGGCACTGTAATGCATGCTGGCTTGAATGAGGAATGAACCAAGCACGCCGTAGACAACAATATGGCAGTAACACATCGATTGAACTAATGTGCTTTTTAGGAATTCAGTGTTTTTTAATATTAAGCCGTAGCTAGCTAGCATCTTGCCAAAGTGCAGAGGTTGTCTTTGGGGAATGGTTTCCTTTAAAACGGCACAAGCAAAGAGTGCAGCTACGAATGCATAGATAGCTAGCGTATAAAAGTTGGCTTTCCAGCCCCAGTAGGTTTGAATGTAGCCACCTATGTAAGGTGCGATAAGTGGTCCCAATGCCCAGACAACGGTTAAAGTGTTTATGCTTCTTTTAAATTCATCGCCATCGAATAAGTCTTTTAATAAAGCACGTGCTGGCACTAAAGCAAAGGAGATGGTCATGCCTTGAAAGAATCGAATAGCCCATAGCATATGTATGGAAGTGGATAGTGTTGCTAGCCACATCATAATTACTGTTGCGCCAAGGCCGAATATGACGAACCATTTTCTGCCGAGGCTGTCTGACAAGGGGCCGACGATTGGCTGAAAAATACCGATGCTTAAAATATAAATTGAAATCGAATATTTGGCCGCGTTACTGTCTGCACTAAAATAATGCATGATGCTTGGTAAGGAAGGTGTGTATATGTCGATGCCTAAGCCTGACATGGGTACAACAAAAAAGCATATCAGTGCATGTAGCATTTTGTGACGACTGGACAGGTCTGCATTGGCCATTTTACTTCCTTGTTGGTAGGTGGTGACGCGTTTATTGTATGATATACCTATGATGATTTAATTCAACTTTATGATCTTTGATGATTAAAATGCTTAAGTAAATATTATTTTTAGTGCGCTCGCTTGCAAACTTATTCGATATACACAAAACTATCTTGAAATATATTTATGAATAAGGGGTGTTGTATGTCTGGATCTAGTAGGTCTAATAGGGATCTTAGTAACGCACGATCGCGCGGTCGTTCGCGGACGCCGCGGCGTCGCCGTGAGCCAGCTGGTGATGTTTTTGGTGAAACGCACGGTTCGCACAACATGAGCGATGCATCTGCATTTATTTTTATGGGTAGTGTTTTTGTTTTCTCTTTAGCTGCGATGAATTCAGTTTTATCTGCCGGGCAGTTAATGTTCGGTGCTGATACATCGAAGGGGAGTACTGTTGGTTTAAGTTTAACTATGGCTTATAACATTTTGCTGACTTTTACTGCTGGGCTGGTGTTGCAGAGCACGCGTCAAGCGTTAGCTAAGGTGGATATGAGTGTGATCTCTCCTTTGGCGCAAGATAGTTTAACAAGCTATGCGCCGGTTGCTGCTGTATTGCTACCAATTTGCTTCCAAACCAATCAGTTTGCTTATGATCAACCTTATCGTGCTATAGCAAGCTGTGTAGTGATGACTAGCATTACTTTTGGGCTTATTAGAGATGTAAAAAATACACTGTGTCGTAACACTGAAACCCTTGCTGGCAACAGCTTGTTTGAGAATATAAAAGCGCAGTCAGTGGGTGATGATGTAGATGCTGACCCAGCAGCTTATGTAGCCGACAAGCAGCTAGAAAACGGTGGTGTGTTAAGTCCTCATCAGTAGTGACGTTCTAAGATAAACTGACACATTTGGATCAGTGATTGTTTGCAATCAGAAGCGGGTAGTGCATCGAGGTGCTTTAGTGCGTTATCAATATAACGATTAGCTTCGTTGATGCAATAGGTGTAGGCATCGCTTTGTTTAACGGCAGTGACTAGGGTTTGTAATTGTTGGTCATCGGCACCTTTATCTATGACGTGGTGAATTAGTTTGCGGGTTTCGTCAGTGCAGGTTTCTAGTGTGCGTAATAAAGGCAGTGTGATTTTACCTTCACGTAAATCGTTACCGATTGCTTTACCGGAAACATCTGGGTCAGCCATGTAATCTAATATATCGTCAATGATTTGATAGGCGACACCAAAGTCATGGCCGAACTGACGCATGCTTTGCTGCAGTTCATTGTTATCTGGTTGACCAATCAGTGCGCCAATTTGGCATGCGGCCTGGAATAATTCAGCGGTTTTACGTTCGATAACACGCAAATAATGCTCTTTCGATAGGTCGGTATCATGTTGATGGATCAGTTGTAGCACTTCACCTTCAGAGATTATGTTAGTCGAATCAGCCAGAACTTTAGTAACTTTAACGTTAGCGCGTTTGGCGAGTATCTGAAAAGAGCGTGAATACAGAAAGTCACCAACCAATACGCTGGCAGAGTTGCCCCAGACATGATTGGCGGTTTGTTCGCCACGGCGAAGGTCAGTTTTATCGACAACATCGTCATGTAATAAGGTGGCGGTGTGAATAAATTCGATGACTGTGGCTAATTCGTGTTGTTCTTGTCCTTGGTGTCCACAAGCGTTGGCGCTCAATAGTACCAATAGTGGACGTAAGCGCTTGCCGCCGCTGCTGACGATATGTCTCGCAACTTCTTGAATTAATGGAACATCTGAGAATAATTCATCGGTGATGAGGCGATTGACGGCATCAAAATCCGCCTGGACAGGCGCGCGTATTTCATCGAGTGAGACAGCCGTTGTCACCGCTTTAGTCGCTTGCATGGGGTGTTATGTTCCTTAACCTTAGTAGACGGAGCCAATGCTAATGGAGATCGTTTCACTTGTCCAGTAGCAAAGGGTTACAACATATTGGAATATTGCAGCAAAATAGCTTAAAAAAGCTCGATCTTTTAGTTGACAAGAGGGGCCGAAGTAACGACAATAACGGGCTATTTTAGGGAGGGGTACCCGAGCGGTCAAAGGGACCAGACTGTAAATCTGGCGGCTCAGCCTTCGGAGGTTCGAATCCTCCCCCCTCCAGAATAGATTGGATCAGAGGATAGATCACAGGAGATTGAGGGAAGGCAAGCTTTTGATATTAATCATTTTTTTTGTCTTTTGTGTTCTATCATTTGGCTCGCGGGTGTAGTTCAACGGTAGAACCTCAGCCTTCCAAGCTGATGGTGTGGGTTCGATTCCCATCACCCGCTTAATTGCTGCCCACATAGCTCAGGGGTAGAGCACTTCCTTGGTAAGGAAGAGGTCACTGGTTCAATTCCAGTTGTGGGCTCCAGGATTTAGCTGGAATGTTGTTGCAACATTTTGTTTTTGTTTAATTTTTGATTTAGAGGAAGACTCGATGTCTAAGGAAAAATTTGAAAGAGGCAAGCCACACTTAAACGTTGGTACAGTT